>NZ_JHAK01000005.1:0-241176 GCF_000765485.1 Thalassobacter sp. 16PALIMAR09
TATGGGTGTATTTACGGGTATGATCGCTGGATTTACTGCAAAGACTTCAGACAACAAGATAAACTCAATTGATGCGGCCTACCTCAAAGCGCACCGCACAGCCTAAAACTGTGGCTGAAAGAGGGGAGACATCTGATTGCGTAGATAAAAGGCGACATGAGCGCGGCACTGCATGCTTTCAAGGATACCATTGGCCGTTCGATCCGCTTTTTGTGACTGTTTGTCAGGTCAGAGATTATACAGGCGCCATGGCTCTGCTGAGTGGTCTACCAGCTGTTGATTGGATATTGGCTGATCGCGGGTATGATGCTGAATGGTTCCGAAAATCCTTGGTGGAAAAGTGCACCAAGCCTCACATATTAGGGTGTAAGTCCCGGAAAAAGGTCGTCAAGTACGATAAATGCCGCTAAAATTCCGTAAGTACACTGAACGCATGTTTGGCAGGTTCAAAGACTTGCGACGCGTCGCAACCCGATACGACTGATGTCCCAAAGTCTTTCTGTCAAAAACTGCCTTCACTGCAGCCGCCATGTTTTGGTTGTGAACCCCGAAGCTACCGCCCTTAAGGGTTCAAAAAGTGCAATTTATCCCCAGGCAAAACTCGCGCATCAAAATCCTTTTAAAAACCCCCGCTGTTTGGGCTAATTTTGAAGTTGTAGAACGCTAATTTTGTGGTCTTTCAATTTACTTGCCCAGCCTCGATCACTTCGACAGCGCGATTGGCGAATTTTTCTGCCAGTGGGGACAAATCAGAGGCGTCGCGCGCGGCGGCGTTCCCGGCACGCGCGCGATCTGCGATGCCGACAAAAATTACCGCAAACCGGAAAAGTGCGAATGCGACGTGGAATGTGTCAAGCTGCGCCGTCGGGCGCGCATGGGCGTAATACTCGGTGATAAAGCGATCCATCGAAGGAATGCCGTTTTGTTCCCAGTGCGTCCCTAGGATGCCTCCGTATTCATCAGGCGATGTGAGCCACGGCATCACGCAATAACCTAGATCAGCCAGCGGATGACCAAGGGTCGAGAGTTCCCAGTCCATGACAGCGATGACCCGCGGCTCGGTTGGGTGGAACATCAAGTTCCCAAGCCGATAATCGCCGTGGGCGATAGAGATTGCGTTGTCATCCGTGGGCATGTTTCGGGGTAGCCAATCGATCAGATGGTCCAATGCCGCAATTTTTGGCCCCTGCGATTGGGCGTATTGGCGCGACCAACGCCCGATTTGCCGCTCAAAATAGCTCCCCGGCTTGCCGTAATCCGCCAGCCCAATGGCTTCGGGACGTAGGGCGTGCATCTGAGCCATGGTGCGCGCCATGCTCAGATACATGTCCTGACGATGCTCAGCCGTTACCCCAGGGAGGCTGCAATCGGAAAAAACACGGCCCTCTAACCGCTCCATTACGTAGAATGGCGTCCCGAGTATGCTTGTATCCTCTTCCAGCCACAGGGCCTTGGGCACAGGCACATCCGTTTTGGAGAGGGCGCGCATTACTCGGTATTCACGTTCGACTGCGTGTGCACCGGGCAGGATGGGTCCATCCGGTTTTTTGCGCAGAACCATGCGCTTGCTTCCAAATGTGACGAACCAAGTGGGGTTTGACTGCCCGCCACTGATCGGCTCGATGGTTAGGCCGGTTTCATTTGGAAGTTTTGCCGTGAACCACGAGGTCAGCGCGTCAAGGTTAGGAGTGTTCATTGAATGCGATCCCTTGGGATGCCGCGAGTACAACATTCAGCACGGTTGTCTCGTCGCGGGGCTGTGTTTCAGAGCAGATCAGCATCGTCGAAGATGGGGTATTCGTCACCGGCGAGAAGGCTCTCAATTTACGGCGGGCGGCCATTTCCAAAAATCCCTATCTTCGTCCTGCAGGTGACGGTTGAGAACCATCTGATGCACCTCGTCCGCGCCATCCACGAGCCGTGCCTGACGCGCGTAGCGGTAGATCCACTCAAGAACCGTATCCGTCGAGTAACCACGTGCGCCGTTGATCTGGATCGCGACATCAGCGGCTTTGTGCAAAAGGTTTGCAACGTGAATTTTTGCCATCGACACTTCCTTTTTAGCAAAGCTGCCCTGATCGATGGCCCATGCCGCTTTCATCACCAAAAGACGGCCCATTTCGATCTGCATCGCCAAATCACCCAGCTTGATCTGAATGCTTTCACGATCTGACAGGCGCACGCCAAACCCATGGCGGTTCTGTGCATATTCGCTGGCAATTTCAGCACAGCGCTTGGCTAGGCCCAGCCACCTCATGCAGTGGGTCAGGCGCGCGGGCCCAAGGCGCATTTGCGTCAGCTTAAGCCCCAATCCCTCGCCCAATAGAACACGATCTGCGGGCAACTCCATGTTGTCGTACACGATCTCACAATGGCCGCCGTGCTCTTCGGGACCCATGATCCCGATGCGGCGTTCTATGTGCCAATTCGCTTCGTCTTTGTGATGCAGGAATGCAGTTAAGCCACGACGCGGGTCATCCGAAGTCCGAGCCATCGTGATAAAATGGCTCGCGTCTTCAGCACCCGTGATGAACCACTTTCGCCCCTTGAGCACATAGGTATCGCCTTTGCGCGTGGCGGTCGTCAGCATCATACCGGGATCAGATCCCCCGCCGGGATGCGGTTCGGTCATCGCGAAGGAGGAGCTGACGTCTCCCGCAACGATAGGAGCAAGCCACCGCTCTTTTTGTGCCTCGGTCGCTGCTTTTTCGAGGACCATCATGTTGCCGTCGTCCGGTGCTGCAGAATTGAAAACAACGGGGCCAAAAATGGACCTGTTCATTTCCTCATAGCAAACGGCCATGCCGGTTTTATCCAAGCCTTGCCCGCCGGTTTCCTTTTTCAATTGCAGGCACCAAAGGCCCTCGGCCTTTGCCTTCTCCCGCAAGGGGGCCAATGCTGGCAGGCTGATGTTTCCGTGGGCGTCCCAATTGGCGCGATCGCTCTCTATCGGCAGAATTTCGCACTCAACAAACCGTGCTACACGGGCGCGGATGTCTTCCAATTCAGGTGAGATCGTAAAATCCATAGTTTTTTCCCTAGAGAGAGGAGCAGAGATGGCCACCATCGGCCACGACATCGGAGCCAGTCATGAAGCGCCCCATATCTGAGGCCAGCAGCAAAAGCGGCCCATCAAGGTCTTGCGGTTGGCCCAATCGACGCTGTGGCACCCGCTTGATCAGCGCTTGGCCCGCATCAGTCGCAAAGAAATCGCGATTTAGGTCGGTCTCAATATATCCGGGGCTCAGGGCGTTGACGCGAATACCATAGCGCGCCCATTCCAGCGCGAGCGAGCGGGTGAGTTGTAAGACACCGCCCTTGGAGGCCGCGTAGGCCGCTGCATGACCTGCGACGCGGCTGCCCAGAATAGAAGCCACGTTGATAATTGAGCCGCCTTTTTCGCGCGCAATCATGCCTTTTGCGGCGGCTTGGACCACGTAAAAGACACCCTTAAGGTTCGTATCCAGAATAGCGTCGAGGTCGGATGGTTCATGATCAAGCGCTGAGGCTGAGCGTGTCGTGCCCGCATTGTTCACAACGATGTCCAGCGCAAGACCATCAAGGGCCGCTTCGACGGACCCAGCGGATGCAACGTCCATTTCAAGGGCTGTGGCGGCGCCACCTTGGGTGATAATTTCGGATGCCAGTGCCTCTACTTTGTCATGTCTGCGTGCCGCGACAACGACATGTGCGCCGTGTTTCGCCAATAGGCGGGCAAAGTGCATCCCCAACCCAGATGAGGCCCCGGTCACCAGAGCCTTCGCTCCCTTGATCCCCGGTGCCAAAGGCGTTGGGTCCATATTGAGTGACACGCCGCAGTCCTCCCAAACCATCGGAATGCCTGACCATCGCGCCAAGGTTGCGATATGTCAATCGAGCGTTCGCTCTATTTTTGCAGGGGAGGGGCCTATGCATGCGCAGACTTTCGGTCTACTCAAAGAGGCGGTTGATCTGATGACGCTGGTCAAGCCGCGGCATTTTGAGAAGGGGCCCTAGATGGAGACCGAGAAGCCATTTGATCACGAAGCCCTGTGCCGTTCGATGCTTGAGCATAACAGCGAGACAATCTCGATCCGAAACCCCGAGATTGCGATCAAAAAACTGACGGTCATCATTGATGCGGCTTTGCGTCTGTCGAACAAAAAGGGATTTCAGGCGATGTCTCTTCGGGATCTGAGCAAGGAATCCGGCGTGTCTATGGGCGGGCTTTATGCCTACTTTGACACCAAGACGACGCTGCTCGGAATGATCCTTGGTGAAGTGACACGCGCCGTGGAGCGCGAGCTTTCAAATCCGCCCCAAGAGGTTGCGCAGGATCCGATTGCTCATCTGAACTGGCTGATCGAACACCATATTCGGCTTACGGATAAAATGTCCCCTTGGTTTATATTCGCGTTCATGGAGGCCAAGAGTTTTCCGCTGGCAGAGCGGCGCATTGCAACGCAGAGCGAAGAACTGACAGAGCGCTATTTCTCAGATGTTTGTGAACGAGCGCATCGCCAAGGGTTGCTGCGTCCGGGTGTGCCCCAAATACTGCCAATGCTTATTAAGCCATTAATCCAAGATTGGTATGTAAAGCGACCAAAGTATCGCCGCCGTGGGATCAGCCTTCGAACCTATATCTTGTCTGTTCAAGCTATTGTTATGGCAGCAATACTCCCCAATACAAAGGCGCTTGCGTCCGACCACCCCGAGGTCTTTTATGACTAGCCAGCCGTCTCCGCTTTGGGTCTACGCTTCGGAACGAGCAAATAGTTTGCGGTGATGGGGCAGTTGTGGTGCTGCGTCAGGGTTACGATTTTGTCTCGGCAGCGCGTGCAAAGCGAGTATTGGTGAAATCCGCCGCTTGGCTGGGGAAGAAATGATGCGATCACCGGGCAATTCAGTCGAGCCGTGTGTATCGTGAATATGAACGCTCGCAAGTTTGCGAAACTTGACAGTTCGCTCACCGATGGGTTTGCTACCCAAGTGACAGACCAGTGACTTTACGTTTTTCAAGAATTCGCGGGAAACTAGCCCGCTGATAAATAGCGCGCCGCAATCGTCAGAGACCTAAAAAATTAGGCCAATCGATTGCTCGGCTCGGCGCATAGACATGACAGATGTTCTTAGGGAGGACAGAATGACAAAGGTAACCATGACGGTGAATGGCAAAGCCGTCTCCGGAGACGTAGAGGGGCGCACGCTGTTGTCCGCTTTTCTGCGCGAAGATCAGGGCCTGACCGGGACCCACGTTGGCTGCGACACGTCGCAGTGCGGTGCATGCGTGGTGCATGTGAACGGCAAAGCGGTCAAATCCTGCACAATGTTCGCAAGCGAAGCGAACGGTGCGTCAGTCGACACCGTCGAAGGCCAAACCAACGCGGACGGGTCTCTCAATGTAATCCAGCAGGCGTTTCAAGACCACCATGGTTTGCAATGCGGCTTTTGCACCCCCGGCATGGTGATGTCGGCGGCGGCCCTTCTTAAGGAAAACCCGACACCGTCAGAGGCTGAGGTCCGCGAGTACCTAGAAGGCAATATCTGCCGCTGCACCGGATATCATAACATTGTCAAAGCCATCATGGCCGCCTCCGGGCAGGACGCGTCGGCTATCGCTGCCGAATAGGGAGAAGACATTATGCCAAGAGATACAGGAATTGGCGCCGCCACGCTGCGCCGCGAAGACGTCCGCTTCCTCACTGGAACTGGTGAATACACCGACGATATCGTTCTGGCCAAACAGACCTACGCGGTCTTTGCCCGTTCGACCGTTGCCCATGGTAAAATCAAATCCATCGACACCTCCGTCGCCGCGCAGATGCCCGGCGTTTTGGCCGTTTTTACGGGGGACGATTTTGTCGATGTGGGCGGTAACCCTGCCGGTTGGTTGATCAACTCGCGCGATGGCGAGCCGATGAAAGAACCTAAGCGGCCTGTCTTGGCCCATGGCAAAGTGCGCCATGTGGGGGACGCCTACGCCGCAGTGATCGCCGAAACGGTTGAGCAAGCACGCGACGCCGTCGAAGCCATCGAGGCCGACATCGAAGAACTGCCCGCCATCATTGATATGAATGCCGCGCTTTCCAGCAGCACATACGTCCATGATGAGATCGAAACCAACCAGTGCTTTGACTGGGGGTGGATTGAAGACAACCGTGAGGCAACGGATACCGCGATCAAAAACGCGCATCACGTCACCACGCTGGAGC
Organism: Thalassobacter sp. 16PALIMAR09; assembly: GCF_000765485.1. NCBI lineage: Bacteria > Pseudomonadati > Pseudomonadota > Alphaproteobacteria > Rhodobacterales > Roseobacteraceae > Thalassobacter > Thalassobacter sp. 16PALIMAR09. The sequence continues at coordinate 6,192 of NZ_JHAK01000005.1, forward strand.
TGGTGAACAACCGTCTGGTGCCCAACGCGATGGAGCCACGCGCCTCAATCGGTAGCTACAAGGCCAGCACGGGCGAATACACTCTGCACACGACCTCGCAGAACCCGCATTTGACCCGGCTTCTGATCTCGGCGTTCGTTCTGGGCATCCCGGAAAACATGCTGACCGTGATCGCGCCCGATGTGGGCGGCGGTTTTGGGTCCAAAATCTATCACTACGGCGAAGAGGCTCTGGTCTTAGCTGCGGCCAAACAAGTCGGTCGCCCGGTCAAGTGGACTGCGGACCGGACGGAGTCGTTCCTGACGGATGCTCACGGCCGCGACCACGTCACCAAAATTGAACTGGCGCTGGATGCAGAGGGCAACTTCCTTGCATTCCGCACCGATACAAAGGCCAACGTCGGTGCCTATTTGTCGAACTTCTCAACCGCGACGCCCACGTTCCTGCACGGCACGTTGATGGGGGGGAACTATACGGTTCCTTTGGTCTATGTGAACGTCAAAGCCGTGTTCACAAACACCGCACCGGTGGATGCATATCGCGGCGCTGGGCGACCCGAAGCCACGTATTCTATCGAACGTGTCATTGATAAAGCCGCCCGCGAACTGGGTATGGACCCCATCGAACTGCGCCGGAAAAACTTCGTAAAGCCGGATCAGTATCCCTACGCCTCTGCAGCGGGTCTGGAATACGATGCGGGCAACTACGATGCCCTGATGGACAAGATGGAAGAGGTCGCTGACCTCTCTGGGTTTGAGGCACGCCGCAAGGCAAGCGAAGCCAAGGGGCTAATGCGCGGGCTCGGCGTGAACGCCTATATCGAGGCGTGCGGGATCGCTCCGTCGAACCTTGTGGGTGTGTTGGGATCCCGTGTGGGCCTGTATGACGCGGCCACTGTGAGGGTGAACGCGACGGGCAACATCAGCGTCATGGTCGGCGCACACAGCCACGGCCAAGGCCATGAGACAGCCTTCCCGCAGGTGGTGTCCGATATGCTTGGTATTGACGCCAGCACCATCGATATCGTCCATGGGGACACCTCCAAGATCCCATTTGGTATGGGCACGTATGGTTCGCGTAGTCTTGCTGTCTGTGGTTCTGCGGTGGTCCGTGCAACGGAGAAAATCATCGTCAAAGCCAAGAAGATTGCGGCCCATATGCTCGAGGTGACCGATCAGGATATCTCGTTGAATGACGGCGTGTTCTCGGTCGAGGGCACGAACAAATCCGTGACCTTTGGTGAAGTCGCGCTCAAGGCGTACATTCCCCACGACTATCCGCTCGAAAGCATCGAGCCGGGTCTTGAGGAAACCGCGTTCTACGATCCGGCGAACTTTACGTATCCTTCGGGCGCCTATGCCTGCGAAGTGGAGGTGGACCCGGAAACCGGCAAAGTGCGTGTAGACCGGATGTGCGCCGTTGATGACTTTGGTAACGTTATCAATCCGATGATCGTGACCGGTCAGGTGCACGGCGGTTTGGCGCAAGGCATCGGGCAGGCACTGGTTGAGCAGACGTTCTACGATGAATACGGCCAACTGCTAAGCGCGTCCTACATGGACTACACCATGCCGCGCGCCGATGACCTGCCGATGTTCCAGGTGGATCACAGCCAAGGCACGCCCTGTGTGCACAACCCGCTTGGCGTTAAAGGCTGCGGAGAAGCCGGTGCGATTGGCTCACCGCCCACTGTGGTAAACGCGGTGGTCGATGCGCTGCAATCGGGTGGTCACAACATCACCCACATCGATATGCCCGTCACGCCCGTGCGCGTGTGGGAAGCCATGCAGAACGCCAAATAAGAGAGGAGGCTTCAGATGTATAATTTTGACGTTGTAACACCCAATACGATTGCCGAAGCAGCCGCAGCGATGGCCGGGGATGAGGCGCAAGCGCTTGGTGGGGGGCAGACATTGATCCCCACGCTCAAGCAGCGCCTTGCCAGCCCGAATACGCTAGTCTCTTTGTCGGGCGTGTCCGAGATGCAAGGTATCACCAAAGACGGAGATACCCTGCGGATTGGGGGAGCCACGACCCACCATGCCGTGGCTTCGGATGGCAGTTATCCGGGGTTGTCGGGGCTTGCGGGTCAGATCGGCGATCCGGCAGTGCGCAACCGGGGCACAATTGGCGGCAGCCTTGCCAACAACGACCCGGCAGCCTGCTACCCTGCGGCTGCGTTGGCGAGCGGTGCAACCATCATCACCAACACGCGTGAGATTGCTGCGGATGACTATTTCCAAGGCATGTTCGAGACGGCATTGGAAGAGGGTGAGATCATCACTGCCGTGTCCTTTCCGATCCCGCAGGCGGCGAACTACCAAAAATTCGTCCAACCTGCCTCGCGTTTTGCTTTGGTGGGCGTGTTTGTGGCCAAGTATGCCAGCGGCGTGCGTGTCGCGGTGACGGGTGCCTCGAACGACGGTGTGTTCCGCTGGACCGAAGCGGAAGAGGCTCTGAGCCGCGATTTCAGTGCCGCGGCGCTGGATGGGCTGAGTGTCTCTGAGGATGATATGATTTCGGACCTGCATGGCACGGCAAGGTACCGCGCGCATCTGATTAAGGTCGTAACGGGGCGCGCGGTCACAGCCGCAAGCTAAGGCCTGTAACACGACTAAGCAAAAGGGCGGGGCCAAGGCTCCGCCCTTTTTTTGTTGCAAAGCCAAAGTGCTATCGCGCTGGGCTTGGGCCTGCTGGTGGGGCTTGGCGCAGGGGCCCTATATCCATGCTGCGATCCATTTAGACGCAGTTTTGAGCAAGCCCGCGTCATTGCGCTTGTTCTCAAAGCAGCAAAGGGGGGCAGGGATAGGCCGCGCATATTCAAACCCAAAAAACATACGCAAACCCTTGGCAATTCCGCACACCCGTGATGTGGTGACGCACCGCCCCCACTGACTCAGAGGGGCACGACACACTCAGGGAGTTTTCTATGACCAAGTTGACAGGCTTGATGGCCATTGCCGCACTGCTGTCCACAACCGCAGTTGCCTCGTCGGAGACCCTTCGTTGGGCGCGCGCAGGCGATGCGCTTACGCTGGACCCCCACGCGCAAAACGAAGGCCCAACGCACACAATCCGACACCAGATGTATGAGCCTCTGCTCGTGCGCGACACCACGGGCGCGTTTGAGCCCGCTCTTGCGACCGAATGGGCGCCCAGCGCATCCGATCCAAACGTCTGGGTTTTCCAACTGCGCCAAGGCGTGACCTTCCACGGTGGTGAAACCTTCACTGCCGAGGATGTGGTGTTCTCGTTTGAGCGCGCCAAGCAGGAAAATTCGGACATGAAAGAGCTGATCGGCTCGATCACCGAAATCCGCGCTGTTGGCGATTACACCATTGAGATGGTGACAGACGGGCCAAACCCGATTTTGCCGTCTAACCTGACCAACCTGTTCATCATGGACAAAGGCTGGGCCGAGGCGAACAACACCGTCAATGTGCAGGATTTTGAGGGCGGTGAAATCACATACGCCACGACAAATGCTAACGGCACCGGTCCTTATGTCCTCACCTCGCGTGAGCCGGACGTGCGCACCGTGATGACCCGCAACGAGGCCTACTGGGGCCGGGATCAGTTCCCGATGGAGGTCTCTGAGATCATCTACACCCCGATCCAGAACGCGGCGACCCGTGTGGCGGCCTTGCTGTCGGGTGAGGTGAACTTCCTCCAAGACATGCCGGTACAGGACCTTGTACGCGTGAATGATGCTGATGGCCTGACCGTCAAAAAGGCGCCGCAAAACCGCGTGATCTTTTTCGGCATGAACCAAGGTGCCGATGACATCGAAGCCGACAATATCGATGGCGCGAACCCGCTGGCCGATGTGCGCGTGCGCAAAGCGATGTCCATGGCGATCAACCGTGACGCAATCCAAACGGTTGTGATGCGAGGCCAATCTGAGCCCGCAGGCATGATCGCACCGCCGTTCGTAAACGGCTGGACCGCCGAGATGGACGCCGAAAGCTCGACCAACGTTGAAATGGCACGCTCGTTGCTGGCCGAGGCTGGTTATGCCGACGGCTTCTCGATCCGCCTCGATTGCCCGAACGATCGCTACATCAACGATGAAGCCATCTGTCAGGCAGCAGTCGGTATGCTGGGCCAAATTGGCGTGACGGTGAACCTTGATGCAAAGCCCAAGGCGCAGCACTTCCCGCTGATCACAGACAGCAAGACGGACTTCTACATGCTGGGTTGGGGCGTGCCGACGTACGATTCCGAGTACATCTTTAACTTCCTCGTACACGGCCGCGAAAGCGACATTGGCACATGGAATGGTACCGGCTTCGACAACGATGAAATCGACGCAAAAATCGCGAGCCTTTCGTCCAACACGGATCTTGAAGCACGGAATGCTGACATCGCCGCTATCTGGCGTGTCGTGCAGGATGAGGTGCTTTACATTCCTGTGCACCACCAAGTGCTGAACTGGGGCATGGCCGAAGGCGTTGGTATCGACGTTGATGGCGAAGATCAGCCCAAAGTGAAATACTTCACAATGAACTAACGCTATGGGGCCGCCCGCATCCGTGAGCGGCCCTTTTTTGATCCGTGCAAAACGCTTAAAATGAGGGAAATTTCGATGTTCCGCTTGTCTACTGCTATCGCTTTGGTGCTGGCGCTGCCCGCTTCTGCCGAAGAGTTCAATTTCGCCGTTACCACGGATCCACAAACGATGGACCCGCATGCGGTTAACTCCGCTCCGGTCCTTGGATTTTTGAACAACATCTACGAAGGACTGGTCCGCCGCGGCAAGGACATGGCGATTGAGCCATCGCTCGCCACCAGCTGGTCGCCCATTGGCGATGGCGAAGGTTGGCGTTTTGTGTTGCGCCAAGGGGTGACGTTTCAAGACGGATCAGCCTTTGATGCCGATGATGTGATTTTCTCGTATGAGCGCGCCTCGTCCGAGCAGGCGGATACCTCAAGCTGGTTCGCCCCGGTGAGTGATGTGATCAAGGTGGACGACTTTACCGTCGACATCATGACCAGCGCGCCGAACCCGATTTTTCCCGACTCCATTGCAAACTGGATGATGATGGACAGCGGCTGGGCCGTGGCCAACAACGCCGAACGCCCGGATAAAGAGCAAGGCAACTATGCCACGCTGAATGCCAACGGTACTGGTCCGTTCCAAATCGCGGCACGCCAGCCCGATCTGAGCACTGTGCTAGAGCCACACGCCGGTTGGTGGGACGAGGTGGAGCATAACCTGACGCGGGTCGAAATGACCCCGATCCAGAATTCAGCAACTGCGTTGGCAGCCCTGTTGTCGGGGGATGTGGATTTCATCAACCCCGTGCCCATTCAGGATGCCGCCCGGTTGCAAGGCAACCCAGATGTGCAAGTGATCCAAGGGATCGAAGCGCGCGTCATCATGTTGGGCTTTGACCAACAACCGGGTGCCGCCGAAAGCGGGCAGGGCGCATCGGACATGTTCCTAGATGCGCGCGCGCGGGAAGCCGTGGCCAAAGCGGTGAACGTACCGGCGATCTTGCAGACCATCATGCGCGGCAACGCAGAGGTCGCAAGCCAGTTGGTCAGCCCAGCGATGCGTGGTTATTCTGACGCGCAAGCTGCGCCTTACGCCTATGATCCCGAGGCTGCTCGTGCTTTGGTCGCCGAGGCGGGTCTGACGGGGCAAACGATTTCGCTTAAATGCCCGAATGACCGCTACCTGAACGACGAAGCTGTCTGCCAAGCCGTCACAGCCATGCTCGCGCAAGCCGGGATGGACGTGTCATTGGATGCGATGCCCGTGTCCAACTACTGGCCCGAACTGCGTGCGGACAACTTCGATATGTACCTGCTGGGCTGGTCGCCGGGTACGTTTGATGCCGAACATCCCATTCGTTTCCTTGGCTCCACTCCGAACGAAGAAAAGCGTTTGGGTTCATGGAACTTTGGCGCCTACTCGAATGATCGCATCGATACGCTCTTGCCTATGATCCAGTCCGAAATCGATGATAGTGTCCGTCAGGGCATGCTCGACGAGGTTGCTAAGATCATGCAAGACGAAGTGGCTTATGTGCCGCTATACGTACAGCCCTTGGTTTGGGGCGCACGCGCGAACATCAATGTAACACAGCGCCCGGATAACTTCTTTATCCTGCGTTGGGTAACCGTTAACTAAGACCTCCCTTACCCTCGGGCTTTGGCTCGGGGGTGTCGCCCAAGAAAGACCTCTATGCTCTCTTTTATCGTCAAACGCGTCGGGCAATCTGTCTTGGTGCTTCTGGTTACGGGCCTTGTGGCGTTCTCGATGTTTACGTTCGTCGGGGACCCCATCGACAACATGCTCGGCCAAGAACGCACGATGGAAGACGTTGAACGCCTGCGTGCGCAGCTTGGTCTCGATAAACCGTTCGTTGTCCAATACTTCCGCTTTCTTGAACAAGCTGCACAGGGCAACTTTGGGATATCGTACCGCCAAGGCCGCCCCGTCGCCGAAATCTTGATGGAACGCGCACCGGCCACGCTGGAACTTGCAGCTGTGTCAGGGGTGTTGGCCATCGTGATGGGCATCGGCTTGGGCGTATTCACGGCGATCCGCCGCAATGGTGTCGCTGCCAATCTGATCATGTCCATCTCACTTATCGGGGTGTCGCTGCCAACCTTTCTGATCGGCATTCTGCTCATCTACCTCTTCAGTGTGGAACTTGGCTGGCTGCCGAGCTTTGGCCGCGGTGAGACGGTCCAAATCGGGGGCTGGTCCACTGGCTTTTTGACGGAATCGGGCCTCAAGGCCTTGATCCTGCCCGCAATCACGTTGGGTCTGTATCAGATGACGCTGATCATGCGCTTGGTCCGGTCTGAGATGTTAGAGGTCCTTCGCCAAGATTACATCCGCTTTGCTCGTGCTCGGGGGCTTGGCGACCGGGTGGTCAACTTCCGCCATGCTCTCAAGAATACGATGGTGCCGGTGATTACGGTGATTGGCTTGCAACTTGGATCCATCATCGCGTTCGCGATCATTACCGAGACGGTGTTCCAATGGCCCGGTGTTGGGCTGTTGTTCATCAACGCCATTCAGTTTGTTGATATCCCCGTTATGGCCGCCTACCTGATGCTGATTTCGGTAATGTTCGTGGCCATTAACCTTCTTGTGGATATCTTATACGCGATGATTGATCCGCGATTGAGGGCAGCATCATGAACCGGTTTCTCGACAGTGACGTTTTTTATGCGTTCCGGACCAGCCCTGTGGCGATTGTTTCGTTGATCGTAACGGTTTTGATGGTTCTTGCAGCGATTTTCGCGCCGCTGATCGCGACGACTAACCCGTTTGATCCGGCCAGCTTGAACCTGATGAACGGGTTCACCGCTCCGATGGAGCCGAATGCCTTTACCGGTGAAAGCTTCTTTCTTGGCACTGACGATCAGGGTCGGGATGTATTTTCGACCATTCTGTACGGCTTGCGCATCTCGCTCTTTGTGGGTGTCGCGGCCGTTATGCTTGCGATGGTGATCGGCATCTTTCTGGGCCTGCTGAGCGGCTATGTCGGCGGTTGGACCGAAACGATCATCATGCGTGCCGCAGACGTGCAGCTGACCTTTCCATCTATCCTTGTGGCGATGTTGATCTTTGGTGTGGCCAAGGGCGTGACGCCGGTGGAATACCGCGATCAGATGGCGATCTGGGTGCTGATCCTTGCGATTGGTCTGTCGGATTGGGTCCAGTTCGCGCGTGTTGTGCGAGGGGCCACATTGGTCGAAAAGTCCAAGGACTATGTCGCTGCTGCGCGCCTCATCGGGCGCTCTCCGTTGACGATTATGATCCGGCACATTCTGCCCAACGTGCTGTCGCCCGTGCTGGTCATCGCAACGATCTCACTGGCCCTCGCCATCATCGCTGAGGCAACGCTTAGCTTTTTGGGCGTCGGCGCGCCGGCGACCCAGCCGTCGCTGGGCACACTCATCCGCATTGGCCAGGGCTTCTTGTTCTCGGGCGAATGGTGGATCCTTCTTTTCCCTGCATGCACATTGCTCGTTCTGGCGTTGGCCGTGAACCTCTTGGGCGACTGGCTGCGTGACGCTTTGAACCCGAGGCTACGATGACAGAACCTGTCCTATCCATCCGTAACCTGACGGTTGAAATTCCCACGCGGCGTGGGCTGTTCAAGCCGGTTCAGGGTGTGTCCTATGATATCCGCCCCGGCGAAATTCGGGGTGTCGTGGGGGAATCCGGGGCCGGCAAATCCATGACCGGCAACGCGGTGATTGGCCTGCTCGATCCGCCCGCGCGGGTTTCCGAGGGTGAGATTTGGCTTAACGGGCGGCGTATCGACCAGCTCGATGCGGAGCAAAAGCGCCGGATCCGGGGTGGCGAAATCGCGATGATCTTTCAGGATCCGCTGACCTCGCTCAACCCGCTGTTTACGGTCGGCGAGCAATTGGTTGAAACGATCCAATTGCATTTGGGGCTTTCATCGTCCGAGGCACAATCGCGGGCGATTGCCTTGTTGGACCGGGTGCGTATTCCAAACCCCGAAGAGCGGTTCCATCAATACCCGCACCAGTTTTCGGGCGGTATGCGGCAGCGTGTGGTCATCGCGCTGGCGCTGTGCTCTGAGCCTTCTGTCATTGTGGCGGATGAACCGACAACCGCGCTGGACGTCAGCATTCAGGCGCAGGTGTTGGACCTGATTAAGGAACTGGCGCGCGAACGTCAGGTTGGTGTCATCCTCGTGACCCACGATATGGGCGTGATTGCGGATACGACCGACGAGGTCACCGTGATGTACGAGGGCCGCGTGGTCGAGCAGGGTACGACCAGCCAAATCCTCGGCGCGCCGACCCATGAATATACCAAAAGCCTGATTGCCGCCGTGCCCCGTCCGCAGGTTAAACTGCACCGCTTTCCGCAGGTGAGCTATGGCGGGCGTGAAACAGCTTTTAAGATCGAAGACTTGGCCCGCAACTGGGATCGCTCCACGGCCTCAAAATCCGGCACCCTCGTAGAGGTAAAGGGCCTGACCAAGCGGTTCTTGGCCAAGGGCGCGATCCTGCCATCGCAGCGGAGTTACTTTACCGCAGTGGATGAAGTGTCATTCGACATCAAGGACGGTGAAGTCTTCGGGCTAGTGGGCGAGTCCGGTTCGGGCAAATCCACCGTCGCGCGGATGCTCGCGACGCTTTATCCCGTCGATGGCGGCACAGTGACCTTTGACGGCGAAGAGGTCACGGGCATGGATGCAAAGCAGCTTTCGGCCTATCGCAAACAAATCCAGATGATCTTTCAGGACCCGTTTTCATCGCTCAACCCGCGCATGTCAGTGGGGGATATCGTGGCCGAACCGCTTGTGCATCACAAACTGCTGAGCCGGGCTGAAATCGGTCCACGGGTGCGCGAACTGCTGGACCGTGTGGGGCTGGCATCCGATGCCTATCGCAAATATCCGCATGAGTTTTCGGGTGGACAACGCCAGCGTATTTCGATCGCCCGCGCGCTTGCGACACAGCCTCGGTTCTTGATTTGTGATGAGCCAACATCAGCGCTCGATGTGTCCATTCAGGCGCAAATCCTGAACATTCTTAAGGATTTGCAGGAGCATTTGGGCCTGACGATGCTGTTTATCTCGCACGATCTGCCGGTGGTGCGCCAGATGTGCGACCGCGTCGGCGTGATGCGGCAGGGCAAGCTGGTTGAGGTGCAGGAAACGAGCGCATTGTTTGAGGCCCCGAAGTCGGACTACACGCGCGAATTGTTGGATCTGATGCCGCGGCTTGAACAGCTGTCTGAAGAACAAATCGCAGAGCTTCGTACTTAGCACGGCCTGCTCGGTGAATGCACAATGGGATGCCGACCTTGCGACCGGCATCCGTTACTCGCTCTGACATTTACGCGAAGTAGAAATCATCCGCCGTCAGGAAACCGGTCACATCGTGCAACATCGCGATTTCGGTGTCGTCTAGGTTGACGAGCAGTCCATCGCCGGTTTGGAGCTGGGTGATGTGGATGTTGTAGTTGTCGGGGTTCAGGTCGAACCCGATCAAGCCGAGCGCGTCCTCTTCCAGCCCAAAATCATAGACTTCGTTAAAGCCGATATCCTCAGCGGTTTCGGCGCCATACCCCAACACGATGAGGTCAGAGCGACCATCGGTTTGGTCCAATGCCACGCCGCTCAGGTCAAAGGTGTTCGCCCCTTTGCCGACCAATGTGTTTTTGAAAATGGTGCCGTTGACCGTGGTGTTGGCGTCGTTGATGGTGACCTCTTCATATTCCATCAACAGCTCTGCATCATACAGATTGACCGGTTTCATATCACCTTTGATATAGTAGGCGACGTCGAAACTATCGGTCATATTCACGCCGTTGTCCGAGACTTCACCACTATTGCTCATCCACCCGGCACTAAGGGTAAGGGGCGAGGTGCCGCTCCAATCCAGCAGATTCAACACGGTGGTCGTGTCTGCGCCGACCTCGTATTTTTCCTGACCATTGGTCACCGGGGGCGGGTTGCTGACGTCCTGCGGAATGGTGACGCTGGGCAGGTCTTGGCCGTATTTGTCGGGCTGAAGCCGCCAGCGTGGGCCGATCTCGTACTCTGAGCCATCGTCCGTGAGGTCCGCTTGGAAAGGCTCGCGGTCCATTGTGGTGTACCACGCCTTTGTGAAGCCCCCCGTCAGGTCGCTAGATAGCGCGCCGATCTGTGACAAGGTTGATCCGTCCGCGGCATCAATCAATGAAAAATCGCGCAGAACGGTCCCGATAGGCTCACCCGCCGGGCCTGTGTTGAGGTACCCAATCGGGTTGCCGCCCAAATCAAACACGACAGTCGATGTCGGTGTGTCGGACAGATAGCTTTGCAGGAACGTGCCATCGCCCGCATAAACATCTTTGGTTGAGACCCACAGAACATTGTCGGGATCAAACGGATCGCGGACTTCAACGTAGTCTGGCAAAATGCCAATAGCCGCCTCGTTTTCAAAATCTTCGGGGCGGATTTGGTCATTGGGGTTGTTCGTGACAGTGTGGTTCACCACCAACTCAGCGGCCGTGATTTGATAGAGCTGCAACAACCCATCGCCATCACTGTCGATCTTCCACTTGTCAGGCAGGTCCATCTTGGCGTCGAGCCGCACGTCATTGGGCCGCTTGATCGCATTGCCCCACCGATAGAGCAGCTTGCCATCATCTTTTAGCGTGACGGAGTAATCACTGCCCACCGCGATGTCCGCAAGGATCGTGCTTTCGTTCGGGGCCAGAATATCCGAAATCCCAAAGACGCCAAAGCCGTTCAGGTTGCCATCCACGACATCAACGGTGCCGTCGTTGCCAATATCGACCACGGCCACATAGCGGCTTGTGCCCTCAAAGTCCTGATAGTCCATGTAGGCGGAATATGCGTCTGCGGTGCCATCGCGATCAAAGTCGATGGACAAGGGCGTATCAGCATTGGCCTGTTCCAACGCGGCTACGATTTCCTTGATGTAGAAGTCGTGTAGCACGTCCTGTTGCAACCGACCGTTTGGATCAAGGATCGGTTGGAAGTTGGCGTCGATTTGGTAATCCACAATCCGCAGATCATCGTCCAACTGATAAAAGCCGGTATCGTCGCCCGGAAAAGCTTGGTCCGCCAGAATGTCTTGCATGACGGAGTAATGCTCGGTCGAGGCTTTGACAAAGTTGCCGCCGATGCCTTCAAGCCATGTGCCCAGACGCGCAGGGGTTGAGAAGGTGTCGGTGCGCGCATCCGAAACTGCGATGCCGTCACCGCCGGGTAGGGTGCCCACGAAGCCTTCGCCAAAGTTCCCGTCCCAGACCTTTTGTTGGGCGCCGATAAAGTCATCGACGTAGAAGCCAAATTCGCTGTCGATGGGGTTGATGGTGACCCCTTCTTTGGTGACCACTTGTGTGCTGAGGTCGAGGCTTTCGGGCCGATCGGCGAGGGTGGTGCCGTCAAATCCGACGGTCACGTCATCGACGTTGAACACATAGCTAGATTTGAACTGGACGGTGTCTGCGTTCAAAAGCGGGACATCGGGCGGTGTCGGGGCTGGTGCCGGTTTGTCGGAGCCGCCATCCCCTCCGCCAGAACCATCGCCGTTCCCGCTGCTGCCGGCGTTGGGATTGCCTGAGCCGTCTCCGTTGCCATTGCCCGGGTTATTGCCACCGGGGTTGGGGTTCCCTGCTCCATTTCCGTTGCCGGTGCCCGGGTTATTCCCGCCCGGATTGGAGTTGCCCGCGCCAGTTCCATTTCCAGTGCCAGGATTGTTGCCGCCAGGATTTGGATTGCCGGTGCCGCCTTGGCCCGCGTTAGGATTGCCACCAGCGCCGAAGCCAGAGTTGCCAGCGCTGTTGGGATTACCGCTTGCACCAAAACCCGCTTGTTGTTCCGCTTCGCTGGCGACCGCCCCGATGGCGCTTGCAGCCGCAGCAGATGCTCCGGCCGCAACACTAAAAGTAGGAGCGGTACGATCACCACTGTCTGCGTCGTTGCGCACATCGGTCGGGTCCAAATCACTGGCAAGAACTTCTGTGTCTATTTCCATCAGATCCGCAGTCGTGATCTGCGCGACGATGTCTTCGATCAAAGTGTTTTGTCTGCCCAGCGGGGTAACTGCTGCGCCAATCGCGCCCGGGATTGGGCCTTTTGATGGGCGGCCTTTGCCGGAATTTGCCATCTAATCCTCCTAACGTATGTCTTCAAAACGATGCCGAGGTCGCCCATGCGCCCTGTTTTTCGGCGCTGAGATCTCTCAGCTTCAAATTTAAATATGTGAATGTGATTGAGTTGATTTTGATCAAGCGACGACGGCGTTTTGAACAAAGATCGCGCCTTTTGTACAAATTTATGCGTGCGTACCTTTGGTCACAGCGACGTTTCGATTACGTCTCGCGGAAGGCTTTTGCGAAATAGTCCGTCAGCGGCTTCGCAAGGTAAGCGAGCGGTGACCTTTCGCCGGTTTTGATGAAGGCTTCTACCGGCATGCCCGGCAACAGGACTTGGTCGCCCAATTTTCCCATCTGATCCTCTGCGGGGATCAGCTCGATCTGATAATACGATAGGCCGGTGGCATCGTCGGTGAAGACATCCGCTGACAGGTTGGTGACGTGTCCAAAAACATCGGGCGTCATGCGTTGATCAAAGGCGGCAAAACGAAGGGTCGCGCGCTGGCCAACGTGGACCTGATCAATGTGGATGGGGTCCACGCGCGCCGATACCACAAGGGGCTGATCTTGTGGGATGATGTACATGATCGGCTCCGCCGGTGAGACGACCGATTGTAATGCAAAGACCTGTGAGCCGTAGACAACACCCGCCACGGGCGCGCGCACGTCGAGATGGGCGAGCGTGTCGAGCAGGCTAAGGCGGCGCTGCACCAGTTCGACCTCATGGTATTGCAGATCACGCAGGCTTGAGATGGCCTCTTCGCGCAGCCGCGTCGTGAGAGTGATGCGCCGGATGTTCAGGGCTGCGATTTGACCGCGCAATTGGGCGATGCTTGCCGTGGTTTTGCCGATCTCGCCCGCCAGCCGCGCCTGTTCGCGCAGGAGGGATGATAGGCGGGATGCTGGGGTCAGCCCCTTGTCGAACAAGTCTTGGGTGTCTGCCAGCTCGGCTTCTATCAGGATATTTTGTTTTTCCAGTGCAGTCAGTTGAGAGCCGACGCCTAGGATTTGGTTTTCCGTCTGGGCGATCTGTTCATCGATCTGTTCTGCATTCTGGCGCAGAGATGTTGCGCGCGCCTCAAACAACCGCTTTTGGCCCTCGATCAAGGATTGGACATCTGGATTGTCCCGCGCAAGTGTTTGCAGATCAGCGGGGAGGGGCAGGTCAGATAGCCCATCACGCTCTGCCTGAAACCGCGCCTTGCGGGCCAAGATTTCGAACAATTGCCCTTCGATGATTGCCAGCTCTGACCGCATCTGGGTGTCGTCAAACTGTAGGACGATGTCGCCAGCATCAACGTGATCGCCGTCCTTGACGAACAGCGCGCCGACCACGCCACCCTGCGGGTGTTGCAGCACTTGGCGGTTAGATTCCACTTGGATCATGCCGGGTGCAATAACGGCGCCTGCGATGCGGGCCTCTACGCTCCAGACGCCAATGACGCCCACCAAAATGGTCAGCGCGAGTGTGCCGATCAACAGCGCGCCGGTTGCCTTCCATTTGCGGGGAGAGGGGGCAGGCGCTGTCATTGGGGTTCCACCTTTTTGATCGGCTTGCGGATTTCATGGACGTTGCTGACCATCGCGCCCAGAACTTCATCGCGGGGGCCTTCGGCTTTGATCTTGCCGTTTTCAATGATCAACAGTCGGTCGCATTCAGAAATGGCAGAGGGGCGATGCGTCATGATGATGACGCCCCGGTTCGCAGCCTTAAAGTCACGCACCGCGCGGTTAAGAGCGGCTGACCCATCCGCGTCGAGGGCTGAGTTCGGCTCATCCAGCAAAAGCAGCACCGGATCGCCATAGAGAGCGCGTGCAAGGCCGATGCGCTGTTTCTGTCCGCAGGAAAGCTGTCCGTCTTCGCCTTGTATCAGGGTGTTGTAGCCCTGAGGCAGGGAGAGGATCATCTCATGGACGTTGGCGCGTTTCGCGGCCTCAATCACTTTCTCCTGGTCTGGCTCCGTCGACATGCGCGCAATGTTTTCACCGATTGAGCCGGTGAACAAAACGACCTCTTGGGGGAGGTAGCCGATGTAGGCACCCAATGCGTCGGGGCTGTATTGATCCAGAGTGGCGCCGCCAAACCGGACCTCTCCGGCGGCGATTTTTGTCAGGCCGAGCAGCGTTTTGGCCAACGTTGTTTTACCTGACGCGCTTTTGCCGATGACGCCTAGGGCCTCACCCGCGCCCATGTAAAATGAAATGCCGCGCAGAACCGGTGCCCGCGCGCCCTGCGGGATGACCGTCACGCCCGCGAAGGATATGTTTGCCTCGGGTGTCGGGAGGCGGTGGAAATCTGGATCCTCGGGTGTGGAGCGCAAAAGCTCGGACAGGGCTGTCCATGCGCCGCGCGCCCTTTGTACCATCGCCCACTGACCGAGCGCCTGTTGTACCGGCGCAAGCGCGCGTCCCAGAAGGATGGAGCTGGCGATCATCGCGCCTGCGGTCAGTTCACCCTGCAACACGAGATAGGCCCCAAGCGCGAGCATGGAGGATTGTAGCAAAAGTGTGCTGGATTTGCTGAAGGAGGAAAATAGCCCGGTCCAGTCGCTGGATTTAATGGATTGGCCCAAGGCTGTGTCCCGTAGGGTGAGCCAGCGCGCCGCGACCGAGCTGGTCATTCCTTGCGCGCGGACAACTTCAGCGGAGCGACGCACCTGTTCGGCCAAGCCTTGGGCGCGAAGGGACGAGGCTTGTGCCTCTAGCGTTTTGGCATTGGTGAGCCAGTTGTTCACGAGGGTGATCAGGATCAAGGTCGCGCTGCCAAATGCGGCGAGCCAGCCCATCCACGGGTGAAACAGAAAGATCGCGCCGATGAACATGGGTGTCCACGGGATATCGAACAGTGCGGTCATGACGTTTGATGTGAACAATGTGCGTAACGTTTCGAGATCACGCAGGCCGCTGGCCGGTTCGGACCGATCGCGGGGGAAGAGCGCGCGTTTGAGGACAGCGTTGAACACACGGCCATCGAGCAATGACTGAAAACGCGCTCCGAACCGGGCCAGCACGCGGCCCCGGGCGAAATCTAAAAAGGCCATCAGGGTGAACAGGATCACAACCAATAGGAAAAGTGCGAGCAAGGTTTCCTCGGAGCGGGAACCAAGGACACGGTCATAGACCTGCAACATGAAGAGGGGGCCGGTCAGCATCAGCAGGTTCACGAACACACTGAAGACGAATGTTGCCAGTAATAGCCATGCGCCGGATCGGCGGGCTTTGCGAAGTTCGGGCAGTCCGAAGGGGGATTTTCTCATCAAGTCGTCTCACCGGGTCTTGGTTAATCAGGAGATGACGTTGTGAAATCCGGTTTTTGGCGTCGGAGCGGATTGGGCCATCTGCTCCATGGCTAGGTGAGCTTGGCTGTTCGGTTTTGATTTTTATCAATCCGAATTGGTCTTCCTGCGTCCGGGAGGGGTACGCAGGAAGACCGGCGCCTATTCGAAATCGATCTCAATTTCGATGCGGCGGTTGCGTTCGCGGCCTTCGGCGGTTTCATTGTCGGCAATCGGGCGGGTTTCGCCGTAGCTGGTTGCGGACATGATGCGTTCAGGGACTTCCTCTAGGGCCTCGATTTCTTGGACGACGCTGGCAGCCCGGGCGGCGGCAAGGTCCCAGTTGTCACGGTAGAGCGCGCCAAAGGCGATCGGGACGTTGTCGGTATGGCCCGCCACGACGACTTTGCTGCCGGGATCGTTGGTCACAGCGGCCAGTTCGGCCACGATGGATTGGGCCGCACCAGTCAGTTCCGCAGAACCGGACGGAAAGGCGCCACCAGCCCCAAGGGTGACAAAGACGGTGCTATCGCGTCGCTCGACGGTGACCATGCCTTGGTCGATCTCATTTTCGAGGTTGGCGTTCAGCTCTGCCTCTGCCTCCCGCGCGAGTTGTTCGGCGCGCGCGTTTTGATCTAACTGTTCTTGATCCCTGGCACCGCCGGTAGCGTCTTGTTGCCGCTCCAACTCGGATACCATGCTGATCAGTTCGTTTAGGGTCTGGTCGAGCCCGCCAAACAGGACCTCTTGCTCGGATTTACCTGTCGCGAGGCCCGCGATTTCAATCGCTTGACCGACGCGCTTGAACTTCTCGATCATCTCTTGTGGAGAGGCGTCTTCAGCGTTGAGGTCGACGACAACCTTGTCGTCCACCATTTCGGCGGTCATGTTCACCGCCTCACCAATCTTTTGCAGAGCATCCAAAAGCTCTTCGGCGTCGGAGCGACCGTCTTTGTCGGATTGGGTGTCGGCGTCTGTGCCGCCCAGACCTTCGTTGTCCTCGGCACCTTCAAGCAGGTTTTCTTCGCCGTCCATGTCGCGATCATCGGAGGGAATTTTCACCTCGGGTTCGCGGATTTCGGTTGTTTCTTGGGTCATTTCCTCGGTCACCGATGGGGCGGGCGAGGGGCTGAAATTCATCTCGAGGATTGTGGTGCCCTTGGGCTGTTCCACCACCGGCACGACCCGTTGGACCCCGAAGGAATCTTTAAGCGAGCCGGAGATTTGTTTGAACTTTGGAACGTTCATCTCTGCGAAGGAAAGAATAAGGACGAAGAACGCCATTAACAGCGTCGCAAGGTCGGCAAAGGTCGCCATCCACGCAGGTGCGCCGACCGGAGGACACTTTGGGCATTCCTCTTCTTCTTCCTCTTCGACAACTTCGATGGCTTCAGCCATGGGTCATCCCCCGTCGCGCGTGCATCATTTATGCAGCTTCAATCTTGGACTGCATTTTGGGCGGCAGGTTCGAGACCATCTGATCTTGGATGTTCCGCGGGGACTCGCCGCGTGCGATGTTGCGCAGGCCAAGAACAATCATTTCGCGGTAGATCACCTCATAGGCGGTGTAGCCTTCGAGTTTGGTCAGTATCGGGGCAAAGATCACGTTGGCCACAATCGCGCCGTACATCGTGGTTAACAGTGCCACAGCCATCGCAGGGCCGATGGCCTTGGGGTCTTCCATGTTGCCAAGCATCAGCACCAGACCAATCAGCGTGCCAATCATGCCCATCGCAGGGGCCAGATCGATCCATGCTTTGATCACGTTTTGGTTCGACTCGTGGCGCGCTTTCATGGATTTGATTTCTTGGTTCAACTGCTGGACAAGTTTGCTTTCGTCCGCGCCGTCGACCAGGAGCTGCATACCTTTTTCAAAGAATTTGTCCGGGACCTCTTGGCCCTCGAGCGCCATCATCCCGTCCTTTCGGGCAATACCGGCCAGTTCAATCATCCGCTCGATCATTTTGTCCAGTTTCTTGACCGGGGGGAGGAACGCCTTGGCCATTGCGCCAAAACTGCCGAAAAAGGTGCCGATGGGCGTGGTATACATCGCTGCGAAAAAGGTGCCGCCGATCACGATCAACACGGATGGCACGTCAAAGAAAGGTGCCAGGCCGCCGCCCACGATCATAGCACCGCCGATCATGGCGAAGGCGCCGATTAGTCCGACGATCGATGCGATATCCATGGGGCTTCTCCTGCGATGGACGGTTTCGGCATGGAATATGCAAGCGCAGTGCCAAATCGAATATGTCGACCGGGAGAGATTATTTGATGGAGATAAAGCAAAAGACCGGCCTGGGGCGGTGGGTCACGGGAGCGTGCCTCGCGCTAGGGATAACGGTTCACGCGCAGGGGGCGGCCGCGCAGGACAATTCGGGGCGAATGGCGAAGGGCCCGATTGTGATCGACTTGCTGGAAGGTTTGGAGTGGATGCGGTGTAGCGTGGGGCAGGTCTGGTCCGGTGGTGCGTGTCGCGGCACGGTTTTGAAGGCACCGTTGGAGGCAGCGGATGACGTAATTTTGCGCGCGTCCCGCAGTTCGGGCGATGGCTGGCGTCTGCCGACCCGCAAAGAGTTAACGCGGCTTGCGGAAATGAACGACGCACCACCCATGATCAATGAGACCCATTTTCCCGGGACCTATCGCGGCAGCTATTGGACATCTAACCGCAACCGGCTGCTGTGGGGGAACCATTGGGTGGTAAACTTTAACACTGGGCACGCCTACGCGCGGGCACTGCCGCGGCAACCGCTTGCGTTTCGTTTGGTGCGAGATCGGTAGAGCGGATGGTTAACGGTCGCGCGCATCGCGCAGTTCAAGAACCGCCTTGCCAACCGCACAGACGGCCAAGGCGCCGACAAAGCCAAGCGACAGCGTCAGGGTGGATTGCCCTTTTAGCAGTTCAAAGGTTTGGGGGCTTAGCAGGTTTAGAAGCGCAGTGCCGACCACCGCGCCTATAAAGAAACGTATGGCGATACAGCGTCTACAAGGTGGGGTCGGATCACCGATTTTTTTCAATGCACCACATTCCGATTGGTCAGAAATTGCCACTAGGGATTGGCATGCAAGTAATGTGCGTTAATTGAGATCAGTTAACTCAAGACAGCGATAATTCTCAAAAGATACAAACAATCAATGCCTTGGCGTTGTTACCCTAACGTTAACCACGATTAGGGGTTCATGATGTTACATTTATCAATGCAGACGCAAATTACGCAGCGCCAATCGCTTGTTTTTACGCCGCAGCTTCAGCAGGCGATCAAATTGCTGCTGCTCAATAACTTTGAGCTATCGAGCTATGCCGAAAAAGTAGCCGAAGAAAATCCGTTTGTTGAGGTCGAGACGCCCAAAGCGGTGCCGCGTTTGGCTATGGGTGGGGGGCAGGCCGACCACGGTGACTACGATCCGATTGCGCATATTGCCGACACGTCCGATCAGTCGTTTCAGGCGCAAATTTTTCGTCAAGTCGAGGATATATTGCCAGATGCTGCATCGCGGGCCATCGGCTACGCATTGGCCTCTCACCTTGAGCCGACTGGCTGGATCACGGAGCCGCTGGATGCCATCGCCGACAATATGGGGGTCGATTGGGCACGCGCGGAGCAGGTCTTGATGCAGTTGCAAAAGGCAGAGCCCGCGGGGTTGTTTGCGCGTAACCTGACAGAGTGCCTCAAGCTGCAAGTGCGGGGTCCTGCGGTGGAGGCTGCGCGTCTACACACCTTGATCGATAATCTCGCATTGATCCAAGCAGGCGAGCTTGGTGCGTTACGTCGTAAGTTGAATTGCACCCAAGAGGAATTGGGTCAGGCGTTACGCCAACTGCGTGGGTTGGATCCCAAGCCTGGTCTTGGATTGGGCGGGGCGGATGTGATGCCCGTGCGTGCACCGGACTTGCGCGCGTATCAAGATGCGAGTGGCGATTGGGTGGCTGAATTGAACAACGCGACACTGCCCGTGATCAAGGTAGATGAGACGTTGGGGCGCCGTGTGCGCAAGCTAACGATGGAAGATGCCGACCGCGAATTTGTGCGCACATCGCTGGGCACGGCGCGCTGGTTGGGGCGGGCCATCGCGCAGCGCAATGAGACGAGCATCAAGGTCGCCGCAGAAATCGTGCGGTACCAAAAAGCGTTTCTTGAGAATGGGATGCAGTATATGCGGCCGCTCAAGTTGAAGGCGATTGCGGACGCTGTCGGTGTACACGAAAGCACGATTAGCCGCGTAACATCCTCTATGATGATGCAAACGCCACAGGGGTGTTTTCCGCTCAAGGTGTTCTTTAGCACCGCGATCAATACCGATCAGTCGGACGAAGGAGCCTCAGCCCGCGTTGTGCGCGAAAAGATCCGTGAAATGGTGGGCGGTGAGACGCCCACACGTCCCCTAAGTGATGATCGAATTACCCAGCTACTGACGGGTGAGGGGTTTCGCATTGCGCGGCGCACGGTTGCCAAATACCGCAAGATGGACCGCATTCCGTCCTCGTCGGAGCGTAGGCGTCACGCCAAGATCGCTTCGGTTTTGTAGTGTCCAAGCGATTGCACGAAAGCATGGTTAAGTATCCTAAGATACAAATTGATACCAGAAGCTAGTGAGACGCGAATCGTACGTATTCCTAATGTGAGTGTAACAACAAGCGTTGGAGATTATTGTGGTCAAAGCTTTGAAAGACATTCAGGTCAAGTGCGGCTTCATCGGTCCACGTAACCGTCTCTATTCCCGTATGCAGGAAATGCTCGCCGTCAGCGGTATCCCTTTGCAAGACGAGATGACGTTCGATGCGTTCTCAGCCCAGACACCCAAAGCAGCAGCGACGTTTGATTTTCTGTTCGTCGATATCGACGGCCTCGGTGGCGTTGTGAAAATCTTCAACACACTGGCCCGCCTGCGGACAGAGTTTCCGTTCGTTCCGGTCATCTTGGTCTCTGGTGATTTTGAAACCAACGATTTCGACACAACGCGGCGCTTGCTGGGTGATGTATCGCTGCGCAGCCCTGTTCTGCACGCTTCACTTGAAACGGCATTGTTTGAGTCCATCGAGAACAACCGCAAATGGTGCGACAGCGTCGTTCATTATCGCGAAAACATTGCAGCCTAATTTCCAAACCAATTTTTACCAGACGTTAAGAGAAAGTTACTAAGATGTATGACACTGCTTTTGCCAGCCACGACTTCGAATGTGATGCACAAGAGGATATCAAGGTGGCACGTATGTTCGCTTTTTCCATGATCGCTGGGATCGTGATGTGGGCGTTGTTTATCTGGGGCGTGTTCTTCTAAGCACATTCCGATAGTAGTGTAAAAATGGGCTCGGCCGTCTCGGCACCGAGCCCTTTTTTGTGGCTTGTTGGGTGTGAGGTGCGGCTGAAAATGAGCGGACACAAAAAAGGGGCCCCAGCGGTATGCGAGGGCCCCAGTTTTATTAGATTATTGTTATTGGATTATGACGCAGCGGCTTCGGCGAGCTCGTTCTCGGGTTCGTCATGCTCTGCGGCTGTGTGCTGACGCGCTGGGCGTGAAATCACGGCCTTGAGCTGATCCAACTCGATGAAGTTGTCCGCGGTGCGGCGCAGTTCGTCAGAGATCATGGACGGCTGGCTGCGGATGGTGGAGACGATGGACACGCGCACGCCTGTGCGTTTGATCGCCTCAACCAGTGGGCGCAGGTCGCCATCGCCCGAGAACAGGACGATGTGGTCAACGTGGGGCGAAAGCTCAAGCGACGCGACTGCGATGTCGATCGCAACGTTGCTTTTGACTTTGCGGCGGCCCTGGGGGTCCGTGTATTCACGCGCCGTTTTGGAGGCGACGGAGTAGCCGTTGTAGCACAACCAGTCCACAAGGGGACGCAGGGTGGTGAACTCATCATTTTCGAGCAGGGCGATGTGGTAAGACATCCGAACCAGTTTGCCGCGACGCATGAACTCTTCACGCAGGAGGCGGTAATCGATCTCGAAGTTCAGGGCTTTAGCCGCTGAGAAGAAGTTTGCGCCGTCGATGAAGACCGCGATGCGTTCGCCTTTGTAAAATATTTGTTGTCCTAATTCCTAAGGATGATCCAGGATGGGCCACCGCCTTGCTTGGGATGCAATATAATCTGTGCGGACAACGGTTAGATATTGCGCTTTGGGGGAGGTATTGGCGCAATAGTTAGGGTGTTTACGACTAAAGTACTAATTGTGATCTTAGCCGCAATGCAGTCTTTCTTTTGCTAGCTTTGGGCCGATGATATTAGCCGCTGACTGTAATGGTGGCGCTAACATATCTATCGAAGAGCGTGTCGTGTGATTTTAGTTGGTATTTTGAGGGCAATTTTGCTTTGAAGGATAGCTCACCGTGGGTCACTCGCGGGTTGGAGTGATCTTTTGTAGCCCGTTGAGGAATCTAAAGTGACTTAGCTTGCGAGATCGACATCAATGGAGCGAGCGTTCAGCGCGTTCATCACACCATGTAGGACGTTTTTCGAACCGATACCCTCGCGAAGCGCTTCGTGGATCACACTCTCTTTGGGATGCTTGCTTTTGATGTCGAGGATCAAGCGCTGCCCTTTGATCGCATCATAGACAACTTGCATGCGGCCGCCGTGCTTTACGCGCAAACCGACGAACTCACTTCCGTTCTTCGTGTGATATGCCATGACGTGGTGCTACCTTTTGTTTTCTGTCGCGAACGTATCGGTTTTCCTTTGCGAACAGTAATTTGCAAAAGATAGTTCAGGTGAACTGTGGCCGTGTGAACACAGGTTTCGTCGCGGGGAGCGGAAGACGTTCTGTTTCAATGCGTTGCGCGCCTCTCATCTATCCAATCCTTGGTTAACAAATGGTTGAAATCGAAGGGCGCCACCAAGGAAAGGGTGCGCGGTATCTAAAGAGTGCCTGGGGCGCCTTGGAGGCGCGTGGCGCTATTTCCGCATAGACGGGCCGTCCATCGCGATCCGGTGCGCGCGGTGCACCAAGCGATCCAAGATCGCATCAGCAAGCGTAGGATCGGCAATCATGTCATACCATTTGTCGATGGGCAGTTGGCTGGTCACGACGGTGGCCTTGCGTTCATATCGGGCGTCAACGATTTCCATCAGGTCGCGACGTTGGGCTGGTGTCATGATGTCTGGCCCCCAATCATCAAGGATCAGCACATCCGCACGCACGATTTTGTTGAACATCCGTTCAAACTGCTCGGCCTTATGGGCGTTGTCGAGTTCCGCCAATAACTGCGGCATGCGGAAATAGAGAACTGCTTTGTCCTGCCGGCAGGCTTCGTGGCCCAAGGCGCAGGCGATGTAGGATTTGCCCACGCCGCAAGGCCCTGTGATTAGAACGGTGCGATGCTCTGCGATCCATTGTCCCTGCGCGAGGGAGTTGAGTTGCGCCTGATCCAAGTTTCGCTTGGTCGCATAGTCGATCAGATCGACCCGCGCAGTGTCATCGCGCAGTTTTGCGGCCCGAAGGCGTGACTGCAAACGCCGCTCGCCGCGGTTCTGCTGCTCTTGCTCGGCCATTAGGCGGATCCACTCTACCGGATCAGCCTGACGATTGGCTTCGTTCTCGGCCAATTCGCTGAACATCTCGGCCATGCCGTCGAGTTTGAGCGCACGCAGGGCGTCATGTGTCGCGGTGAGGGACATTATTTATCTTCCTTTTAGCTAAAATAGTCTCGACCGCGGATATTTTCGTGCGGGAGCGTTGGCGCTTTGACTTTGTCGCGCGGTAGGGGTGGTACTGGCGTGTCTTGCACGGCTGAGGTCGCTGCCACTGCGGGCGGGGGGCTGTCGGTCTTGGGTGCGCGCCGCACGAGGGCAGGGCGCGATGTTTGTGCGGTGGCGGGGGGCTCTTCCTCGGGTGTACTGACACCAATCGCGGTGTCAGTGTCTGGCGCCGGGTCGTCACTTTTGAGGCGCGAATTCAATTCAGCGATCTGTTGTTTCAAATATTGCTCATGACTGCGGCGCAGGGTGGATAAAATATTGACGCCAGAGGCAACTTTTTGACTATTTTGTTCGGCGCGGGCGCGTGCCTCGGGCAATCCGATCTCGGGAAATCGGCCCAATTCTACGATGCGCGGTTTGTTGTCGATCTTGATGTTCTGAACCCAGATACGGCCACCAGATACATCCGGACGCAGCGAAACGCCGGGTCGCCAATTTGGTTTTTTCTGAAGGGAATGTGGCATCTGGTGTCGGTGTCTCGTGGGCGTTGTGCGCGAATGGGTGCGTTGGCACAGCAAATTGCGTGCCGGGAATTGGGTCGCACCCTTCTTTTTGCCCTAGTCGGTCGATTGAGGGGGCGCGGCCTTGTGTGTCGTAACGGCAGCTTGGCTCGAAATTTAGCGCTATTTGGGGGCTAATTGCCCACCCCGCAGTTCGAAATCGCCAAAATAACCCAGTCGCGCGGCATTTGGACCCAAGACCAGCCCTATACAAAAGACGCCCTATTCGGTAGAGCCGGGCCTTCACCCATGGATGACGCAACGCCTGTGAACACAGCGGCGCATACCACTTGCCCTATATAAAGAGCTTCCGACTTGAAAAAAACGATCGCAGACGTGCTGGCCCGCAAGGGCTACGATACCTTGACCCCTGTCCAAGAGGCGGTCACCCAGCCGGATATGCAAGGTCGGGATCTATTGGTTTCGGCCCAAACGGGTTCGGGCAAAACCATCGGGTTTGGCTTGGCGATCGCGCCAACACTGCTGGGCGAGGATGACACATTCGGGCAGGCGGAAACGCCGCTCGCGCTTGTGATTGCACCGACGCGCGAATTGGCAATGCAGGTTAAGCGGGAGTTGGGATGGCTTTATGCCGATGCTGGCGCATCGCTTGCGTCCTGTGTGGGCGGCATGGACATGCGCGACGAGCGGCGCGCTTTGGCGCGTGGTGCACATATCGTTGTGGCCACCCCCGGACGTCTACGCGACCACATTATGCGCGGCTCCATTGACCTGACGACTGTGCGGTCTGTGGTCTTGGACGAAGCGGACGAAATGCTGGATCTCGGTTTCCGCGAGGACCTTGAGTTCATCCTAGAACAAACCCCATCGGAGCGTCAGACGCTCCTGTTCTCAGCGACCGTGCCTAAGTCGATCCTTGGTTTGGCATCGACCTACCAGAATGATGCGCAGCGGATTTCTACTGTGGGTGAGCAAAAGCAGCACACCGATATCGAATACCGCGCGATGTCCGTATCCCCGCGTGATGCTGAGAACGCGGTGATCAACGTTCTGCGGTACTATGAGGCTCCCAACGCGATTGTGTTCTGTAACACGCGCGCGATGGTGTCACGCCTAACGGCCCGCTTGTCCAACCGTGGCTTTGCCGTGGTGGCCCTGTCGGGTGAGCTGACACAAAGCGAGCGGTCTAACGCCCTGCAATCCATGCGCGACGGACGTGCGCGGGTGTGTGTGGCCACGGATGTAGCGGCGCGCGGGATCGACTTGCCCAAGCTGGATTTGGTCGTTCATGCGGAACTGCCCAATAACCACGAAACGTTGCTGCACCGATCCGGCCGGACGGGTCGGGCAGGGCGCAAAGGCGTCAGCGCACTGGTTGTCGTACCCTCGACCCGCAAAAAGTCCGAGCGGCTTTTGAAGATGGCCAAGCTGAATGCGAACTGGGGGTCTGCACCCTCGGCCGCAGAAGTGTACGAGCGTGACGAAGTGCGCATGTTGGCAGCGGACGATTGGCAGCAAGAGATCACCGAAGGTGAGCGTCCGTCCGTGGACAAATTGGTTGCGCAGTTCTCGGCAGAGCAGATTGCGGCGGCCTACATGCGCCAGTACCAGACGCGCCATTCCGCACCCGAAGACATTGGGGCGGTCCAACACGAAGAGCGTAAACCGCGCGCACCGTTCGGGCCGAGTGTCTGGTTCTCGGTGTCGGAGGGGCGCAACGACAATGCATCGCCGCGTCATCTTTTGCCGATGATCTGCAAGGCGGGCGGCGTCAGCAAAGACGACATTGGTGCAATCCGCATCGCGGACAATGAGTCCTATGTTGAAATCCGTCAGGCCAGTGTTGATGGCTTCTTGGCCTCTATCGGGCCGAGCATGAAGGTTGAGGGCACCAAGGTGATCACACGCTTGGATCAGCCGCCCAATGTGCCGGATTTCAAGGGCGGACGTCCCGACCGCGCGCCGAAATCAAAGCCCGCGCACCGCAAAGGCGACACCCGCCCTGTTGATTGGAACGACGCGCCCGAGCCACGCAAGCGCAAGCCAAAGCCTGAGGATCGCAAGCCTGCCAAGCCTTATGGAGCAAAGCCCAAAGGTGAGCCGTCTGATGCCCCTTGGAAAGCACGTGCCGACAAGCCGGGTGCTACTGCGGGAGGCTATAAGGGAAAGCCAAAGTCCAGCGGTGAAGGCGACGGTGCTGGCGGCTACAAGCCGCGCGGTGATGGCCCCAAAGGTCCGCCACCGCCCAAAGGCAAATCCAACAGCAAAAAGAACCGTGTCCGCACCGCTGAGGCAAAAGCTGCCAAGGGTGGAAAAGGAGCGCCAAAGCGCAAGTGATTGCGCGCTGACGTTTGTGAAGATCGGATGCGATGAGGCCCGCACAAGTTGGGCCCGCATCACGACGGTATCAGTTGCGCTGAATTTCTAGCTTTGCAGCTACGCCGCGAGAAACGTCTTCAAACACGAGTGAACCACCGTGCAGCTTGGCAATCGTTGCAACGATTGTCAGGCCCAAGCCGTGTCCATCGATGGTGGCGGTGTCTTGGCCCCTCTGGAATGGGGCCATCAGGGCTTCGATGTCTTGCGCGGATGTTTGGGTGCCTTCGTCCTCAATCACCACGGTGGCTGTCAGGGCGGTGGCCGTGATCGACACATGCGCCCGGCGGCCGTATTTTAGGGCGTTCTCGATCAGGTTGGTGATTGCGCGTTGCAGCGACACGGGGCGCGCAAAGACGATGATATCGGTTTCAGACGGCACAACGCCTTGGCCCTGACGCGACATAAAGATCGACCGTCCGCCCTGTACGATCACCTCTTTGGCTTGTTGCAACATTACGGGCCGCCCGACGTCTTGGTAATCTGCCACAATCGCATCCACGAGCGAGGTCAGTGAAAGCTTGCGGGGGGCTTCTGCGTTCATTTCCGCGTTGGTGTAGGTCAGCACGCTTTCGATGATGTTTGTCATGCTGTCGATGTCGTTTTCGAATTTTTGGCGCAGGTCTTGGTCTGGGATCAGGGCGGCACGCAAACGTAGGCGTGTCGCGGGGGTGCCAAGGTCGTGGCTGACGCCCGACAAGACCGCCGCGCGGCTGGCCAGTTGGTCACGCTCAACCTCAAGATAGCTGTTTACGGCCCTGACAATCTCGCGCAGCTCTTGGGGGCCTGTTGCATCGTATTTCGTGGGGCCGCCAAGGCGGCGGCGGTTGCGCAATTGATCTGCGAACGCTGTAAAATCTGACGATAGGTTAAGCGTCAGAGTAATCATCGTCACCATCGACAAAACCGCTAGCAACGCCGCCAAGAGCCGCCAGTCAGCCGGGTTCGCCTCACACCCCCACACCTGTGCGCCGTCGATACTTAGCCAAGGTGCGTCACCCAGTTTTGCAATGACCACCGGGTCGCTGCAAAAGGACGCGAATTTGCGCGTCACAGCGCCGGTTGTTTCGGCCGCTGTTTGGCCGTCGCGGTTGGGCAGATCGGCAATGTTGTAGGTGATATCAGGGGATAAAATCGCAAGCGTCAAAGGTGCCCCGACACGCTGCGGGGTGATGTCGGCAGAAATGGGAATAAT
Source organism: Thalassobacter sp. 16PALIMAR09 (assembly GCF_000765485.1). NCBI lineage: Bacteria > Pseudomonadati > Pseudomonadota > Alphaproteobacteria > Rhodobacterales > Roseobacteraceae > Thalassobacter > Thalassobacter sp. 16PALIMAR09. The sequence goes on from NZ_JHAK01000005.1 coordinate 33,826, forward strand.
CGTGAGGCGTGACGCGGATGTGGTGCCGGTTATTTGGCGGAATTGCCCTGTCGCCGCAAAAGCTTGATCCTCGCTGGAGAGCGCCCGAAGTGTCACCCCCGCTGGCGGAGCCGTCCCGTTTTGCAGGGCGTCATAAAGCGTAACACCCGCGATATATGCTGCACTTTGATGGTCACGCCAATTGGCGGTCGACTGGGTCCAAAGCCAAACAGAGATCCCGCCCGCCAGAAAGGCAGCACTCACAAGGATCAGACCGATCGTGCGCAGGCTCGACAGGGTACCGATCAATCGTCTTGGTCCACGACATCAACGGAAAAGACGTAGCCAACACCGCGCTCTGTCTTGAGGATGAGGGGGGCCTTGGGGTTTGCTTCGATCTTACCACGCAAGCGGCCAACCAAAACGTCGATGGCGCGCCCCATCGCTTCGGGAGATTGTGAGGACGTGCCCGTGACATCCAGCGCGGTGGCAATTTCGGCACGGGTCAGCGGAATATGTGGGTTGGCCAACAGCGTTTGCAAAAGTGCGGTTTCACGGCGTGACAGGGCCACTTGGACATTTTCGGGCGATAAAACCTCTTCGGTTTTGGCGTGATAGGTCCAGCCCGCAAATGTAAATGTTTTGGTATTGCGTCGGTGCACGAGGGATGATGAGCGCCGTGCCCGCGACAAGACGGCCTTGACCCGGGCCAGCAGTAAGTCGGGGTTGAAGGGTTTCGCGATGTAGTCATCCGCGCCCACGGCATAACCTTTCATACGCTGATGATCGGCCGAAAGGGCGGACACCATAATCACGGGCACATCTTGTTCGTCACGTAAGCGACCGCAGATTTCGAGGCCGTTTTCATCCCCCAGCATCACGTCCAACAAGATGAGATCCACACGCCCTTCATTTAGATGCGACTGTACCTCACGCTCGCATGAAGCTGGCAATGCAATCATGCCGTTCTGACGTAAAAACTGCGTCATCATCTGGCGCATGTCAGAATCATCATCAACGACGAGGAGCCGCGGGATACCCATGATATGCCTTTCTAGGATGCTTAACTTATAGGCTGGTGGAGCAGTTAACGCCCCATATGTAACACTGTGCAACAAAATCGAGCACTACGTAACAACGTGTAACAAAATCCGCGATTAATGCCGAAACCGCTCTGAATACCTGCTCTGCGCTGATTGCAATGCTCTGAGAGGCTCTCCAATACTTTGCTCACCTGCCTCACAGCGGGGCACAAAATTTCTGGGAGGAAATCACGAAATGACTATGAAATTCCTAGGCGCAGTGTCTGGTATGGCGATCGTTGCATCCACGGCTGCATTCGCGGACGGTCATGCGTCGCCTGAAGCTGAAGTCCTGCATTACTGGACATCTGGCGGCGAAGCGAAATCTGTCGCAGTCCTGCAAGAAGAGTTCGCCGCAAACGGCGGCACATGGACGGACATGCCCGTTGCTGGCGGTGGCGGCGATGCGGCCGGCACAGCCCTGCGCGCACGCGTACTTGCGGGCAACGCACCGACAGCGGCGCAGATCAAAGGCCCAGCCATTCAAGAATGGTACGAAGAGGGCGTTTTGGCCGACATCTCAGCGGTTGCTGAGGCCAACAACTGGTCCAAAATCCTGCCTGAGGCTATCGCGGGCCACATGCAGTGTGAGGGCACTTGGTGTGCAGCACCTGTAAATGTGCACCGCGTTGACTGGATTTGGGCGAACGCCGAAGTGCTGTCGGCCAATGGCATCGATATGCCCACCACATGGGATGAGTTCAACGCGGCTGCGACCAAGCTGCAAGCGGCTGGTGTCATCCCACTCGCACACGGTGGTCAGGCATGGCAGGACGCGACAGTGTTCGAGGCCGTTGCTTTGGGCATCCTCGGCTCTGACGGTTTCCGCAAAGCATTCGTTGAGCTGGACATGGACACACTCAAGTCTGACGACATGGTCGCGGTCTTTGACCAAATGCGCACCATGCGCGGCTACGTTGATGAAAACTTCTCCGGTCGTGACTGGAACCTCGCAACAGCAATGGTCATGAACGGCGAAGCCGCGTTCCAGATCATGGGCGACTGGGCCAAGGGCGAATTCATGGCCGCTGGCAAAGTGCCGGGCGAAGACTTCCTGTGCCTGTCGACACCGGGCGAAGGCTTCCTCTACAACGTGGACAGCTTTGCAATGTTCGCCGTCGATGGTGACGACAAGCAAGCCGGTCAGGCCCTGTTGGCCGAACTGGTCGTTGGGGAAAGCTTCCAAGAAGTGTTCAACCTGAACAAAGGTTCGATCCCTGTGCGTACAGACGTAGCACTGGACAACTTCGACAGCTGTGCCGTTCTGTCGGCTGACGACATGGCCGCAAGCAACGAAGGTGGGTCGCTCCTGCCATCTTACGCCCACGGCATGGCGCTTCGCGGCGCGCAGGCGGGTGCAATCACCGATACTGTGACGGCACACTTCAACTCTGACATGTCCTCGGCGGATGCCGTTCAGATGTTGGCTGACGCAATCGCGAACAGCATGTAAAAGTCTCCTCCCTTCCTCTCCCACGTTTGCGTGGGGGAGGACCTTTTAAGGATAATCCAATGACCAAGTGGCTTGAAGAACACATGCCTAAATTGGTTTTGGCCCCCTCGTTCATCGTCGTCCTGATCTTCGTCTATGGCTTTATCGCTTGGACGGCTTGGGTGTCTTTGACGCGGTCGCGGCTTTTGCCAAGATATGAGATTGACGGGTTCATCCAGTATGACCGTCTGTTTGCCTCCCCCCGCTGGGACACCGCGTTCACCAACCTGTTTGTGTTCGGCTTTTTGTTCATTGTGATTGCAATGATCCTTGGCCTGATCCTTGCCATTCTGCTGGATCAGAACATCCGTACAGAGGGCGCGATCCGGACGATTTACCTCTATCCGATGGCGCTTTCGATGATTGTGACCGGTACGGCGTGGAAATGGATCCTGAACCCGGGTTTGGGCCTGGAGGCCACAGTGCGCGGTTGGGGGTTTGAGGACTTCACCTTCAACTGGCTCGTTGATCCGGACATGGCGATTTACACAGTTGTCATTGCGGCGATCTGGCAAAGCTCTGGTTTTGTGATGGCGCTGTTTCTGGCTGGTCTGCGGTCGGTGGATCAAGAGATCATCAAAGCGGCCCAAGTCGACGGTATTCCGACATGGCGCGTTTATACGGCTATCATTATTCCAGCGATGGCACCGATCTTCTTGTCGGCTTTCATCGTGCTGTCGCACCTCGCGATCAAGAGCTTCGATCTGGTCATTGCTCTCACGGGGGGCGGTCCAGGTTATGCCACCGATCTGCCGGCAACATACATGTACACAATGGCGTTTTCTCGCGGCGACATTGGCCAAGCGGCCAGCTCTGCGATGATCATGATGATGGTCGTCTTCACGATCGTGGTGCCATACCTCTACTCAGAACTGAGGACGAAAGATGACTGATCTGTCTTACACCTCTTCTCGATCGGGCAGCCGTACGGCCAACATCCTATTGCGCTGGGTGCTGTACATCATGCTGGGTCTGTTCGCGCTGTTCTACCTGATGCCGCTCTTTGTGATGGTCATAACATCCTTCAAAAGCCTCGACGAAATCCGGACCGGCGATTTGATTTCGCTGCCGCGCGAAGTCACGTTTGATGCGTGGCGCACAGCCTGGTCCGGTGCGTGTACTGGCATTCAGTGCGAAGGCGTGCGTCCGTTCTTTTGGAACTCTGTCCTGATCGCGATACCTGCGGTTTTGATCTCGACTTTGATCGGTGCGTTGAACGGCTATGTCGTCGCTCAGTGGCGGTTCAAAGGAGCGAACCTGTTCTTTGCTCTTATGCTGTTTGGCTGCTTCATCCCGTTTCAGGTCGTCTTGCTGCCCATGGCCCGCATGTTGGGTTTGATGGGAATGGCAGGCACCATTCCGGGCCTGATTTTTGTCCACGTCATCTATGGGCTTGGGTTCACCACACTGTTCTTCCGCAACTACTATGTGTCGATCCCATCGGAGCTGACAAAGGCCGCAAAGGTAGATGGCGCAGGGTTTTTCCGCATCTTCTGGTCGATCTTCCTACCGCTTTCGCTGCCCATCATCGTTGTGACCGTCATCTGGCAATTCACCCAAATCTGGAACGACTTCCTGTTCGGTGTGTCCTTTAGCCAAGCAGGCACGCAGCCTGTGACCGTCGCCCTCAACAACATCGTTAATTCAACCACTGGCGTCAAAGCGTACAACGTGGATATGGCCGCAGCGATCATCGCCGCTTTGCCAACCCTGTTTGTCTATGTCGTCGCTGGTAAATACTTCGTCCGCGGTTTGACCGCAGGCTCCGTGAAAGGTTAACCCAATGGCCCCCATCCTAGAAATCAACAACCTGTTCAAAAGCTATGGGTCCGTTGAAATCCTGAAAGACATCAATGTCGCGATCGAACAGGGTGACTTCCTTGTTTTGGTCGGTCCCTCCGGCTGTGGTAAGTCCACGCTGCTAAACTGTATCGCCGGGCTGGAGCCTATCACAGGCGGTCAATTGAGCATCGGTGGCAAAGACATGACCCACGTCAGCCCCAAAGACCGCGACATCGCAATGGTGTTTCAGTCCTATGCCCTCTACCCGACGATGACGGTCGCCAAAAACATCACCTTTGGGATGAAAGTGCGCGGCGTTGATCAGGCGACGCAGGACGAAAAGCTGGCGCACGTTGCCACCCAACTACAGATTGAGCCCCTGTTGAACCGCAAACCGGGACAATTGTCCGGCGGTCAGCGTCAGCGTGTTGCGATGGGGCGCGCCCTTGTGCGTGATCCAAAGCTGTTCTTGTTCGACGAACCGCTGTCCAACCTTGACGCCAAGCTGCGTGTGGAAATGCGCACTGAGATTAAGGCATTGCATCAGCGCCTTGGCGCATCGATGGTCTATGTGACCCATGACCAGATTGAGGCGATGACATTGGCGACCAAGATTGTGGTGATGAAAGGCGGCGTGATCCAACAAATCGGCACCCCGTCCGAGATTTATAATCACCCTGCTAACCTGTTTGTCGCCGATTTCATGGGCAGTCCCGCGATGAACCTGATCCCAGCCAAGACCAAAGCAAACGGGAAGGGTGTCGAAATTGAAATCGCGAGTAAGTCCGGCGATCCGATCACTTTGATCGACACCAAGAACAAGGATTTGCCCGAAGATGTCATTTTGGGCGTGCGCCCCGAAGATATTGCCGATGCATCCTTGCGCGGTGGCGAAGGACGCCAAGAGGCCGATTGCCTAATTGATATCGTTGAACCTGCGGGCGCTGATACTTTTGCCGTAATGCAATTGGGTGGCAAGCATGTCACGGCGCGCCTGCATGCCGAAACAGGGGCGGTCGCGGGGCAAAACCTGAACCTCGTGTTTGATCTTGGCAAGGTGTCCTATTTTGCACCCGAAACCGGCGAGCGTTTGAACTAAGCCATGCGGCTTGTTGCGGATATTGGCGGCACAAATGCCCGCGTTGCTTTGTGCGCGAATGGTGTGATCGATAAGGGGTCCGTAGAGCGGTTTTCCAACGCGGACTGGGAGAGCCTGATTGATCTGCTGCGTGCGTACTGTGATGACCATCGGGGCGTTACGGTCGATGAAATGGTCATCGCGGTTGCAGGTCCCGTTCACGCGGGACGCGCCAAATTGACCAACCGCAACTGGACAATTAACGCGGATAATCTGGCGCAGGTCTTTGCGTGCGAACGCGTTGTCTTGCTGAACGACCTTGGGGCATTGGGGTACGCTGTGCCAATGCTGGGAGCAGATCAGGTGGTGCCGCTATGCGGTCAACTCACCGCGCCCTACGCCAACGGACAGGCCTTGGTCGTTGGCATAGGGACGGGATGCAACATCAGTCAGGTGATTACCAAAAACCAATGGACCGTCTGCCCCCCAGCCGAGGCGGGACATATCTCAATGCCCTCTGCTATCGTTTCTAAGTTGCACGAATGTTCCTGCAACCCGGACGCGTTTCCAACGGTTGAAGCGTTGTTTTCGGGCCGCGGCCTCACCGCATTTTGTCGTCTCTTCACGGGCTCAGAAGATGTCACCGGCGAAGTCGCCATTAGTCATTACGGCGCCCCCGGCAAAACGAAAATGACCGCTGCAATCGATACATATGCAGCACTATTGGGCCTGCTTCTGCGCGATTTTTCACTGAGTTACATGCCATCTCACGGAACATTTCTAGCCGGTAGTGTCGCCAGAGCTATATCCGAACGGGCGGCTGAGCCCTTGATCGGAGTATTCCAAGAACCTTGCAAATTCCGTTTGCAAGAAACCCCATCCCTTTTTGTAGTCGATGAAGACGGCGCGGCCCTGCTGGGTTGTGCGCAGTTTTGAGTGGGGCATTGGTGGTTCTTGGGGGAGTGGCGATGTGGATCGTGGAGCATTAAAGAGCGTCTCTATTCGATAAGCTTCGTTGGGTGCTGTCAGTTCGGCACGACTTACAGACTTATTTCGATAGGAGGAAAGAGGGGCTAGCCGGTTGTACGACCCGCTCGCTGGCACTGATGATGCTAATGGCTCTGTGCCTCGGGTGCAGATACCTCATTGTTGATGAATGATTTTTGGGCCGGGTTCAATTCTCTATCGATGGTGGCGACGGCCGGATCTTTTGGGCCGAGCCACGGGTTCGTTCATATCCGTGGGATCGGAGCGCCTGTCAGTGTTTTCGATCAATGTCTGGCGGAGCGCTCAATGGCTGGAACCACACGCCAAACCTGCCGGTGCCAATGTTTGTTAGTTGGCCGCCGCGACCAATGCCGTGAAAAATCGTCGAAACAGTGATGACGACGACATAGATGCGTTCCTTAAGTTGAAGGGGGCGAATAGGGGTATGTTGGCAGACTTGGTCGCAAGACGGTCACGCAATCAGAAAATGCTGTGGACAATCAATTGCGATCCAATATCAGTTTGGTCAGTCCAAATTTCGAATGAGCCTAGACATGCAGACAATTACCGAACCGTCCCGAGAGACATCCGTTATCCACAAAACAGATGTGCTTGTTGTGGGCTCTGGGCCGGGCGGTCTTGCGGCCGCTTTAGCTGCTGTACGCACAGGTGTTGATGTCTGTTTGGTTGAACGGTTTGGCTGTTTTGGCGGAAATATCACTGTCGTGGGGGTTGAGGGCTTCGCTTGGTACCGACATGAGCAGACCGTTGAGGCGGGGGGCATCGGGCGCGAATTTGAGGACCGCGCAAAGGACATGGGTGCTGCGGTGCCGGAGTCACAATCGCTCAGTTATGAGATCGACAGCGAAGGCTTTAAGTTGGTCGCGGATCGGTTGGTTGAAGAGGCGGGCATTCACGGCATGATGCACCGTCAATTCGTGGCGCCCGTCATGGATGGTGACCGAGTGACAGGTATCATCGTTGAATCCAAAGCGGGTCGCGAAGCGATCTTGGCCAAAGTCGTGATCGACGCCACCGGTGATGCCGATGTCGCTCATCGCGCAGGTGCGCCCACGCACAAGACTCCGCTTGAGGACATGCAGGCGGCCAGTGTTATGTTCCACCTGGCCGGTGTCGATAAGTCAGCCTTTATGGCAGAGGTGCACCGCGATCCGCATACCTACAAGGATTGGTCCACCGGAGAATGGACCGTTGAAACGGACGGCAAAGAAGACGACATGTTCTCGCCGTTCCTTAAAAAGCCTTTTGCCAAAGCGATTGAGGATGGCGTGATACCTGCTCACCTGAACACAATTGCTGGTACGTGGGGCGCGATGCATGACACAGGGGAACTGACGTATATGAACCTTGTGCATCTGGCTGAAGTTGACGGCACGGACCCTGACAGCCTCACCAAAGGTGAGATTGAAGGCCGCAAGCAAGCCATGCTCGCTATTGAAGCGTTGCGTCGGTTCATGCCCGGTTGCAGCGGCGCGCGGCTGCGCAATTTTGGGATGAGTATCGGCATCCGCGATACCCGAAAAATTGACGCGATGTATAATATGACCGAGGCGGACGTGCGCCATGAGGGTCGGTTCGAAGACAGCATCGGGATTTATCCTGAGTTCATCGATGGGTACGGTGTGCTGATTATTCCAACGACAGGGCGCTACATGCACGTGCCCTATCGCGCAATGTTGCCGCGCAAAGTGAAAGGGCTAATTGTGGCAGGCAGAGCCATTGGCGGCGATAAAATCGCGCATGCCGCCACGCGAAACATGGCCTGCTGCACGGTTTCGGGGCAAGGTGCAGGTGTTGCAGCGGCCCTGTCGGTGAAGAGCAAAACAGATTTAGATGATGTAGATCTGGGACAAGTTCAGGCTGAACTTGTGCGCCAAGGCGTGCGGATTTCTTAATTCGAATAATTGACCCAGCTGTGAGCCCAGAAACAGCAGGTTTCGCGTTGAAGCTTCAGCGTTTGCGCAAGCAGCTGATGCCTGAGTGGCTGATTACACGTTGATTTTTAAATGGAGGCGAGTACCGGAATCGAACCGGTGTACACGGATTTGCAATCCGCTGCGTCACCACTCCGCCAACTCGCCTCGTTTCGGCGCTGTGGTGTAGCTGCGCCGACCTGTTGCACAAGCAACTGTGTGCTCATTACCCTCGCATGGGACTGGCTTCAAGGGTCCTTTTTGCGATCTTGGTGTGTAGGGTTTGCGTGGGCAGGATGCCTCATAGCCGCAGGGAGCACATTCGGCTTCCGGTTGCGCCAGTTTGGCTGCTATGAGAAGAGCAACTGACCCTTCGAGACCGGCGAGATAAGAGAATGACTGACACGACCGCTCTGCGCACTATGATGGTGGACACCCAAGTTCGCCCCTCGGATGTGACCAAGTTCCCGATAATCGAGGCACTGCTTGCGATTGAGAGGGAGGCGTTCGTGCCCGCAGACAAGACGCCCGTTGCCTATATGGACGAGCCGATTGTGCTGGCGCCCGGCCGTGTGCTGGCTGACGCACGCGGGTTTGCGAAAATGCTCGACGCGCTTGATTTGGAGCGGGACGAGCTGGTGCTCGATCTAGGCTGTGGCTTGGGCTATTCGGCGGCTGTTTTGGCGCGGATGGTCGATGCGGTTGTGGCAGTTGAGGAGGACAGCGACATGGCGCGCGACGCCGAAGCCACACTGGGTGAGAAGGGCATCGACAATGTCGCCGTTCTGCACGCGCCGTTGGCGGAGGGGGCACCCAAAGCTGGCCCTTATGATGTTATTGTGATCGAGGGCGGGGTTGAGACTATTCCCGCCGCGATAGAAGATCAGCTCAAAGAGGGTGGTCGGATTGCGGCCGTGTTCGTAGAAGGCGCGCTGGGCGCGTGTAAAATCGGCCACAAATCGAACGGTCGGATCAGCTGGCGCATGGCATTTAACACCACGATGCCCATTCTACCCGGCTTTGCACTTGAAAAAGGCTTCGCGCTCTGATCCCATTCTGGGGCCGGGTCTACGGCAATACCAGAAAGGCAGAGTAATGTTTTCAGTAGCAAAAACCGTGCGCGGGTTCGCGGCATTCACGCTTGTGGCGGGGCTGAGCGTGGCGCCGATAGCGGCCAAGGCGCATTCGCTCGCGGATGCATTGGTGTTTGCCTACAACAATTCTGATCTGGTTCAGCAGCAGCGGTTTTTGCTCCGCTCATCCGATGAAGGCGTGGCGCAGGCTCAGGCCCGGTTCCAGCCTGTGTTGTCTTATTTTGCGTCACTCAGTCAAAATGGCGTCGATGGCCCCACGGATTCATTCACGACGTCGGTTGGGGTTAATGCGGATTGGACCGTTTGGGACGCAGGCTCACGGACCGTGCGGTTGGAGTCGACCAAGGAACTGGTCCTCGCGGCGCGCCAAAATCTAGCGAGTGTCGAACAGCAAGTCCTATTCAATGCCGTTCAGGCGTTTTTGCAGCTTCGCTCCGCGATAGAGGCCGTGGCCTTGCGCGAAAGCAACCTGCGGCTCATCACGCAAGAATTGCGGGCTGCGGAGGATCGCTTTGAGGTTGGCGAAGTCACTCGTACGGATGTTGAGCTTGCACGTGCCCGACTGGCGCAGGCGCGGTCTGGGTTGGCAAGTGCGCAGGGTGATGTTGAGATCCAGCGGTCCAACTACATTCTGGCCATTGGTCGTGCGCCGCATGCCCTGCTGACACCTCCGTCGCCGCCCGCGATACCTGCTACTGTCCAAGCGGCCGAGGCGATTGCGATGCGCACTGCGCCATCTCTGTTGGCGCAACAGCACACGGTCAAATCGAACGAACTGCTGTCCTCAGCTGCGCAGCGCAACACGTTTGGGACCGTTGGCGTCACAGGCAGTGTCAGCACCGGCGCACGCAACGGAGATGAGACCTCAAGCGGGACCGTCGGGTTGCGGTATTCCCGGACGTTCTATGATGGTGGCACGCTCAATTCACTGATCCGTCAGACGCAGGCAGCGCTTGAGGCGTCGCGCTTTGGTTTGGCCCAAGAGGGGCGCATCGTGGCTGATGGTGTTAAACGGTCCTGGGCGCAGCTACAGGTCGCGCGTGCGCAGGTTACGGCCACGCAACAGCAGGTTCGTGCATCGCAACTCGCGTTTGAGGGCGTGCGTGAAGAAGCCCGCCTTGGCGCGCGCACCACGCTTGATGTCCTTGATGCAGAGCAAGAACTGCTGGATGCGCGCAACGCGGTCCTCAATGCGCAAACAAGCGCCTATTTGGCGGTCTACAGTGTGCTGCAATCCCTTGGCCTTTTGTCGACTGAGCATCTGGGCCTGAACGTTGAGCGGTACGATGTAACCGACTATTATAACGCGATAACAACAACGCCAGCCGGGCTGGTCCGGTCCGAGCAGGGTGCGCGTCTGGACCGGATTTTGAACCGCAAATAGCCGATAGGTTGGATTCGAGAAAAATTGCCGATGCTCAGGGGCTGCCCATGGGTTTGTGGCTGTGATAGGTTAACCTCGTAAACTGTGCACCAAGTCACGGGAGAGGGCACGCATGGCCGAGCAGACCAACAAGCAAAACATTGAGGACGTATTGTCCTCCATTCGTCGTTTGGTGAGTGATGAGGGTACACATGCGCCGCGTGCTCCGATGCCGGGGCTGCGTCCCGAGAAACTGGTTTTGACGCCGCAGTTGCGCGTGACAGAGCCCGAAGATCCCTATCAAACCATTCGCGTGTTGGGGCAACCCGAGCAGCCCTTGGATGAGATGGATGAAGCCTCCCTCGAAGATGCGCCTGATGCGGATGTCCTGATGGCCCCAATGGCCGGTGATGGCCGCGCAGATGCTATGCCTGCGCTCGATCCAGCCCTTGAGCGTGCCTTTGCGGCGCCAGCCGACGAAAGTACCGCTGAGCCAGAAGCGGTGGAGACGTCTCAGGACAATGGCGAGGCGGGTCAAGGCGACGCTTCAATCCAAGCTGACGAAACGGCAGCCCCAGAGGCGCCGATGGTGGAGGTCGCATTCGATGAGGCCTCGATGGACGAGCCGTTTGAGGCCGTCGCACGCCTGAGCCCGTCGGAAATGGATGTGGCGACGCTAGAGACGTCTGATGATTCTATCCCGCAAGACCTGCAATCTGCTGTAGCTGAAGCCCCGCAAGACCCGCCTCCAGCTATTCCATTCCCTCAGGAGAAAGTTCAACGCGCTGCTGATCCGAAGCCGCAAGAGGGCGATGATGTGCTGGACGAGGAGACCTTGCGCGAGATCATCGCAGAGGTCGTGCGTGAGGAATTTGCCGGGCAGCTGGGAGAGCGTATCACGCGCAATGTGCGCAAATTGGTGCGTCGGGAAATCCGCCAAATACTGTCGAGCGAGGACCTTGACTAGTCCATAGTCTGGCTGCTTTATCCACACTTATGCGATAAAAAAAACGCCGCGCAGAGTGCTCTGCGCGGCGCTTTTTTTGTTCAGTTTAGGTAGCTTAGGCGGCTTCGGCCTCAGCGGCGGCGTTACGGCGCTCGCTCTCTTCGCGCGAAAGCGCGACCGAGGTGCGCACGCCGCGACCGACGAAATCCATCAAGCCGGAGACGACGCGTTCATTGGGGTCAATTCCTGCGCACGACAGGACTTCACGTCCGTCGCGCGAACGTGCCCAACGCGCGATTTGCTCAGGGCCATTACCGTATTTCTTGTCATCAGCAATGGCATCATCCAAGGCGGCCAAAACTACTGCGGCGAACAGCTTGCGAGACCGTTGTCCCTGCTCAAAGTTGAAAGCTGTTCCGTCAACGAAATCCATCATAGGCCGTCCTGTTTTATTGCTCTTGCATTTGCGGGGTGCCGCTCAATATGACGATTTTACGACGATTCGGGTATGCGAACTTCGAATGTCTGGGATGCACTATGTGCATAGGTCGAGTCAACCTTTTGCTGCATATCGTTGACTTGCCCTTCATCAGCCCACCAGATATAGGCATGCCCAAGATCTGTTCAACCTTTTGCCATGGTTTTGCCCAATGCCTAAAATTAACGGAAACGAAATCCGCCCCGGGAACGTGTTGGAGCATAACGCCCACCTTTGGGTGGCTGTGAAGGTTGACCACGTGAAGCCCGGAAAGGGCGGCGCCTATGCTCAGGTCGAGATGAAGAACCTGCGCAACGGCTCTAAACTCAACGAACGGTTTCGCTCGGCGGATAAGATCGAAAAAGTGCGTCTTGAGCAAAAAGACCAGCAGTTCCTCTACGAGACTGACGGAATGCTGGTTTTCATGGACCTCGAAACTTACGAGCAGATCGAACTGCCTGCAGACATTCTGGGCGAGCGTCGTCCGTTCTTGCAAGACGGCATGACAGCCGTGATCGAATACTATGACGCCGAAGCGCTTAGCGCCTCGCTGCCGCAAAAGGTCATCTGCAAGATCGTAGAGACCGAGCCTGTGGTCAAAGGCCAGACTGCCGCAAACAGCTTTAAGCCCGCGATCCTCGACAACGGCGTGCGTGTCATGGTGCCTCCGTTTGTGGCCCAAGACGAGAGCATCGTCGTCAACACCGAGACAATGGAATACTCCGAGCGCGCCTAGCGCTTGGTCTGATGCCTCATCGCTTGGGCCCCCAAGGGCCCGTGTTGCGTCGGCCCGTGCGCGGAATATGCGATCTGGCATATTGCGCCTCTGGGTGAGGGGGATGCATCTGCGTCTGTTGCCAAAAACGCGGCCCGCCTCGGGCAATCCACCATGGCAGCGTCATCACAAACCCCGCGATAAACCCACCGGCATGGGCCCAATAGGCCACAGCGCTCGCGCTCCCTGCGGATACGCCATTGAACAATTGTAGGCCAAACCAGATCGCTAGCACCATCCAAGCGGGCACTGGGATGATCCGGATGATGATCACAAAGAACACGAAAATATCGATCCGCGCTTTGGGAAACAGCAGCAAGTAGCCCCCCATAACTGCGGCAATCGCGCCAGATGCCCCAACCAAGGGAATGCGACTGAACGGGTCCACGGCAATATGGGCCAGCGTCGCCAAAATACCGCCAACCGCGTAAAATGCGACAAAGGGCAGGTGGCCCAGTTGATCCTCCATGTTGTCGCCAAAGATGTATAAAAACAGCATGTTTCCAGCCAAATGCATCCAGCCCCCGTGCAGGAACATGGATGTCACGAGGGTGTGCAGCTCAAACCCTTGGGCGATCTCTATTGGGATGGCGCCAAAGCTGCCAAAGACCATAGCCGCCGCGCGGCTGTTCGGCTCAAACCCATAACTCAAAAAGATGAGGATGTTAGCCGCCAGCAGCGCGTAGGTCACGTAGGGTACCCGCCGGGAGGGGTTATGGTCGCGAATGGGGATCATGGTTGGTCCTGGCTTTTGGCGCGGCTGCCAGCAGATACAATGTGGTCTGCGGCGTCAACTGGGCCTTGCGCGCGCAGGCCGGGCCTGTACCGCCCAAGATGTAAAAAATTCCACGTTGATCGTACGAAACCTATGGCTCTGCCCGGTGGCGCAAGGCACAACGGCCCCAAAGGGAGAGACCATGGCCAAAGCGATCATGATCCAGGGTGCAGGGTCCAACGTGGGGAAATCCATGTTGGTCGCGGGCCTGTGCCGACATTACGCGCGCAAAGGGCTTCGGGTGCGCCCGTTCAAGCCGCAGAACATGTCCAACAATGCCGCCGTCACCGAAGACGGGGGCGAGATTGGCCGCGCTCAGGCGCTTCAGGCGCGGGCCGCAGGCGTGCCCCCACGCATCGACATGAACCCAGTATTGCTCAAGCCCGAAACGGACGTGGGCGCGCAGGTGATTGTACAGGGCAAACGCTTTGCCACGTTAAAGGCACGCGATTACGCAAAGGTAAAGCCGGACCTTCTGGCTGCATGTGTCGAAAGCTTTCACCGCCTTGCGGCCGAGGCGGACCTGATCATTGTAGAGGGCGCTGGCAGCCCCGCTGAAATTAACCTTCGGGCAGGGGATATCGCCAACATGGGGTTCGCTGAGGCGGTGAACATCCCCGTTATCCTGGCGGGTGATATTGATCGGGGCGGCGTCATCGCCCAGCTGGTGGGGACGCAAAACATCCTTCCAGCTGAGGATGCAGCTCGCATCAAAGGGTTTCTGATCAACAAGTTCCGCGGTGACGTAAGCCTATTTGATGATGGCTTGACCGAGATTGTGAATCGCACTGACTGGGCCTCAATCGGAGTACTGCCGTGGTTTTCTGATGCGTGGAAGCTGCCGGCAGAGGATATCATGGATATCCGGTCGTCACGCTCTGGCGGGTTCAAGGTGGTGGTGCCGCGATTGAACCGTATTGCAAACTTCGATGATCTGGATCCCCTGTCGGTGGACCCCAACGTCTCGGTCGAAATTGTGACAGCGGGCCGTCCCTTGCCGGCTGACGCTGATTTGGTCCTGATCCCCGGATCAAAATCCACAATCGCCGATCTGGCCCACTTCCGGGCCCAAGGCTGGGATGTGGATCTACATGCGCATATCCGGCGTGGTGGCCATGTTCTAGGCATTTGCGGGGGCTACCAAATGCTGGGGCGCCGAATTGCGGACCCCAACGGGATTGAGGGCGCGCCCAGTGATGTGGCGGGCCTTGGTCATCTAGATATCGAAACGATCATGACGCCTCACAAACACCTCGCCCGGGTGCAGGCGCATCACCCCGACAGCGGTAACGATTTGACTGGCTATGAGATCCACATTGGCGAAACCTCTGGTCCCGACACGGCGCGCGGTTGGCTCAACTTGCACGGGCAGCCTGTGGGTGCAGCCAGTGAAACGGGCAGGGTGCGTGGCTGCTATTTGCACGGTTTGTTTGAAGCCGACGCGTTTCGTACAGCGTTCTTAGCGGGCTTGGGCGCACAGACCACTCAGATGGACTATGGTGCGCAGGTCGAGGCAACGCTGGACGCCCTCGCGGACCACATGGCTGGTAACCTTAATCTCGACGCGCTTGATGGGATTTTTGGCCAAGTTTAAAGATGGCCGCAGTTTTACAAAGAAAGGTTGGTACGGGCGGCGGGATTTGAACCCGCACGGGCTCTCGCCCCAGGGATTTTAAGTCCCATGTGTCTACCGTTCCACCACGCCCGCACACACGAACCTTTTGCCGGGGCATTGAGCCGAGTGCAAGCGGCTATAAGTCTTCGCCACGCAAAAGCGCACGTTCCGAAAGCCACGGGTTCAACTCTAATGCTTCTCGCAGCACGGGCTGGGCCTCGTCGTCCCGGCCTGCATTGATCAGGGTCAGCGCCTTGCCTGTCAGCGCCCCGGTATGGCGTGGGTTGTACTTGAGCGCTTGGTCAAGGTCCGTCAGCGCACCGTCCCAATCGGATTGCAGAAACCGGACAAACGCCCGCTGGTTCCAGCCCTCTGCGTAAAATGGGCAGTATTGCACAAGCGACGTCAGCGCGGCCTCCGCGGCGGCATAATCGGCCACGTTGCGCCGCGCCATCGCGCTGTCGAGCAGGTTTTGGCTGTATTCATCTGGGGCTTGCAGCCACAGCTCCCACATTTCAGCCGAAAGGGCGCGGGCGGCCATTTGGTCCGGTGCGCGCTGCACTTGTGCCACCAGCCGGTCCATATCCGCTTCAATAGGCGGTGCCTCGGGGCATGTTTCTGCCAGCGCGGGCAGTGCGATGATATTTAGGCTTAGGGCCATTAGGACATGTTTCATGCCCTAATGGTGCGTCTTGGGGCGTGTAGGTCAAGCCCGCCGTTCAAGCGGGCCTGATAGGATCAGTCCCGTGTGCCGGAAAACCGCTCTTGCCATTCTTCGCGCTGCTCATCCGTGATTTTGGCAAATAGCACCTCAGGAACGGCAAAGGCATGGCCCGCTGGCAGTGCCGAAAGGGCCGCCGTCATATCATCGGGCCAGCTGTCATCTTCGGTTCCCATTGCGGCCAACATCGCTGCGGAGGCGTCTGGGATGAACGGGCGCGAGAGGACCGCGTAGACGCGGATCAGGTTCAGTGCGAGCCGGATTTGCGCCGCTGCCAGCTCGGGGTCGGTTTTGAACGCCGACCACGGGGCTGCTTCTTGCAGGTACTCATTGCCCGCTACCCAGATAGAACGCAACTCAGCCGCGGCCTTGCGGACCTCCATGGCGTCCATGAAGCCTTCGTAGGCGCGTGTCTTGGTCGTGAGTGTGGTAATTAACGCGGCCTCACGTTCTGCCCATGCGCCACCCTCTGGCACCACTTCTCCAAACTTTGAGCGGCAGAATTTTGTAACCCGGCTCACAAGGTTGCCCAGCACATCTGCCAAGTCCTTGTTCACGCTGGATTGGAAGTTTTCCCATGTGAATTCCGCGTCTGAGTTTTCGGGCGCATGGGACAGAAGCCACCACCGCCAATAGTCCGCCGGCAGGATCGAGAGCGCCTGATCCATGAACACACCGCGCCCCTGCGAGGTGCTGAACTGTCCGCCATCGTAATTCAGGTAGTTGAAGGATTTGATGTAGTCGACCAGCTTCCACGGTTCACCCGAACCCATGATCGTCGCGGGAAAGCTGAGCGTGTGGAACGGCACGTTATCCTTGCCCATGAACTGGACATAGCGGACATCATCCGCACCTTCATCCGTGCGCCACCAGCGGCGCCATGCGGTGTCATCGAGGCCCTTCGCTTCGGCCCATTCGGCGGTGCCAGCGATGTATTCGATGGGCGCGTCGAACCAAACGTAAAAAACCTTGCCCTCCATGCCCGGCCATTCGTCGGCGCCGCGCTTGACGGGTACGCCCCAGTTTAGGTCGCGGGTGATCCCGCGATCACGCAGGCCATCACCATCGTGCAGCCATTTCTTGGCGATGGAGGTGGTCAGAACCGGCCAGCCTTCTTGGCTGTTGATCCAATCGTCCAACCGATCTTTGAGCTGCGATTGCCGCAGATAAAGGTGCTTGGTTTCGCGCACCTCTAGGTCGGTGCTGCCAGAAACGGCAGAGCGCGGGTCGATCAGGTCCGTGGGGTCCAACTGCTTGGTGCAGTTTTCGCATTGGTCGCCGCGTGCCTTGTCATATCCGCAGTTGGGGCAAGTGCCCTCAATATAACGGTCGGGCAAAAAGCGGCCGTCGGCGTTGGAATACACCTGCTTTTCGCTGATCTCTTGGATGAAACCATTGTCGGCCAACTTACCCGCAAAGTATTGCGTCAGGCTGTGGTTCTGGGCCGAGGATGAGCGGCCAAAGTGGTCGAACGACAACCGAAAGCCATCAGCGATTTCGGATTGGACCGCGTGCATTTCAGCGCAGAACTCCTCAACCGGCTTGCCCGCTTTGGTCGCGGCCAGTTCAGCCGGGGTGCCGTGTTCGTCCGTCGCACAGATGAACATGACCTCATGGCCCCGCTGGCGCATGTACCGCGCATAGAGGTCCGCAGGCAGCTGGCTGCCCACAAGATTGCCGAGGTGTTTGATCCCGTTGATGTAGGGGATCGCCGATGTGATCAAAATACGCGCCATGGTCTCTCCGCAGGTGTCGGGCTTTTGCTTAGTCCAAGCCCGCGCAGGCGTCCACCCAATGCGTCCAAAGGGGTGCGATGTTGTACGGACCTCTAGCGTTTGCGTGACAAAAGGCGGCCAATCGTGAATGTCGTGCGGGGGGCGTAGATGTAGGCGGTTTTTTCCTCAACCGTTGGGCGGGCGCGCATCCGGATGATCCCGACAACCGCGAGCAGGATATGCGCCACCGCGATAAGCAGGAACAGGGACGCCGGGCCAAAGGCCGCCAACAGCTGTGACGATACCACGGGTGAGGCGATGGCCCCAACCGCGAACCAAAACATGAGGGCGGCGGACAGCTCGACCCGCGTGTCAGAGTTTGCGAAGTCGTGGGCGTGTGCGGCCGCAACCGAATAGATTGGAAAGGTTGTGAACCCGAAAAGCCCGGCAACCAGCATCACCACCACAGTGCCTTGGCCGGACGTTGCCGCCGTAATCCCACATGCCAGCGCCGACGCGATTGATAGCCATATCAGCACCCAGCGCCGGTCATATTTGTCCGCAAGCCAGCCCACGGGGTATTGCGCCAAGGCACCGCCCAAAACGAAGGCCGCAAGGAAATAGGCGATCTGATCGGCGCGCAGGCCGACCTCTTGGCCGTAGATCGGGCCAACCATCCGGAACGCCGCAGAGGACACGCCCGCCACGACCACGCCCGCCACCGCAAGTGGTGACAGCGACAGAGCCAGCCGGGGCCGCAACCGAGGCGCGCTGGGCGTTTCGGGCTGCGGCGTGCGCGTGAGCGTGATGGGCAAGAGGGCCGCACAGCACAGAATGGCCAGCACGTTGTAGGATAGGTAAGATGCAGGTTCGAGCACACCGATCATCAACTGCGCAAGGATCGAACCCGAGAGGTCGATAATCCGATAGGTGCCCATCGCGCGGCCGCGCGTCTCATTCGTGACTTTGGCTTGCAACCAGCTTTCGATTACTGTGTAGCAGCCCGCCACGCACAATCCGGTTCCGACACGCAGGACGCTCCAGAAAATAGGGTCGACCCAGACCATGTGTGCCAGCAGCCCAATCGCGCCCAACGCGGTAAATGCTGCAAATGCGCGGCTGTGGCCCACGGACCCCAAAAGCCGGGGCGCCCACCAACACCCGACGAAAAAACCGACAAAATGCGCCGAACCTAGGGCACCGACAGCTGCGGTGGAAAACCCCAGCTCCAACCCCGACAGTGCGTCTAGGGGGCCAACCCCTCCCGATGAGATCTGCAACAGCAGCACCGACAGAAACAGGGCGGCAAAAGAAATGAGCATCCGCATGGGAGCGGCCTTTTTATAATGTCTATTTCGCAGGAATGGGGAAAAGCGCATTGAGATCAATGTGGAATGTGCATTGGCCCCAAGGCTGACATGTATTGTGATCAAGCGCGTCGTTTCTAGGCATCCTGAAGGCGCAATCGGATTATTGCCGTGTTTCGCTCACGCTTGGGTGAGCATTTTTCACGGATTTGGGAGCTTCGTGCATAGGCGGCTTTGGCCTGTGCGATTGCGCACGAAATTTGCCCAATCCTCACGGTTACGTTCATTGAATGGGAGTGCGCCTGGGTGCATATACTTCCCATGAAGGCCGACAAGACGGGCCTCACCACACACTCCAGCCCGCCCTCACGCCCCCGAATGGTCTGTCGCCGGCGTGGAGTTTTATTCAGACCAACGAAAGGACATAACATGACACGTTTTCTAACCCGCGCAGTTGTTGTGCTTTCGCTCCTCACGCCTCTGACCGTTCCGTCGGTCACCGTCGCGCAGGATGCGCAAGACGAATTGATCACGATCAAAAGCGATCGCCAAACCAATCAAAATATTCTGACGCTGATCTTCGGCTCCGGCCGAGGTTAAGCGGAACAGGCTAAGAGTAGGCTGGGAGCGTTAGCTCTCGCCGCTCAGCCAAACACATTAAAATTTGTAATTCTGCCAAACGCATAGGCGCCCTGTAGCGAAAGTCACGGGGCGCCTGAGCATGCGCGGCCAAAACAGCCAAAATCGTTGCGCTATCGGTAGTTTGGTCTTTTTGTGCAAACCAAGACCTTATGTCATCTTGGCTTAGACCCGTGTGGGCGGCATGGGCTGCGATCCAGCCAGAAGGACAGGCGCTGGCGTCATAGTTAGGGCTTAGCACTGCGATCCGAGTGCGCACATCCGTCGTGCGCGCCAGCGCATCTATGTCGTGCGCGGCCGCCCCCAGCACGATCAGACCAAGGCCCAAAAGGCCAGCCATCATTACTATGCTGTCCACTGGCACCGTACGCTTGGTCCAGTGCCTGAACCAAGGCAACGCCTTGTGTAATGTGCTGATCATCAACGGGCCTTTTCACTGTGTTGCCACTTTTAAGCCCTTAAACCGGCTAAAATGAGGTTAACGCCTCTTTTATTGTCCACATACTGCTGAACATACATCGATCGTGTGAACAGACTGTTAACCATATGGAGACGATGTGCGGTCCCAAACGCTGCCAGAAGCCCTCGCTTCGCCCGGCTGGTGCATCCCCGACGCGCATGCAATGAAGCGCTATGGAACATCTGTGGATCTACGCGGCCGTTTTTGCGGCCTTTGTGCAGTCGCTGCGGTTTATGCTGCAAAAGCAGGTCACAGAGGCCGGGTTGAGCACTGCTGCCGCAACGTTTGCGCGGTTTGTTTATGCGGCACCTGTGGTCGGATTGGGTGCGTTTTTCTACTCCAATGCCCAAATCGGAGGGTTGCCTGCATTGGCGGCCGGATACTGGACCTATGTCGTTGTAGGCGGGCTGTCGCAGATATTGGGCACAGTCGCGGTCGTCATCCTATTTTCACACCGCAATTTTGCCGTGGGCATGACCTTCAAAAAAACCGAAGTAATGCTGACTGTGCTGTCGGGCTACCTTATCCTCGGGGATAGCGTGTCGGTCTATGGCATTGCCGCGATCGCGCTCGGATTTTGCGGGGTTCTTGCGTTGTCGGGGCAGGCGGCGCGGTTCACGTGGCGCGATTTGATCAGCCGGGCAAGCCTGATTGGTCTCGCTTCGGGGGTGATTTTCTCAATCTCGGGGCCTGCTTACCGGGGGGCGTCTCTGGCGGTGATGTCAGATGATCCGTTGATCCGTGCAAGCATTACGTTGGCCTGCGCCACGGCGTTTCAAACGGTGGTCCTGTTGGGCTGGATGCTATGGCGCGAACAAGACCAACTGCGCGCCGTCTTCGTTCGGTGGCGACTGACGGGCATGGTTGCAGTGGCGTCGATGCTGGGCTCGATGGGCTGGTTCACAGCCTACACGCTGCAATCGGCGGCTTATGTGAACGCGGTCGGGCAGGTGGAGCTGATCTTCTCCATGATCATCAGCTACTTTGTGTTTTCCGAGCGGAGCACGCCGCGCGAATACGCAGGTATCGCATTGATCTGCGCCAGTGTTCTGGCCCTGATCCTGTTTGGCTAGCGGCTTAGCGCGCGGCTTTTTCGGCGATACCGGAGGTGCCCGCGCGCCGGTCCAGCTCGGCGCAGACATCGTCCAACGTCACGCCGCGCGATTGCAACATCACCAGAAGATGAAACAGAACATCTGCCGCCTCTGAAGTCAGGGCGTCTTTGTCATCCTTTATGGCTTCAATGATGGCTTCAATTGCCTCTTCGCCAAACTTTTCGGCGCATTTCTCGGGGCCTTTGGCCAGTAATTTGGCGGTCCACGAGCTGTCTGGCTCCGCGGTGGCACGGGCGGCGATGGTGGCGGCAAGCGTGTCGAGCGTGTGCATCAGGTCAGCCTCATGGGGATGCCCGCGGCGGCCATGTGTTCCTTGGCTTCGCGGATGGTGTAATCACCAAAGTGGAAAATCGATGCGGCCAAAACCGCGCTGGCGCCGCCTTGGGTCACGCCCTCAACGAGGTGATCCAGTGTGCCGACACCGCCGCTGGCGATCACGGGTACTGAAACTGCGTCACTGATCGCGCGGGTCAGTGGCAGGTTAAAGCCGGCGCGCGTGCCATCCCGGTCCATTGAGGTCAGTAGGATTTCACCCGCGCCCTTGGCGGTGATGGTTTTGGCAAACTCAACGGCATCAATTCCGGTGGATTTGCGCCCTCCGTGGGTGAAGATCTCCCACTTGCCGGGGGCAACGGTTTTAGCGTCGATGGCGCAGACGATGCATTGGCTGCCGAACTTGTCGGCGGCGCGGGCGATGCAATCGGGGTCGGCCACGGCGGCCGAGTTGAAGCTGACTTTATCAGCCCCCGCCAGCAACAGATTGCGCACGTCCTCGACAGTGCGCACGCCGCCACCGATTGTCAGCGGCATAAAGCATTGTTCGGCCGTGCGGGTCGCCAGATCATACATCGTGCCACGATTTTCATGGGTGGCCCGAATATCAAGAAAACACAGCTCATCCGCCCCGGCGGCATCGTAGGCACGCGCCTGTTCCACTGGGTCGCCCGCATCGATCAGATCGACAAAGTTGACGCCCTTAACCGTGCGCCCTTCGGCGACGTCCAGACAGGGAATGATGCGGGTTTTGAGCATTGCGGATGCCCTCCTCGGGGTCGTGATGCCTCATCTACTAGGCAAGAATGGCGCACAAGGGTAGGGGCAAATGGGCCGCGCATTGCCGCGACCCATGGCGAAACGGTACCTTAGGCCAGCGCTTTGAGGGCGGCCGACAGGTCAAGCGCCCCGTCGTACAGCGCACGGCCGGAAATCGCGCCCGAGATCACGCCGGTGTCGCGCAAGGCGATCAAGTCCTCTAGCGAGGAAACGCCACCACTGGCGATGACCGGAATTTGCGTGGCCTGCGCGAGGGCTGCGGTCGCCTCAACGTTGGGGCCCTGCATCGCGCCATCGCGGTTGATGTCGGTATAGATGATCGCGGCGACGCCAGCGTCCTCAAACGATTTGGCCAGATCGGTGACCATGACATCCGTTTCCTCGGCCCAACCTTTGGTCGCGACACGGCCATTGCGGGCATCAATGCCCACGGCCACTTTGCCTGGAAAGGCGCGGGCGGCTTCGCGCACCAAGTCGGGGTCTTCTACCGCCACGGTGCCCAGAATGACGCGGGCAATGCCCTTGGTCAGCCACATCTCAATGGTGGCCATGTCACGGATGCCGCCACCCAATTGTGCGGGCAGGTTGGTCGCGGCCAAGATCGCCTCAACGGCGGCGCCATTGACGGGTGTGCCTGCAAAGGCGCCGTTCAAATCCACCAGATGCAACCACTCACTGCCGGCATCCGCAAAGGCTGCGGCCTGCGCGGCGGGGCTGTCGTTGAACACGGTCGCGCTGTCCATTTCCCCGTGCAGGAGGCGTACGGCTTTGCCGTCTTTGAGGTCAATCGCTGGATAGAGGATCATGGTCGGAGCCCTTGTGTGTTGCGCGTGCCTTTTGGCCGAACGGAGCCGCTAGGGCAAGTGCCGGTACGTCATACTGGACAGCAGGTCGCGGTGTGATGTTTGCATTGTGCACCTTGAGGGAGGATACCGATGAAAACGATACTGACCGCCGCTGTCGCGAGCTTTTTGATGCTAGGCGCGGCCCACGCCGAGCCGCTGTTGGGTACATGGCAGACGGCCAAGGACGACAATGGCAACTTTGGCCACATTGAAGTGGCGCCGTGTGGTGACGCCCTGTGTGGGACATTGATCAAATCGTTCGACAGTGCAGGGGCGGTGATCCCGTCGGATCACACTGGCTCTCATATCATCTCGGCGACCAAACCGCGTGGGGACGGCGAATACCGCGGCAAGGTGTTTTCACCGGACCGGGGCAAGACCTACAATTCCAAACTGCAACTTACGGGCGACACGCTGTCGGTGTCGGGCTGTGTGTTTGGGATCTGCCGCGATGGCGGCACTTGGACCAAGCTCAACTAGGCGGAAATACGCGGGTTTGTGCCCGCATTTTGGCGTCGTCTTGTGCGGCGCCGACCCCTCCCGATATAGGATGACATCCTTTCGGGAGACGGATCATGCGCTGCATCGTTTTGGCTTGTGTGTTCGGCCTTTGGGCCAGCGCGCCGGCCTACGCCAAAGACAGTATCGTTGGGGTGTGGCAGACAGAGCCGGACCGCAAAGAGCTGACCTCTCACATCGAAGTAGCGCCCTGTGGGACGGGGTATTGCGGCCGCGTTTTGCGCGCCTTTGATCCAACGGGGGCCGAGGTCACAACCCGAAATATCGGCAGAATGCTCTTTTGGGATATGAAGCCGCAGGACAACGGTACATTCGGTGGCGGCGCGGCCTATGTGCCGATCCTAAATGTCACAACCTCAAACGTCGCGTTAACTCTGTCGGGCGAACGGCTGGAGGTAAAGGGACGCGTCGGATTGATGCGCGGCACACAGGTGTGGACGCGGCTCCGCTAGGGGCGCCACGTCAGAAAGTTCGCGATCATCCGCAGACCGGCGTCTTGGCTTTTCTCGGGGTGGAATTGCATGCCGATGACGGTATCCCGACCCACAATTGCCGTTACGTCCCCGCCATAATCCACATGCGCCAACCGGTCCGCCGGATTGGTCACATCCATATGATAGGAATGCACAAAATACGCGTGATCGCCGGTTTTGATGCCCGATAGAACCGGGTGGTCACCGGTCACGATCAGGTCGTTCCAACCCATGTGCGGAACCTTTAGCGCGGGATCCGAGGGCGCGATGCGCACAACTTCCCCACCGATCCAGTCAAAGCCGCGCACGTCCTCATATTCGCGCCCCCAAGTGGCGAGCATTTGCATGCCCACGCAAATCCCCATGAAGGGCTTGGCATCGCGCGTGACGGCTTCCATCACGGCTTCTTCAAGCCCGTCAAAGCTGCGCAGACCCGCGCGGCACGCCGGAAATGCGCCGTCGCCGGGCAGCACGATACGGTCGGCGCGGGCGACGTCCTCGGGCTTGTCCGAGACGATAACCTCACCTGCGTCGACCTCTTGGGCCATCCGCTGAAATGCCTTCTCCGCAGAGTGCAGATTGCCGCTGTCATAATCGATCAGAACCGTGCGCATCGTCTAAAGTGCGCCCTTGGTTGAGGGTACGGCGTCAGCCTTGCGCGGGTCCGTTTCCAGCGCATCGCGCAGGGCGCGGGCCACTGCCTTGAACGCAGCTTCGGCGATGTGGTGGCTGTTGAACCCATGCAACTGATCCACGTGCAGTGTGATGCCGCCGTGTGTGGACAGGGCTTGAAAGAATTCACGCACTAACTCTGTGTCGAATGTCCCGATCTTGGGGGTCGGAAGGGTCACGTTCCAAATCAGAAAGGGGCGTGCGGACATATCAAGGGCCGCGCGCACCAACGCGTCGTCCATCGGCAAAAGGCACGCGCCGTAACGCACGATGCCACGCTTGTCGCCCATCGCTTTGCTCAGCGCCTGACCCAGCGCGATGCCCACGTCCTCAACTGTGTGGTGATCGTCGATGTGCAAATCACCCTTTGCGCGGATTTTCATGTCGATCAGCGCGTGGCGCGACAGTTGATCCAGCATGTGGTCAAAGAAACCAACGCCGGTTTGGTTGTCATAGATACCAGTGCCGTCGAGATTGATCTCAACAGTGATGTCGGTCTCCGCGGTGGTGCGGGTGATGGTTGCGCTGCGCATAGGGCCTCCGTCTGCCATTGAGGTCTCTATAGGCGGGTGGTTCGGACGGGCCAAGGGGCGTGTCGCGATTTGCGGGCGGCTGTGGCTGGTTGGCCAGCCGTTTCCGGAGCCCAGAAACAACAAAGGCCGCCCGAAGGCGACCTGAGTGTTTGCCACATGGGGTGTGTGGCCGGCTAATTGGAGCGGGCGAGGCGATTCGAACGCCCGACCCTAACCTTGGCAAGGTTATGCTCTACCCCTGAGCTACGCCCGCTCACTTAGCGTGTGGGTGATCTACTTTCGTGGGCGGGTGGCTGCAAGAGAAAAATGCGCTTCGGATGTAAAATTTCTGTGCGACCTAGGGTCAAGCAGGGCGGCGCACGAAAATGCGGTTATCCGAGCGGCTCTGTGCTGGCCGCGACGGTGGATTCGATGATGAAATTGTCGATCGCCCAGCTTTCGTCAGAGACATCTTGGTTCGCGGTGGAGCCAAATCCGAAATCCAGCGTGGCACCAGGATCATCAACCGTAATAGTGATCCGGCTGGCCGCGTCGCGCCACCAATTCTGGCTGGTGTCGTTTTGCATGCCGCCCAAGTGTTCGCCTTCGGACAGGGTCGTGGCGCTGAGGCTGATGCCCTCCACGTCGCCGGGGGTCCACGTGAGGTAACCTTGGTCAGAGGTCATGCGGCCGACCTCAACACCATCAATATACAAAACCGCGTCTTCACCATCGAGGCTGTCGAAGGCCAGTAAATCAAATGTCAGCGTAGCGGATTCGGCCTCTGCGCCGATGTCAAAGCTCGTCGTGACGCTTTCTAACCCGCCGCTGCCCGCAATCGGGCCCAGCACTTCGCCAAATCCATCCACATAGGTTGAGCTTGCGCCCGTCCACGCGCTGGTGTCACCGGCAAAGTCATAGTTCGATCGGTACGCAACAATGGTCGATCCCTCATAGATCGAGCCCACCGTGGCCTCCAGCGCATCGACAACGGATACCGCCATACGACCCAGAGACGGACCAATGGTCCCCATCATGGCGAGCCCCGTGATCGTGACCCCAAACGTCAGAACGACCCAGTCGACGGTGATGGCACCATCCTCGGACTTAATGAAACGATGTGTCATTGCGGACTCCTTTGCCCATCTTTGGTACACACCGCGTGCGGCAAATCTGCGGCACAGATACGTCCAAAATTGGGGCCAAAGAGCCGAAATAGTTAAATGTCCGTCGATAATCCGGGGATTGTCGCGAATTTGTGGTCAATCACTTGCTGGCGATATCGTCGAGTATGGCAGCCTTGTGGGCAGCGACGTCCTCGGTATGGACGCAGATACCGCCATCCGGGCCAACCAGCAGCAGGCCGTATGCGCCATTCTCGTCTATCGACAGGCCGGATGTGCCTGTGCCGAGTTGAAGCGGCATTTGATGGCAGGGGCTTTTGAACACCGCCATGGGCAGGCCACCCGCACTCGCCATGATCGTGCGGTGAATGTGACCGGCGATGACGAGCCGCACGTCTGCACAAGCCTGTAGTGTTTCGATAACCTCAGCTCGATTTACCAGCCCGATGCGGTCCATTCCGTCAAAGCCCGTGACAAACGGAGGATGATGCAGCGCGACGATTTTGGGCGTACCAGGGGCACGGGCCAATTCTGTGCGCAACCAATCCATACGGTCTGCGCATAAAAAGCCGCTGTGTCGGGGCTTTGCATCAGGCGCAAGCGTGTCGAGACAGAGGATATGTGCATAGGGTAGGGTGATGCGGCTTTGGACAAAGCCGTTGGCGTCTAGGCCTGCGCGCGGGAAGGTGGCGCAGAACGTGTCGCGGTCATCGTGGTTGCCCATCATGAACGTGGTGGGCCAGGGCAGGTCGCGCAAAAGACCACGCAGGCGCGCATATTCCTCGGCAGTGCCGTAGTGAACCAAATCCCCAAGGATCAGCAGCTGGTCGGCATCTGCATGCGCGCCGCGCATTGCATCCAACACACGGGAAAGCCGCTCTGCCGGATCAAGCCCGATGATTAATTCACCGGGCGGTGTGATGTGAAGATCCGTTAGGACAAGGATCTTGTGCATGAATTGATGCTCCGTATGGCGGGGCAGTGATGCCCCGCCGGAAGGGCGGTAACGCCTGTTGGGGCGTTATTCCAGTTCGATCAGCAAGTCTTTGGCATCAATTTGCCCACCGGGTGAGACATGCACAGCCTTAACCGTGGCATCCCGCTCGGCATGGATGCCGGTTTCCATTTTCATCGCTTCAATCGTGAGCAACAGATCGCCTTCTTTGATCTCTGCCCCCGCTTGAATGGCCACGCTGGCCACGACGCCTGGCATAGGCGCGCCGATGTGATTGGGATTGCCGAACTCAGCCTTTGGCATTTTGACCGCAGTTCCCACAACTTTGCGGTTTGGCACGCGGATGACACGCGGCTGACCGTTCAGTTCAAAGAACACCTTGGCCTCACCATCGGCGTTGGTTTCGCCTTCGGCTTGCATCCGGATCACAAGGGATTTGCCGGGGTCGATCTCGGCCTCGATCTCTTGGCCCGGCTCCATCCCATAGAAGAACACGGGCGTGGGCAGGGTGCGCACGGGACCGTAGGTTTCGTGGCGCTGGGCATAGTCGGTGAAGACCTTGGGATACATGAGGTAGCCGTTCAGGTCCTCATTGTCGAAATCAACGCCGGGGATCGCGGCCTCAAGTTCGGCGCGTACTTTTGCCATGTCTGCGGGAGCAAGATGCTTGCCCGGACGTTCCGTGCTTGGGGCTTCATCTTTAAGCGCCTTTTTCAAGATCGCATCGGGGAACCCGCCGGGAGGCTGGCCCAGATTGCCGCGCATCATGTCGATCACGCTGTCGGGGAAGGCGACGTCCTTTTTCGGATCCTCAACCTCGGCCCGACTTAGGCCTTGAGACACCATCATCAACGCCATGTCGCCAACAACCTTCGACGATGGTGTGACCTTTACGATGTCGCCAAACATCTGGTTCACGTCGGCGTACATTTGCGCCACTTCGTGCCAGCGATCCTCTAGGCCAAGCGAGCGTGCCTGCGCCTTGAGGTTGGTGAACTGACCGCCGGGCATTTCGTGCAGATACACCTCGGACGACGGCGCCTGAAGCCCGCTTTCAAAGGCAAGGTACTGCGCGCGGACCGCGTCCCAATAGGTGTCGATCTGGCGCACAGCGGCCATGTCGATCCCGGTATCGCGGTCGGTGTTTTGCAGCGCGGCCACGACTGTGCCGAACGTTGCCTGCGATGTGTTGCCCGAAAAGCTGTCCATCGCGACGTCGGCTGCGTCCACACCGGCCTCGGCGGCGGCCACGATGCTGGCAGAGGCGATCCCGGCCGTGTCGTGCGTGTGGAAGTGGATCGGCAGGCCGACTTCTTCCTTAAGCGCCTTGACCAACTGCTTGGCCGCGCCGGGTTTGATCAGGCCCGCCATGTCCTTGAGGCCCAGAACATGGGCACCCGCGGCTTCAAGCTCTTTGGCCATCGCGACATAGTATTTCAGGTCATATTTGGCGCGGCTGGGGTCTTGGATGTCACCGGTGTAGCAAATCGTGCCTTCGCAAACCTTATCGGCGGCGATCACCGCATCCATCGCGACGCGCATATTTTCGACCCAGTTGAGGCTGTCGAACACGCGGAAGACATCAACGCCGGTCTCAGCGGCCTGTTTCACAAAGCCTTGGACAACGTTGTCGGGGTAATTGGTGTAGCCCACACCGTTGGAGGCGCGCAAAAGCATCTGCGTCATGATGTTTGGCATCGCCTCACGGATGTCGCGCAGGCGCTGCCACGGACATTCCTGCAAGAACCGGTAAGCCACGTCAAACGTCGCACCGCCCCAACACTCCACCGACAACAATTGCGGCAGTTTGCTGGCATAGGCAGGCGCGCAGCGGATCATGTCAATGGACCGCATCCGCGTCGCTAGCAGCGACTGGTGGCCATCGCGCATCGTGGTGTCTGTCAACAGAAGTTGCGGCTGGGCCTTCATCCAATCCGCCACAGCCTGCGGGCCCTTGGCGTCTAGGATTTGGCGCGTGCCCTCGGCAAAGGGCGTGCCCAGTTTGACGGGTGGCTTGGGCGCGCGGATGTCTGCGGCGGGGCGGGGGCGGCCCTCGGTCTCGGGGTGGCCGTTAACCGTGATCTCAGCGATGTAGGTCAGGATCTTCGTGGCCCGATCCCGGCGTTGTTGAAAATCAAACAGCGCGGGCGTGTCGTCGATGAACTTGGTCGTGTATTCGTAGTTCAAGAACGTCGGATGCTTGAGCAGGTTTTCAACAAACGCGATGTTGGTGGACACACCCCGAATACGGAACTCGCGCAGGGCGCGGTCCATCCGGGCAATCGCCGCCTCGGGCGTTGGGGCCCACGCGGTGACTTTTTCCAACAGGCTGTCGTAGTACCGGGTGATGACCGCGCCGGAATAAGCGGTGCCACCATCGAGCCGGATGCCCATGCCAGTGGCCCCACGATAGGCCGTGATGCGGCCATAGTCGGGAATAAAGTTGTTCTGTGGGTCTTCGGTCGTGACGCGGCATTGCAGCGCGTGGCCGTTCAACTGAACATCGTACTGGCTGGCAATACCCGTGGCTTCGACCAGCGATTTGCCCTCGGCGATCAGGATTTGGGCGCGAACGATATCAATGCCTGTGACCTCTTCGGTCACGGTGTGTTCAACCTGCACGCGGGGGTTCACTTCGATGAAGTAAAACTCACCGGTGTTCATATCCATCAAGAACTCAACCGTTCCTGCGCACTCATAGTTCACGTGTTCGCAGATTTTCTTGCCGAGGTTGTTGATGGTCTCACGCTGGGCCCCGCTGAGGTAGGGGGCAGGCGCGCGCTCGACGACCTTTTGGTTGCGGCGCTGCACCGAGCAGTCACGCTCATAGAGGTGATAAATCTGGCCGTGGCTGTCGCCGAGGATTTGCACCTCGACGTGGCGTGCACGAGTGATCATTTTCTCCAGATAGCCTTCGCCGTTGCCAAAGGCGGCCTCGGCCTCACGGCGGCCCTCTAGGACCTTTTCTTCTAGCTCATCCTCGGAATAGATCGGGCGCATCCCGCGTCCGCCACCGCCCCAAGATGCCTTGAGCATCAGCGGATAGCCCACTTCGGCGGCCTCTTTCTTGATGGCGGCCATGTCGTCGCCCAACACTTCGGTTGCGGGGATGACGGGCACGCCCGCCTCCATCGCGACCTTGCGGGCCGAGGCCTTGTCACCCAGTTTGCGCATGGTTTCGGCTTTGGGGCCGATAAAGGTGATTCCGTTGTTGGTGCAGGCATCCACGAAGTCGGGGTTTTCCGACAGCAGGCCATAGCCGGGGTGGATCGCGTCCGCGCCACAGGCTTTGGCAACACGGATGATCTCTTCGATGGAGAGATAGGCCGCCACGGGGCCCATGCCTTCGCCAATTTTATAGGCCTCATCAGCCTTGAACCGGTGCAGGCTCAACTTGTCCTCTTCGGCATAGATCGCCACGGTGCGTTTGCCCAACTCGTTGGCGGCACGCATCACACGGATGGCAATCTCGCCTCGGTTGGCTATGAGGATTTTTTGGAAGTCGGCCATAGATAAGGTCCTCTTGGTCGTCAGACACGGGTGTCTGGGGCGGGAAGAATCCCACGCTGCAGGTGCACACTGCCTAGTTTGCACCGAGCACCTCGCCAATACCAAGGACTACGTATGTATGACGGTTATGTGACGCAGATTGCGTGTTGAATGCGCGCAGCGTTTCCTTTGGGAAACCTCGGCCCGGAGCTAGAGCCAGTCGCCCCGGCGCGACCCAACAGCCTGTTCAAGCGTGGTGTGGCCATCCGCACGCATCCGGGCATCCAAGCCCCGCGCGATATCCGCAATCAACGACGGCCCCGCGTAAACCAGCGCGGTATACAGCTGCACCGCAGTCGCACCTGCGCAGATTTTTGCGTACGCCGTATCCGCATCGTGGACGCCGCCCACACCGATCAACGGCATTTGCCCATCGGTCAGCTTGGACATTTGCGCCAGTATGCGGGTCGAACGTTCAAACAGCGGCGCACCAGACAGGCCACCAGCCTCGCCCGCGTGGGGCGATTGTAGGCCAGTCCGATCCAGCGTCGTGTTGGTGGTGATGATCCCGTCCAGCTTGAGGGACGTCGCCACCTCGGCGATATCCTCCAGCTCCGCCGCAGAGAGATCCGGCGCGATTTTGAGAAACAGTGGGATACGTTTGGGCAGTGCATCGCGTGCCTCTAGCGCACCGGTCAGCAGGGCTGTTAGGGCGGCTTTGCCCTGTAGGTCGCGCAGCTTTTCGGTGTTGGGAGAGGAAACATTGACCGTCGCAAAATCGACATAAGGCCCACATGTCGCGATCACGCGGGCAAAGTCACCTGAACGGTCAGTGCTGGTTTTGTTGGCCCCAAGGTTGAGCCCCACAGGAATGGTGGGGTTATGGGCCATCAGCCGATCGGCGATGACATCCGCACCGTCATTGTTGAACCCGAACCGGTTGATCGCCGCGCGGTCCTCCGTCAGGCGAAAAAGACGCGGCTTGGGATTTCCGGGTTGGGGCAACGGTGTGGCTGCGCCCACCTCAAGAAACCCAAAACCCACCTTGGACAGGGCCGCCAATGCCGTGGCGTTCTTGTCGAACCCTGCAGCCAGACCCACGGGGTTGGCAAATTCCATCCCGGCAATGGTGCATTTCAGCCGCTGGCTGGTCACGGGGCCGGGTTTAGGCCCGAGGCCTGTGTTCAACGCCTTTAGAGCCAGCCCGTGGGCGGTTTCAGGGTCAAACGCGCGCAACGCCCGCAGGCCAAGAGCTTCGATCATAGCATGTCATCCGGGAAAACATGCGCGCCATCGCGCAGGGGCAGGCGGCGC
Source organism: Thalassobacter sp. 16PALIMAR09 (assembly GCF_000765485.1). Taxonomy (NCBI): domain Bacteria; kingdom Pseudomonadati; phylum Pseudomonadota; class Alphaproteobacteria; order Rhodobacterales; family Roseobacteraceae; genus Thalassobacter; species Thalassobacter sp. 16PALIMAR09. Next base: position 66,119 of record NZ_JHAK01000005.1, read on the forward strand.
GTCCAAGCAACATCGGTGATGCGCAACACACGGTACAGGTGGGGGAATTCGGCACCGCCCCGCGATACCTCCCACTTAAGGTCATCCCCAAGGGCATCAGTGTTAACCGCGGCCAGCACCAAGTCGGCTTCACCCTTAAAGTGCTTGGCCGCTGTTTCGCGGGCCTGATCGGCGGTTGAGAAATGGACGTACCCATCCGTGAGGTCCACGGGTGCGCCGCGTGTGAGGCCTGTGGCGCGGAGTGTCGCCCACTCGGCGCGGCGGAAAATCTTGTAAATCAGCATGCCTCGCAGATGCACCCACCAAGCCGCAACGTCAAGACATCTCAGACTTTGACTTGCACAGGCGTTCGCGCCACCATTCCGGCTTTAAAACAGGGGAATCGCAGAATGAAAAAACTTCTTACGACGGCCGCGGCCTTGGCGATGACGACAACGCTGGGCACGGGCATGGCGGTGGCCGATGGCTACACGCTGCACATTTTGCATATCAACGATCTGCACAGCCGGATTGAGCCGATTTCGCGGTTTGACGGAACCTGTGGGGCTGAGGATGACGCCGAGGGCAAATGCTTTGGCGGCGCGGCCCGGCTCAAGACGTTTCTTGACGCCAAACGTGCCGAGCTTGCAGGTGAAAATGTCATCACCTTGGATGCGGGCGATCAGTTCCAAGGCTCACTGATGTACACGACCTACAAGGGCGCGGTTGAGGCCGAAATGATGGAGGCCATCGGTTTCGACGTCATGGCGGTGGGCAACCACGAATTTGACGATGGCCCTGAAAAGCTGGCCGAGTTCATTGATATGGTCTCCTTTCCCGTGATCTCGGGAAACCTTGATGTGAGCCAATCGAACCTTTTGAATGGCAAGGTCGGTAATCATGTCGTGCTGGAGGTCGGCGGTCAAAAGATCGGGATCATCTCGGCGCTGGCCACTGACACGGTCGAGACATCCTCGCCGGGGCCGAATGTCATTTTCCAAAATGAGATCGATGCACTGGCCGCAGATGTCGCCACGCTTGAGGCCGACGGCGTGAGCAAGATCATCGCGCTGAACCACGTGGGCGCGCCCAAGGATTTCGCAATCGCCGAGGCCGTGGATGGCATCGACGCGGTCGTGGGCGGGCATTCGCATACATTGTTTTCCAACAGTGATGAGGGCGCGCTGTTTTCCTATCCGCATATGATTGGCGACACGCCCGTGGTGCAGGCACGGGCCTATGGCAAATACGTGGGCCACTTGGTCCTAGAGTTTGATGCGAATGGCAATGTGACCTCGGCCACTGGCGACACCATCCTGATCGACGCGAGTGTAACACCGGATGCGGCCATCGCGGCCCGTGTGGCGGAACTTGCGGGTCCCATCGAAGAGCTGAAGGCGCAAGTCATCGGCGACACCACCGCCTTTATCGAAGGTGACCGGGCCGTCTGCCGCGCAGTGGAATGTGCGATGGGAAATCTGGTGGCTGATGCCTTGCTGGACCGGGTCAAATCGCAGGGCGTCCAAGTGGCGATCCAAAACGGTGGAGGGCTGCGGGCCTCGATCGATGCGGGCGAAATCACGATGGGCGAAGTGTTGACGGTGCTGCCGTTCCAAAACACGCTTGCGACCTTTACTACCACGGGCGCTAACATCGTGGCGGCACTTGAAAACGGGGTCAGCCAAGTTGAGGAAGGCGCGGGCCGCTTCCCCCAAGTATCGGGCATGACCTACGCGTTTGATGCCAGTGCCGCCCCCGGATCACGGGTGTCGGATGTGATGGTGGGGGGCGCGCCGATTGACCTAACCGCGACGTACGGCGTGGTCACCAACAACTATATGCGCAACGGTGGCGATGGCTATGCGATGTTTGCAACCGCAACTGATGCCTACGATTTCGGCCCCGGTGTTGAGCAAGTGTTGGCTGACTATATCGCCGCCAAAGGGGGCAGCTACACGCCCTACACGGACGGGCGCATCACCGCCAAGTAACGCCGTGTGCTTATGATATCGTGCGGGGCGGTTTTGTGCGCGCCCCGCGCCTTTTACCCCAAATTGTGCGGCATCCCTGCCGCATTTTTTCTCTGGGAGGAGAGACAATGTTTTCAAAAACCAAAACGCTCGTGGCCACCATTGCGGCCCTTTGGACTGTGGCGGCCCCTGCTGCCACGTTGCCAAACACCTATTCCAGCCTTGTCATTCTGGGCGATAGCCTCAGCGATACGGGCAACATCTTTGCCCAATCGGGCGGCACGTTTCCGCCGCCGCCGTACTTTAATGGTCAATTTTCAAACGATGCCGTTTGGGCCGATCAGGTCGGGCAGGATTTCACCAATGCGGGACGGCTTTCGCTGAACCTCGCGTTTGGGGGGGCAAAGGCCGTGACGGATGCGGATGCCTCGCCGGATTTGGCCTTTCAGGTCGATCTGTTCAAAGGCTTTACCCAAACAGCGAATGCTGCACTGCTAGGTCCGCGCCCATTGGGGGTGCTGTTCTTTGGGGGCAATGACCTGTTTGCGGCGGCCAAACAGCCCGACGCGCTGCAATTGGCGCGGACTGCGGCGCGGGCGGTGCGCGGTCAGGTGGAAACACTCGCGGCCCTTGGTCTGCGCGATCTTGTGTTGGTTAATTCGATCGACGTGTCCGTCACCCCCCTTGTCCAGATCGAAGGCGATAGCGACCCGAATACCGCCCGCAACGCGACCGCGGCCTTTAATGAGATCATGGCCCAGCAATTTGTGGCCAACCCCGCGCTGTATAACGATGTGCGGCTGTTTGATTTCGCAGCCCTCAGCGGTGGGCTGCTTGCTGACCCGGGGGCGGCCGGGATCACCAACGTGACTGACGCATGCCTGTCGACGCTTGCGTGTATCGCGGGCGGGCAGGCGGATCGCTTTTTGTTTTGGGACAGTGTGCACCCGAATGGCGTTGCGCATAGCCTGATTGCAGATGCTTTCCGTCAGGGGGCCAATCAAAGCTCTCTGTTGGTATCGCCCGTGCCGCTGCCCGCAGGCGCTTGGAGCCTGCTTGCAGCCTTAGCCGCGCTGGGCGCAGTGGGTGCCGCGCGCAAGGGGCGCATGGTCTAGGCGATGTGTGGGCGGTTTGCACATACGCTGCCCCATGATGCCATGGCGCATTTGTTCAACGCGACCTTGGGCAATGATTTGCCCGAGGTCCCCAATTATAACGTTTGCCCCACCAATCCGGTTGCGGCTGTCGTCAGCGATGGACAATCGCGGCGTCTGCGGGCGCTGCGGTGGGGATTTATCCCGGCGTGGTACAAACAACCCAACGATGGTCCGCTTTTGATCAATGCTCGGGCCGAGACCATCGCGACCAAACCTGCCTTTCGGGAGGCCTGCCGCACCCGTCGTTGTCTTATCCCGGCTTCTGGTTTTTATGAATGGACCAAGGATGATGAAGGCCTTCGCTGGCCGCATTATTTCTACAACGCGGACGGCAGCCCTATGGTTTTTGCGGGGATTTGGCAGGAATGGCAGGACCTTGTGACCTGCGCGATTGTCTCCTGTGCGGCGGGACCGTCTATGGCGGAACTCCATCACCGTGAGCCGGTCACTGTCGCCCCAAACGATTGGGCCCTATGGCTTGGCGAAGACGGGCGCGGTGCGGCACGCTTGATGCACGCAGCCCCAGAGGGGCGCATCGCCCGACACGCTGTGGACCGCGCCGTCAATTCAAACCGCGCACGGGGCCCTGAATTGATCGAAGAGGCCTGAGGTGTCCTAGTAAAAATGCGGCAGGTTTTTGGCCCGCGCGGCACGCACCCAGCGGGGGACAAACGGCACGATCTGATCCTGCGTGGGCACGCGCATTTCAATGAAGTTCGCGCCGGGGTTGGCGATGGCTGCCGAAAGGATCGGGGTGATCTCAGCCTCAGAGGTGATGCGCGCGGTTTCAAACCCGAACCCTTCGGCCACCTTCAGATAATCCACCGCGCCGAAATCTGTCGACCAAGGCGCGTCGACGTCATCAAGCAGGATCGCTTCGCCCCTGATCCAACCGAAACTGTCATTGCGCGTCAGTATGATGGTGACGTTCTTACCGGAGCGTTTGATCGTCTCCATATCGCCCAGCACGAACCCGAGTGACCCGTCGCCCGTGACCGAGATCACCGGCCCGTCGCCTGCGTAGGCGGCCCCCAAACCCGCAGGCACCGCGTATCCGAGCGCGCCCATCGAATAATTGGTGATGTACCGCCGTCCGGCCTTGCGAAAGGTCAAAAGCGCGGAAGGGTAGATCGCGCTCACCCCCGGTTCAGATGTGACGATGGCGTTGTCTGGCATGAGCGCGTCCAGCGCTTGGGACAGTTTAACCGGCGAAATTGTGCCTTCGGGCATTGGGATATTGGCGTTGAACACCTTGTCCAGTGCAGTCCGTTTCATCTGCGTCAGGTCAAGGGGCGCGCGATCTATGGCTGGGTATTCGGTGTGCAAAATCTCGAGCATGTAGTCCAGCGTTGCGCGCGCATCTCCCACAAGGCCCACATCCACTGGGAAGTTGTTCCCGATATGCGCCTCTGCAATGTCCAGATGCACAAAGGTCTTGGCATGCGCATCCCCATAGAGCGTCCAATGATCGGTCGCGGCGCTGTCGGTGTTTGTGCCAATAAAAAAGATCGTATCGGCATCGCGGACGTAGTCATTGGAATATTCCATCCCGCCGCGGCCACCGATGACCCGGAGTGCAAGGGGGTGATCCTCGGGGATGGTGCCCTTGCCCGGTGTGGTCGTGCCCACCGGAATTTGCAGCCGCTCGGCCAGTTGGGTGATGGCGTCGGTAGCCCCCGAAATCAGCCCGCCTTGGCCACAGACAATCGCGGGGTTTTTGGCGGCCAACAGAATGTCGATGGCGGCGCGAATTTTGGCGTGATCCGCGACGGGCCGGTGCGCCGGGTAGTGGCTGTATTCTGGTTCGGCATATAAATCGCGCAGCTCGGCCTCTTCATCAAAGATGTTGATCGGTACGCGAATATGCACCGGAGCAGGCCGCCCGGATGTGGCCACGCGGAATGCTCGGCGCAGTAAAAATGGGATCTCAGCCACGTTGGTGATGACGAAAGATTCTTTGCAGATACTGTCGTATAGGGCGGTCTGATCTACTCCTGTCAGGCCATGCTTTTTGTCTTGATTGATCGGAATATCCGAGCTGAAGAAGATCACAGGCACTGAGCTGAGGAACGCTTCGGTAATACCGGGCGTGCAATGGGTTACGCCGGGGCTTGGGGCTTCTAGCACACAGGGCCGACCGGTGATTTTAGCGTAGGCCTCGGCGGCATAAGAGGCCGTGCGTTCATCACGGGTCAATACGAACTCAATATTCGAATGCGCGCGCCATTCTTTGTACCAGCCGATTGTCGTCTCGCCCGGAAGCCCGAACACATGGGTCACGCCGTGAAGTTCCAACATATGCAACAGCGCGCGGGCGCCATTCATTCGGATCGGTTCGGGCGTGATCGGCATTAGCTGTCTCCGTGGCTCAAAAGGCGGGTGCGGTACCGGGCCAAGGCATCTGGGTCGGGCGCTGTGCCAAGACCCGGGGTTGTGGGCAGGTGGACATGGCCGCCGCGCACGGGGAAGGGTGTCTCGGCAATGTCGGTCTCGGCGTAATAGGTGGACATGTAGAACTCACACCCCAGCGTAAGATCAGGCACCGCAGCCATTAAATGTGCCCCCGCCATATGCGCGATCGAAGTTTCGAACATGCAGCCGCCGTATACCTCAATGCCAGCGGTTCGGGCGATGGCCGCGATCTCAAGGCAACGGCGGATGCCACCGGATTTTGCGGTCTTGAGCGAGATAATGTCGGTCATACGCGTAGCGGTTGCCTGTTGGGCATCGCGCACGTTGAACACGCTTTCATCGGCCATGATGGGCACATCGACGGCGCGGGTAATCTCGGCAAGGGCGGCGCGTTCGTGCATGCGCACGGGCTGTTCGACGAACTCTGGGCGAAAAGCCTCAAGGTCGCGGATATGGCGAATGGCGTCATAGGCGGGCAGGCCCTGATTGTAATCGATCCGCAACCGGATCGCATCGCCATACGTGTCGCGCAGTTTTTCAAGCCGCATCAGGTCAAAGGCATGGTCCGCAAACCCGGTCTTGAGCTTGAAGATCCGCACGCCACTGTCCCAGATTTGGGCGACGTCTGCTTGGTCAGCGTCAAAGTCGGGGTTCGCGATCGAAAAGCTGAGGGGCATGCTGTCGCGCGCGCGCCCGCCCAACAACTCGGCGATGGGAAGGCCCGCGATTTGTCCGGTCAGGTCCAAAAGGGCGCATTCAAGGGCAGCTTTTGCCTCTGGGTGGCCGACAAGCACCCGTTCGGCTTGTGCCATGATCGGCTCGACCAGGACGGGGTCTTGGCCGATCACGAGGGGGCGAAAATGAACGTGCAGCGCCGCGGCTGCGCCCTCTTGTGTGCCGGTGAACACGGGCCAAGGCGAGGCTTCGCCCCAGCCGGTCAGGCCGCTGTCGGTTGTCAGCTCACACAAGGCCACGTTGATACCACCGACATCACCGGAACCGTGTGAGTGCACCGCGCGTGCGGGGATCGACACGCAGTGTATGCGCATCTCGGTGATACGATGATCGCTCATGATGGTGCCCAGGGGATGTCATCTAGGTGGGTTGGGAATCTGCGGGGCAAAAGACCCGCTTGGAACCACAAAAGGTAGGTATAGATCGAGAACACCGGCCGTCCGGTCGCGCGGCGGATATCGGCGGCGTAGGGCACCATGTTTGTGCATTCCAGCAAGATCGCGCCGATATTCGGGTTGTCATGGACCAAGCGGAGGGCAGCATTGACGTTGTCGGCGCGGGCCTGATCGAAATCGATTTCTTCGGCATCCCCAAGCACGCGTGTCGTAAAGTGCGACCCAGCCCCTGTGCCCCCCACGGGTGTATCATGCGGGATGCCCGCGGCATCTAGATGTGCGGTGGTGAGGGTTTCTGACGAAATGGTCAAAATGCCCAGCGTTTGGTCCGTAGGCAGGGACATCCGGATCAACGGCGCCTGTAGCAAAGAGGATGAGGCCACGGGCACCCCAAGGGCGCGCGACATCTCGGTTTGAAACGGAACAAGGAACCCGCAGTTGGTCGCGATCCCGTCGCAGCCCAACTCAAGCAGCTCGCGCCCGGCGTCGATAAAGGCCCCAAGCAAGGGTGAGGCATCCCCGCGTACAACGTTGTCGGGCGTGGCCGCAGGAATGACCTTGTAGTGCACCGGAAACGGCCATGTTGCGGCATTGCCGATATCGCCGGGGATGCGCGGAAAGCGTGTGTTTAGCATCAAGATCCCGACGCTCGCGCCAAAGACGGTTTTTCCACCTCGTGTGGTCATTCGGAGGCCTCCTTCGGGGCGTAAATATCTGCAAATGCAAGGCGCACAGCCTCGGCCGCGTGTTGGGCGCGGTCTTGGATGTGGGCACGCATGGCTTCGGATGCTGCCATGCCGTCACCTGTGCGCATTACCGCGATGATACGTTTGTGGCGGTGCGTTGTGGACCGACCCGTGGCCTGTAAACGGCGCAAATCGGCAGTGCGCACAAAGCGGATTTTGTCGTAGATCGTGGCGAGCAGGCTCTGCAATTCCGCGTTCCCGGAAAGAGCCGTTAACTGCATGTGAAATGCCTCATCCAGTTCCATCAGGCGAATGGGATTGGTGCAGGTTTGATATTCGTCGTGCGACTGATCCAGCGCCAATTCAATGGCATCCATGTCAGCTGGGCGCGCCCGCTGAGTGGCTTGGCGGACCGCTTCACATTCAATCGCGACCCTCGCATCATACAAATGCTGGATGCGCGTCTCAGAAAGGGCGCGGCAAAAGAAACCTCGGCCTGCGTGAAAATCCACAAAACCTTCAGCTACCAACCTATTCAAGGCCTCTCGTAGGGGGGTGCGACTTGCGCCAAGCGCGCGTGATAGAGCGGACTCGTTGATCCGCTCGCCGGGTTTGAACGCAAAAGAGGCCGCCATTTCACGCAGCTGCGCATAGATCGTGCTGACCGCGTCATCTGTGGTTTGATTTAAAGGTTTCAAAGCGTCTCGTTTTTAGTAGCGTCGTAAAAATAGTCTCGACCTTGTAATGCACGCAAAGCTGTGACTTGAATTGTATACAGGACTGAATGCGATTTGGATAGCCGGAGAACAGCATGCCCGAACACGTGATTATAGCCGGAGCAGGGATCGTTGGGGTCTCTGCGGGGATCTGGCTGCGGCGCATGGGACAAGCTGAGGTCACGATTATTGATCGGCTTGCGCCGGGGGAGGGCACATCTCACGGTAACGCAGGCGTTCTGGCGGCCTGTTCTGTGGCGCCCGTCACTGCACCCGGCCTTGTACGCAAGGCACCGGGCATGCTGGCCAACCCAGACTTTCCGCTGTTCGTGAAGTGGGGCTACTTTCCGAAGCTGGTGCCTTGGCTGCTCAAATACCTGTCAAACGCGAACGACAGTGACACGCGCCGCATTTCAAAGGGGCTGACAGAAATTGTCGCCGACACAGTGGCGCAGCACAAATCGCTTGTGGCGGATACGGGCGCACAGGATTGGGTCAACGACTGTGACTATTCCTTTGCCTACGCCAACCGCGCGGCATTTGAGGGCGACGCATACACTTGGGGCTTGCGCCATGACGCGGGCTTTGTGCCCGAACTGCGCGAGGGTGCCGAGATCCGTGAATATGAGCCGAACCTATCGTCTGATGTGGGCCTCTTGGCGACCATGAAGGACCACGGCTACATCCGCGACCCGGGCGGCTACGTCAAAGCGCTCGCCAAGGTGTTCGAGGCGTTGGACGGCAAGATCATCCAAGCAGAGATCAAGGATTTCGACCTGACGGACGACAAGATCACGTCCGTGCAAACCAACGCCGGCACGATGCCCTGTGATCGCGCCATTTTGGCCACGGGCGTTTGGTCCAAGCCGTTGATGAAAAAGCTAGGCCTTTCGATCCCGATTGAGACGGAGCGCGGCTATCATATCATATTTGAGGACGCGACGGGCGGACCTTCGCACCCCATCATGGTCGCGAGTGGTAAATTCGTGGCCACACCGATGGCTGCGGGCCTGCGGTGCGCTGGGGTTGTCGAATTTGGCGGGCTAGAGGCGGGGGCCTCGAAATCTGCGCTCGATCTTTTGCGCAAACACACGAAATCCGCGTTTCCGGGGCTAAAGGCCACCGGCGAGGTGGAATGGCTGGGTCACCGGCCTGCGCCATCCGACAGTTTGCCCCTGATTGGGCAGGTGCGCGGCTCTGGCGTGTACACGGCTTTTGGCCATCACCACATTGGATTGACCGGCGGACCCAAAACAGGAAGGATCGTTGCAGGTCTTGTTGCGGACCAGCCGGTAAATAGCGATTTGGCCGCTTTCGATCCAATGCGCTTTGGCTAAAACTGCAACGATACAAAAAACAAAAGATACAACCGGGAGACTACAATGACGAAAATCTCAAAAACATGCGTCGCTCTAGCGGCGACCACGATGCTGGCGATGCCTGCAATGGCGCAGGAAAAGTGGGACCTGCCCATGGCCTATTCCGGCTCAAACTTCCACTCTGTAACGGGTGCTGAATTCGCGAAATGTGTGACAACCGGCACAGGCGGCGACATCGAAGTCACAACACACCCCTCGGGTTCGCTGTTTGCAGGCGGTGACATCAAACGCGCCGTTCAAACGGGCCAAGTCCCTCTGGGTGAGCGTCTGTTGTCCGGCCACCAAAACGAAAGCGCGATTTTCGGCTGGGATTCCGTGCCGTTCCTCGTGTCGTCATTTGATGAGCATGACAAGCTTTATGCCGCGGCAAAACCTCACCTCAATGAGCTCTTGGCCGAGCAAAACATGACCATGCTGTATTCGGTTCCGTGGCCACCACAGGGTCTGTACTTCAACAAAGAAGTAAACTCAGCCGCTGACATGGAAGGTCTCAAGTTCCGCTCGTACAACAACGCAACTGCGCGTATGGCTGAGCTGACCAAAATGCTGCCCGTCTCGATTGAAGCCGCTGAGATCAGCCAAGCCTTTGCGACAGGTGTGGCAGAATCCATGGTGTCCTCGGGTGCAACTGGCTACGACCGCAAGGTCTGGGAAAGCCTGAGCCACTTCTACTCGGTCGATGCATGGTTGCCGCGCAATTACATGCTGATCAACAATGACGTCTGGGAAGGCGTGTCCGAGCAGAACAAAAACGTCATCAACGCATGTGCCTCGATGGCTGAGTACGCGGGTACATGGCGCGCCAAGGAATACACCGGCTTCACGCTGGCCGGTCTGGCCGCTGGCGGCATGAGCGTTCAGCCCGCAGGTGACCAACTGATGGGCGATCTGCGCAAGGTCGGTGAGATCATGGCCGCCGAATGGCTGGAGGCCGCTGGTGAAACCGGTGCCGCAATCCTCGACGCCTACAACGCGCAATAAGATCGTTACTTTCTCGGGCCAGTCCACACCAGGGCTGGCCCGTTTCCTTTCCCAAACGCCCGAGAGAGTACCATGACCGCTGCCCTACGCGGCCTGCGCCGCACGCTCGACTTTCTGTACCTTGCCGCCGGAGTTCTGGCCGCGCTGTGTCTGATTGCGATCCTCCTTCTTATTGTCGCACAAATGGTCGCCCGCTGGACCGGTGAGATTTTTCCCGGCGCGGCGAACTACGCGGGCTATTCCATGGCCGCCGCGAGCTTTTTTGCTTTCGCCAATGCGCTGAACCGTGGGTCGCATATCCGCGTGTCGCTGGTGTTGAATGCGCTGCCAAAAGCCGCGCGCCGCTGGCTTGAGGTCTGGTGCTTTGGCATCGCGAGCGCAGTGATGTGGTATTTCACCTACTATGCCTATTGGTTCACGTTTTGGTCGTGGAAATTCAATGAGGTCAGCCAAGCGCAGGACGCCACGCCCCTTTGGATACCACAATCCGTCATGGTGATCGGCGGGGGCATTTTGGCCATCTCGCTTACGGATCACCTTGTTCATGTCATCTTCCGAGGGGATCACCGCATTAAGCGCGATCTCGTCGATCAAAGTTTCGCGGAGTAGCCCGATGGACGAACTCTATGCAATCGCGCTGTTCCTTTTCGTTTTGTTCCTGTTGTTGGGGTCGGGCGTCTGGGTTGGCCTCGCCCTGATGGGCGTCGCTTGGGTCGGGATGGAGCTGTTCACCAGCCGTCCTGTGGGCGACACCATGATCACCACCATTTGGGCGTCATCCTCTAGCTGGACACTGACGGCGCTGCCGCTGTTCATTTGGATGGGTGAAATCCTGTTCCGCACCCGCCTGTCCGAGGATATGTTTCGGGGCCTCTCGCCTTGGTTGGCGCGACTGCCCGGCGGGCTGGTGCACACCAATATCGTGGGCTGCACCGTCTTTGCCGCCGTGTCTGGCTCGTCTGCGGCGACGCTGACGACAGTGGGCAAGATGTCCATCCCAGAGCTACGCTCGCGTAACTACCCGGAGGCGATGATCATCGGTACGCTGGCGGGGGCGGCCACGTTGGGCCTGATGATCCCGCCGTCACTGGCGTTGATCGTTTACGGTGTGACGGTCAACGAATCCATTACGCAGTTGTTCTTTGCGGGCGTCTTTCCGGGCCTGTGTCTGGCCTTGATGTTCATGGGCTATGTCGCGGTCTATTCATGGCTGTCGCCAAATTGGGCACCCAAGCAAGAAACCGGCATGTCCTTTGTTCAAAAGCTCGCGAACTCGCGGTTCTTGATCCCGGTCTTACTGCTGATCTTTGTGGTGATTGGGTCGATGTATGCGGGCCTTGCCACAGCGACAGAGGCGGCGGCCATCGGTGTGATCGGCTCGTTGGTTCTGGCTGCCGGACAGGGGTCCCTTAATTGGAGCACGTTCTCCGAGAGCTTGATGGGCGCCACGCGGACATCTGCAATGATCGCGCTGATCCTTGCAGGGGCCGCATTCTTGAAGCTTGCGATGGGGTTCACGGGTCTGCCGCGCGCGCTGGCTGACGGGATCGCCACGATGGAGCTATCGCGGTTTGAGCTCCTGATGATCCTAATGGTGTTTTATATCATCCTCGGCATGTTCCTTGACGGCATTTCGTCGGTGGTTCTGACCATGGCCGTGGTGGAGCCTATGGTCCGTGAGGCTGGCATTGACCTCATCTGGTTCGGCATCTTTGTGGTTGTCGTGGTTGAGATGGCACAGATCACGCCGCCCATTGGGTTCAACCTGTTTGTGCTACAGGGCATGACGGAGCATGAGATGGGCTATATCACCCGAGCGGCGTTCCCGATGTTCTTGATCATGGTTCTGATGTGCTTTGTCCTGATCTGGTTCCCAGACATCGCGATGTGGTTGCCTGAAAATATGCGACAGGCTCCCTAGGGGGTGTCGCATTTCTTGGTGGGCTGCCTCATCTGGATCGCACGCCACGGGCGATATTGCCTGATTGCGGGCCTGTTGGTGGGGCTGTTTGTGCCGGCCCTGTCACAGGCATTGCGTCCATGGGTCGGGCCGCTCATCGCGCTTCTGCTTTGCGTGACGGGCATCCGGGTCGGGGTGCGTCAGGCGCTTGGGCATCTGGATGATCTGCGTCCCGCGCTGATCCGCATTGGTCTGCTGCAAACGGGCCTGCCCTTGGTTGTGGTGGGTGTGCTTGGCGTCTTCGGGCTGCTGCATTGGCCGATCGCCTTGGCGGTGTGCCTGATGCTAGCGGCACCGTCGCTGACTGGTGCGCCAAACTTTGCGGTCATGATGGGCCAAGACCCTGCCCCGGGGATGCGGCTTTTGGTGCTGGGTACGGCACTCTTCCCTCTGACGGCTTTGCCGGTCCTGTTGATCCTTGATCCCGCGGGTGGCGGCGCGCTGAGCGCGCTTGGCTTGTCGTTTGGGTTGTTGGTCGCGATCCTATGTGCCGTGGGCACAGGGTTCGGTGTGCGCCGTGCCTTTCCAGCCTTGTCGGCACCGCGGCCCCAAGGCGCGTTGGACGGCTGCGCCGCCCTTTTGCTGGCCATCGTGGTTGTTGGATTGATGAGCGCGATTGGCCCACTGCTGCGCAGCGATCCATTGGCCTTGGTGGGCTGGCTGTTGGCGGCGCTGGCCATCAATATAGTGCTGGTGGTGGTCACGGTGCGCCTATCGCAGGCGCGCAACTGGGACATCCCCGTGCCAACTGCGATCTACGCAGGCAATCGCAACATCGCGCTGTTCTTGATTGTCCTACCGGAAGAGGTCGCGGCGCCGTTGATGATCTTCGTCGGCTGCTACCAAATTCCGATGTATCTGACCCCGGTTCTTCTGTCGCGATTGCAGCGCGGCACCGCCTCAGCTTGAGCGGATCACGTAATCGGGGTCAAAAGAATGGGCGTCGACATAGCGCACGTTGACCATGTCATTGCCAAGTGCTCGGTCCCGCGCATTTTCTGGGCTGAGGCCGTGGTCAATCCAGCGTGTGATTAGCCGCGCCGCGAGGGTTTCATGATCTACGACCAACCGCACGGTCATGTCGAATAAACCCGCAAGACTGTCCCAAGGGGATTGGTTCAGCAAAAGGTAATTGCCCTCAACCAGCATAATGCGCGTAGTCTCGTTGATCTGCCCGCCGTCGGGAACAGTCCGGTCGGCGTCGCGATCAAATGTGGGGTAGGGCACGGTGTCCTCGCCGCGCAACCGTTTGATCAGTGCGACAAAACCGTCGGCATCAAACGTCTCGGGCGCGCCTTTGCGGTGGAACAGGTCCATGGTGTGCAGGGTGTCGTTGTCGAGGTGGAACCCGTCCATCGGCATCACGGCGGCGGTTGGGCCAAGCTGATGTGCCAAATCCTCTGCCAAGGTCGATTTGCCAGAACCGGGCGCGCCCGCAATTGCGATCAGCTTGCGGTCTCGCCCGCTCAGGGTCTTGATCCTTTGGACCAGTGTCTCAGGCGTGATCTGGGTCATCTGGGCGCTCGTTTAGACAAAATTCGCAAGCCTAGCGCGCGAGATATGCGGCGATAGTGCGTTCCAACCCGTCACGCCAGATCATCTCAAGCCATTCGCAGAACGCGGTCGCAAACCGTGGCTCGGACGCGAGGTCGTTGTAGTACTGTTTCTGCGCCAGCCATGCCTTTGGGTCGGTCTTGGCAGCTTTTGCCACTGTGTTCAGATCGTCCCAGAAAGGATCGTTTGGCTCAATCGTGCTGCCGTCTTCGCGGGTGCCTTCGCACATGCGTGCCCAAACGGCGGAAACGAGTGCGAGCCCCTCAACCGGCGTGCCAGCAGCCAGACCGTCACGGATGGTCGGCACAATAAAGCCGGGCTGGCGGGAGGCCCCGTCAAAAGCCACGCGTCGGGTCGTATCCACGATTTCGGGGTTTGAGAACCGGCGCGCAATGAGATCGGTATAGGCGTCGGGCGTCATGCCCGGGACGGCTTTGACCAAGGGAACGATCTCAGTATGGGTGACCTTGGACAACAGAGCCGCGACGCTGTCATGGCCCATGCAATTCGCGATTGTCTTAAGCGAGAGCATCTCACCAGCCCCGGCAATTATCTGATGCCCACCGTTGAGGATGCGGATTTTCATCGCTTCAAAATCATGGACGGCGTCGGTGAATGTCGCGCCCGCCTTGTCCCACGCGGGGCGGCCCGCGCAAAAGGCATCTTCGATCACCCATTGGCGAAAGTTCTCATGGGTCACGGGCACCGCATCATCCACGCCAAAGGTCTGGATCAGCTCCAACTCTTGGGGGCCTGTGGCGGGCACGATGCAATCCACCATCGAGTTGGGGAAGGTGCAGGCATCATTGATCCATTCGGCCAGCACCGGGTCGGACATCCGGGCCAGCGATACGACCGTTTGGCGCAAGATTTCGCCGTTGCCTTGTAGGTTGTCACAGCTCATCCCGGTAAAGGGGCCAAGGCCCGCGTCGCGCCGTGCGCGCAGGGCCGCAACCATTGCACCGAATGCTGTTTTCGGCGTGTTGGGGTTGGCTGCATCATGGATCATGTCGGGATGTTGAGCGTCAAACGCTTTGGTCACCGGATCGATGTAGTACCCGCCTTCGGTCACCGTAAGGGCCACGATACGGATATCGTGTTGCGCCATGCGTGCGATCAGCGGACCATTGCCCGGCTCAATCGGCAGGTAATCGATCATTGATCCGACGACTTCGGCTGAGCGTCCATCGGGGGACAACTCTACCAACGTGGTCATGTAGTCTTGCTGTGCAAGCTTCTGGCGTTGTGCCTCATCAAAGGGGCGGACACCTGCGCCGACGATGGCCCAATCCAGTGCGTCACCCGCCTGCATCAAGCGGTGCAGATACCACGCCTGATGCGCGCGGTGAAAATTGCCCACGCCAATGTGGACGATGCCGGGGGTCAGGGCCGTGCGGTCGTAACGAGGCGTTACGATATCCTTAGGCAACGCGCCCAGTGTGGCATTCGATAGCTTGGTCCGCGTGCTGCGCAGGTTTTGCGTATTCATCAGCTCATCCAATTCCCGCCGTCGACATTGTAAGTCTGTGCAACGACATAATCTGCGTCAGGGGAGGCCAGAAAGACGGCCATACCAGTAAGATCTTCGGCCCGGCCCATCCGGCCAAAGGGCACAGCGGCGGCCACTTCGGCCTTTTTCTGGCCAGGGGCTTTGCCCTCGTGTTTGGCGAAAAAGGCGTCCACGCCATCCCAGTGTTCACCATCGACCACACCGGGAGCGATGGCGTTTACGTTGATCCCGTGTTCGATCAGGTTTAGGCCCGCCGATTGCGTCAGCGAAATCACGGCAGCCTTGCTTGCGCAGTAGACCGCGACCAATGGCTCGCCGCGGCGACCGGCTTGGCTGGCCATGTTGATGATCTTGCCGCCGTTACCGCGCGCAATCATGTGTTTTGCCACGGCCTGCATCGTGAACAGGGTGCCCGCGACGTTGATGTCAAAGATGCGGGCAAAATCGGCGCGCTCAATCTCGATCACGGGGGCGGCGGAAAAGAGGGCCGCGTTATTCACAAGGATGTCGATCTGGCCCATCTGGGCAATCGCCTCGGCGACACCTGCATCGATGCTGTCCTGATCTGCGACATCCATTTGGATCGCGATTGCGCCGATAGCATTGGCTGTTTCACGGGCACGTTCGATGTCGATATCGGCGATACACACGCGTGCGCCTTCGGCGATGTAGGCCCGGGCAAAGGCTTCACCGATGCCGCGCGCGGCACCGGTAATCAGCGCGGTTTTACCCTTTAGCCTCATTTCGCAATCCGCAGGCCCTGAGCGTCAAACCGGTGGATTTCATCGGCACGTGGGTTCAGGTGGATCGTGTCACCATGTTGCAGGCTCACGTCGCCGATGGCACGCACGGTCAGTGTTTCTGCAAGGCCGGTGTTGTGGATGTGAAAGAAGGTGTCGGAGCCAAGATGCTCGGCCACGCCAACGGTGCCCTGCCATTGCCCACCGCTTTCGACGACGTCGATATGTTCGGGGCGGACGCCAATAGTGGTGGCGTCGTGCTTGGCGGCCTCGGGGCCTTCGATCAGGTTCATCCGGGGTGAGCCAATGAAGCCCGCAACAAATGTGTTACGCGGTGCACGGTACAGCTCAAGCGGAGTGCCGACCTGTTCGATCACACCGGCCTGCAAAACGACGATCTTGTCGGCCATGGTCATGGCTTCGACCTGATCGTGGGTCACATAAACCATCGTCGTCTCAAGCCGTTTGTGCAGCTCTGAGATTTCGAGGCGCATACCAACGCGCAGGGCGGCATCAAGGTTAGACAGCGGCTCATCAAACAAGAAGGCTGCGGGCTCACGGACAATGGCGCGGCCAATCGCGACCCGCTGACGCTGACCACCGGACAGCTGTCCGGGGCGGCGATCAAGGTAGTCCGTCAGGTTCAGGACGCTTGCCGCGGCATTCACGCGTTTGTCGATCTCGGCGCTGTCCATCTTGGCCATCCGCAGCGGAAAGGCGATGTTCTTGCGCACCGACATATGCGGGTAAAGCGCATAGGATTGGAACACCATCGCCAGACCGCGTTTGGCGGGCACCAGGGCAGTTGCATCCTTGCCGTCGATCTCGATATGGCCGGTGGTGATGTCCTCCAGCCCTGCAATCAGCCGCAGGAGGGTGGACTTGCCACAACCCGAGGGGCCGACAAACACGGTGAATTCACCGTCATGGATGGTCAGGTCCAAAGGTGGAATGACCTGAACGTCGCCAAAGCTTTTGGTAACCTGTTTAAGTTCAATCTGTCCCATCGTTCGGGTTCCTTATTTCACCGCGCCGAAGGTCAGGCCTCGGACAAGTTGTTTCTGGCTGAACCAGCCAAGGATGAGGATTGGCGCAATGGCCATCGTGGATGCCGCGCTAAGCTTGGCGAAGAACAGGCCCTCGGGGCTGGAGTAGCTTGCGATAAAGGCTGTCAGAGGGGCCGCGTTGGCCGCTGTGAGGTTGAGTGTCCAGAAGGCTTCGTTCCAAGCGAGGATGAAGTTCAGGAGCAGCGTTGATGCGATGCCGGGGACCGCCATGGGCGTCAGCACGTAGAGGATCTCATCGCGCAGGGTTGCGCCATCCATACGGGCCGCTTCCAAGATTTCACCCGGTATTTCGCGGAAGTATGTATAGAGCATCCAGACGATGATCGGCAGGTTGATCAGCATCAGGACCACGATCAGACCAAGGCGTGTGTCCAGCAGATTGAACTCCACAAAGATCAGCGAGATCGGGTAAAGCACACCTACCGCAGGCAACATCTTGGTCGAGAGCATCCACAACAGGATGTCTTTGGTCCGGACCGAGGGCACGAACGCCATCGACCATGCCGCAGGGATCGCGATAAGGATGCCGAGGATGGTCGAGCCGCCCGCGATGATGATCGAGTTCCACAGGAACTTCATGTAGTCAGAACGTTCCTGCACCACCGCGTAGTTTTCGAGCGTCCAGTCAAAGTTGAAGAACAAGGGCGGGTCGTTGATCGCCTGTGCCTCGGTTTTAAAGCTGGTCAGGATGGTCCAAAAGATTGGAAAGAACAGGATCAGTGCAATCGTCCATGCGACGGCGGTCGTGATGATCTTGCGGTTGGTTGTTACAGCGCGTGCCATGTGCGTAGCCCCTCAAGCGTCCAGGTTCTTGCCGACGATGCGCATCAAGAAGATGGCAACGATGTTGGCAAGGATGATGGCGTAGACACCGCCCGCAGAGCCAAGCCCGATGTTCTGGCTGTCAATGACACGCTGGAAAATCAGGTAGGTCAGGGTGCGGGTGCCAAAGGCGCCGCCGGTGGTGACGAAGATCTCTGCAAAGATCGACAACAAAAAGATCGTTTGGATCAGGATGACGATGGTAATGGCGCGGCCAAGGTGGGGCAGCACGATAAACCAAAAGCGTTTCAGGGCAGGGGCGCCGTCCATTTCGGCGGCTTCCAGCTGCTCGCTGTCAAGCGACTGGATCGCTGTCAGCAGGATCAGCGTGGCAAAGGGCAGCCACTGCCATGACGCGATCATAATGATCGATGTAAGAGAGGCATCCTGTAGCCATGCCACGGGTTCCGCCCCGAAAAAGCGCCACAGGTGCGAGAAGATGCCGTTCACAGGGTCCATCAGCATGTTTTTCCACACCAGCGCAGACACGGTGGGCATCACAAAGAACGGTGCGATCACAAGGATACGGACAACGCCTTGGCCCCACAGGGGCTGATCCAGCAGCATGGCCAGCAGCACGCCAAGAACCACGGTGATCAGCAGCACGCCGCCCACCATAATGAGCGTGGTCTGAACGCTGGGCCAAAAGGCGCTGGAGGAAATAAAGCGGCTGTAGTTCGAAAAACCGACCCAATCGAGACCGCGCTCAATGCTGTCGCCGCGCAGGGGCAGGTACTTGGTGAAGGAGAACCACAGGGTCATTATCAAGGGCACCAACATCCAGCCCAAGAGCAGGACCACGGCGGGCGCCATCATAACGCGGGCGGCGGATCGGGATGCTTTGGTGGCCATTGGTTATACCTCGATCGTTAGCGGACGAGCCGCAGGAGTGCATAAAATAGAAAAAAGGAAGAGGAGAGAGAGTGTCCAGAGGGCAAGCGCGTGGCCCGCCCTCTGGTATAAGTCGCTTAGCGGTAGCCAGCGGCTTCCATAGCTTCGTTCGTGATTGCCTGAGCTTTTTCCAGGGCTTCTTCGATGGACTGCTGTCCAGCGTAGGCCGCGGAGAACTCTTGGCTCACTTCAGTTGCGATACCGGCAAACTCGGGGATCGCTGCGAACTGAATACCAACGTAGGGAGAGGGGTCCACAGTCGAGTTGTTCGGATCAGCCGACAGGATCGAGTCCAGTGTCATCTGAGCGAAAGGCACCGCTTGGTAGTTGGCGTTTTCGTACAGCGATGTACGCGCACCGGGAGGAACGTTTGCCCAACCTTCGTTTGCAGCAACCAGTTCGATGTAGTCCTTGGATGTGGCCCACTCGATGAACTGCTTGGCTTCTGCTTCTTGCTGGGTGCCAGCGGGAACGGCCAGCGCCCATGCCCACAACCAGTTGGAGCGTTTGCCCATGCCGTTGTCGGGTGCAAGCGCAAAGCCTACGGAGTCCGCAACAGTCGAGTCGTCGCCCGTCACGAAGGACGCAGCAACAGTGGCGTCAATCCACATGCCGCATTTGCCTTGGTTGAACAGCGACAGGTTTTCGTTGAAGCCGTTGGTTGCGAAACCTTCGGGACCAGCGTCGTCCATCATGTTTTTGTAGAAGTTCAGCGTGTCGGACCACTCACGTGTGTCGAACTGTGCGTTCCACTCTTCGTCGAACCAGCGTGCGCCAAAGGAGTTGGACATCGCTGTGATGAACGCGCCGCCTTCACCCCAACCGGCTTTGCCGCGGAGGCAGATACCGTTGATGTCGTTTTCACGATCGGTCATGGCACGTGCGGCTTTAGCGATAAAGCTCCACGATGGGGCGTCGGGCATTTCCAGACCGGCTTTTTCCATCAGGTCTGTGCGGTACATGACCATCGAGCTTTCGCCATAGAAAGGCGCTGCGAACAATGTGCCGTCGTGGGAAAGACCACCGGCCATTGCGGGCAGAATGTCGGCTGCGTCGTACTCAGCGGACAGGTCGTTCAGCGGCACGAGCCAGCCGTTTGCGCCCCAGATGGGTGTTTCGTACATGCCGATAGTCATAATGTCGAACGCGCCACCTTTGGTGGTGATGTCCGTTGTCACGCGCTGGCGCAGTACGTTTTCTTCGAGTGTCACCCACTCAACCGCGATGCCGGTCTGTTCGGTGAATGTGTCGGTGTAGCCCTGCATGCGGATCATATCGCCGTTGTTCACGGTCGCGATGGTGATCGTTGCGGAATGGCCGTCTGCAAATGCACCGCCAGCTGTTACCAGCGTAAATGCCGTTGCCGCACAAAGTGCGCTCTTAATAGACATCCCTGATCCTCCCTGATTGGATGTTGTCCATCAAAGTTAAGAGGAGCCGTGCTTTGCGTCAATCAAAAATTTACGCGCGTAAATTATTTTGATCTCACGCGGAATCTCGAAGGATCAGGCGGCCTTCAAGTCTTGTGCTTTTCCAAGGGGATACCGCGCCATCGATTACGGCGAACAAAGCCTCTACGGCGGTCTCGGAAACGGCGTCATAGTCGTGTGAAATGGTCGTGAGCGGCGGGCAAGTGTAGCGCGAATGGGGGTGGCCGTCTTGTCCTGCTATGCGAATCGAGGTGTCAGGGCCGCGCCCCACGGTTACTTTTTTCTCACAACACGCGGTCAGCAAGCCGATGGCCAAACGGTCGTTGCTGCACAGCACCGTGTTGGTCGAAAACAGCCCCTGCTCAAGCGCTTGATGCCCGCCCAAGCGGCCAATTTCCTCAAAGCCCCAACCCTCGCCTTCGATCGAAATCACGTTGGGTGCATGTCCAAACGCTTCCATCGCGTTCAGATAGCTTTGACGGCGGCGGTGTGCGTTCGGATTGGCGGGTGTTTTCATCTCGAAAAAACAGGGTGGCTCACCGGTGCGGCACAGGTAGTCCGTAATGTGGCGGGTGAATTGGAAGTTGTCAGAGCCCACGAACGACAGGCCCATTTCACCGACGCTGCTGTCAAAGATTAGGGTCGGAACGTCACCGCAGAATTTCTCGAGCGCGATGTGGTCGGACGCCCGCCCCAACGGCGCAAGTAGTACGCCTGCAGGTTTGAGAGAGCGCAATGTGTCCAACACTTCAACCTCTAGGGCGGGGTCGCCGTGCGAGCTGAACAATGTGGGGCGGTATCCGGCGGCGATACAGCGTTGCTCTAGGTTGCGGGCGATCTCTGCAAAATAGGGGTCAGTCAGCAGGGGCACCACAATGCCAATGGTCTTGGTCAGTTTGCGATTCTGGTTCATCGCATAGATATTCGGGCGGTATTCGTGCGCCTCTAGGGCGGCCTCAATTCGTTGGCGTGTGCTGGCCCGGACGCTGCCCGGGTCATTGAAATACTTGGATACCGTCGGGCGAGACAATCCGCTAACCGTTGCGAATTCTTCCATGTTGCGGATCTTTTTGTTCGTCATGCTACGCGCCTTAAGGGTCTGTATGACCTCGCCTTGAAAGTTACCGTAAAGCAGAAAATCTTGGCGCGCGCAAAATAAACGTGTGCGGTGTGTGGTGTCATGCTGGCGCCTTGTGCCGTTTTACGTCCGATGTTGTTGGCAGGGACAATCGGCGCTAGGTCAAAAGAGCCGCCGCAATATGGCCGCATGAGCCGATGAGAGATCTGAGCATGAAAAAGCTGAGCCTTGATGCTACGGATATTCGTATCCTGAGTGCCGTTCAGCAGCATGGGCAGCTGAGCAAGACGCGGCTGGCCGCTTTGGTAAACCTCTCCGCGACGCCGTGTTGGGCGCGGCTCGATCGGCTCAAGGCTGCGGGTTACATTCGCGGCTATCACGCGGATTTGGCGCTAGAACGGATCGTAGATTTTACACAGATCGTTGTGACCGTATCCCTCGGGTCCCATCGAAAGGTCGAATTCGACCGCTTCGAGGATCACATCCGGAGATTAGATGAAGTCATCCACTGTATCGCGACCGGCGGCGGCATGGATTATGTCATGACGATCGTCACGCCCAATCTGGCCGCGTTCCAAGCACTGATGGATGACATGTTGTCTGCTGACCTCGCGATTGAAAAGTACATGACTTACATCGCAACGCGCCATGTCAAATCCAGTCAGCCGAGCCTTACTAAATTGGGCGCTATCATCGGCAGATAGGTGCATCCGACCAAACGGTCTGTGATGGGCCTATTTCTTGGTCTGATTGGACTGAAAATAACCCAATTTCGGGCCTTCTCCCCTCAGATTTTCAATCTAAATCCTCAGCAGGTTTAAAGACACATCTGGCCGGTCAGGCCACCTGCTATGAGGGCGAAAATATGACACAAGCAGACGACTTTGGCTTTGGCACGCAAATCCGAAAATCCCCTTTCTTTGATGCGACCGTGCGGTGGGGTGCAAAGGGTTTTTCTGTTTATAATCATATGTATATTCCCCGTGACTTTGGTGACCCCGAACAGAACTTTTGGAACCTCGTGAACGATGCGATCCTGTGTGATGTGGCTGTTGAGCGGCAGGTTGAGATCACCGGCCCGGACGCGGCAAAGTTTGTGCAAATGCTCACGCCGCGGGACCTGTCCAAGATGGCCGTGGGACAGTGCAAATACATTCTGATCACCAATGCGGAGGGAGGTATTCTAAACGACCCGATCCTGCTGCGTTTGGCCGAGAACCACTTTTGGATTTCGTTGGCGGACAGCGACATCCTTTTGTGGGCGCAGGGTGTAGCCGTGTTCGCTGGGATGGACGTCCAAATCCATGAGCCCGACGTGTCGCCGCTTCAGCTTCAGGGGCCCAAATCGGGCCTCATCATGCAGGAGCTATTTGGTGAAAGCATCATGGATCTGAAATACTATTGGCTGCGGGAGCTAGAGCTGGATGGTATCCCGCTGGTCGTTTCACGCACCGGTTGGTCAAGCGAGCTGGGCTATGAGCTGTACCTGCGCGACGGCAGCCAAGGCGACGCCCTGTGGGAGCGGATTATGGCCGCAGGACTGCAACATGGGCTGAAGCCCGGGCATACGTCGTCGATCCGCCGAATTGAAGGAGGGATGCTGTCCTATCACGCGGATGCTGACATTCATACGAACCCGTTTGAGTTGGGGTTTGATCGTCTGGTCAACCTAGAGATGGAGGCGGTTTTCATCGGCAAGGCAGCCTTGCGTCGGATCAAGGAAGAGGGACCCGCGCGCAAACAGGTCGGGTTGGTGATTGATTGCGACCCTCTGACTGGCCCGAACACAACCTTCTGGAATATCAATCAAGACGGTGAGGCGATTGGGAAAGTGACATCGGCTGTGTATTCGCCGCGTCTAAAGCAAAACATTGCGCTTGCTATGGTCGCGGCAGATGCGGCCGTGTTGGGGGCAGAGGTTGAGGTCGTGACCATGTCTGGCCCGACGCGCGCAACAGTTGTGGAGCGTCCGTTCTATGACCCCAAGAAGCAGATCGCAGCGGCGTAATGATGCTTCAGCAACTATCCGTAAGTATCGGCTTACGGATAGTTGCGACCAGTCTATCGGCCAAATGGCTGTGTGCCGTTCGATTGCGATGCGGTGCTTCAGATCATTAGGCCGGAACGCCGATCACTTTCCCGGGCTGTATATGGGCAGGATCAAAGGCCTTGCGCGAGAAAACCTCGTGAACCATTTCTGCAAAGCTGTCCAACGGGTCATTCGGGTATTCGGGGTCAAAGCTGGACTGATCCCAATGCTCGCAAAAATCCACGCATGATTGATAGAACGGGTTGTCTTTGTATTGCGTGCGCAGCTCACGATCCCAGCCGTAATGATGGGCGTAGTAGTACATTTGGAAAATGCCGTGATGCTCAACCACCCATGTGACCTCTTCGCGTAGGAAAGGGCGCATGATTTCTGCGGCGAACTTGTCGTGGTTTTGCGGGGCCAATCCGTCACCGATATCATGCAGCAAGGCGGCAACAATCCAATCGGTGTCGGCGCCCGCCTTGCGTGCACGCGTCGCCGCCTGCAACCCGTGTTCTAACCGCGTGATCTGGTACCCGCTGAGCGATTCTTCGGCTTGGGTCGCAAGCTCGCGCAGCAACCGGTCTGCGGTTCCGGCTCGGTGGACCTCTTCCAAGGCTTCGAGCATTTCATACTCTTCGCGGCTGCCGTCCTTCATGGCTGTGAAATTCACTTTTTCAGACATTCCGCGTATTCCCATCATTTTGCGCCCTTTGGGCATATTCCGGCGTTTGTCGGGGCGGTCAACACCAGACCAATCACCTTCCTGCACACCGGGCCCTTGCGGCATCGGAACAAACCTTCTGGCAGGTCCTTGATCATAGCCTTCTTTCCAAAGGACGCGAGACGGAGTAGGCATCCCAATCTTTGCAGGATTGGGACAAGTCATGGCGCAGAAAGCCACCATCTATAAAGTCGAACTCTCAGTTTCTGATATGGATCGGCACTACTATGAGACCCATAAGCTGACCGTGGCCAAGCATCCCTCCGAGACGGATGAACGTCTGATGGTGCGCCTTGTTGCCTTTGCGTTAAACGCGCATGAGCATCTGGAAATGACGAAGGGGCTTTCCACGGATGATGAGCCGGACATTTGGCAAAAAAGCCTGAGCGGCGAGCTGGATGTTTGGGTGGCCTTGGGTTTGCCAAGTGAGAAGGTGATCCGTCAGTCTTGTGGCAAGGCGGGCAGGGTGATCCTTTATCCCTACGGCGGCAAAACGGCCGAGATGTGGTGGGATAAGGTGAAGAACAGCACCACTCGGTTTGATAATTTGCAGGTCGTGAATTTGGCAGAGGCCGACACGGACGCCCTGGCAAAGTTGGCAAGCCGGACCATGAAGCTTCAGGTGAATATTCAGGATGGTGAAGTCATGGTGAGTGTGGACGATAGCATGGTGTACCTAACGCCAGTGGAGTGGAAAGGGGCGGCATAAACCGCGCTCCTTCATCGGCCACAGGCCTTGGCCGATGCGGCCCAAGCCGACACGTGATTGTCGCTAAATGAACAGACCCGCGTAGGGCAGAGCCTGTAGCCGGGTTTCATGAGCACAGCCACAGTTTACACCCCGTCGACCGATCGCATCCTTGCCGGTGTCGCCCTAATGCTGGGGTTTTGCGTTACAGCCCCGCTCTTGGATGTGGCGGCCAAACTGGCGTCAGACAGCGTCCCGGTGGGGCAAATCACGACAGCGCGTTTTCTGGTGCAATGCGTTTTGATGGCGCCGTTTGTCTGGATCATGGGCGTGTCGCTGCATGTCGCGCAAGGGCAATGGTTGGCCCTTGTCTCACGTGCCGCGCTTTTGCTGGCCTCGACCTTTTGCTTTATCGCCGCGATCCGAGTGATGCCTTTGGCTGACGCGTTGGCGATTGTGTTTTTGGCGCCCTTCATCGTGCTTTTGGTTGGAAAGTTTTATCTCGGCGAAGACGTCGGTCCACGCAGGGTGGGTGCCGCGATGGTTGGGTTTGTGGGGGTCCTGTGTGTGATCCAGCCCAGTTTTGCAGCCTTTGGCGCAGTCGCATTGTTCCCGCTGGGCACGGCTGTGGGGTTTGCGTTCTACATTTTGGTCACGCGCGGTCTGTCGCGGCGGATGCACCCGGTTGCGTTGCAGTTCCACACGGGCCTGATCGCCAGCTTGCTGTGCCTGCCGGTCATGATCCTGGCAGAGGGCACAGGTTCCGCGATGCTCGATCCGGTTTGGCCTCAAGGGATCAACTGGCTTTGGCTATTTGGTGTCGGTTTTTTCGCGACCCTCAGCCACATGATGATGACCTATGCGCTGTCGCTTGCGCCCTCGGCCACACTGGCACCGTTGCAATACCTAGAACTGCCCGTGGCGACTTTGCTGGGCTATTTGGTGTTTCGCGACTTTCCCAATGCGATGGCCCTTGCGGGTATTGCCATCATCATCGGGGCGGGTCTGTATATGATCCACCGCGAGCGCGTCACTGCCCGTCAGTCGGCAACTGACCCCGCAGCGCGTATCTGATCGACGCCTCAAGCCTGCGCCCTTTATGGTGACGGTCGGTTCGACATTTCCACTTATTCAATTCCGAACGCCGCCCTGGGCGGTGTCTGTTCGGCGTTGTTCATGCATCAAAAGCTGACGCAAGAAATGCTTGATCGAATTTGCATACTGTTTGTATACATATTGTATGAATCAGAAGAAAACCAAACGAAGTAAGTCATTTTGCGCCGATGATCTGCGCAAGCGCATCTTGTCGCTGGAAATTGCGCCGGGTTCAGACCTTGATGAGGCGAGCCTGTCAGAGGAATACGGCATCTCTCGAACGCCCCTTCGGGAGATTTTTCACAGGCTTTCAGGCGACGGATACGTGCGCCTTG
The DNA here is from genome assembly GCF_000765485.1 of Thalassobacter sp. 16PALIMAR09. Taxonomy (NCBI): domain Bacteria; kingdom Pseudomonadati; phylum Pseudomonadota; class Alphaproteobacteria; order Rhodobacterales; family Roseobacteraceae; genus Thalassobacter; species Thalassobacter sp. 16PALIMAR09. The sequence continues at coordinate 92,452 of NZ_JHAK01000005.1, forward strand.
AGGAAAACCGTGGGGCAAAGGTCGCCTCCATGGACCTGTCGGTGATGCGCGTCTTCTTTCAGACGGCACCGCTGATTTACTGCACGGTGGCGCGACAAGCCGCAGAGAGCAGGACAAGCCTTCAGGTGGCGGACCTTAAGAGAATACAAGCCGCTTTTACGGCAGCTGCCAAAGCCGGCGACGTCGGTGAGAGCGCGATACTGAACCATCAGTTTCACGAACAAATCGGTCACATGGCCCATAACCCGTATTTGATGGCCAGCCTTAAGAGGATGCTGATCGACCATACTCGACTGAGCCAGACGTTCTTTGATCCGCAATCTGAGTTGGATCAAAACCGGATCGCGCAGGCCGTAGATCAACACGATGCGATGATCTCTGCAATCGAAGCCAAAGAGCCATCCTTGGCCATCGACCTCACATTGCAGCACTGGGACCTGTCTCGGAACGAGATGGAGAAATACGTGCGCCCAGATCCGCTGCCACTTGACGTTATTTCAATGAAAGACCGCCGCAATGCACTTTGAAGGTATCTATACACCGCTGGTCACACCATATCACGATGACTTTTCGGTCAACGAAGAGGCGTTGGCGCAGACCGTTGAGCATTTGGTCGCGGCGGGTGTTCACGGGATCATCGTGGCGGGTTCAACCGGTGAATACTATGCCCAGACCGAAGAAGAACGCATCTGGATGATGAACCGGTGTGCGGAATTGATCGCAGGGCGCGTCCCCATGATTGTGGGGACCGGCGCGATCCGTACGGAGGACAGTATCCTCTACGCCCAAGAGGCGAAAAAGGCGGGTGCCGATGCCTTGTTGGTCGCCACACCGCCTTACGCTTATCCCACAGGGCGTGAAATTGCGTTGCACGCGTTGGCCATCGACCGGGCCGCTAACTTGCCTGTGATGCTCTATAATTATCCCGGTCGTATGTCCGTGAATATGGACGAAGAAACGCTGGATCGATTGGGCCGCTCGCCCAACTTTTGCGGGATCAAAGAAAGCAGCGGCGATATCAATCGCGTTCACATGCTGGCGCGGGATTATCCCCATATCGCGTTATCTTGTGGGATGGACGATCAGGCGCTTGAGTTCTTTGCGTGGGGTGCGCGGTCATGGGTCTGTGCGGGATCAAACTTCGCCCCCGAGGCGCATATCGCGCTGTATCAGGCCTGCGCAGTTGAGGGTGATTTCACCAAAGGCCGCGCCATTATGTCGGCGATGCTGCCGCTGATGGGCGTGTTGGAGCAGGGGGGCAAATTTGTGCAGTGCATCAAATACGGCCTTACCCTGCGCGGGATTGATGCGGGGCCACCACGCCGGCCTTTGCAACCGCTCAACAAGGACGACAAACGCCAGCTGGCCCAAGTCATCCGGACCATGAACACGGCAGTTTCTGCCATCACGGGAGAAACCATATGACCGATCTTTTGACCCATGCAGAATACCGCGCCATTGCGGGTGAATTGGACCTGCCCCGTACCGCATTCATCGATGGTAAATACCGCGCGGGTTCGGGTGATACGTTTGCAACCACAAACCCCGCAACAGGCGAGGTGTTGGCTCAGATATCGGGATGCAACGCGGTGGATGTTGATTTTGCTGTGGCCAAGGCGCGGGAGGCGTTTGAGCAAGGGCATTGGTCCCGAATGCACCCATCGGATCGCAAAGAGATCCTGATCAAGCTGTGCAAATTGATGACCCGCAATCGCCGTGAACTGGCGGTGATGGAAAGCCTCGACAGCGGCAAACCGATCCGAGACTGCGAGACGATTGATATTCCCGAGACCATGCATTGCATCAAATGGCACGCAGAAGCGGTCGATAAAATCTACGATCAGACCAGTCCTACCGGTGATGATGCGATCTCGATGATCGTGCGGGAACCGATTGGTGTTGTCGGTGCTGTTTTGCCGTGGAACTTCCCGCTGATGATGCTCGCGTGGAAGATCGGGCCGTCGCTTGCGGCGGGGTGCTCCGTGATCGTGAAGCCCGCAGAGCAAACGTCACTGACGGCTTTGCGCGTGGCCGAACTGGCCCATGAGGCGGGAATTCCACGCGGAGTGTTGCAGGTTTTGCCCGGGGATGGACCCTCCGTTGGCGAACCCCTTGGCCTGCATATGGACGTGGACATGGTCAGCTTCACCGGCTCCACCGAGACCGGGAAACGCTTTTTGCGCTATGCGGCGGACAGCAACCTGAAAAAGATCGTGCTGGAATGCGGGGGCAAGAACCCCGCAGTGGTTTTTGATGATGCCGAAAATCTGGATCACGTGGCCGAGCATGTGGTGAATGCCGCGTTCTGGAATGCGGGGCAAAACTGCTCGGCGACGTCGCGGCTGATCGTCCACAAGGATGTCAAAGCGCCCCTGATGGCCCGGATCGAAGCACGCCTGCGCGATTGGAAGGTCGGTGATCCGCTAGATCCTGGCACACACATTGGTGCGTTGATTGACGCAGATCACTGCCAAAAAGTGCGCGGATTTCTAGATCTACAGGATCAAGGCGACGGTCCATTCGTGAACCCCGTCATCTATGATGTAAGGGCAGACGACGCCAAAGCACGCGAAGAAATCTTTGGGCCTGTGTTGTGCGTGATCGAAGTGGCCAGCAACGACGAAGCGGTCGAGATCGCGAATAACACCGACTACGGTCTTGCGGCCTCTGTTTTTACCGCCAACACCCGGCGCGCCATCCGCGCGGCCCGCGCCATACGTGCGGGCACGGTTACCGTGAATTGCTACGGTGAGGGTGATATGGCCACGCCCTTCGGCGGCTACAAACAATCAGGGTTCGGAGGGCGCGATAACGGCATCCATGCCCATGACCAATTTACCGAGCTTAAGACGATCTGGATCGACCTGAGCGATCCGCGTGAGGGAGACAATGTCGGATGAGTGTTGAGGCCGTTGGAACCACACGCCGTGGGCGGGGTGCGCGCAAAGCGATCCGCCAAAAGCGTGACACGAATATGTTGCCCGCTCTTAAACGTGGCATCCCGCTAACCGAACCGATGTCGCCCGAGCAGGTCGCGCGGATCGACAATGCCTCAATGCATATTCTTGAGAATGTTGGGGTCGTGTTTCGCGATCCCATCGCGCTTGCGGATTGGAAAAGGGCAGGTGCGGACGTGCGGGGTGAACGCGTTCACATTGACCGTGGCCTCGTGCGGGAGCTGATCAAAACCATCCCCTCGTCCTTTACGTATCATGCGCGCAATCCCGACAAGAACCTGCCCTTTGGCAACGATCACGCGATTTTTGTGCCCATGACAGGGGCTCCGTTCCTGCGTGATCTGGACGACAAGCGGCGCAACCCGACGCTCGATGACTTGGCGAACTTTCACAAACTCAGCCATATGCTGCCTGCGATCCACTCTTCGGCGCATCACATCGTTGAGCCCTATGATCATCCGATCAGTCAGCGGCATCTGCGCATTACCTATTCTTCGATGAAACACTCGGACAAGACGTTCATGGGCATGACAACAAGCCCCAAGAATGCCGAAGACGTGATGGACATGTGCGCCATCCTTTTCGGGCGTGAGTTCATGATGACCCATCCGGTCGTGACTGGAAACTGCAACGGGAATTCGCCGCTGGTCTGGGATGAAACAATGCTTGGCGCGATGCGGGCGTTTGCAAAATATAATCAGCCAGTCCTGTGTTCGCCGTTCGTGTTAGGTGGGGCCAACACGCCAGCCAGTGTCGCGCCCACCGTGGCCCAGGTGAATGCCGAAGCCTTGTCTGCGTTGGCCTATACGCAAGTCATTCAAAAAGGCACGCCAGCGATCTATGGCCACTATCTGGCCACTGTGTCTATGAAGTCCGGGGCCCCGATGGCGGGCACCCCCGAGATCAGCTTGATGAACATGATGATTGGTCAGATGGCCCGGCATTATGATGTGCCGTGGCGCACGTCAAATACACTGGGCGGGGCAAAAACGTTTGACGCTCAGGCAGGCTATGAGAGTGCGACCACAATGATGGCGGTTCTGATGTCAGGCGCCAATTATATTTGGCACTCTGCCGGCTGGAATGAGGCCGGTATGCACTGTTCGATGGCGAAGTTTGTGGTCGATGCGGAGCAATGCGCAATGGGGCACCGGATGGCTTCGGGCATCAAGTGGGATGATTTTGAGCAAGGGCTTGCGGCGGTTGCTGATGTTGGGCCCGGTGGCCACTATCTGGGCCACCCGCACACGCTTGAAAACTTCCAAGACGCGTTCTTTATGCCCGAAATGTTCGACAACAATTCCATCGAGCAATGGCAAGCGGACGGAGCGGTTGAGATCAATGAACGCGCGTTGAAACGTGTCCGTGATTTGTTGGGTGAATATGAGGAACCAACGCTTGATCCCGGTGTGAATGAGGAACTTCTGGATTACATCGCGCGTCGTGAGCGCGAGATCCCAGCCGCTGATGCATTGAACCAAGACCTGTGACATGAGCCGTATTGCCGTCAGCAAGTTGCCTATCGATCCTGGCCCTGCCGCATGGAACGAACTGCTGCCGAATGCACCGCGGCCGCAAAGCGTTGAGGGCCATCTGACGGCGGATTGGATTGTGATCGGTGCCGGTTTTGCGGGCTTGGCTGCGGCGCGACGGTTGTCGCAGTTGTGCCCATCGGACCGCATTTCCATGCTAGATGCGCGGCGCGTCGCCGAAGGGCCCGCAGGGCGCAATTCGGGTTTTATGATCGATCTGCCGCATGATCTGGCCTCGGCGGACTATGGCGGTGCGCGCGAAAAAGACCGGGCACTGACTGCGGACAATCGGCACGCAATTGCCTTTGCCGCTGAGATGGCGCGCGAATTTGGCTTGGGCGAAGATGTGTTCTCTCAGTCCGGCAAAATCAACGGTGCGGCGACGGCCAAAGGTCACGCGCACAACTGCGAATACGCCGCGCATCTGGCCAGCATGGATGAGGCGTCCGAGATGCTTGATGCCCAATCCATGAAGGGCCTAACGGGCACAGATTACTACCGCAGTGGGCTTTACACGGCCGGCACCGCGATGATCCAGCCCGCAGCTTATGTGCGAGGCGTCGCGCAGGGTTTGTCGTCCAACCGGGTGCAAATCTTTGAAAACAGCCCCGTGACAGGGCTGAGCCGCGATGGGGATTGGACCGCGACCACACCAGCGGGAAAGGTGACCGCGCCCAAGGTCATCTTGGCAGTGAACGGTCATCTCAACAGTTTTGGTTTCCTCAAAAACCATCTGATGCATGTGTTCACATATGCCTCTATGACGCGCCCCCTTAGTGCCGCAGAGATGGCTCGGCTGGGTGGCCAGCGCGTTTGGGGCATCACGCCCGCAGATCCTATGGGGACGACTGTGCGCCGCATTTCGTCGCCGCAGGGTGACAGGATCATCGTGCGCAATCGCTTCACGTTTGATCCCTCGATGGAGGTGGATCAACGCCGTATCACCCGCGTCGCGCGGGACCATGATCGCGCCTTCTGTGCGCGCTTTCCAATGTTGGCTGACGTTGGCATGCAGTACCGCTGGGGCGGACGGCTTTGTCTGAGCCGGAACAACGTGTCAGTTGTGCGCGAATTGGATGAGGGGCTGTTTGCGGCGTGCTGCCAGAACGGTCTGGGCACAACGCGGGGCACGTTGGCTGGCATCCTCGCGGCAGAGTTGGCGACAAACACAAAGTCAGATCGTCTGGACCGCATGCTCGCAGACGCCGAACCTACCAAGTTGCCGCCGGGATTGATCACAAAGTATGGCGCAAACGGCTACTTGCGGGTTCAAGAGCTCAAAGCTGGCCGAGAGCTTTAAGCTTTGGTGCGCGCATTCTGAGCGCGGTCATCAAAGGTATCTGCGCGGCAGTGATCTGGTCAAAATAGATGGCAAAGACATCATGTCATTTGACCAGATCAAGGGCTTAAGTGCGGGCGCGCAGATAAGTCTGGGCTATTCAGCCGCGATTGAGCCGGGATTTTCGTCTGTCTCACCAAATCCTTTGGGGACGGGCAAATCTGGCAGTGTCGCTGCGCGCTTCTGCAGGGCCCGCCCAATGACGATCCGGCTGATCTCCGTCGTGCCATCGACGATCCGCAACATCTGCGCCAAGCGGGACAAGCGGTCCAACCCGTATGGTTGCAAAAGGCCCATACCGCCCAAGACCTGAGTGCAGGTATTCGCAGCCTTCACCGCCGCGTCGGGCACAAAGCGTTTTGCGTGCGCGGCCATCAAGGGGCCTTCCGGCGTGCCGAGCGCCTCAGCGGCTTTTCGATACAGCAGTTTCGAGGCCTCAAGGTCGGTCGCTACTTCGCCCAGCATCCACTGGATACCATCTAGGTCGAGGTTTTTGCCGCCAAACATTTTGCGGTTCTTGGCATAAGACAGTGCCGTATCAAGTGCGGCTTGCATCAGCCCGCAACACCCGGATGCGATGGACACCCGCGCGATATCAATGGCCATAAGCGATCCCTGCAGCCCCTGACCGATCGGGAGGATGATATTGTCTTCGCTCACAACGACACGGTCCAGATGCATCTCTGACATCGGCAGGAAGTTGTAGGACGGCGTGTCATATAGCGGGCCAAAGCTGATGCCTTCAGCATCCGCTGGAATGGCGATCATGGCCATGTCCTTGTGGCCCGGTGCATCGCTGGTTTTGACGACGGTGAAATAGACGTCGGCTTCGCCCGCCAAGCTGACCCATGCTTTCTTACCGCTGATGGTCCACGTGCCGTCACCGTTAATGGTGGCGCGTGTGTACATCTGCATCGGATCAGACCCCGATTGCGGCTCGGTCAATGCAAAGTTTGCTAGTTTACGGCCAGAGGTAAGATCACGCGCCCATGTGTCTTTGAAAGCGTCTGTGCCATAGCCACAACCTGCAAAGGTGCAGATATTATGCATCGAAAGGGCAAAGGCGTAGGCGCCGTCGCCAAGCCCGAGCTGTTCATAAACCTGAATACCCTCAGCCAAAGGCAGCCCTTGGCCGCCCAATTCTTCTGGCGCGTAAAGCCCCATCAATCCCGCCGCACCCGCCTTGTCCGAAGCATCACGCGGCCATGTTTTTGCAGCGTTCCACGCATCCACATTCGGCGCGATAACCTCTTTGGCATGGGTGTGGGCGGTCTCAAGAATGGCGCTGAGTTTTTCGGACATGTGTTGTTTCCCTCGATATATAGAATACTCACATCTTGCCACGCCCCTTGGGGCCTGTGCTTAGAGGTGGTTTTGAAATTAGCCCGCTTACGTGGGCTTTGATTGATATCTAGCGGCTAGGCTTGTCCCGATAAATCTCGGGAGGTGACAGGTTATTGTCCAAAAGTGACAATATATTTCGTCTGACGCCGATACGCACGCGGGGTATTGCCTGTCCATCGATGAAAGGCCCGATGAAAATTTGCGGCCGAGGAAAAACCGACTTCATGGGCAATGGCCTCAACGCTCTTTTCACCAACCAACAGGTGCCGGATTGCTATATCGCGCCGCAAATCATCCTTGATGGATTGGAACGATACCCCGTCAGCCTGCAACTTACGCATCAGTGTGCGCGGCGTAGTGTGCATATAGCGGGCCGCGTCGTTCAGCGTGGTTTTGTCCCATCCCGCGGTGCTAAGGTAGCTTCGGACGCGTAACGCCTGAGTGTGTTCGCTGGACCTGGTGAAAATCCAATCTCTTGGCGCGTTTTCTAGAAACAAGTCCAACTCGGCGGTGCTGCGCATCTGAACGGGTCCAAGACCTTGTAGGTCAAAAGCGATGAACGTTTCGGACGTGTCAAAGGCAACAGCTGCCGGGAAAATAACCGCATAGTCCTGCGCAAAACTGGGGCTTTCAAAAGCGAAACCGACCCGGCGGACCGGGACTTCGCGCCTTGCAAGCCACGACAGCAATCCATGGGCCAATTTGAGTATCAACATATGCCCAAATCGCTGCACAGGCCTCTGGCCCATTGGGCGTAGGGATAGAACCCATTCCGCATCTATTTGTGTGAGTGTGAACTGATAGTCATCCAGAAGCAGGTTCCAGAATGTCGAAAAGCGGTACAGCGCGGACGACAGCGAGGTCGCTTCACGTACCGATGTCAAAAGATGTTGCAGCGCACGCGGTCTGATTGGCCTGCTCCAAAGCCCCATCATTTCATCGCCAGTCTCCACTGCTGCGCGCTGATAGAGACCTACGATTTGATCCAAAGTCACCCGGCCTTGAGATGGGTTTTGATCCACAATGAGATTGGAGCGTTCCAGCAGCGATTGGTACTCAGCCTCAGTGCAAAGCGGGCGCAGGGCGTCGAGCCAGTCCGCAATGAACGGGCGAGAAACAGTTGAATAATGCGTTGGCGTGGCCGAGGTCATGGGGCTGTTGCTATCACTGGATTGCGCAAGGTTGAACTCCTACGTCTCTTTGGCTGTGCCGGTGCCAGGGCAGGCTTACGGTCATGCGGGCGCTGCCGCTTTGTGGGTCTTGACCTCACTCAAAAGGTCAAATACTCACCAACACAAGGTCGCGGGCGTTGTGTAATGGTAAGACCTCAGCCTTCCAAGCTGATGATACGGGTTCGATTCCCGTCGCCCGCTCCAACCTGTTTCCCATCACACGCCAGAGTATCGTTGAAGTGCGGGGGCCTATAGCGGCGCGGCAAAGCGCTCCAGTTTGGGCCGCATGCTTGTCACGCCCGACATGGGCCTTTAAGCAGTTGCAAACGATGCGGACACACCCACATGACTGATGCGACTGACATTGGCCAAGCCTCGGCTTCGGCTCCGGTATCCCAGCCTAAACCGGCTGAGGAGGAGCGTGCACGCTCCAAGAAAATCGGCTCTTTGCAGGCCCTGTGGCCGTTCATGGCGCCTTATCGGACGTTGTTGTTCGCGGCCATCGGTGCCCTTGTTCTGACCGCTTGTGTTAGCCTGACACTGCCCCTTGCCGTGCGCCGTGTGGTGGATGGGTTTCAGATGGGATCGTCTGAATTGCTCGACAAGTATTTCTTGGCAGCCCTCGGAATTGCTGGGCTTTTGGCCATTGGGACGGGGTTGCGGTACTACCTTGTGACCCGGTTGGGTGAGCGCGTTGTCGCGGATATTCGCACGGCGGTGTTCGCGCGGATGATCACCATGAGCCCCTCATTCTTTGAAAAAATCATGACGGGCGAGGTTCTGAGCCGGATCACAACGGACACGACGCTGCTGTTGTCGGTTATTGGCTCGTCCGTCTCAATTGCGCTGCGCAACATATTGATTTTCCTTGGTGGGCTGGGGTTGATGATGTGGACCACGCCCAAATTGTCGGTCCTTGTCGTGATGATTGTGCCGCTGGTCGTGGTGCCGATTATCGTGTTGGGGCGGCGGCTGCGTCGCCTAAGCAAGGAAAATCAAGACTGGATTGCGGACAGTTCTGGCAAAGCATCAGAAAACTTGTTGTCCGCGCAAACCGTACAAGCCTTTACGCACGAGCGTCAGACAGCGAACCTGTTCGCTTCGGTCACCGAAGCCTCATTCGAGAGCGCGAAGACCCGCATCAAGACCCGTGCCGTGATGACAGTGATCGTGATCTCACTGATTTTTGTCGGGATTGTGGGTGTGTTGTGGATCGGGGCGCGGGATGTGCGTGCCGAAATCATGACCATCGGCGAGCTGATCCAATTCCTGATCTACGCGATCATGGTTGCAGGGGCGGTTGGTGCCTTGTCCGAAATTTGGGGCGAGTTGCAGCGTGCCGCAGGCGCGACCGAGCGTTTGGTTGAACTGCTTGAAGAACAAGACGCCGTCGCAGACCCAGTGGTGCCCCAAGCGCTGCCCGATGGTGGGCGCGGGGCGTTGGAATTTGACAATGTGACCTTCCGCTATCCGGCCCGACCGGAAACAGCGGCGTTGAACGGTATCTCGCTGCGCGTGGAACCGGGTGAAACCGTAGCACTCGTGGGACCGTCAGGGGCGGGTAAATCCACGATTATCCAGTTGATCCAGCGGTTCTACGACCCGAGCGAGGGCGAGATCCGCTTGGACGGATTGAACCTGCAATCGATGAACCGTGCGGCTTTCCGCAAGGCCATGGCGTTGGTGCCGCAAGAGGCGGTGATCTTTGCGGCCTCGGCGCGTGAAAATATCCGTTTTGGGCGACCAGAGGCGAGTGATGCAGAGGTTGAGGCTGCCGCCAAAGCCGCCGCTGCGCATGGGTTTTTGTCGGCTTTGCCAGAGGGCTATGACACCTATGTCGGTGAACGGGGCGTGATGTTGTCGGGCGGCCAAAAACAACGGATCGCCATTGCCCGCGCCATCTTGCGCGATGCACCGATCCTATTGCTGGATGAGGCCACAAGTGCGTTGGATGCCGAGAGCGAGCGGCTGGTCCAAGAGGCCGTGACGGCAATGTCCAAGGACCGTACGACGCTGATCGTGGCGCACCGGCTTGCGACGGTGAAACAAGCCGATCGCATCCTTGTGTTTGAGGATGGTCAGATCGTTGCGGAGGGCACGCATGATAGCCTCGTCGCGCAGGGGGGGCTGTATGCCCGACTGGCGCGGCTGCAATTCACTGACGGTGTCGCGGCGGAATAAATAAACGTCTAAAAGGTGCCCCCAATAAGGGGGCATTTTTGATTTAGGGGGCGCTGCCCCCGGCCTGCGGCCTCCCCCGGAGTATTTTTGGAACAAAGGAGGCGCGGCTCGCACGCAGCGTCACGGTTGTTTTGTGTGAGGCTGTTTTGCATTCTTGATGCCAAGCGCCCGATGCGGCGTGGTCATCAAGGGAGGGTGGCATCATGGCGTCGTTTGCGTCCAAAGCCGATATTGTGGAAATCGAGCGTACCGAGCCTTGGCCGGATGTCGCACCAGCGTCGACGCTGTATCAGCTGTTGTCTCAGACTGCGGCGCGGCATTCTGATCGCCCGGCAATTTCGTTTCAGTTGTTTTCAGGGGCGTCTGATCCGGCTGTGACCCTAAACTGGGCTGAGTTCCATGGCCGTGTGACGCAAGCTGCCAACCTGTTTCGGTCATTGGGTGTGGGTGAGAGCGATACGGTTGCCTACGTTTTACCCAACTGCAACGAGACGCCTGCCGTATTGTTGGGTGGTGCGGTTGCGGGTGTTGTGTGTCCGGTGAACCCTTTGCTGGAGCCTGCGCAAATAGCCTCGATCCTACGGGAGACGGGCGCCAAGGTTGTGGTCACGCTTCGGCCCTTTCCCAAGACTGATGTTGCGCAGAAGGTGGCTGAGGCCGTGGCGCTGGCACCAAATGTTGAAGCTGTGTTGCAGGTGGATCTGTTGGGCTATCTGACGGGGCTCAAGCGGTTTGTGGTGCCTTTGGTTCGGCCCAAGGTCGCTGCCACGCACAAGGCGCGCATCTTGGATTTTGAGGCTGAGTGCCAAAGGCATCGCAGTGATGGCCTTGATTTTGCCGACAGTGCGGGGGACCGCGTCGCGGCGTATTTCCACACGGGCGGCACCACGGGTATGCCTAAGGTGGCGCAGCACACCTATGCGGGCATCATTTACAACGGCTGGATCGGGCATCGATTGTTGTTCACGGAACATGACAACATCATCTGCCCATTGCCGTTGTTCCATGTCTTTGCCTGCCATGTCATTTTGATGGCGGCGGTTACGTCTGGGGCCCATGTGGTGTTTCCTACGCCTCAAGGGTACCGTGGTGAGGGCGTGTTCGACAACTTTTGGAAGTTGGTTGAGAGATGGAAGATTAGTTTCATCATCACCGTACCTACGGCGATTTCGGCCAAAATGCAGCGCCCTGTGGATGCGGATATCTCAAGCGTGAAGACGGCGTTTTCTGGGTCTTCCCCGCTGCCGGTTGAGCTGTTTAACCGGTTTGAGGCGGCGACTGGGGTTAATATCATCGAAGGGTATGGATTGACCGAGGCCACTTGCCTTGTGTCGTGCAACCCGGTGGATGGGGTTAAAAAAGTTGGCTCAGTTGGGGTGCCGTTCATGCATTCCAACGTTAAAATTTTGCGGCTTAAAGATGGTGCGGTTGTCGAATGCGCCACCGATGAGATCGGAGAGATCTGTGTTGATAATCCCGGTGTGCTAGAGGGCAGCACCTACACAGAGGCCGATAAAAACCGAGACCTGTTCTATCACGATGTCTATCTGCGCACGGGTGATTTGGGGCGGATAGATGAGGACGGCTATCTGTGGATCACCGGGCGCGCCAAGGACCTGATTATCCGTGGGGGGCACAACATTGACCCCGCAGAAATCGAAGAAGCGCTGGCAGGTCATGAGGCAGTGGCCTTTGTCGGGGCCATCGGCCAGCCAGATGCGTTCGCGGGTGAGTTGCCGTGCGCCTATGTTGAGCTGGTTGCTGGCGCCGATGTCACAAGTGACGCGTTGATGACCTATGCCAAGCAGCATGTGTCGGAGCGCGCCGCGCAGCCGAAGTACATTGAGATCATGGAGGAGTTGCCCAAGACAGCAGTGGGCAAAATCTTTAAGCCTGACCTTCGTAAATCGGCAATCATGCGGGTGTACAACGCCGCGTTGGCCGAGGCAGGTATGGCTGCCCGTGTCGAACGTGTGGTCGAAGACAAAAAGCGTGGCCTCGTCGCGCATGTGGCTCGTACCGGGGAGGCGGACGACGGCGAAGTCTCAAAGGTCCTCGGGGTTTATGCGCAACCGTGGGAATGGGCTGAATAAGCCAGCCGGTGCTTTGGCGCGCCCCGGTGTAATGCGGGGCGCGCACGCAAGCGTCAGTCGAGAGCGACGAGGTCAGATGCCGAGGATCGGCCGTCGCGACCCTCACGCAATTCAAACTGGATTTTTTGATCATCCCGCAGGCCCGTCATGCCTGCGCGTTCGACCGCAGAAATATGGACAAAGATGTCCTTTCCGCCGTCGTCAGGGGCAATGAAACCATAACCCTTTGTTGTATTGAACCATTTTACAGTGCCGGTGGCCATCCCGGTGTCTCCTACTTGTCCGTTCGCCCATGGGCGTCTGTTCTGTGCTTCAGCCACCCCGGCCGTAAGCTTGATGGGAAATTAAGTATTGCGTAAACCATCAAAGACAAGGCGACGCGCAGCGACCACGATTTTCGCTAGGTCGCGTGACAGGGGGATAGAATGGTTAAATTATACGGGATCAAGGCGTGTGATACATGCCGCAAGGCGCTTAAGTCTTTGGAAGCGGGCGGTTTTGCACCGGAATTTCACGACGTGCGTGACGCGCCCCTAAGCGGTGAAACGCTTGAAGCGTTTCTTAACGTTTTGGGAAGTGACCTGCTAAACACGCGGTCGACCACGTGGCGTGGCCTGTCGGAGGAGGAGCGGGCGCAAGAGCCGTTAACGCTTTTACAGGCGCATCCGACTTTGATGAAACGCCCCGTCATTGATCACGACGGGACGCTTACTTTGGGGTGGGGCAAGCCTGTTCAGGCGGCCTTTGGGGTTTAGCGCAGGTCGGGCGCTACGGCGTCTGCTGCCAGCATTTCGACCACCTCGGAGAGCGGTAGTACCTGCGTCTGTTTCTCACCCAAACGGCGCAGGGTAACTGTGCCGTCCTCAACCTCTTTGCGGCCCACAGCCAAGATCACTGGCACCTTGCCGAGCGAGTGCTCGCGGACCTTGTAGTTGATCTTTTCGTTGCGCAAATCGGTCTCTGCCTTGATGCCTGCGGCTTTCAACTGCGCCACTGCGTCCGTGCAAAAATCATCAGCGTCCGACACGATTGAGGCCACAACCACCTGACGCGGCGCGAGCCAGAAGGGCAGTTTTCCCGCGTGTTCCTCGATCAGGATACCGATAAAACGCTCAAACGAGCCGAGTGTCGCGCGGTGCAGCATCACGGGGCGGTGGCGTTGGCTGTCTTGGCCGATGTAGCTGGCGTCCAGCCGCTCAGGCAGGACGAAATCCACTTGGTGCGTGCCGCATTGCCAATCGCGCCCGATGGCGTCGGTCAAAACGAACTCAAGCTTGGGGCCGTAGAATGCGCCTTCGCCGGGGTTGATCTCGGGTTCAATGCCCGCCGCCCGGGTGGCGTCCAACAGCGCAGCTTCGGCCTTGTCCCAAACCTCATCAGAGCCGGAGCGTACCTCAGGCCGCGTTGAAAACTTGACGCGGAAATCGGTGAAGCCAAGGTCGCGGTACATGTCAGACAAAAAGTCGATGTAGATGCGTGTCTCGCTCTCGATCTGGTCCTCGCGGCAGAAGATGTGGCCATCATCCTGCGTAAATCCGCGCACCCGCATGATCCCGTGCAATGCGCCCGAGGGCTCATAGCGCGCACAGGACCCAAATTCCGCCATCCGCAGGGGCAGGTCCCGGTAGGATTTAAGCCCTTGGTTGAAAATCTGCACGTGGCAGGGGCAGTTCATTGGCTTAAGAGCGTTAACGGCTTTCTCGCGGGCGTGATCTTCGTCCACCTCAACGATGAACATGTTCTCTTGGTATTTTTCCCAGTGTCCGGATTCGATCCATAACTTGCGGTCGACGACCTGAGGTGTGTTGACCTCAACATAGCCGCCAGCGCGCTGCTTGCGGCGCACGAAGTCTTGTAGGTCGGTATAGATGCGCCAGCCGTTGGGGTGCCAGAACACTTGGCCCGGGGCTTCTTCTTGCATGTGGAACAGGTCCATCTCGCGCCCAAGGCGGCGGTGATCCCGTTTTTCGGCTTCCTCAAGGAAGGTCATGTACTGCTTCAGGTCGTCCCGGTTGCGGAAGGCCACGCCGTAGATGCGCTGCAACATGGGGCGGGTGTTGTCGCCCAAGAAATACGCCGCCGAGACGTTGGTTAGCTTGAATGCATCGGCGGGCACTTGGCCTGTGTGTTGCAGGTGCGGGCCACGGCACAGGTCCATCCATTCGCCATGCCAATACATGCGGATGTCTTCGCCTTCGGGGATGCGATCAAGGATGTCGACCTTATAGGGCTCATCGTTGTCGACGTAGTACTGGCGAACCTTTTCACGGCTCCAAAGCTCGGTGCGGACGGGTTCGCGCGCGTTGATGATCTCTTTCATCCGCTTTTCAATCGCGCCCAGATCCTCGGGGGTGAAGGGCTCTGCGCGGTCAAAGTCATAGAACCAGCCGTTGTCGCGCACGGGGCCGATGGTGACCTTTGTGTCAGGCATCAACTCTTGAACGGCGCGGGCCATGATGTGGGCCAGATCGTGCCGGATCAGCTCTAGCGCGGGCTCTGCATCTTGCATCGTGTTGATTGCAATGGCGCAATCGGCCTCAAGCGGCCATGCCAGATCCCAATGGGCGCCGTCGACCTGCGCGCTGATCGCTTTTTTGCTGAGCGATTTGGAAATCGCCGCCGCGACCTCAGCGGGCGTGGTGCCAGCGTCTACGTCACGTGTGTTGCCATCGGGAAAGGTGAGGGTGATCTGGGACATCGTTTGTGTCCTCCGTCGTTTTGGCGCCCACGGAGCGCCCGGTTGCGGGTAATATGTTCGGCCGCTTTGTGACGGGTGCCGCCGGGGGCGTCAACCCGCGCCTGATCTGGGTATGCAAATGTATGCTGGGATAAGCATTTAAGTCGCAGAAAATACTGGAAAAGTCGCTTTTGCGCGCCATGTTTCCGATAAGAAAGTTTTGTAACTGTACAAAGGCCGTCGTCATGCCCACCCCCAACCGAACTTTTGATCTAAGCGTAGAAGACCTTGACCTGATCGAGGCGGCACTGCGCCGCAAGAAACGCGCGCTCAATGAGGCGCAATTGGTTGGTGCTGGTACGCGCGATGACGCGGCGGAGCAGCTGAAGGACATTCATGATCTGTTGGGGCGGCTGCACAATCAAAAGACGTTCTATCGCCCCAAGCAAGCCGTCTACGTCAGCGGCTAGGTCGTCCTCAATCAAGGCCTGACACCCTTCGCTCTTTGCGGCATAACCGTAAAAAACAAGAGGGGAGCAGCACGTGCAATATTTGGACACAGCCCAAGGCCGCCGCATCGCATATCACCGCACCGAGGGTGCAGGGCCGACCGTGGTTTTTCTGGGCGGCTTTAAATCTGACATGGAAGGGTCCAAGGCGACCCATCTAGAAGCCGTCGCGCGCCGTGAAGGTCGTGCATTCGTGCGCTTCGATTACTCAGGGCATGGGCAAAGCTCGGGCGCGTTTACCGATGGCTGCATCGGCGATTGGCGCGATGATGCGCGTGCCGTGCTGGACGAACTGACGACAGGCCCGCTGGTTCTGGTGGGCTCCTCCATGGGCGGTTGGATTTCACTTCTGCTCGCGCGCGAGATACCTGAACGCCTTAAGGGGTTGGTCACCGTTGCCGCTGCACCTGATTTTACAACCCGCCATTGGGACGGTCTGTCTCAGGCAGATCGTGCCACAGTAGTGCGCGAAGGGCAGGTGGCCCAACCTAGCGACTATGGCGAGCCTTATATCTTTACCAAACGGCTGTTCGACGATGGGGCTGAGAACCGGGTTTTGACAGCGCCTCTATCCCTAAGTTGTCCTGCCCGCATGGTGCAAGGCACCCAAGACAATGCTGTCCCGACATCAGAGGCCACGCGTCTTTTGGATCATCTACAATGCCCCGATGCGCAGCTTTTGTTGGTCAAGGACAAGGACCACAGTTTTTCCGACCCTGAATGCCTGCACCTAATCGAACGCTGCGTCGCGGAAGTCTCTGCATCTTGACGCAGGCCCCTTGCTTCGCCCTTATCCATGCAGGGTGGAGGAAGAATTGATGCTTGAATTTTTGACGTGGACAGCGCGGGTTATCGCGGTGTTGGTGGCAATCGGGGCGGGGCTATGGGTGTTTGGCCCATATGAGCCGGTCGAGGCTGCAAGTGCATTTGATCCTAATGCCTTGCCGGATGATCTTGATGCATATCTGGCGCAGTCAGAGGCCCTTGTGCCCAACCTGCGGCCCGGCACCCACAAACGCATCCATTGGCATGGGCTCCCCGGCGCGCAGACCGATGTGGCGGTGGTCTACATCCACGGCTTTTCGGCCAGTTCTGAGGAAATTCGCCCCGTCCCGGACCGGGTCGCGCAGGCGCTTGGGGCCAACCTGTATTTCACGCGGCTAACGGGGCACGGCCAAGACGGCACCGCGATGGCCACGGCCACGGCGGGTGCGTGGTTGCAGGATGTGGCAGAGGCCTATGCGATTGGCCGCAAAATCGGGCGCCAAGTCCTCGTGTTTTCGACGTCCACGGGCGGCACCCTCGCGGCCGCGACGGCCACAGATCCGGGCCTTTCGGAGGGTATCCTTGGGCATGTGTTCGTATCGCCGAATTTCGGCTTGGCCAATCCCGCGGGGCAATTGCTGAGCTGGCCCGCCGCACGCTACTGGGCGCCACTCATCGCGGGGCAGAACCGCAGCTTTGAGGTTCGGAATGAGGCTCACGGCGCCTATTGGACCAGCGCATATCCAACGATCGCGGCGATGCCGATGGCGGCGATTGTACGCTATGTGGCGGGTTTAGATGTCTCAACGGCTCAGCTTCCGGCGATGTTCCTGTTTTCTGATGCCGATCAGGTCGTCTCTTCCACGGCTACTCGGGCGGTTGCTGCGAAATGGGGCGGGCCGGTCCAGCTTGAGCCGGTTACGGTCGGCCCCGATGATGACCCTTACAGCCACGTTATCGCCGGGGATATTCTGTCGCCCGGGATGACCGATCACGCCGTTGCATCCATCACGAAATGGGCGCAAACACTCATCGCTCCCTAATCACTGCCGCTTCACAGGAGGCCTGAAATGGACCCCAAAGCCGTTGTTCAACCGCTTCGCACGCTGTCTGATTGCACCTTGGCGCAGGCGCGATCCGCGCTGGGCCAAGTCTTTGCGCCTGACGCCTTGATCCAACTTGGCGCGCCTTGGGTCACAGGTACCGGGCCGGACGCGTGGGCGGACCAAGCGCTTGCGCCCCTGTATGACGCCATGCCCGACGCCGAGCGGCGCACATGGATTGAGATGGCAGGCCATGACGCGGCTGGTCAGATGTGGGTTGGCCACGGTGGTCACTACATGGGCCAGTTTTCTGCCCCTTTTCTCGGCATTCCAGCGACCCACCGACTGGCCGCAATCCGCTTTCATGAGTTCTTTCGGATTGAAGGCGACCGCGTGGTCGAGATGCAGGCTATCTGGGATATCCCCGAACTGATGATGCAGGCCGGTGTGTGGCCGCTTGCGCCCTCACTTGGCCGGGAATGGCTTGTGCCCGGACCCGCGACCCAAGACGGTTTGACCATCGCTGGCGATGGCACCCACGCGCTTGGGATTGTTGGTGATATGCTCACGGGCCTCGGGCGTTCCCGCGAGGGCGAGGCGGCGATGGAATTGCCCCGCTACTGGCATCCGCGTTGCAGCTGGTACGGGCCTGCGGGCATTGGCACCGCGCGCGGCATCGTGGGCTTCAGGCAACATCACCAGATCCCTTTCCTTGATGCGATGCCGGACCGCCGCGCCTTGATGGATCAGGGGCATTTCTTTGCGGAGGGCGACTATGTCGGCTTTACCGCCTGGCCGGGAATGGAGATGACGCTGAGCGGCGCGAACTGGCTGGGCCTGCCCGCGACGGGTCAAAAGATGACGATGCGGTCGTTGGATTTTTGGCGGGTTGAGGGCGACCTGATCCGCGAAAACTGGGTCTTGGTGGATCTGTTGGACGTCTATGCGCAGTTGGGCGTCGATGTTTTTGCGCGAATGGCGGCGTTGGGTGGCGGACAGGCTTGACCTTGGCCGCCCATTCCGGTTGCATACCTATGCAGTTTGACCGGAGCGACCATGACCCCTTTGCCCAAAACCCCATCCTTTCGGCTTGACGGTAAACGGGCGTTTGTGCCCGGCGGCGCGCGGGGCATAGGTTTGGCCTGTGCTGCGGCCCTTGCGGATGCAGGGGCGGAGGTCACAGTCGCCGCGCGCAGTGCCGATCAGGTGGCGGAGGCCGCCTCGGCCTTGGGCGGTTCCGGCGTCGTGTTGGATGTGACTGACCATGACGCCGTCCGCACCTTTTTTGGGCAGTCGGGGCCGTTTGATATCCTGTGCAATTCGGCGGGCCTTGCACGTCACGCTGCGGCCATGGACACAACTCCAGCCGACTTTGATGCGGTGATGGCGGTGAACGTGCGCGCGGCCTATTTCCTCGCCCAAGAAGCGGCACGCGGAATGGTGGGCCGTGGGGGATCGATCCTTCAGATCAGCAGCCAAATGGGCCATGTCGGCGGGATTGAACGAGCCGTTTATTGCGCCAGCAAACACGCGGTCGAAGGCATGACCAAGGCCATGGCGATTGAGTGGGGGCCGGAACGTATTCGCGTCAATACCCTGTGCCCCACGTTCATCCGAACGCCCCTAACAGCCGCCACATTCGCGGACCCGGACAAACGCGCTTGGATCGAGAGCAAAATCAAACTGCCCCGTGTGGCAGAGGTGGAGGACATCATGGGCGCCGTGGTCTTTTTGGCCTCGGACGCGAGTGCGATGGTGACCGGCACGTCGCTGTTGGTCGATGGCGGATGGACCGCCGGATGAACCGCAAGATCACCTCAATGGACGTCGCGGCCAAGGCGGGTGTGAGCCAATCGGCGGTGAGCCGCGTCTTTACGCCCGGCTCATCCGTATCAGAAAAAATGGCCCGCAAAGTGCGCGACGCGGCAGAGGAATTGGGCTATCGACCCAATGTTTTGGCGCGTTCGTTGATTACAGGCTCCAGCCGGATCATCGGGCTGGTCGTGGCTTATCTGGATAATCCATTCTACGCTGATGCGCTGCAAAAGCTGAGTGAAGCCCTCGATCAAGAAGGCTATCACCTTTTGGTGTTTATGGCTGGCAACACGCAAGGCGACGTGGACCATGTCATCGAAAGTCTGATGGACTATCAGGTCGACGGGATCATCACGGCCTCCATCAACCTTAGTGGTGAGCTGGCTGAAAGATGCGCGCGCGCAGGCATCCCGGTGGTGTGTTTCAACCGCTCTGTCATCGGGGAGGGGCTTTCGGCGATCTCATCCGCTAACCGCGCGGGTGGAGCCAAAATCGCCGCTTTCTTGGCGGCGGGTGGCCATCAGCGATGCGCACATATCAGCGGCTGGCAGGGTTCCAGTACCGGGCGCGAACGCGCGGAGGGTTTTGCTGTGGGGCTAAGCGAGGCAGGCTTAGAAGTGCACGCGCAAATCGACGGCATGTTTGATCGCGACACAGCGATGAACGCGGCCCAAACCTTGATGCAAATGTCCGAGCCACCCGATGCGATTTTTGTCGGCAATGATCATATGGCCATGGCCATCATGGACCATCTACGATTTGCTATGGGGCTGAGCGTTCCAAATGACGTCTCGGTGGTGGGCTACGATGACGTGCCCATGGCCGCATGGCCTAGCTATGACCTGACCACGCTGCGCCAACCTGCGCGCCGCATGGTTGACGCCACCGTCCAAGAAATACTGACCCGCATAACCACACCCGACGCGCCCGTGCGTCGGATCGAAATTGACGGCCCCCTGCTGGTGCGGGGTTCGGCGCGTCTACCAAAGGAGGCCCCATGAAGGGTTTTGACGAAAAATTCCAAGATTTCCCGGACTATATCATCGGGATCACCAAAGAGATCTGGGAAGATCGGGGCATCGCGACCCTGCACGACTATTACCACCCCGAGATTGTCGTCCGCTCCCCTGCGAGTGTGGTGATCGGCAATCAGAATGTTATCGGCGCGACCATGGCCACACTGGCAGAGTTCCCCGACCGTCAGCTGCTGGGCGAAGATGTCATTTGGTCCGGCACGCCGGAGACGGGGATGCTCAGCTCGCACCGGATCATTTCGACGGCCACCCACGCAGGCAGCGGCGCCTATGGCGAGGCAACGGGCAAACAATTGCGCTATCGCATCTTGGCGGATTGCCACGCGCGCAACAACATGATCGACGATGAATGGTTGATCCGGGATCAGGGCGCGATTGTCCGGCAGATGGGATGGGATCCCAAGGCGTTTGCCGCAGACCAAATCACGCGCGAAGGCGGGCCAGAGGCGTGCGTGCGCCCGCTGAGCCCCGAAACAGATCAGCCCGGCCCCTACAAGGGCGCTGGCAATGACGACCCGTGGGGCGCGCATTACGCGGAGATTTTGCAGCGGATCATGAATGCCGATATGGCCGCAATCCCCGACAGCTATGACCGGGCCTGCCAACTGGAATATCCGGGTGCCTATACGGGCCACGGTTGGGGCGACGCGGACCGGTTCTGGATGTCACTGCGTGCGGCATTCCCCGATGCGAAATTCACCTGCGAACATGTCATCGGCCGCGATGATCCAACGATGCCGCCACGTGCCGCGATCCGCTGGTCGCTGTCGGGCACGCACTCCGGCTGGGGCGCGTTTGGCGCACCCACCGGGGCGCAGGTCTATGTGTTGGGTATCAGCCACGCGGAATTCGGCAGCTTCGGCGTCGCCGCGCCAAAACTGCGCCGCGAATTCACGCTGTTCGATGAAACAGCCGTGTGGAAACAAATTTTGCTACAAACGGGCTAATCCAGCCACCGATGACTTTGACAGCGGCACGTGCAAATGCGTGCCGCGAGAGGGAGACTAAGATGATCAGAACAACCCATGTGGGCAGCCTGCCGCGCACTCAAGACGTGGTGGATTTGATCTTCGCCCGGGAAAATGGCGCGTCCTATGACCAAGCCACGTTTGACGCCACCATGACCGCGGCCAGTGCGTCGACGGTTGGGCGGCAGGTCGCCTCGGGCGTGGATATCGTCAGCGATGGTGAGACGTCGAAAATCAGCTACGCGACCTACGTAAAGGACCGCTACACCGGCTTTTCCGGCGATAGCCCCCGCAATGCGCCTGCCGACCTAAAGGCGTTCCCGGGGTTTCTAAAGCGGCTCGCGGATGATGGCGGCACACCGCAATACGCACGACCCATGTGCACGGGGCCTGTTGCCTCCAAGGGGCAGGGTGAGTTGCAGACCGATATCGCCAACCTCAAGGCGGGTATGGCCGAGCACGGCGCAACAGAGGGCTTTATGAACGCAGCCTCGCCCGGCGTGATTTCGTTGTTTTTACAAAACGACCACTACCCTACGCGGGAGGCATATTTGGCGGCACTTGCTGATGCTATGGCCGAGGAATATCGCACCATCGTCGATGCGGGCCTGTATCTACAGCTGGATTGTCCCGACCTCGCGCTGAGCCGTCATATGCTGTTTGCGGATTTGTCTGATGCAGAGTTTCTCAAGATCGCCGCAAGCCATGTAGAGGCCCTGAACCATGCGCTTAGTGGGATTGATCCATCGCGGGTGCGTGTTCACATCTGTTGGGGCAATTACGAAGGCCCGCATGTGTGTGATATCGACATGGCCAAAGTGTTTCCGACGCTGATGTCGGTCAATGCGAGCCAGTTGTTGTTTGAGACCTCAAACCCCCGTCACGCCCATGAGTGGACCGTGTTCCGAGACCGCGCCGCAGAAATTCCTGAGGATAAAATCCTCGTGCCCGGCGTGATCGACAGCACCACAAACTTTGTGGAACATCCTGAACTGGTCGCTGAGCGCGTTACGAAATTCGCGCAAATTGTGGGGGTAGACCGGGTTATCGCAGGGTCGGATTGTGGTTTTGGAACATTCGCCGGCTTCGGCACCGTTGATCCAGATATCGCCTATGCCAAGCTGAGCGCCCTATCGGAAGGCACCCGCTTGGCGGCTGAACGGTTCTAGAGTTTTTCGACGTGGATGGTCCCGGTCACAAAGGCGATATGCCCTGCGATCGCGGACACCGCGTCGGCGGGGGTCTCATAGGACCACGCCACGTCGTCGACTTGTCCGCTACGCCCAACAAGGTGAAAATAGCTCGCGACGCCCTTTTTGGGGCAGGTTGTGGTTGTGTCGGATGGCTCAAGAAAAGCCATGCCAATGTCTTCGCGGGGGAAATAGATGACGGGGGGCAAGTTGCCTTCGGTCAGTTCCAGCGCGTTGCGGGTTTCACCAAGCACAGAGTTATCGGTCCGAACGACCCAGGTTCCGGTAGCCTTGTGAACGGAAATCTCTTTTAGCATGTCTCTCTCCCCTGCGGTGTAAGGGCCTCATGTAACACAAACTGTGCAGAAAGCCACTGCCATGCGCGTGTGACATAGGTGTGACGGCTTCTTATGCACAAAGCGGGTGGCTGAGCACCCTATACGACCTGCGACTATAGGGGCGCGCAGGCCGCCGTGAGCCATGCCAAAGGCGCGGTATCCAGCTGAGACCCTACCTTGGCGAGGACTTCGCCATGATAGGCATCCAGCCAATCTCGCTCCGCCGGGGCTAGGATCGTGACATCAATCAAACGCCGATCAAACGGTACGAAGGTCAACGTCTCAAATGCATACTGCGTGCGCTCTGGGTCACCACCGGGCAGGGCAGGGGCGGGCTGCACCACGATCAGGTTCTCCAACCGAATGCCAAATCGTCCCTCTAGGTAGTATCCCGGCTCATTGCTGAGGATCATCCCGGGTTCCAGCGGCAGATCGGAGACTCGGCTGAGGCGCTGTGGCCCTTCATGCACGCTAAGGTACACGCCAACGCCGTGACCCGTGCCATGGTCAAAATCGCGCCCCGCCGCCCAAAGCGGCGCACGGGCCAGCGCGTCCAGATGTGCTCCCGCAACGCCCTTCGGGAACCGCGCACGCGATATCGCGATAAGCCCCTGAAGCACTTGGGTATAGGCGGTGCGCTCCTCTGGGCCGGGCTCGCGCAGGGCCATCGTCCGAGTGATGTCGGTGGTGCCGTCCAAATATTGCCCGCCGCTGTCCACCAGCAGGAGCGTATCGTCCGCAAGGGGGCGGTTGGTTTCCTTGGTGACACGGTAGTGCATGATCGCGCCGTTGGGGCCGCTGCCACAGATTGTTTCAAAACTAATATCGCGCAGGGCATTGGTTTCGCGCCGGAACCCTTCGAGTGCTGTGACAACGTCGATCTCTGACAGGCTGTCTTTGGGGGCACTGTCGAGCCACGCGAGGAATTTCACCACCGCGCTTGCATCCCGCAAGTGGGCCGTGCGGGTGGCGGTGATTTCGGCGTCGGTTTTGGCGGCCTTGGGCAGGGCGCAGGGGTCACGGGTGTCGACGGGTGTCGCACCTGCCGCCATCAGCGCGCGATAGACCGCGAGTGGGGCTGTGCCATAGTCCACTGCGACCTTGCCCGTCAGCTCGGACAGGGCGGGTGCAAACCCTGCGGGTGCAGCTATTGTGACGCCCTCTAGTGGTGCGATGCCTTCTAGTTTCTTGGCGTCAATGAACAGGGTGACTGTGCCGTCATCGTGCAAGATCCCCAGACACTGCGCAATCGGGTTGCGCGGGATATCCGCGCCGCGAATGTTCAAAAGCCAGTTGAGGCTGTCGGGCAGGGTCAGCACAGCCGCCGATTGTCCCGCTTTGCGCAAGTCCGCTGCAAGGCTGGTGCGCTTGTCCTCGGCGCTTCGCCCAGCAAGAGCGTCTGGGTAGACCATCACAGGCTCGGTCGGCGGGGCGGGGCGATCCTGCCAAATGCGGTCCAACAGATTGTCTGTTTCACGCAGATCAGCGCCGTTGTCCTCAAGGGCGGTGGCAAGGGCGAGGCCCTCTCTAACCGTGTGCAACCACGGATCAATCGCCAGAGTTTGGTCCTTGGTCATGCGCGCCGTGAGCCACTCCGCCAAGCCGGTCTCTGGCCAATGCACGGGGGTAAAGCTGCCCAAATCGACCTGATGCTTAACCTGAACGCGGTAACGTCCATCCACGAAAACACCGGCTTGATCACGCAAAGCCGCGCAAAATCCGGCGGACCCGGTGAACCCCGTAAGCCACGCCAAGCGGTCATCGCAAGGGGCCACGTATTCACCTTGGTGAACGTCCGCGCGTGGGATCAGAAATCCATCGACGCCCTCAGCCTCCATGATGCGGCGCAGGGCCTCCAATCGGGGGGGGCCGTTTTCGGGGCGCGCGCTCACGGAGAAGTCTTGAAACACTAGGAAACCTTTTTCATTCCAGCGAACCGCGCCCTTGCGCGCGGGTCCGTATCAAAGAGAGATGCAAGCTGCTCGGTCATCGCGCCCGCCAATTGCTCAACGTCGGTGATGGTTACGGCACGCTCATAATAGCGGGTCACGTCGTGGCCGATCCCGATGGCGATCAGTTCGATTTGCTTGCGCTTTTCCACCATGGCGATCACGTCGCGCAGGTGTTTTTCGAGGTAATTAGCCGGGTTTACCGACAGGGTGCTGTCGTCCACGGGCGCACCATCGGAAATCACCATCATGACCTTGCGCGCCTCGGGGCGGGCCAGCATCCGGCGCTGCGCCCATTCCAGCGCTTCACCGTCGATGTTTTCCTTCAGAAGGCCCTCTTTCATCATCAACCCAAGGTTGGGCCGCGTCCGACGCCATGGCGCGTCGGCTGATTTGTAGATGATGTGGCGCAGGTCGTTCAGGCGCCCGGGCTGTTGGGGGCGTCCCTCCTTGAGCCATTCCTCACGGCTCAGGCCGCCCTTCCACGCGCGGGTCGTAAAGCCGAGGATTTCGACCTTAACACCGCACCGTTCCAGCGTGCGGGCCAGAACGTCGGCGCAGATTGCCGCGATTGAGATCGGACGGCCCCGCATTGACCCAGAGTTATCCAGCAAAAGCGTCACGCAGGTGTCGCGGAATTCTGTGTCACGCTCCATCTTGAAGCTGAGCGGTGTGGTCGGGTTGGCAACGACACGAGCAAGGCGGCCGGCATCAAGGATGCCCTCCTCCAGATCAAATTCCCAAGAGCGGTTCTGTTGCGCCTGAAGGCGGCGTTGCAATTTGTTGGCAAGCCGCGACACGGCGCCCTTAAGGGGCTCTAGCTGCTGATCCAGATAGGCGCGCAAACGCTCCAATTCGGCGGGTTCCGCAAGGTCCTCGGCGCGAATTTCTTCGTCGTGTTCGGTCCGGTACACGATGTAGCCGGGGTCCGCCTCAGAGATGGGCGCCGGTGGGGGCGGCTCCATGTTGTCCTGGCTCTCGGGCATCTCCGCTTCTTCGGCGTTCTCAGCCTCGGCCATGTCATCCATTGTGACAGAGGCCTGCGCGGGGTCGGACTGTTGTTCTTGGCTTTGCTCGGGCGAGGCCTCATCGTCCTGCTCGGACTGATCATCCTCGCCGGTGCTGTCGGGCTGCTCATCCTCATCGGACTGGCCTTCTTCGTCCTGATCCTCGTCCTCTTGGTCAGGATCGTCGCCCAGCTGATCGCCGTAGCCCATGTCATCGATCAGCTGACGGGCGAGCTTGGCAAAGGTCGCTTGGTCGGCAAGCGCGCCGTCGATACCGTCGAGCGTGCCTTCGCATTGGCCTTCGATAAAATCGCGCCACAGGTTCATGACGTTCGCCGCTGCCGGGGGCAGGTCGCGGCCAGTAGCCAGATGCCGGATCAGATAGCCCGCAGCGGTGGCCAGCGGCGCTTGGGCGGCCTCGGTGATTTCACCGTAGCCGCGACGCGACGCGTCTGAGCCGATTTTGGCGTCGATGTTGCCAGCGGTGCCGGGCATAGCGCGGGCGCCGACGGCTTCGCACCGGGCGGTTTCCATCGCATCGTAAATCTCACGTGCCATGTTCCCGCTGGGCAGGTAGCGGCTGTAGGTGCTGGCGTCGTGGTACTTGTGGCGCAGGGCAAAAGCGTCGGCTGTGCCGCGCGCCAGCAGGACCTCTTCGCGGGTCATGCGGCGCGTTACCTGTGGCAGGCGCACACTGTCGTTGGTGGCACCGGGGGGGTCCACGGAATAGCTGACGCCCAACTCAGGATCGTCGGCCAGAACCTTTGTCGCCTCCGCAAGCGCCTTTTTGAACGGATCAGCCGGGTTATCGTTGGGTTTTTTCATACTATCCTCCGGCGGCGGAGGGCGTTGCTAAGCAAGCCCGCCCGCCCAGATTTTCACGGGAAAACCCGCCGCGTGTTCCTTAGCCGAGGCTCATGCTTGCTGCACTTTCAGGCAGTTCTTCGTCAAAGCACCGCTGGTAGAATTCGGCCACTGTCTGGCGTTCCAACTCATCACATTTGTTGAGAAACGACAGGCGGAACGCATAGCCCACGTCGCCAAAGATGCGCGCGTTTTCGGCCCATGCCAGCACCGAGCGGGGCGACATCACAGTAGACAGATCGCCGTTCATGAATGCAGTCCGGGTCAGGTCGGCCACAGTCACCATCTGGCTCACGATCTGGCGGCCCTTTTCGGTGTTGTAGTGGGGCGACTTGGACAGAACGATTGCGGCTTCCGCATCGTGGCTGAGGTAGTTCAGCGTTGCGACCAGCGACCAGCGGTCCATCTGCGCTTGGTTGATCTGTTGTGTGCCGTGATAAAGGCCCGTCGTATCACCCAGACCAACGGTGTTGGCTGTCGCGAACAAACGGAACGACGGGTGCGGAGTGATAATCTCGTTTTGGTCCATCAGCGTCAGTTTGCCGTCGGCTTCCAGTACGCGCTGGATCACAAACATCACATCCGCGCGGCCGGCATCGTATTCATCAAATACGATGGCAACGGGGTTTCGCAGGGCCCACGGCAGGATGCCTTCGTGGAATTCGGTAACCTGTACGCCGTCCTTCAGCTTGATCGCGTCTTTCCCGATCAGGTCAATCCGGCTGATGTGGCTGTCGAGGTTCACGCGCACTGCGGGCCAGTTCAGCCGGGCAGCGACTTGTTCAATGTGCGTCGACTTACCCGTGCCGTGATACCCTTGGATCATGACGCGGCGATTGTAGCCAAAGCCAGCAAGGATCGCGAGCGTGGTGTCTGGGTCGAACTTGTAGGTCGGATCAATCTCAGGCACGCGATCAGAGGCTTCAGCGAACCCCTTCACCTTCATGTCTGAATCAATTCCGAACACTTCCCGGACCGAGATATCTTCGGTCGGTTTTGCAATTTGCCCCATGCCACCATCCGCCATCGTGTAATCCTTACCTTGTTGGGGGCTCTCAGCCCACCGCGTTCGACGCAACATAACGCATGAAACGGCGAGGGGAAGGGGTGTGCTGGCACTATCGCGCCTGTCTTGACTAAGACCAGCCCGCAGTCGCCTTGAACGGGTGGCAACGGCGGGCTGAACACTTGAATAAAAAGGGGAGGGGCGTCTGCCACGACCACCCCTCCCGGAGAAGGATCACGCAATATAGGGACGCTTGCGTGATCCTATCGCTCACTCGGCGGCATGCGGGGCGGACGCCCCCCGAAACCATCCAAGTTTGCGAAACAGAACCCAGTCGAGCGCGAGCACGGCGATTAGGCTGGCACCGACAAGCGGCAGTAGGATCATCATGGTCACGATCACCGCAGCCACAGGCCATGACACCTGCGCATCTGGGGCGGCAGGCACGCCGAGGCTGCCCCGCGGCCGGCGCATCCACCACGCCACAAACCCTGACACCGACAACACAACGCCCAGCACTGCGGCCACGGTGTTTTGGGCTACGTTGGCCCAGCCGTATAATTCGCCTTGGTGAAAGCTGATGCCGAGGGATTTCGCCTGGGCGACCCCGGGGTTGTCGGTGAAATCGACCCGCGCCAAGATCGCGCCGCTATACTGGTCAACAACCAGTTCTGATTGCGCGTAGCGGTTCACGCTGGCAGAGCGCATCCAATACGCGCCATCGGCTTTGCGCGGGGGGCGGATTTCATAAGGTGTGGCCAGCCCTTGGGCCGCAGCGATGGCCGCGACCTGTTCAACCGCGATCGGCTCGCCTGTGTCGGTGCTCGACTTGGGCGCAGAGCCACCGAACCGGAGCGATTTGCTTTGAGTGCCGGTGATCTCTTGGATCTTGTTCAGGCCGCCGCCCCAGACATCCGTCCACGGCAGCCCAGAGACCAAGATCGGCAAGACCAAAACCACCGCGAGCATCCCGGTGAACAGATGCATTTGCCTCCAAAACCCGCGCTTTGCGGATTGGTTTTTCGGCAGGCGGGGCAATGCCGCGCGGTCCCGCAGCCGCTGTGCGCCGCGCGGCCACCACAACACGGCCCCGGTCACCAGCATGATCACGGCCCAATGCGCGGCCAGTTCCACAAACTTGGTGCCAATGTCGCCAAGAAACAGCTCTCCGTGGAATTTTTTGACTTGGTGCATCAGCATCGTGTCGCGCGCCTGCACGGCGATGATGTCGGCGGTGTAGGGATTGATCCAAGCGTAACTGCGCACGCCTTGGGAGGTGTTGAACTCAATCCGGGTGGTATGTTCGGGCGACACGGGCGGGATCACCGCGCGCATCCGGGAAATCCCGACAAAGGTGTCGAGCTGAGCGATTTGAACGGCGATGGGCAGGGCTGTTTCCTGCGCCTCTACGTAGAAACGGTCTGCATAGAGCCAGTTTTCGATCTGAGGCTTATAAAGGTAGAGGCCCCCCGTGATCGAGAGCATCGCCATGAAGGGCAATACATAGAGAGAGGCGAGGAAATGCCATTTCCAGACAAGGCGGTAGAACGCCCCGCCACGGGCGATGGTTGGGCGGATTGAGGCCGCCCCGGTGATATCGGACATGTAGTGTGGTCTTTCGCTGCGAATTTAGGTCTGAACAAAGGGGTCAGACAGGCAGCGGGGGACCTTGGGAGGGGGGCGGTAAAACGGCCGCGAGGGGCGCAGACACAAGGTCCGCACGCGCCGCATCGCGAAGGTTGGCACGGGCAAGCGTTTGCCAAACGGGTGTTTCGGGCACGGCGATTGCAACAACCGCGTCCTTGAACACACACTTGTGGGCCTCGGTGTCGGCGACTTCGACGGGCTGACCCTCGGCGTCAATGACGATGGTCTGCATCTCAAAGCCAGAGCAGATCACGATGGTCTGGAATTGGCCGGGCATCAGCTCCATGGCTATGGCCGATGCGCGCGGGGCAAGAATACCCAGCGTGATCGTCAAAACCAAAAGAAGGCGGAGCGCGTGCTTCATGGCACCCTTGGTGCGGCAGTCGCCCCAATGGGGCAACCGCCAAGATGTCGCAGCCTATTTAAAGCTGCGACTATCCTTAATCTGATCCCAAGCCCAGACGACTTCGCCAAGCTGTTCTTCTTGGCTGCGGTCGCCTCCGTTCATGTCGGGGTGAAGCACTTTGATCAGCTTTTTGTAGGCCTTGCGGATTTCGGCCTTTTCCCAATGATCCTTTGCTTCAAGGATTTCGAGTGCTTTGCGCTCGGTGGGGGGCAGTCTGCGACCACCGCCACCGCCCTTGCCAGGATTGCGGGTAGCGTTGGCACCCAGCACCTGATGCGCGTCATCCACGCCCAAACGGGCCCAGGCGCGTTCCTCGGCGGATTGCTTGAACGGTTTGGTGGGGCGCTCGCCCACTTTGTCACGGTCAAGTTGCGCGTTGATTTCTTCTTCGGTCGTCCCGTCAAAGAAATTCCACTTCAGGTTATATTCCCGCACGTGTTCACGGCAGAACCAATAGAAGTCGTCCAGAATGTCCGGGCTTTTGGGGGCGCGGTATTGGCCCGCTTCCTCACAGCCTTTGTGTTCACAGACACGTTTTGACGTCTCAAACGCCCCGGACATGCCGCGCCGTGTGCGGTTGGTCTTTTTCTTTGCGGTCGAAACACGCATGTCGAAGTTGAATGGATCGCTGCTGCTCACGGGTGTGTCCCCTTCGTTGCAAGGCCCTAGACTTTAGACTATCTGGCGGGGGAGTGAAGAGGCAGCGAGGGGATTTTTCGTGACTAAGGCCGATAAAATTGAAGCTGCCCTGCGCGCAGCGTTTACGCCGCAGGTTTTGGATGTCGTAAACGAGAGCCATATGCATGCGGGACATGCTGGCGACGATGGTACGGGCGAGACACATTACGCCGTGCGCATCCAATCCACCGCGTTTGATGGGATGTCCCGGATTGCGCGTCACCGGGCCGTGCATGCCGCGATTGGAAAGGACCTGATGGTGCAAATCCACGCCTTGTCACTGGATATCAGCGCGTAGATTCTGCCCCTTCGTCTATCTGATCCGCGCCCTCGGGCGTGTCTGGAGGCGTTTGTGCGCGCTTGGGGCGTGCCAACAGCGGATGTGTAACGGGGGCTGCGGCTTGTTTGGGGCGGCGAAAGATCAGCATCGTGTGCTGAACTGTGCTGCGAAACAGAAGGCCGCGGCGCTCCTCCGCCGGGAGGGTGTCGGTGCGAATGTACTCCCATCCTGCGGCGCCTAGCTCGTTCATCACCACGCTTAGGGCATTGGCAAACTTCGCCTCATTGCCGCGAATACCTTTGCCGGATTTGCCGCGACGCGGGGCAGGGACGATTTTGTATTCGAAGGTTTGCATTGTGTCAGATGTCCTTTGGGAAGGGCGCGGTGCACTAAGCGAGTGCGGCTGTTTTATGGTGTGCAAGGGCTGCTGCGATGACGCGGTCGACGTTTTGACTGAACGGACGACCGGCGGCTGCGATTTCCGACAACGGAATCCATTCGGCGTCCGCGGCATCATCCGCGGCAATGGGGCTACCCGCCACATAGTGGCATAGCACGGCGGCCAACAAGTAGTGGTGGGTGATGCGGTCGTGTGCGTCGCGGCCAACCACATCTAGACAGGTGAGATAGCCTGCGGCGGTCGCGGTGACCCCGGTTTCCTCATCCAACTCGCGAACCGCAGCCTCAAGGGCGGTTTCCCCCCATTCGACGTGCCCGCCTGGAAACCCCCATAGCCCTGCGTTCGGCTCTTTGCCCCGCTGCACCATCAGGGCTGCATCGTCACGCAAGACCACCGCGATCGCGCCGACTTTGGGGCGATCCGCGCTCATAACAGCCCCGTGGGCGATTGTTTTTCGCCCCGCGCATAGAGCCAAAACAAGAGCGTGAGTGCCAAGCTGCCAGTCATCAGCGCGCAACCAACCCAACCCGCAACATCTACCATAGACGGATTGGACAGAACGAGCACCCAAAGGGTCATCCCTGAGTTGAGGACGAATGATAACCCAAACAACCAGACCGCCGCGCGGTTTAGAAGAACCAACGCCGCTCCCCCAAGCAGAGCAAGAACAACTTGAGTGGCCCAAACTGCATCAAACCACGGAGGAAGTGTTGCAAACCATTCCTGCTGCTCGGGTGTGAAGGCCTCATAGTAAGCTGGCAAACTGTATTGTACGGCCGCGTAGTCGACCAGAACAGCAACTCCATAAAATACAGTTACCAGTCCCATGAACCAGTAGTGAAAACGTTCCATCCTGTATCCTTCGCAAGCAATGGGATGAGCATACCGCTGAACTCTCATTGTGCAATGTCGTCGAAAGGACCGTACGTTTGATTCGCGGTTAACAGCCCAACCGTGGCTCGGGCGATAGCGGGACAAACCGAACTGGCCGCGTATAGCTGTTTTCAGATTTTGTGAGTGATTTCCGCAGGTTTTAAGAGGATTAACCCGTTTCCGATTGGCCGGGTCCCCGAAGGGATGCTCTTAACACTTTGCTGGTACCGGTGGCCGGACTCGAACCGGCAAGCCTTGCGGCGGGGGATTTTGAATCCCCTGCGTCTACCAATTCCGCCACACCGGCACTTGCGAGGCCCGCTCTAGCCCAGTGTCGCGAGAGCGTCAATCGCTCTCGGGCAACAGATGCATTTATTTGGCCTGATTTGCCGCGTCGCGGCATTGACGGAACTCAAAAGGCATGACACTGCCGAAAGTATGATAAGGTCTTTATACAACTGGACTATGTCCATGGCCGACCATCCCCGCGCGTTGTGGGTGCTGGCTTTTGTGGCGTTCATCGAAAGTTCGGTGTTCCCGATCCCCCCGGATATCTTGATGATTCCCATGATCCTCGCGGCCCCGCGCCGTGCGTTTTTGATCGCGGGGGTGGCCACAGTGTCATCCGTTTTGGGCGGAATGCTGGGCTATTTTATCGGCGCATTCTTTTATGACACCATCGGCGCGCCCGTTCTCGAAGCGATGGGCAAGGGCGGCTCAATGGCCGAGTTTAACAACCGCTTTAACGATTTCGGATTTTGGGCGGTTCTTGTGGCAGGGCTGACGCCTTTCCCGTATAAAGTGATAACGATTATGTCCGGTTGGACCGGGATGCCGCTTGCGACGTTTGTTGCGACGTCCATCCTTGCCCGCGGTTTGAGATTTTTTATTGTGTCTGCATTGTTATGGAAATTCGGCGCCCCGGTTCGCGCCTTCATTGAGCGTCGCCTTGGGCTTGTGTTCACCGCGTTTGTTATTTTGTTAATCGGTGGCTTTGCGGCCCTTAGGTTTTTATGATCCTGCACGATATGTCCCAAAAACAAATGGTTATGGTCGCGGCTGGCGGCTCTTTGGTGTTGCTCGCTGGTGCGTACTTGTTTCAGGCGCTGGGCTATGCACCGTGCCAGATGTGCTTGTGGCAACGCTGGCCACACGGCGCGGCAATTGTTCTGGGCTTGGTCGCTATTGCTGGCATCGTGCCACGGGTGACGGCCTATGTGGGGGCAGCTGCTGCGTTAACGACCGCAGGGATCGGCGCGTTCCATTTCGGGGTTGAGCAAGGATGGTGGGAAGGCCCAAGCGCGTGCAGTGGCGCGGGCAATGATCTGGGCACCCTCAGCGGCGCTGATCTGCTGAGCACGGCAATCCAAGACACGATCATCATGTGCAATGAAATCGCGTGGTCCTTCATGGGCCTGTCGATGGCCACATGGAATATGGTTCTGTCGTTGGTGTTCGTGGCGATTTGGCTGCGCGCGGCCCGGATGGCCTAGCACGTCAAGCCCGCTGACGAATGGTCAAATGACCCGCCGGATGCCAAGGCACCCGGCAGGATTGAGGTCTTAACCCGCCAGTTTCTTCGCAACGATTTGGTTGACGACCGCAGGGTTTGCTTTGCCGCCCGTTGCTTTCATCACCTGACCCACGAACCAACCCGCGAGCTTGGGGTTCTGCTGGGCCTTTTCGACCTGCGCGGGGTTGGCGGCGATGATGTCGTCAACGGCTTGTTCAATCGCACCTGTGTCGGTCACCTGTTTCATGCCGCGGGCTGCGACAATCTCAGCCGGGTCGCCGCCTTCGGTGTAGACGATCTCAAACAGGTCCTTGGCAATCTTGCCCGAGATTTCATCCGCTTTGATCAGCGCGATGATCCCTGCCAATTGCGCAGGCGAAACGGGGCTATCAGCGATGCCCGCATCGTCCTTTTTCAAGCGACCAAACAGCTCATTGATGACCCAGTTGGCGGCCAGCTTGCCGTCGCCTGCGGCCTCAGCCACAGCCTCGAAATAGACCGCATCGGCAGTCTCAGCCGTCAGAACGCTCGCATCATAATCGCTCAACCCAAAGTCGGACATAAACCGGGCCTTCTTGGCATCGGGCAGTTCGGGCAGCGAGGCTTCGATTTCATCGACCCACGACTGCTCAATTTCCAGCGGCAGGAGGTCGGGATCAGGGAAATAGCGGTAATCGTGTGCTTCTTCCTTGGACCGCATCGAACGGGTTTCGTTCTTGTCGGGATCATAGAGCCGGGTTTCCTGCTCGACGCTACCGCCTGCTTCAACGATGGCGATCTGGCGGCGGGCCTCGACCTCAATAGCGGCTTGGATAAACCGCATGGAGTTCATGTTCTTGATCTCACACCGGGTGCCAAGGTGCGAAAAATCCTGCGTTTCTTGGTATTTCTCATAGGCGCCGGGCAAACAGATCGAAACGTTCACGTCCGCACGCATGCTGCCGCTTTGCATGTTGCCATCACAGGTGCCCAAGTACCGCAGAATTTGGCGCAGCTTGCCCAAGTAGGCAGCGGCCTCTTCGGGTCCGCGAATGTCGGGGCGCGACACGATTTCCATCAGGGCCACGCCCGTCCGGTTCAGGTCCACGAATGACATCGCGGGGTCCATGTCGTGGATGGATTTGCCGGCGTCTTGCTCCAAATGGATCCGCTCAATGCGCACAAGCCGCGCGGTTGGGGCTTCTTTGGCTGAGCCCGCGCCCATTTCGACCAGCACTTCGCCCTCACCCACGATGGGGTGGTACAGCTGCGAAATCTGATAGCCCTGTGGCAAATCCGGATAGAAGTAGTTTTTACGGTCAAACGCCGAGGTCAGGTTGATCTGTGCCTTGAGGCCAAGGCCCGTGCGTACAGCCTGTTCTACGCAGAATTCGTTGATGACGGGCAACATGCCGGGCATGCCTGCGTCCACAAAGGCCACGTTGGAATTGGGCTCTGCGCCGAACAGGGTCGATGCGCCAGAAAACAGCTTTGAGTTTGAGCTGACCTGCGCGTGGACTTCCATTCCGATGACCAATTCCCAGTCGTGCTTGGCACCGGCAATGGTTTTGACTTTGGGCAGGTCATAGGACAGGTCGAGCATCAGGGCCTCCGGGGTCATGTCTTGGCCTTTCGTTTAGGCGAGCATGCGGGGCAGGGCAAGGGCAAGCGATGGGCGAAAACAGGCTCAAACCCCGGCTTGGGGCTGTGGAAATTGATTTTTTCTATCTGTGGCGCTACGCGACAAGGACGGCCTTGGGGGTGTGGAGCATGTCAAGCACGGTAGCAAAGGGGGCGATGGCCCTGTTGGTGTGCCTCACGGTGTCTGCGGCCTCGGCGCAAACGGCTGCTGTGTCGGATGAGGAACTCGCCGACCAGACGTTACAGGCCCCGCTGTTTTCTGCCCCTCCAATCGTGCGTCCTGCGCAGGCCAAACTGCCAAAACTACGGTGGGATCATATTAATGGGTCCCGCGCATGGACCCGGGCTGCGATGCGCGCGCTTGGGGCACATGGCGCGCCGCTGGTCGACATGGTGCCCGGTGATATCGCGCAATGGTGTCCTGCCTATCCGGAGGCCGAGCAGTGGGCGCGCAAAGCGTTTTGGGCGGGCCTTCTGAGTACCCTTGCAAAGCATGAGAGCACCTATCGCCCCGGCGTTGTCGGAGGCGGTGGCAAGTGGGTCGGCCTTGTGCAGATCCTACCCGCAACCGCGCGTGGCTATGGGTGCAGTGCGCGCACGCGTGAAGCGCTCAAGGATGGTGGGGCCAACATGTCGTGCGCCGTTCGGATCATGGCGACGACGGTGCCGCGCGACGGAGTGGTCAGCGCAGGTATGAAGGGCGTGGCTGCGGATTGGGGCCCGTTTCACAGCCGTGCCAAGCGGGAGGACATGCGCCGCTGGCTCGCCGCGCGCCCGTTTTGCAAAGCGCCGGTTGATCTGGCCTCGGTCGCGCCAATGCCTCGGCCGGGCGCTACAACGCCCGTAGCGAACTAAGGTTTAGGGTAGGATCAAAATCCAGACCGAAACCGTTACGATCGACGCCGCCGTGCCCAGTAAAACCCCAGAGGCCGAGACCCGCGTCGCTCGGCCATAGACCGCTGCAAAGAGGTAACTGTTCACACCCGGCGCCATTGCGGCGGTCAATACGGCGGCACGCAATTGCGGCGTATCTAGCGCGAGCAGTGTGCCCATACCCAGCGTCACTGCGGGGTGCAGGATCAGCGCGATAGAGATCAGCATCAAGATCGTGCGGCCATCGCCCCCGGGCTTGTAGCGGACCATAACGCCTCCCAGCCCAAAGAGGGCTGCGGGCAGGGCCGCGCTTGTCATAAGGGTCACGGCCTCCATCACCGGTGCAGGCAGGGCCAAGCCCGACAGGTTCACCGCAAGCCCAAGCCCCACGCCGATCATCAGTGCGTTACGGAACATCGCCCGGGCCACCAGTCGCGCGGTGGCAAAGGCGCCGGGGCGGGTGGCGGCGTGTCGCGCGCGGACAATCTCCATGGTGGTTAGCCCCACCAAATAGCAAAAGCCTGCGTGGATTGAGATAATCGCGAAGTTTGGCGTTAGGCTGTCGATGCCGTAGGCGCGTTCGGCGATGGGCAAGCCAAGCAAAACGGTGTTGGCGAACATCGCGGCAAAGCCGATGGCAATTGCATCCTCGGTGGGGCGGGCAAAAAAGATTTTGGCCCCTGCGATGCCTGCCATGAAACACACGATAGAGCCTGTGTAGTAGCTGGTCAGCAATCGCCAATCAAAGCTGGCCTTCAGGTCCAGCCCTGCAATGGCGGAAAACAGCAGACAAGGAATGGCGAATTTTTGGGTGAAGGTCATCAGACCTTCGGTGTGGGTCTCGGAAAAAATCCCGCGCCATACGGCCAGATAGCCCGCCGCAATCAAGACAAAGACCGGCAGCGTGACGCTAAGAACGTCACCCATCGGTGTAAGGGAGTTCGAGGACACGACCATCCCAAGCGGGGCTGATGTGCGCGGGCGTTTCTGCGTCGAGCGTCGCGTAGTCGAGGTCGATGTGCATATTGGTGATCACCCCCTGTTTGGGGGCCATCTTCGTGAACCACTCCAATGTCTTGTCGAGGTGGAAGTGGGACGAATGCGGTTCTCGCCGCAGGGCATCAAGAATCCACAGATCAAGCCCTTCGAGCGGGGGCAAGGCGGTCTCAGGGATGTCGGAGACGTCGGGCAAATACGCAGCCCCACCGACACGGAACCCAAGCGCGTCGATGCGCCCATGGGCGACTTCGAACGGGGTGAGTGTCAGGGGACCGCCGGGGCCCTCGACCGTGATGGGTGCTGGCGTGTCGATCCGGTGCATATCCAGAATGGGCGGATAATCTGAGCCGGGAGGCTGTACAAAGACATAGCCAAACCGCTGGGTCAAATTGTCGAGCGTTATGCGATCTGCCCAAACGGGCAGGCGCGCGCGCATGTTGTAGACGATCATCCGCAAGTCATCGACACCGTGCACGTGATCGGCGTGGGAGTGGGTGTAAAGAACACCGTCCAGCCGACCAACGCCTGCATCCAACAACTGCCCGCGCAGGTCCGGTGAGGTGTCAATCAGGACGGTAGTCGTGCCGTTTTTGCCCACTCGCTCCACCAGCAAAGAGCACCGCCGCCGTCGGTTTTTGGGGTTGGTTGGATCACAGTCGCCCCAGTTGCCGCCGGGCTCGCCCGACAGCCGAGGCACGCCCCCAGAGGAGCCGCAGCCCAAAATGGTGAGGCGCAAAATGTCAGGTGTGGAGGTCGAATTCATGGCGTGTTGATGCGCCTTTGACGGGTTGGATGCAAGAGCAAGGCGTATCGTTGTGGGTTGGTTAGGACTGCGAAATGGGGCGCTGCCCCCGTCTGATGAGATCAGACGCCCCCGGGATATTTCGAAACCAAAGAGGGGCTAGGGCTGTGCTTTCCAGAACAGACGCTCAAAGTTTTGTTCTAGCTGTGCGGCGAAGTCCGGGTAAGGGATTTCGAAGTGGTCGGCCATCCGCTTGGCAGTATGGGCAGAATACGCAGGTTCGTTGCGTTTGCCGCGGTAGGGGGGTGGGGCGAGATAGGGGCTGTCGGTTTCGACGAGGAGCCGGTCGCGCGGGGCTTTGGCAAATATATCGCGCAGTTCGGAGGATTTGGGGAAGGCGGCGATCCCCGAGATCGACAGATAGAAGCCAAGGTCGAGGGCGGCCTGCGCCAGTTCGGGGCTACTGGAGAAGCAGTGCATGACGCAAGTGTAGGCGCCGGCCTTGTGTTCCTCGCTGAGGATGCGGGCCATGTCGTCGTCGGCGGCGCGGGCATGGATAATGAGGGGCAGGCGGGTCTGGCGCGCGGCCTCAATGTGGATGCGTAGGCTTTCTTGTTGGATCACAGCGCTTTCGGCGGTGTAATGGTAGTCGAGGCCAGTTTCACCGATGCCGACGAATTTGGGGTGTTCTGCCAGGGTCAGCAGTTGGTCGAGGGTTGCGAGGGGTTCTTCAGCCGCGCTCATGGGGTGGGTGCCAGCGGCCCAGAATACGGGTGCGTGGCGCTCTGCGAGTGCGCGTACCTGTGGGGCATGGCGCAATTTGGTGCAGATTGTCACCATTCGGTGGACGCCAGCCTCGGCCGCGCGGGTGATCAGATCGTCATGCTCACCCTCGAACGTGTCGAAGTCGATATGGCAGTGGCTGTCGGTAATTTTGGGGGCGGTCATGAACGGGCGCTCCTGCGCTCAGGCCCAGCGACGGGCCTCGGTGTCGATTGCGTGGAGCGTATCAAGGATGACGGCGGCGGGGTCAAGGTTGACGGCGCGGGCGTGGGCGATCCGGGCGCTGTGGGTGGCCGAAAGGGTGGCCCAACTGCGTGCGGCGACGTCATGGGGCGCGAGGCGGGCAAGGATCTGTGGCTCATTCTCTGCGACGGGCGGGTTCGGCGGGCCGGTTAGCCCTGTGCGCGCAAGACGGGCCAGAAAGATCGCAATCAGTTCTGTGGTCAGCGCGTAGGTTTCTGCATTCGCAGCGCCGACGCAGGCATCCGCGCATTTGAGGGCGGTCTGCCGATCTAGCGTAGGGCGGGCCCACAGGCTGAGGAGGCGCGCATAGATGTCGAGGCCACCGCCCGATGTCATGCGCAACGCGGTTCCGACCGAGCCGTTGGCGAGCGCGTTGAGCCCCGGTGGACGCGTGGTGTCTGCGTCCGGGGCAGCTTGGTGCAACGCTTGGGTCAGGTCATCCTCGGACAGGGGCATGAAGGGAAGGGCCCGACAGCGTGAGCGGATCGTGGGCAAAAGGCGCGCAGGTTGATGCGCGATCAGAAACAGCGTCGTGTTGGCGGGCGGCTCTTCAAGGGCCTTAAGGAGCGCGTTGGCGGCCGACGTGTTTAGTTCATCCGCGGCGTCTACGATCACTGTGCGTCTGCCGCCATCGCTCGCGGACATGTGGAAAAAGTTGTGCAGGGCACGCGTGGCATCCACCGTGATTTCGGCGCTCAGCTTTTTGGTTTTTGCGTTCCAAGGGCGGCGCAGCAGGAAATGTGACGGCTCCGAGAGGGCGGCCATGCGGCGCGCGACGGGGTGGTCTGGATCTGTCTCAAGGCTGGTGGGGGTGGGGGGCGCACCAAAGAGCCCTGCGTCGCCACCGGGTGTGGGCTGCGACAACAAAAAACGGGCCGCGCGCCAGGCGAAGGTTGCTTTTCCGATGCCGCGTGGCCCGGTCAGGAGCCACCCGTGATGGAGCCTGTCCGAAGTAAAGGCGTCCAGAAACGCGGCCTCGGCGGCGGCTTGACCAAAAAGGCGCACAGTATTGCGTGGGTGTGGGGCATCCCCGGCGCGATCTGGTTCTGGCGGGGCCTCATCGGCTTCGATTACCGCCATTCGGGAGCACCTTTGAGGGAGGCAAGAGCACGATAGTTATAAAGATGCGCGCGACGGACAGCAGGGACAGTGTTTTGCATCGCTTAGACCTTTTGGCGCAGATGGCTGTCGACTGCGTCCCAGATGCGCGCGGCGACCGCGTCTTGGCTGCCCTCCGCGCTGACGGGGATGCAGCGATCGGGGGCGTCTTGGCTGAGGGCGGCGAACCCTGCAGCGAGCTTTTGTTGAAAGCCCAATCCCATCGCTTCGAACCGGTCCTCGGTCGTGTCGCGGGCAAGGCCCCGGCTCAGCGCGTGGGCGGGATCCATATCCATTACAATGGTGACGTCCGGCTCCATCCCGATCATCAGGCTGTGCAGGGCGTCGACGGTGCCGCGCAGATCGCCGCGTGTTGCACCTTGGTACACGCGGGTCGAATCCGCGAACCTGTCGCTGATGACCACCTGACCTGCGGCAAGGGCGGGGCGGATCGTGCGTTCCAAGTGATCGCGCCGAGCGGCGGTGAACAGCAAAATCTCAGTCTCGGGGGACCAACGGCCGGGATCGCCCTCAACCAGCAGGCGGCGGATTTCTTCTGCACCGGGGGCGCCTCCGGGCTCACGGGTCAGGACAACGTCGTGGCCCGCTTGCCGCAAACGATCAGCCAGCATCCGCGCTTGGGTGGACTTACCGGACCCATCGATGCCCTCAAAGCTTATAAACATATGGTTTCTACTGTTCGCTAGAAGAGAGGGGGCGCGCATCGGCAGCACCGCCCAAAAGGCGGGCCAGAACGGCTTCACCCGCAAGTTGGATGCGGCGCAGAATGCCCGCAGGTTCCACATCGGCGGCCACTCGCAGGGGTACGGTGACGGGGGTCATATCCGCGACGGTGACATGGAAGGTGCCGACTTCGGTGCCAGCCGTCAGGGGCGCGGACAGGGGGCCGTCGAACTTGATCTCACCCGAGACGTTGCGGTCGCCGACGGCGGGCATCAACAAGGACACATCGGCCCCGGCAACCAAAGGCACGGAGGACGCTGCCCCCATGAAAACGGGGGCTTCACCGACCACGGTGCCTTCGGTCAAAACGGTCGTCTGCGCGAACTGGCGAAATGCCCAGTTGACGATGCGCTCTGCCTCACGGGCGCGGGCGGCCTCAGTCTCAAGGCCTGAAATCACAAACGTAACACGCCGCTCACCCTGTAATGCAGAACCAACAAGGCCATAGCCTGCTTCTTGGGTGTGCCCGGTCTTGAGGCCATCTGCCCCGATATCAAGCCGCAAAAGCGGGTTGCGGTTACGGGTATTGGACGGCGCGCGGCCATCAAACGCAAACTCTGTTTCGGCGAACATCGTATAGTATTCGGGAAAGTCGGTGATGATTTTTTCAGCGATAAACGCGAGATCCTTCATCGACATCACATGGCCCAAGGCGGGCCAGCCGCTGGCATTGCGGAATGAACTTTGCGTCATCCCCAGATCGCGGGCGCGCTGGGTCATCATCTCGGCAAAGCCTTCTTCTGTGCCATCGGGAGACAAAGCCTCCGCCAAGACAACACAGGCGTCGTTGCCCGACAAAACGATGATCCCACGGATCAAGTCTTCGACCCGGACACGGTCTGTGGTGTCCAAGAACATGGTTGAGCCGCCAAAGGACATCGCATGCTCTGATACAGGCAAGATGGTGTCCAAGGTCAGACGCCCATCTTCCAGCGCCTCATAGGTCATCAGCAGCGTCATTAGCTTTGACATCGATGCGGGCGGCAAGGGCACATCGGCCAGCTTTGACAGCAGGACTTGCCCGGTGTTGTGGTCGATCACCACGGCCGAGGTCGCCTCGGTCTGGAACACCTGGGCAAGGCTGGCGGCGGGTGCGGCCACCACAAGGGCGATCCCCACAGCGCAGGCACGCAGCGTGGCAAAGAAAGACGGGGCGGGGCGGTCACACATCACGGGTTCTCCGTTTGGCTCAGCGCAGGGTTCAGATCAGGGCGTCGGATCAGTTGGTAACGGGGTAGGTATCCTCAAAACCGAGGTTTTTGATCGTGCCCAGCACCGCCGCGCGATCCGCGCTTGTGCTTGCGGGGCCCACGACAACACGCCAAAACGCTTTGCCCGCGCTTTCTTGGGCCAACACGGTGGGCACTATACCCGCTCCGCGCAGAGCTGTCGCGGTGTTGCGTGCGTTTTGTTCGATGGAAAAGATCCCGACCTGCAAAAATGGCTTGGTCAGAGCGGTTTGGCCTGCCGCGGGCGTGGTGGTCACGGTCGCCGCCTCGGTCGCGGTTGGGCGCGGGGCGGGCACACCGGCGGCCACTGATGCGGCCTCGGCACGGTCCAACGCGGCTGCGGCGGCGGCGATGGGGTCGTCCAGCGATGTGGCTTCAATGGCGTCAACCGGCGCGGCTTCGCCCGTCGTGTCTGCGGCGAGTGTAATGGCGGCGGGATCAGGCATCTCTTCACGGCGCAGGGCGATCACGCTGACTTCGGTCGGGGCACCCGCCAAAATCCCAAGGGCCGCCGCCGCGTCTGAGCTGAGCTGCATGGGCGGACCGGGATTGGTGCGTTCCCGGCGGAACAACGCGCCGATCACAAACTTGTCGTTCGTCGTGTTGCGAATAATCACACGCTCAGGGTCGGTCACGTTTGGCGCCGCAATCCAAACCCCACCAAGGGACGGACGCCCATCCCATAGGCCGGGATCAGTGCGGTCGTAGACCTCGGGGGCCTCAACGTCGCGCTCGATCATCGCAACGCTTTGTGCCGCTTCAGGCGTCGTATCCTCTGCACCGCTGCCAAAGCTACTCGTGATGGAATTGAGCATCTCACCGGGCTGGCACGCAGACACCAAAAGCGCCAACGCGCTCACGCCCAAATACCGCGAAAAATTCGATCGACTGCTGCTCATCCTGTCACCCTTGCTTATTGGGGTTTGCGCGCCTCGGTGCGGTGCTCTTATTGGCGGCCGTCACATGCTATGGGCAAACCCTAGCCGAGGCTGTCCCGCATGGGAAGCCTTGGGGCGGGCCTGTGTGCCGGTTTTCGCGCAGATGTGACCCGGATGGCGGGCGTGATGGATGACGTAGCGTTTAGGCGCTGTGACGTGCAGGGGTTTGAAGGGTGGCCAGCAGGTCAGGGATGCGGGCTTTGAACTTGAAGAAACCAGCCGTTGCGTGGGGCAGGGCCGCGGCATCCCAAGGGCGCATTATCCGGCGCAGCGGCAATCGCGTGGCACCGGCCACGGCGTCCAGCCCGGTGCGGCCGGGTCCGGTGGGGGTGTAGGGCGCAACCAGTTGCTCAACCGCGTGTGCTTTTGCCCAATCTGCTGCGTCCTCGGGGGTGTGAACGATGGTGAAGCCGCCCACACGATCCCCCCAACGCGTGGCGCAGTCCTGTGCTAAGGATGACGTGAAATCAATAACCTGCGGTGCGACGTTAAATGGTGACCGCCGCGTTGTGTTCAGCAAGATCAGCCCCGCAACCGGACGCACCCCCCCCCTCAAGCAAAAAGCCGGGTGAAAGGTCATCTTCTGTCAGGATCAGCCCGGTGGGGAGGCTAGTGTCCACACTATCAGAGCCCGAAACTGGCAGCGGCTTGGGGTGTTCCGGATGGCCGAGGGGCTGGACCTCATGGGCTGGGGCCAGTTGCCCTGCCGGGTTGAACCGCCCGTCGGTATACTTGGCGATGTTATCGGGCCGCGCGGCATATGTTTTGCCCACGGTTTGCAGGCCGCCGACCCACCGCCATGACAGCGTGTTGGACGCTGGATCCCCATCCAACAAATGCCGCATAAAGAAATCGGCACCTAACGCCCAAGGCAGGTTCAGGGTGAACATCCAGATAGACGCAAACCACATCCGCGCATGGTTGTGCAGGTACCCGGTTTCTACCAATTCTTTCGCCCAATGGTCGAAACAGGCGATCCCGGTTTCACCCGCGCAGGCGTCTTGCCATGCCTGCCGCAGCCCCGATTGTGTGGCCAACTGGTTCTGCGCGGCCTTCACCTCTGCCTCATAGGCCGTCCAAACCGAAGGCCGCCGATCCAGCCAAGCCTTCCAATAGCTGCGCCAGCACACCTCTTGCAGGTACTTTTCGGCCGTCGACGGTGAAAAGCGCCCCAAGACAGCCTGCGCGATCTCAGCCTCCGACACCACGCGGTGGCGGACGTAAGGCGAAAGGACCGA
Source organism: Thalassobacter sp. 16PALIMAR09 (assembly GCF_000765485.1). Lineage (NCBI taxonomy): Bacteria > Pseudomonadati > Pseudomonadota > Alphaproteobacteria > Rhodobacterales > Roseobacteraceae > Thalassobacter > Thalassobacter sp. 16PALIMAR09. The sequence continues at coordinate 136,539 of NZ_JHAK01000005.1, forward strand.
CACATGGGGGTGACCGGGCAGATCGTGGTTGCGCAGGCGTGCGTAGTCGCTGCCAGTTTTTGGAACGAAATGGGCGAGGCGCTCTAACGCGGCGGTGCGGGTCGGTTCAAATGACATAGCGCGCATCTAGGGGGCGCGCGCCGACTGACAAGCCTAGAAATTCGACAGGGCCGCATGGGCGGCGGCCGTAAAGCGGGTGCCCAACACATGCTCCCACACGTGGGAATAGGCATCCCGCGCAGCTTCGGCCTCAACTCCCAGTGTGTCCCAACCGCCATGGGTTAGCTGCATCCGGGTGCCACGCCCTGCAGCCTCAAATTGCAGGCTGACCGTGGTGGCCTCCGCATCCGGGCGGCCCATCCGCCACCGCAGGCTCAGTCCTTGGGGGGCATCCCACGCGGTCACGTCGGCCCAGCAGCCCACTTCGCCTGCGATTGTGGTCTCTTCGATGCGCCCATCGGGGCCGCCGTGAAACACTAACGCCATCGGCAGGCTGCCGTCCGTATCCGCGGAAAGGGAGTGTTTGGCGACGGGCCACCACAGGGCGATATCGTCGGTAAACAATGCAAATGCCTCAGCCGGGGTGAGCCGCACGTCATAGGCTTGGGTGATCGGGGGTGTCGCACCTTCGTCTGGGGCCTCGTCCGCTTGGACCAGGCTGGCGGTTGCGTCGGCGCGCAGCGCTTCCAGCCAGCTTTGCAGCGGCGCGATCCCCGTGGGGTCCAAGGCGTAGAGGCTCCGAGTGCCGTGCTTTTCCAGTGTCACAAGGCCCGCTCCCAGCATCACCTTTAGGTGCTGCGACACGGCGGGGCGCGACACGGGCAGGGGTTCGGCGATTTGTGCCACGCTTTGTGGGCGGTCGCGCATTTGGTCCAGAATTGCGCGGCGGGTCGGGTCCGCCAGCGCGGTCAGTGCATTTTCGTAAGCCATGGCTAACGTTAAGCCGCGAGGCCCCTGTGGACAAGAGGTTTGTTAACAAAGCGGTAACCACTTTTCAGTAGACCAGCAGGAATGTGCGACGGAACTAGCGAGGAGGCCTTGCAGCCCCCGATGTGCAGACCTAAGCTAATGGGGACTCCGGGCCATTCCGCCCGCAGCCCGAGCATATATCCGAGGCACTCCAATGCATGATCCCGTTGATTATTTCACAAACAACCTCGTCCCCATGGTGGTGGAGCAAACCAGCCGTGGCGAACGCGCATATGACATTTTTTCGCGTCTCCTGAAGGAACGCATTATCTTCGTAAATGGCCCCGTACATGATGGCATGAGTCAGCTTGTCGTGGCCCAGCTTTTGCACCTTGAGGCGGAAAATCCGTCCAAGGAAATCTCGATGTACATTAATAGCCCCGGCGGCGTCGTGACCTCGGGTCTGTCGATCTATGACACGATGCAATACATCCGCCCGGCTGTGTCCACATTGGTCGTCGGCCAAGCGGCCTCGATGGGGTCGGTCCTGTCGGTCGCGGGCGAAAAAGGCATGCGCTTCTCGCTGCCAAACTCGCGGATCATGGTGCACCAACCTTCCGGTGGGTACCAAGGTCAGGCCACGGATATCATGATCCACGCCGCCGAGACGCAAAAAATCAAAGAGCAGCTTTACAAGATCTACGTCGATCACACCGGCAACGATTATGACACCGTGTATCAGGCGCTAGAGCGTGATAATTTCATGTCGCCCCAAGAGGCAAAGGACTGGGGTCACATCGATGAGATCGTCACCAGCCGCGCCGTCAAGGACGCTGACTAATTCCTTTGGCCGCGGGGCGAATTCTCGCGGCTTTTGACATTGTGGATAGCGGCGCGCTGCCATAAGCTATCCAAAGATGAGCCGAGCGACAGGTGCGCGTGTCGCTCGGATTAGGTCCCCTCCATGCTCAAAAACGGGCACGGGGACATCCGATGAGGTGCGAAATGGCGAATAATTCCGGCGACAGCAAAAACACCCTATATTGTAGTTTTTGTGGCAAAAGCCAGCATGAGGTGCGCAAGCTCATTGCGGGCCCGACCGTGTTCATCTGTGATGAATGCGTCGAGTTGTGCATGGACATCATCCGTGAGGAAACAAAGGCGACGGGCCTGAAATCCTCGGACGGGGTACCCACGCCGATGGACATCTGCAAGGTGCTGGATGACTACGTGATCGGGCAGGCACATGCGAAACGCGTGCTCTCGGTGGCGGTGCATAACCACTACAAACGCCTCAACCACGCCTCAAAGTCCGACATTGAGCTGGCCAAATCCAACATCATGCTGATCGGCCCCACGGGTTGCGGCAAAACGCTCCTGGCTCAGACGCTGGCGCGCATCCTTGATGTGCCGTTCACGATGGCTGACGCCACGACCCTGACCGAAGCCGGCTACGTCGGTGAAGATGTCGAAAACATCATCCTCAAACTGCTTCAGGCGTCTGAGTATAATGTGGAGCGTGCGCAGCGCGGCATCGTCTATATCGACGAAGTCGACAAGATCACGCGCAAGTCCGACAACCCCTCCATCACGCGGGATGTATCGGGTGAGGGCGTGCAACAAGCTCTGTTGAAGATCATGGAAGGCACCGTCGCCTCCGTCCCGCCCCAAGGTGGGCGCAAACATCCGCAGCAGGAATTCCTGCAAGTGGACACAACGAACATCCTGTTCATCTGTGGCGGCGCCTTCGCGGGCCTCGACAAGATCATCGCACAACGCGGCAAAGGCTCGGCTATGGGCTTCGGCGCAGACGTCCGTGACGAAAGCGACAAGGGCGTTGGTGACTTTTTCAAAGATCTTGAGCCCGAAGACCTGCTCAAGTTCGGCCTGATCCCAGAATTCGTAGGTCGCTTGCCAGTGATCGCTACGCTTGAGGATCTCGACGAAGACGCCTTGGTGACCATTCTCACAGCGCCCAAAAATGCGCTTGTCAAACAATACCAACGTTTGTTTGAGCTTGAGGACGTGTCCCTTACCTTTACCGACGACGCGCTAACGGCAATCGCCAAACGCGCGATTGAGCGTAAAACCGGTGCACGGGGTCTGCGCTCCATCATGGAGGACATCTTGCTCGACACGATGTTCGACCTGCCGGGCCAAGATGACGTCGAAGAAGTGGTCGTAAACGAAGAAGCCGTCGGCCGCACCAAACCGCCTCTTCTCATCTACGCCGAAAAGAAAAAAGAAGAAGCCAGCGCGAGCTGATCCCCTTCACCAGATCCACCAAAAAAGCGCGCCCCTATCCGGCGCGCTTTTTCCTTTGTTCCTGAAATACTCTGGGGGAGGCCCAACGGGCCGGGGGCAAAGCCCCCTGAAGCATCTCATGCGCGAAAGCGCACAATGCTCTAGACCAAAGACCCACCCACATGCCCAGCAAGCCATGCCTCAGGGATCACCGGCGCCGCGTTGATCAGCGCGGCGGTGTATGCGGCTTGTGGATTGACAAAGACCTCCTGGGTCGCCCCTTCCTCCACGATACGACCAGCCTGCATCACCATCACGCGGTCAGTAATCGCGCGCACAACGCTCAGATCGTGACTGATAAACACATAACTCAGCCCAAGCCGCTTCTGCAGGTCGCTCAACACATCCAAAACCTGCGCACGCACCCGTACATCTAATGCCGACACCGCCTCATCGAGGATCAAAACTTGGGGCCGTGTAATCAACGCGCGCGCAATCGCAATGCGCTGCCGCTGCCCGCCCGAAAACGCATGGGGGTATTTGTGCGCATCACCTGCCGCCAGACCAACGGCCTCAAGTGCTGCAATCACTTGCGCCTCCGCATCCGTAGGCCGTCCCGTCAAATGAAACGGCTCCGCCACCAAGTCAGCCACGCGCCAGCGGGGATTGAAACTGCCGTATGGGTCCTGAAACACGACCTGCTGTGCGGCGCGCGCCGCAGTCGGCATGTCCGGGCCGACAGGTGTGCCAAGTAACGAAACCCGCCCCGCGTCCGCAGGCTCTAGCCCCAACAAAACGCGCGTCAGCGTCGATTTTCCACATCCGCTTTCGCCCACCAACCCAAGGCTCTCGCCTGCGTGAAGCGTGAAGCTGACCCCATCAACGGCCCGTGTCGCCCCATAATGGCGGGCAACATCGTGGGCCTCCAACACAGGGGCACCAACAGTACTGGGCGCCACACGTGCCGCAGGGCGGGAGGCCGCCAAAAGCGCGCGAGTGTAGGGGTGGCGCATCGTCCGAAACAGCGCTTCGGTGGTATCGCTCTCAACGATCCGGCCGGATTTCATCACCGCCACACGGTCCGCCATACCCGCGACAACGCCCAGATCATGGGTGATGAGCAACAGCGCCATCCCCTCGTCCCGCACCAAGTCGCGCAGCAAATCGAGGATTTGCGCCTGCGTGGTGACATCCAGCGCCGTCGTCGGCTCATCCGCGATCAGCAGTTTTGGGCGTAGCGCAATGGCCAAGGCGATGCATACGCGCTGCCGCTGCCCTCCCGATAGTTCATGCGGGTACCGGTCCAACCCAATATGGCTCAACCCGACCCGGTCCAATCGATCCCGCGCAATCGCGCGCGCCTCGGCCCGGCTGGCGCGCCGGTGCAAGCGGACGGTTTCTGCGACTTGGGCCCCGATGGTATGCACCGGGTTCAGCGCGGTCATCGGCTCTTGGAAAATCATCCCAATGTCTCGGCCTCGCATCTCGCAGAGCGCGCGCTCGGGCAGGGCGGTCAGGTCAGCTCCTTCTAGCCGAACGGCACCGCGCATGTTGCTGCCATCCGGAAGCAGCCCCATGATTGCAAGGGCCGTCAATGACTTGCCCGACCCGCTTTCGCCCACCAACCCCATGACCTCGCCCGGCGCGATATCAAACGACACCTCCCGCAACAGGTCCGTGCCCTGGATCGCAACGCTCAATCCATCAATCGTCAGCAATGAGGAGCAGGGGGCCAACGCGCTCACATCCCCGCCTTCCGCAGCCGCGGGTCAAGCGCATCGCGCAACCCGTCGCCCATCAAATTCAGCCCCAAAACCATCAGCACAATCGCCATGCCGGGCAGAATGGCCAACTGCGGCTCGGTATAAATCATGGTCTGCGCATCCGCGAGCATCCGCCCCCAACTCGCCGTCGGCGGCTGCGCGCCCAACCCCACATAGGACAGCGCGGCTTCGGCCAAAATACCCAACGAAAACTGTATCGTTCCCTGCACGATCAGTAGGTTGGCGATGTTGGGCAGGATGTGTTCCGCGCTGATCCGCGCCCGCCCTTTGCCGGCAACCCGCGCGGCAAGGATATAATCCAACGTCCACAACGGCAGCGCGCCGCCCCGGGCGACACGCGCAAAGACGGGGATGTTAAAGATGCCAATCGCCAAGATTGCGTTCACCGCTGATGCGCTAAACACAGCCGTGATCAAGATGGCGATGACCAACGACGGAAAGGCAAACACCAGGTCGTTGCCGCGCATGATTGCCTCATCCAGCCATGTCCCGCGATAGGCAGCCGCCGCCAATCCAAGGGGCACGCCAAATACAATCCCGATGCCCACCGCAACCAAGGCCACCGCGATTGAGGTCCGCGCCCCGGCCATCAACATCGCCACCATGTCGCGCCCAAAATGATCCGTGCCCAACCAATGGCTGGCGCTTGGGGGGTGCAACCGACCCGCGATATCCAGCACCGTGATGTCATACGGCAGCCACAGCAATGACACCGCAGCCAAGCTGACAAACACTGCGCTCAGCACCGCCCCAATGACCAACGACACTCTCATCTGCGCCGCAACCGCGGGTCAGCGAACGTATAGGCGAGGTCCACAAGAAAGGTCACCAAGATGACCGCAAACACCAACAGCATGGTCACCGATTGCACAACGATCAGGTCGCGCTGGGTGATCCCCTGAAAAATCAACCGCCCCAAACCGGGCAAAAAGAACACGTTTTCAATGATGATCGCCCCCGCCAACAGGAATGAAAACTGCAGGCCCAAAATGGTCAATACCGGGATCATCGCATTGCGCAACGCATGGCGCACAACGGTGGCACGGCGCGACAGGCCCTTGGCCCGGGCGGTCCGGATGTAGTCTTGGTCCAACGTGTCCAACAAGGCGGATCGCAACACCCGCGCAAGGATCGACGCCTGCGGCAGGGCCAAAGCAATCGCGGGCAATAATAGGGCACGCACCCCAGGCCAAAGCCCCGCGTCCCATCCCGGAAATCCTCCGGCTGAAACCCAGCGCAACTTCACTGCAAACACCAACACCAATATCATCGCGAACCAGAAATTGGGCACGGCAATGCCCAACTGCGTACCCCCCATGATCCCCCAATCCGCGGCACCCCCACGCCGCGCTGCCGCGATCAACCCCACAGGGATCGCGATCACAGTCGACAACACCAAGGCCATCACCGCCAGCGGGGCTGACACCACTATCCGCTCAGATACCAACTCCGCCACAGGCACGCGGTAGGTATAGGAGGTTCCAAAATCGCCCCCCAACATGCCACTGATCCACGCCAAATAGCGCACAGCCAACGGCCCCTCTAACCCTAACTCTGCGCGCAACGCCGCGACCGCGTCCTCACTTGCATTCATGCCCAACATGAACGCCGCCGGATCCCCCGGCACCGCCTGCAACATCACAAAAATCACAACGCTCGCTGCAATCAATGCCAGCAACAAAGACAGGGCCCGCCGCCCCGATGCCCGGATCATCGCAGCACTCTCACCGCTGGCCCACAACGCGCACCGCCCAAGGTCTTTGGTTCACAAATATCCCCGCCGGAGGCGCAGTCTCGCCTCACGGACCCGCGCGCCAGCTCACCCCTGTCAGGTCATTGGCTTGGGTGGGCGCATTCTGCCAAAGCCCTTCGATCCGGCTATCCGCCACACCGGTTTTTGCCAGCTGGAACAGGTAGCCATTCACGTAGTCCGCCGCGATCATTTTTTGCGCGTCCTGCAACAATGCTGTGCGCGCGTCCGGAGCCGAAGTGATGCCAAGCGTCTCCATCAACTGCTGAAAACCGGCGTTATCGTACTGAAAGTAATAATCCGGACGGGCATAGATATTTATGTCGGCAGGTTCTGTATGGCTCACGATTGTCAGGTCAAAATCCTTGCCGCGAAACACCTGCTCCAACCACTGAGCCCATTCCATATTGGTGATGTCAGTCGCAATCCCGACGGCGCGCAATTGGCTCGCGATGATCTCACCCCCGCGCCGCGCGTAGGATGGGGGCGGCAGCGCCATACGCAGGCGCAGGTCCGTGGCCCCGGCCTCTGCCAACAGCGCGCGCGCCATGTCCGGATCATGGGCCGAACCGCCCGTCAGGTCCACGTAATCTGGGTTATGCGGCGCAAAATGCGTGCCGATGGGCGTGCCATATCCAAACATCGCACCGTCGATAATCGCTTGGCGATCAATCGCGTGACTGATCGCTTTACGCACCCGCACATCTTTCAAATTGGCGTTGTTCATCGCGAGGATCGTCTCCCCCTCGGTCGAGCCAACGATGACCGAGAACCGCGGATCGGCATCAAAATTCGCCAACGTTTCGGGCGCAGGAAACACCGGGAACGCATTTACGTCGCCCGCCATCATCGCCGCAAACGCCGCATTCGGGTCTGAGATAAACTTGAACGTCGCACGCGTCAGTGCCGGGGCCGCGCCCCAATAGCCGTCAAATCGTTCCAACGTGACGCTGTCGCCCTTGGCCCACTCCACAAATCGGAACGGCCCGGTGCCCACAGGCTGCGTCGCGTTGGTGGCCACGCTCTCGGGGGCCACGATCACCGCATCCCCCCACGCCATGTTGAACGCAAAATTGCCATTGGGCGCGTCCAGCGTAATGACGACCGTGCTCCCATCCGGCGCACTCACGTCTGCGATCCCCGCAAACAGCGCCTTTTGCGCGTTGGTGCTGTCCTCGGCCCGCGCCCGGTTGAGCGAGAACACAACATCCGCACTGTCCATCGCGGTGCCGTCGTGGAACACGACTCCGGGACGCAGGTCAAAGGTCCATGTTAGCCCGTCCTCTGACACGCTCCAGCTTTGGGCCAGTCCGGGCACAACCGCCCCATCTGAGGCGAACCGCGTCAGCCCCTCAAACAGGTTGGCGTAGGTCACCTCATCAATGGCCGCCGCCGCGCCGCCCGTCGGGTCAAGGTTCGGCGGCTCCAACTGCATCCCTATGATGATGCTGTCCTGCGCGGCCCACGCGCCGGATGCCATCAATGCAAATGCTGCCACGGACATCTTGAGGGTCTGGGTCATGAGGTGTCTCCCGATTGGTTAACGGGAGTTTATGCGATGCGCCTTATGTGCCGCAAGCCGCTCTCGCAGAACCGCGACATGTGGTCAGTCCCCGCGCAGTCCCGGCTCGGCGGGCGCGCGGGCCAAAACGCGCGTGTTACCGCGCAAAACGACGGTCCATCCACGGCTCACATGCGCAGCAATACGGATCCCGCACGGTTTCCGTTCGCCACGGCGTCGTGGGCCTCAGCACAGGCCTCAAGGGGCAGGACCTCGGCAATGCGCGGGGTCAGCGTGCCGGCCTCAAGCAGGGTGTTCACATGGCCGATGGCTTGGGCGCGTTGGGTTGACGTCAGCAAGTAGATCAACGCCAATTCCAAGGTCACGGCTTTGAACATCAACGGATAAAAGGGCAGGGTCGGTGTCATCTCTTGGGCTGAGCCATAGGCTACGATCCGCCCGTTCTCTGCGATGACGGCGGTGTTCCTCGCGAGATTTTTGCCGAATTCAACCTCAACGATCTGCTCAACCGGTGCGCCGTCATTCGCGGCGATGATCTGCTCGGCCAGATCAGGCGCGGTATAATCCAGCACCGTATCGGCCCCGGCGGCGCGCGCGGCATCCATGCCCGCGCCGCGGGCCGTCGCGATTACCCGCGCGCCCGATTGCACCGCAATTTGCACCGCCAAATGTCCGACCGTGCCCGCGCCGCCCGAAATCAGCAGCGTTTTACCCGCAACAGGGCCGTTGCCCAGCACCACATGCGCCGCCGTCATCGCAGGAATGCCCAGTGTGGCGCCCTGCTCAAAACTGATGGCGTCGGCCAAGGGGACGGCTTGGGCGGCGGGCAGGGCGATGTAGTCGGCGGCGGTACCAAATGCGCGTTGCCACTGACCGTTCCAGACCCAGACACGCTGACCGACGCGCGCGGTGTCCACGCCTTCGCCCACAGCCTCAATCACGCCCGCGCCGTCGGAATGGGGGATGATGGTGGGAAAGGGCGGCTTGGTCACACCGGGCCGTCCGCCCGCACGCGCCTTGACGTCCGACGGGTTCACGCCTGAGGTATGCAACCGCACCAACACCTCGCCGGGGGCGGGATCCGGGGTGGGCACATCGGCCAAGATCAAAACATCGGATGCCGGGCCAAACCGGTCATAAGTCATCGCGCGCATGGTATTTTTCCTTATTCGCCGTAGGGCACCCAGATGGTTTTGACCTCTGTGGCAGCCTCTAGGAAGCGGTCCATTTGAGGGGCGGCAAAGTCATGGGCCTGTCCGTAGTTGACCCATGTCCGCTTAAGGTTGCCTGCCGCCTCACACTCAATCACGCCCGAAATATCCGCGCTTGAGAAGGACCAGCACGCATCCACCTCCATGTGGCCAGCCAAGTGCGGGGCCAGTTCCGCGTGCGACCCGGTTAGGATGTTGACCACGCCGCCGGGCACATCGGATGTGTCGAGCACTTGGTAGAAATCCGTCGCCGTCAGGGGCGCGGTTTCGGGCGCCGCCAGCACCAGACGGTTGCCCATAGCCATTGCGGCCCCGACCACGGAAACCATCGCCAACAGAGGGGTTTGTTCGGCGGCAAAGGCCCCGATCACACCGACCGGGCTGGGCATGCCCAAGGCGATCCCACGGATCGGCACACCGGCCGCGCGGCCCTCATACTTGTCGGCCCACGCGGCGCAGGTGAACAACCGGTCAAGGGCCGCCTCGACCTCTGCCGTGCCGTCTTGGCCAGTTTGTGCGTGCAACTGGGCGGCAAATTCATCGGCTCGGGCCGACAGGTTTTCGGCCATATAATACAAGATTTGCGCCCGCAGATGGCCGCTCGTTTTGCTCCAGCCGCTGGCCTTTGCGGCGGCTTCTACGGCGTTGCGGATGTCTTTGCGGTTGGCCTCGGCCACTTCGCCCAGACAGGCGCCCTTGGGGCCAAACACGCCGCGCACATAGCCGCCGTCAGGCCGTGCCTGTTTGCCGCCGATATACAACTTTGGCGTCCGGTCGAGGGGGCCTGCCGCAGCCATCTCACCAGTAGGGATGTGCAGCGCGGGCAGCTTTTTCGCATCCCCCACGGGCTTAGTATACGCGCGCAAGCCGGCCCAGCCGCCCTCCCGGCCAAAACCGCTTTCCTTTGTGCCTCCAAAGCCCGCGGCGGCGTCCATCAGGTTGGTGGCATTCACCCAAATGATGCCCGCCTCCAGCTTGGGTGCCAAATCCAGCGCGAGGTTCACGTTCTCGGTCCAGAGCGACGCGGCCAACCCGTAGCGCGTGTTGTTGGCCAATTGTACCGCTTCAACCGGGGTACGGAACGTGGTGGACACCAACACAGGGCCAAAGATTTCCTCCTGCATCAAGGGGTCGGATGAATGCAGCCCCGTGATCAGGGTGGGCGGATAAAAGGCTCCGGTTTGCGGCACGGGGCCGGCCTGATAGACCTCGCCTTCGGTCTGTTCGACCAAACCCGCAACCCGCGCGCAATCTGACGCCGCGATCAAGGATCCGACATCAATGCACTTGTCCAACGGATCGCCCACGCGCAACCCGTCCATGCGGGCCTTCAGCTTGTCATGGAACCTGTCCGCAATCGCTTCATGCACCAACAGGCGCGCGCCCGCACAGCACACTTGCCCACCGTTAAACCAGATCGCATCGACCAAGCCCTCGACGGCCGAGTCGATGTCCGCGTCGTCGAACACAATGTAGGGGGACTTGCCGCCCAACTCTAACGTCAGGGCCTTGCCGGTGCCTGCGGTGGCCTCTCGGATGGCGCGGCCCACGGTGGTCGATCCGGTAAATGCGATTTTGTCTACATCCGGGTGTGCGACAAGCGCGGCTCCCGTTGTCCCATCGCCGGTGACTATGTTCAAAACGCCCTTGGGCAGCCCGGCAGCTTGCGCCAACTCTGCAAACATCAGCGCGGTCAGGGGGGTCTGCTCTGCGGGTTTGAGGACAACCGTGTTGCCCATAGCCAAAGCTGGCGCGACCTTCCACGCCAGCATCAACAGCGGAAAGTTCCACGGAATGATCTGGCCGCAGACGCCGATCGCCTCACGTCCGGGCAGGTTTTCGGCCATCAGCTGGGCCATCCCTGCGTGATAGTAAAAATGCCGCGCCACAAGCGGAAGGTCGATATCGCGGCTTTCGCGGATGGGTTTGCCGGTATCGAGCGTTTCAAGCACCGAAAGCGCGCGGGCGTGTTTTTGCACCTGCCGAGCCAGCGCATACAGATGCCGCGCGCGCTGATGCCCGGATAGGGCGGCCCATTCGGGCTGAGCGCGGCGGGCCGCTTTGACGGCTGCATCCACGTCCGCAGCCGTGCCTTGGCTGACCTCGGCAAGGACCTCGCCGGTGGCGGGGTTGTGGGTTTTGAACCCGTCGCCCATCACCTGCGCTCCGTCAATGACATGACCAAAGGGGGCCTTGGCAGCCAGCCACGCGCGCACCTCTCCGTCCGCCTCAGGGGCGGGGCCGTATTCCAAAGTTGCAAAGATATCAGCGACGTCTGTCATGGTCTTCATCCAAAATTAGCCCATCGGGTGGCGGTGGCTGGCGGAATAACGCCCGGTGACGTGGTGCTCTAGCTGCCGCTCAATGTCATTCAAAAGCGACGAGGCGCCGAACCGGAACAGGTCCGGTTGCACCCAGCGCGGCCCCAATTCATCGCGGATCATGGCCATATAGACCAAGGCGTCCTTCGCCTTGGAAATCCCGCCTGCGGGTTTGTAGCCGACCTTGTGCCCGGTGCGATCCGCATAGTCCCGGATCGCGCGCAGCATCACCAGCGTGACGGGCAGGGTCGCGTTCACGGGCTCCTTCCCGGTGGAGGTTTTGATGAAATCCGCACCCGCCATCATGCACACCAACGACGCCCGCGCCACGTTGCGCAGGCTGCCCAATTCGCCCGTCGCAAGGATCGCTTTGACGTGGGCATCGCCACAGGCCGCGCGATAGGCGCACATCTCATCATAAAGGGCCTGCCAATCGCCGGTCAGCACATGACGCCGAGAGATCACGATGTCTATCTCGGCGGCACCGGCCGCGACGCTGGCCTCAATTTCCGCAATGCGCGTGTGAAATGGTGACAAGCCCGCCGGAAAGCCCGTGGAAACGGCCGCCACCGGAATGCCGGTGCCCTGCAACGCATCGACGGCTGTCGCCACCATCTCATGATACACGCAGATCGCGCCGGTGGTCAGGGGCGGCAGGCCGAGGGCCGTGTTCAGATCGGCGCGCAAGGGCTGACGGCCCTTGGCACACAGCCGCCGCACCCGGCTCGGCGTATCATCGCCCGACAGCGTGGTTAGGTCGATCAACGTGATCGCCTTGGCCAGCCACGCGGCTTGATAGGCCTTTTTGACGGACCGACGCCCGGGCAGCGTGGCGCAGCGGCGTTCAATCGCAGAAGTGTTGGCCTGCGCACGCGCGACCCAATCAAGGTCCAGCGGCATGCCGGGATTGCGCGGCAAGGTAACCTGCGGCAGCTGTGGGGCGGTGCCGGTGGGGGCGGGCGCGTGTGTTTGCGTCTGCATGGCGGGCCTTTGACGATGAAATGAACCGGCCAAAAGCGTCGCATGGGTCCGGAGGACATGCAACCTGTGACGTGGGGCCTATGGTTGTGCGTGCTCCCGAACCGGCCACATCACTTGCACTGCGCCCACCCCTCGGTCTAGAGGGGGCGCAACCGACCCGAGCACCCCCTCAGGAGCCTTCGCCATGACCACCCCCTCTGCCACGCCCAAACCGATCATCCCCTTCGACCGCACGACCAAAATCGCGCCATCGATCCTTGCGGCTGATTTCGCTAATTTCGGTGCGGAATGCGCCGCCGTTGAGGCGCAGGGCGCCGATTGGATCCACGTTGATGTCATGGACGGCCACTTTGTGCCCAACATCACCTTTGGCCCCGCCACCTGTGCTGCGATCCGCCCGCACATCAAAACGGTGATGGACGTGCACCTGATGATTGCGCCCGTAGATCCCTACATCGAAGCCTTTGCCGAGGCGGGCGCCGACATCCTGACCGCCCACGTTGAGGCAGGCCCCCACATTCACCGCACGCTGCAAGCGATCCGCGGCGCGGGCGTCAAAGCGGGCATCGCCCTGAACCCCGCCACCCCCGCAAGCGCGGTCGAATACTTGTTGGACATGGTCGATCTGGTCTGTGTGATGACGGTAAACCCCGGCTTTGGTGGGCAAAAATTCATCCACTCACAGATTGAGAAAACCCGCCAGTTGCGCGCCATGATCGGCGATCGCCCGATCCATATCGAGATCGACGGCGGCATCACCCCCGAAACGGCCCCGTTGATGACGGCGGCAGGGGCCGATGTGCTGGTCGCGGGTTCTGCGGTGTTTAAGGGCGGGTCGGTCGCCAACCCCGCACCTTACGGCGATAACATCCGCGCAATCCGCGCAGCCGCTGACGCTGTGGCCTAATCCCGCGCTGCGGGAAACGCGCCCTCACCGGCGGCCCATAACTGGCCCAATGCGGCCACATCGGGGGCGTCGGTGCCAAGGCGCGCGGCGTCCCGTGCCACTTCGGCGGCAAGGGCGCGGGCGCGGTTGGCTTGATCCGTCGGGTGGCCTTCGTGCTCAAACATTTCCTCTATGGCGTCTGCGGCGGCACTGAACGCGGCACTTAGCTGTGATGCGGGCAGGGCAGGGAAATTCTGCACAAGCCGCACCCCAAGGGTGCCGCGCCCCGCCAAGTCCTCATGCATGGCCTCGATGATAAACTCGACAACGTGGTCGATTGTCATGATACGCCTGTGTGCCGTTTCAATAGGCTACGGGTCTACACGCCAAACGCTAAGCAAAGCATAACACCAGCGGTGGCAGGCGCGTTTGCGCCTATACCCGCGATGTGCCGTGGTCGCGGATCAGTTCCGTCAGCAGGGTGCGGGCGGCGTTCAAATGCGTGCCGTGCAACTGTTGCGCAGTGGCCGCATCGCCCGCTTCAATGGCCGCTAGAACCGCCGCATGACAGTCAAGTGAGGCCGTCGGTAAGGGCCGATGATGCATCGTGGCCAAGCGCGCGCGACGCACCCGGTCGGTATAGCGATCAAAGATCGTGACCAACTCAGGGTTGCCCGATAATTCGACCAAGGCGCGGTGAAAATCCTCATCCGCGCTGGCCCACGTGCCCATGTCCCGCACGCTGAGCGCGTAGCGCATATTGCCAACGGCGCGCTGCAATTGCGCCAATTCACCAAACGCATGGGGGTGTCGGGCAGCGACCCGGCCCACAGCCACGATTTCCAGTGCCGTGAGGACCTCATAGATATGAGCCATGTCCTCAACAGATATGCTCGCGATGGTGATGCCGTGGCGGGGGCGGACCGTGACCAATCCGGCTGTTTGCAACCGCATCGCGGCCTCTCGGACGGGGGTGCGTGATAGGCCAAGGTGAGCGGCCAACTCGGCTTCGGTAAAACGCGTACCCGGCAGCATCCGGCCCGAAAAGATCTGCTCGCGCAGGGTGGTTTCGGCCAAATCGGTCAAGGTCTCGGTCATAGCGTCACTTTCCGCCCTTCGGCATCAGAGGCATAGCACGCCGCTTCCATCCGCAGCACCTCAAGGTAGTCTTGGGCGGTGTTTTCCAGCGTCGTGCCGGTCGTCAAGGCATCGCGGACGTGCAGTTGCAATGCACGCACGCAATCTCCCGCAAATCCGGGCCAGTCGCGCCCCTCTAACAGGCACTCCGCCTGCGCGCCACGGGTGCCAAAGCGGCGCAGATGCACCGCGCCGTCGCCCGTCAGGTGCAGGCTGGCTTGTGTGCCCTCGATCAAGGCCTCGCCAAAGGTGCGGCGCGGGCTGTCGGTGTCAAAATCAAGCAAGCGGTTGCCGTCTAGTACCGCGCGCGCGCCGCCCTGCCAGCCAAGGACAACATGGCCCGCATCTTCGCCCGCGATCGAGGGGTTGAGGCGGCGCAGATCGGCATAAACGCTTTGCGCAGGCCCCATCAGATAGCGGAACGTGTCCAGATAATGCACGCCGGTTTCATGGATCAAAAGCCGGGGCATCGTCTGAAAATAGGGTTGGCGGTCCATATAAGCGTCTGGGCCTTGGCCATCGCCTGTACGCAGCCGAAACGTCAGGTTCAAAACCTCGCCCAATTGCCCTGCATCTATCGCGGCTTTAACCGTGCGAAACCACGGCTGAAACCGAAAGTTTTCATGGATAATCAACGGAACACCGGCGGTTTGCGCAGCTTCCGCAAGGGCTCTGGCCTCCTCCAACGAGGTGGCAAAGGGTTTTTGGCAGATCACCGCACGGGGGCGTGCGGCCAGCGCCTGTGTGACCGCTGTATGGTGGCTGGGCGGGGGGGTAATTATGTCGATGATATCGGGGCTTGTGGCCGCGATCATAGTGGCCAGATCGGCAAAACCCTGCGCGCCGTGGGTGTTGGCCGCGGCTTGTGCACGGGCAGGGTCCTGATCGGCGACGCCGACCAGTGTGCAGCCCTCCATGCTGGCCCATGCCGCGTGGTGGTGTTGGGCGAAATACCCCGCACCCAGACATGCAACGCGCAGGGTCATAGTGCTGCGGCGACGGCGTCTGCGGCGGCCTCGGTCCCGCAGGTGCCGCCCAAATCGCGGGTGACATTGCGGCCCTCGGCCACCACTGCATCCACGGCGGCGCGCAGGCGGGCACCATCCGCGCGCAGGGCGGGCGCGTCGTGGGTATCGGCCAGCCAATCCAGCATCATCGCCGCTGACAGGATCATCGCAAAGGGGTTTGCAACCCCTCGGCCCGCGATATCGGGGGCGGAGCCGTGGCAGGGTTGGAACACCGCGTGCTGTTCACCGATGTCCGCGGACGGCGCAAGGCCAAGCCCCCCCATCAGGCCCGCGCCCAAGTCCGACAGGATGTCGCCGAACATGTTTTCCGTCACCATAACGTCGAAAATCCAAGGCCGGTCCACCATCCACAATGCGGTCGCATCCACATATGCGTGGTCTGCGCCCAGATCCGGGTGCTGGGCCATTTCCGCATCGAAAATCTCACGGAAGAAGGCGAAGGCGCGGAAAACGTTGGCTTTATCAACGCATGTGACATGGCCCGCGTGGCCTGCGGCCTTGCGCGTTGTGGCCAGCCGGGCGGCAAAGCGCATCAGTTTTTCCGAGGTCGCGCGGGTGATGCGCAGGGTTTCTTCGGCGTAATCCTGCGTGACGTGGCCGGTGCCTTGGGTGTGGAACAGGCCTTCGGTGCTTTCGCGGATCAGGACGAAATCAACGGTTTGCCCGCCCTCAAGCCGCAGGGGCGTGGGCGTGCCCGGCGTGATGCGCACGGGCCGTACGCCTGCAAACAGGTCAAACCGTTTGCGTAGGTCAATCTGGGGCGAAATCTCGGTCCCGTCGGGATAGCGCACATCGGGCAGACCCATCGCGGACAGCAGGATCGCGTCGGCGGCACCAGCGGCCTCAAGCGAGGCGGCGGGTAGGCTATCCCCGGTGCGCGCGTAGTGAGCGGCACCGGCGGGGCAGGGCACAAACCGGAGGCCGTAGCCGCCCGCTTGCGCGAGGCCCTCAAGCAGGCGCACAGTGGGGGCCATGATCTCGGGGCCAATGCCGTCACCTTCAAAAACGGCGATCTCAAAATTGGATTTCATGGGGCCTCACGTGCTGTGCCAGATTAGGCATTGATTGAACCGACAATGTATACATTAATGTATACATTAATCCAGACCCGGAAAGAGACACATATGTTCGCTGTCGTCGTTACGTTCGAAATCAAACCAGAGGCCGTCGCGGCCTTCACCGACTTGGTGTGCCATAACGCCGAGACATCGGAGCTGTTGGAACCCGGGTGCCACCAGTTTGACGTGTGTACGGATCCGGGCCGCCCGAATGAGGTGATGCTGTATGAGCTGTATTCCGATGCGGCCAGCTTTGATGCCCACCGCGCGTCGCCGCATTACCATGTGTTCACGGCAGCGATTGAGGACATGGTGCGGCAAAAGACAGTGCAGACCTATGTGAATGTCCGTCAAGGCGGGGCGGAGGCATGACGACGGGCGAAAGCGGCACGTGGGAGGTCCTGGCCGTCAAATACGCGGAGCGGAACGCCCGGACCCGTGCTGACAGCTTTTTGTTCGATGACGCCCACGATACCCCGCATGAGATGGACTATTATATCTGGGTGCTGCGGCAGGGCGCGCGGGTGATCTTGGTCGATACCGGATATGACGACCCCGAGGCCACGCGCCGGGACCGGCCCATCCAGATCGACCCCCGTACGGCGCTTAGGCCCTTGGGTATTGCGGCAGAGGATGTGACGGAGGTGATCGTCACACACCTGCATTACGACCACGCCGGGGGATTGCACCTGTTTCCCAACGCGAAGCTGCATCTTCAGGCGGCTGAGATGGCTTTTGCGACCGGCCCCTGCATGTGCCACGACGCGCTGCGGATGCCGTTCACTGCCGATCACGTGTGTGAGGCGGTCAAACGGCTGTTCGCGGGGCAGGTGCAGTTTCATGACGGCAGTGCCGAGATCGCCGATGGCGTCCGGTTGCACTGTATCGGGGGGCATTCGAAGGGATTGCAGGCGGTGCAGGTGCGCACGCAGGCGGGGTGGCTGTGTCTCGCGTCGGATGCGGCGCACTATTATGAGAACGTTTTCCGCGGCAAGGTATTCCCGCTGGTCGTGGATGTGGATGACATGTTGGCGGGGTTCGAGACGCTCAAGTCGCTGGTGTCGGCGCCGGGGCTGATTGTGCCGGGTCATGACCCGCTTGTGCGGCAGGTTTTTCCCCGCTGGCGGATGGGCGCGGACATCTGGCGGTTGGATGCGGGTCCGGTCGCGGCGGATGCGGATTGGTTAAACTCTATTACCGATTCGTAAACGTGTGATCGATTCGACCCTATCGCCTAGTGCATAGCCGGTTGTCCCTGATTGCATACCCAGTAACCCGTAGGGTGTGGCGGCTGTTGGGGGCGTAAACCATGCCGTTAGCGAAAACATTATCGGGGTGCTGCAATTGACCCGATAAGTCTGTCGGTCTAAAAGTGCCATGGGGACGGGGTATCAGCGCAATTTTTGCATTGATACTGAGCAATGGGGAGACATTATCCTGCACGATGGCCCGCTAAAGGCGCATTCCACTGTCGTAAGACATATGCGTTAGGTGCGATCGGTCCCTAGTAAACGCCTTGCCAAATCGGTAAGGAAACTTCACCAAAACCTATGTTCCACGGGAGGAACTCAACATGAAACTGAAATCAATCGCGCTGGGCACTGTGACCGCGCTTGCCGTCACCGGCACCGCAGCACAGTCCCAAGAAGTGTTCGAGATGACCACAGCGTTCGGTAAGAACCTGCCAATCCTCGGCACCGGCGCCACCGACTTTGTCGCCAAGATCAACTCGATCTCCACCGAAGTGGAATTTGAGCACTTCGATCCCGGTGAGCTGGTCCCCGCTCTCGAAGCTCTCGACGCTGTATCGTCCGGTTCCGTAGACGCGGCCTACACCACTGCTGGTTACTGGCAGGGTAAAATCCCCGCAGCATCGCTGTTCTCCGCTGTGCCTTTCGGCCCAGAAGCTGGCGAATTCCTTGGCTGGATGCTGTACGACGACGGTCTGGAGCTGTTCCAGCGCATGTACGTCGAAGCTGGCTTTAACGTCCACGTTCTGCCCTGTGGTGTGACCGCACCCGAGACATCCGGCTGGTTCAAGAACGAGATCAACTCGATCTCCGACCTCGAAGGCCTGAACATGCGCTTCTTCGGCCTCGGTGCTGAAGTCATGCAGCGTCTTGGCGTTTCCACATCGCTGCTGGCTGGTGGTGACATCTTCCCCGCGCTGGAGCGTGGCGCGATCGATGCGACCGAATTCTCCATGCCCGTCATCGACGCGCGTCTGGGCTTCTACAACATCGCGAAGTTCAACTACTTCCCCGGTTGGCACCAGCCCGCGACCATCTATGAGCTGATGATCAACCGCGATCGTTGGGAAGACCTCGATGAGATGTCGCAAAACCAGATCGAAATGGCTTGCTTGGCAAACCTGACGACCAACTACGCAGAAGGTGAAGCCACAAACTTCCCCGCCATGGTCGACAACGTTGAGAACCAAGGCGTGACCATCAAACAGTGGTCGCCCGAGATCCTCGAAACATTCGAGGCCACATGGAACGAAGTGGCTGCAGAGCTGGCGTCCGAAGATGCATACTTCAAAGAAGTGTGGGACGATCTGCAAGAGTACCGCGCAGGCTACAAAACCTGGGGCAACTCGATCTACCTGCCGCGCCCACGCAACTAAGTGCGTGGTCCTTTAAGCGCGTGGTAACGCGGGCTTAAGGCCAAAGACCTTGGGCCGGGCGATCCTGAAATAGCGGACCGCCCGGCCTTTTTTATCAGACCCCCTGCCATGCCCGCTTGAAAAAAGAGGCATGCAACACGGAGCAGACAGATGGAGAACCAAGAGCCCGTCGTGGCCATTTCCGACCCCGGTGAGGTTGGTCGTGCCGCGCACAATGCCGGTGATCGCGCCATCATTCAGATTTCAAACGTTTTCGCGTGGCTGTTCCCGATCCTGATGGTCGCCATTGTGGCGCAGGTTATCCTGCGGCAGTCTGGTTTTAACCAAGCGTGGTTGGATGACATGCAGTGGTGGCTGTATGGTGCCGCTGTTCTGATCGCCATCGGTTACGCCGTGACAACCAATGGCCACGTGCGCGTGGATATTTTCTACGACAATTACGCCCCCGAAAAGCAGGCCAAGATTGACTGCTTTGGCTTGGTTTGGCTGTTTTTGCCGTTTGTGATCCTGTGCTGGGACCTGACGATCCATTACGCCATCGCCAGTGTTGCCGCCATGGAAGGGTCCTCTAGCCCCAACGGTTTGCATAACCTGTGGCTGCTGAAGTGTTTCATGAACGTCAGCTTCATCTTTGTGGGCGCTGCTGCGTGGTTCACCTATACCCGCCGCCTTGCCACCTTGTGTGAGCCGGTTCTGTGGAAAAAGTTGTTCTATGCGTTTCCGTCGATCATGTTCTTGGTGAATTTGGTCGTCTACTACGCAAGCTGGTGGTTTATCTATTTCACCTCCGAAGAGGGAACGACCTTCCGCCAAGTGACCCGTGCCGACTATTTCGATGAGATCGAGTGGGGTCCGTTTGAGACCGCCCCCTCCGTCGCCATCGCGCTTGTCTTGACCCTTGTGCTTATTGGTGCCGCGCGCGCCATGGCCCCTAAATCGTAAGGCTCCAATATCATGGGTATCCTTGAAGTCCTGGGGGCGTTTGTCACCCTCAACGAAATCGCCGTGCTGGCGATGTTCCTCACCTTTATTTTCCTGCTGTTCCGTGGCGTCCCGGTGGCGTTCGCGCTGGTGGGTGTGTCGCTGATCTTTGTGTTGATCGCAGAGATTTTCCTTGATCCGTTTCGGTCCAATTTCCGCGATGTGATTGAGTTTGACCGTACGGGCATCGACTACCAACGCCTTGGGGCGCTGGGGTCACGGCTGTTCGGCAATATCGTGCAGAACCCCGTTTTGGTGGCGCTGCCGATGTTCATCTACATGGGCCTGATGCTGGATCAATCCGGCGTGGCGCAGCGGATGATGCACGCTATGCAAAAGCTGTTTGGTGGCCTGAAGGGTGGTTTGTCCCTGACGGTTCTGCTGATCGGGATCATCCTTGCGGCCTCGACCGGGGTGATTGGTGCGTCGGTAACGTTGCTGGGTGTGATGGCCCTGCCTGCGATGATGAAGCAGAACTACTCCAAGCCGATTGCGACGGGGACGATTGCCTCTGCCGGTACGCTCGGGATTTTGATCCCTCCGTCGATCATGCTGGTGATCATGTCCGATCAGCTGGCCATTTCGCTGGGTGATCTGTTCATGGGGGCGCTGTTCCCCGGGCTGCTACTGGGTGCGCTGTATATCACGTTCATCGTGGTGTTTGGCCTGATCTCGCCCAGCTCGATGCCTGCGCCGGAAAAGACCGATGAGGTTGGCTGGCCCGTGGTTAAGGAAGTATTGTTGGCCGTTGTGCCGCCCATGTTCCTGATCCTGCTGGTGCTGGGTTCGATCTTTGCGGGTATCGCGACGCCGACCGAGGCCTCTGGTCTGGGTGCATTTGGGGCCACGATGCTGGCGGTTCTGAACCGCAAGCTGAACTTCAAAGTCTTTGTTGAGGTCGCACGCTCCACTCTGAACACAGCCGGTTACATCGTGGGTATCTTCCTCGCGGCGAACTTCTTTGCCTTCGTTCTGCGCCGCTACGGTGGGGATGAGATCATCGAAAACCACATCTTGGGCATCTTTGATAACCCCTACATGATCGTGGCATTCATCTTGTTCCTCGTGTTCCTGCTGGGCTTCTTGCTGGACTGGATCGAGATCACAATCATCATCATGCCGCTGATGCTGCCGATCATTCAGGGCCTTGAGCTGGCTGTGCCGGGCTTTGGTCAGGTCCAAGACCCCGCCGTTGTGTGGTTCGCGATCCTTGTCGCGGTGACGTTGCAGACCTCGTTCCTGACACCGCCGGTTGGCTTTGCGCTGTTCTACCTCAAGGGCGTGTGCCCCCCCGGTGTGTCGCTGAGCCATATCTACAAAGGCGTGATCCCCTTCGTGCTGCTGCAGCTGTTGGGTCTGGGCATTGTGTTTGCCTTCCCCGCGCTGACGACGTGGCTGCCATCGGTGGCCTACGGAAATTAGCGTCAGCAATCAGCTGGTGAAAATTGAAAACCGCGCCTCTTGGGGCGCGGTTTTTTCGTGGCAGCGCCCCTGCGACACGCGGTCCCTTTGCCCTTGAACCGCTGCGGGGATCACGCCATATCTGCCCCAAGCAAAGCGCGGACTGCCACCCGCGCGGCGCGCATCTGCCCCGGATCGGACGCCTGGGGCGTAAAATAAAAGGATGATCCTATGTGGAAACCTGCGTCTCTTGCGCTGGCTTCGGCTGTTTGCCTTGGCTTGCTCACTCCGGCCACTGCCCATCACGATGGCGCGCACGCCAGTGCCGCCCCTGTGGCCGTGACCAGCACCGGCAAAGTCGGCATGAGCCATGGTGAAATGGCCAAGGCCAAGGTTGGCGACATCATGGTGATGAACGCCATGATCCGTGCAACGCCCCCTGCGGCCCCCGCGGCCGGTGGCTTTGTCACGCTGCACAACATGGGTGCGACAGATGACACCCTGATCGCCGCCCGCGTGGGCGCAGATATCGCCGGTAAGGTTGAGCTGCACACCATGGAGATGGACGGCGACGTTATGCGTATGTTCGAGGTCGAAGGTGGCATCGCGGTGCCCGCCGGTGAAATGGTCAAGCTGGTTCCCGGTGGCCTGCACATCATGTTCATGGGGCTGCCTCAGGGCCTAGACGCGGGCGTCAGTCACGATGTGACACTGGTGTTCGAAAACGCGGGCGAGGTGACACTGCCATTCGCCGTGCTGCCCCTCGATCAAGTGCGTGAGATGACCGGCGCGGACGGTCACGGCAGCCACGGCCACAAACACCACTAGCCAACCGCTCGGGAGGGCAGAGACATGTCGAAACGAATGTTGACGATCCTGCTGGGGCTGTCGGTCTGTGTGCTGGCGATATCGGCTGGGCTGTTGTTGCGGGTCGTGTGGGATGGCCGCTCGGGCGCGGGGGCGGGCAGCTTGGCCACGTCCGTCGAGTTCGGCGCGCCATTTTCTCTGGTGGATCACACGGGCGCCGAGATCACCGAGGCCGCGTTCAAAGGGCAGCCCAGCCTGCTGTTCTTTGGGTTTACCCATTGCCCCGAAATCTGCCCGACCACGGTCTATGACATGGAGACATGGTTCCAGGACCTCGGTCCGGCGGCTGGTGATGTTGAAGCGTTCTTTGTTACGGTAGACCCCGAGCGGGACACATCTGAGTTCCTGTCGGACTACCTGACCGCACAGTCAGACCGAGTGACCGGTATCACGGGCACGCCTGAGGATGTCTGGGCCATGGCGCGCAGTTGGCGGGTTTACTGGCAAAAGCGGCCGTTGGGTGATGGTGACTACACCCTCGATCATTTCGCCTCGATCTATGTGTTAGATGCGGATGGCAAGCTGTTCGAAAAGATCAGCTATGGCGAAGACGCAGAAAGCGCGAAAGCGAAGATCATGGCCGCGGTGAATAGCTAGACCCTTCGGATTGCGCCGCGCTTCGCGCGCCGCGATGGATATTTAGAAACCAAAGAGGGGGGCGCTGCACATTGTGGCGCCCCTTTTTTCATGAAAGCCAGGCCCGGTTTGTCAGGCCCTCGCAGCGCGCATGTCCGCTACGCCGGAGGGCCTTCCTTCTTCGGTTACGGTCATCGGCGTCCCCGCCTGTACCGCCCTTTCACCCTGCACCAACGATCTTAATAACGCGTTAAGGTTAATCGCTTCTTTGGTTCTTAAATATCCAAAAATCGGCGCAGTTGGGTCAACGTTAGCAGTGTCTTGTATGGGGTATGGCGCTTCAACGATCGCTGCTCTGGTTCGGAAGGTTCCAGACCAAACCGGCATTGAATCTTAACCATTGGGGGCCAGCACGTGTTTGTAAGCGCGCTGGCCGAGTTTTTGGGATTTATGGTCTTGGCGGCGCGATCTGGAACAGGGCCATGACGTCGCTCATGTCTGGACCGCGTTCGCGGCCCGTAACCGCCTTGCGCAGGGGCATAAACAGGCCTTTGCCTTTGCGGCCCGTCGTCTCTTTGACGGCTGCGGTCCATGTGCCCCAAGTGCTATCGTCGTAGGGTGCGGACGGCAGGAGCTCGAAGGCTGTTGCTACGAACTCGGCGTCTTCGTCGTCCACGATTGCGGTCGCTCCGTTTTGGAACATTGCCCACCATGCGGCCATGTCCGCGCGGGTCGTTATGTTTTCGCGCACGACGCGCCAGAACCGCTCGGCCTGATCGCTGGGCACGCCTAGGTTTGCGATGTCCGAGGCCACGCCTTCTAGCGGCAGGGACGCGAGGTGGCGTGCCGTGATTGGGAAGAGGTCGTCCTCATCGAACTTGGTCGGGGCTGCGCCAAAGCGGGTCACGTCGAAATTCTCGACCAATTCTTCAACCGACGTGCGCAGCTCAAACGGATCGGAGGAGCCGAGGCGGGCCATGTGTGACAAGAGCGCCATTGGCTCGACGCCGCGGGCGCGAAGATCGCGCAGGGACAGTGTACCCAACCGTTTGGACAGTGCTTCACCCTGTGGGCCGGTCAGGAGCGAGTGGTGCGCAAAGCTGGGCACTGCGCCGCCGAGGGCCTCAATGATTTGAATCTGTGTGGCCGTGTTTGTAACGTGGTCCGAGCCGCGCACCACGTGTGTCACGCCCATTTCCGTGTCATCGACGACGGAGGCCAGTGTGTAAAGGAATTGGCCATCGCCGCGGATCAGGACAGGGTCCGACACGGAGGCTGCGTCGATCGACATCTCACCCAGAATTTGGTCGGACCATTCGATACGTGTGTGGTCCAGTTTGAACCGCCACACGCCGTCGCCGCGTTCTGCGCGGAGGGCGTCTTTTTCGGCGTCGCTGAGCGCGAGGGCTGCGCGGTCATAAACAGGGGGCTTGCCCATATTCAGTTGTTTTTTGCGCTTGAGATCCAGCTCAATCGGGGTCTCGAAGGCCTCGTAGAACCGGCCCTTGCTGCGCAGATCGTCGGCGGCGGCGACGTAGCGGTCTAGCCGTGAGGATTGCGTCTCAACCCGGTCCCATGTCAGGCCCAGCCATTCGAGGTCCTCTTTGATGGCGTCTGCGAATTCGGGCTTCGAACGCTCCGGATCGGTGTCGTCGAGGCGCAGGATGAAGGTCCCGCCCGCCTTGCGCGCGATCAGGTAGTTAAACAGCGCGGTGCGCAGGTTGCCGACGTGCAGGTAGCCTGTGGGCGAAGGGGCAAAACGGGTGGTGGTCATGGGGGACTCCTTTGGGCGGGGATGTGTCATGCGCGCGCGCCGATGTCCAGTGTCACGGCTTTGTGTGCGCATCAGGGGCGGGACTGTGGGCGCAGTCGCGCTATGTCTTGGGAAAGACATTTAAGAGGGAGAAACCCATGACAACCTTTACCCGTCGCCAAGCCTTGGCAGCCTCTGCCGCGTTACCCTTTGCGGGTGCCGCCGCCACCAATGTGTCTGCCCAAGGCATGACCGACAAGCTGGGCAACACGCAGCCCACATTCCATCGCTTCGCCGTGGGCGAGATGGAAGTGACCGCCCTATTGGGGGGCACCCGCACCGTAGAAGAGCCGCAGGGGATTTTCGGCATGAATGTCGATGAAAAGACATTCGCAGAGGCGTCTGCGCAGGCGTTTATCCCTGACGATAAGGTGCAGTTCTTTTTCAATCCGACTGTGGTTAACACAGGCGCGGAGCTGATCCTGTTCGATACTGGGTTTTCCGGTGAGGGGATCTCGGGGCTGTTGGAGCAGGCGGGGTATAGCGCCGATGCGATTACACATGTCGTGATCACTCATTCCCACGGCGACCACATTGGTGGGTTAACCCGTGAGGATGGCACGCCCACGTTTGCCAATGCCGCTTACCTCACTGGGCGGGTCGAATTTGATACGATGTCCGGCACCGGGAATGAGGGGTTTGACACCAAAGTCGCCCCCTTGGCCGAACAGATGACCTTTCTGGAGGACGGTGGCGCGGTGGCGTCTGGCGTGACCGCGATGGCGATGTTTGGCCACACGCCGGGGCACATGGGCTACATGATTGAAAGCGCCGGTCGGCAGTTGGTTTTAACGGCGGATTTGGCCAACCACTATGTCTGGTCGCTGGGCTATCCCGACTGGGAGGTGCGGTTTGACCGTGACAAGGCCGCCGCTGCCGCGACCCGGCGCAATGTGTTGGGCATGTTGGCCGCCGACAAGCTGCCGATGCTGGGCTATCACATGCCGTTCCCCGGGGTCGGATTTGTCGAGCCGCGCGCGGATGGGTTCCGCTACACGCCTGCGACCTATCAGTTCATGCTGTAGGGACTGAGCGCGTTAACATTGGGGGCCAAGCTGCTGGGCGGCTTGGCCTTTTTCGTTGGTATTTCGTGTGGTGAGTGTTGCCGCTGGGTCAACGTGCCCGTCGATTGTGGGCGCAAGCTGGAATGCAGACTTGGCAGAGGCCCCGCGCGCGGCCACAAAAGCCGTATGGAGACCCGTTCCCCCCTTATTGCAGGAGTGTTCGCCGTGGCATTTGGGCTGATGGCCCATGCGCTTGTGGGGCATGTGCCGTTTCCGTTTGGCGATGATTTCGCCTATGCGCCCTTGGCTGAATACAAAGCAAACGGCGCACTGTTTGCCCGCGATGACCAGCTGCGCATGTTTGCCAACCATGCGCTGGTTTACGAATGGGTCTATTGGTTGGGGCAGAGCGGCCCGGGCGTGGAGGCTGTGTTCCGTGTGGCGGTCATTGCCTTGGCCGTTGTGTGCGCGGGGGCCGTGATGGGGGCACTTGGCGGGTTCGGTGCGCCGATTCTGGCGCTGCCCGTAGTGCTGGCGCTGGGGGTGTTGGGGCCGCTGGACGGATTGGGGCGCGGTGATTTTGGCGGTTTGATTGGTGCGTTTTTCCATCATCACAACATGGCCTTGGCCTCTGTGCTGTTGGCAGTTGCCGCTACGCTGGGACGGCGTTTTGTGTTGGCGGGGCTGTGTTTGGCGGGGGCTGCCTATGCCCAGCCGATGACCGCGATCCACGGGGCGTGGATTGTGGGGCTGGGCCTGTTGCTCGCGCAGCCGCGCGCGACTTGGACGCTGGCGTTTGTAGCGTTGATCGCGGCGTTGCCTGCTGTGTGGATCGTGGGGCGCGGGGTGTTGGTGGACGCGGGCGGTGAGGGGGTTCAGATCGACCTGATCACCGATGCCTACCGCTTTCGCGCGCCGCATCATTACGATCCGCCGTGGGGGGATATCGGGGTTGCGACGCTGTATCTGTTGGCCGGTTGGCTCGGGACCGCGTTGGTTGCGCGGACGGATCGTTGGCTGGGGCGTTTTGGTGTCGGGCTGATGCTGGCCTTTACGGTTCTGCACGCTGTGACCTTGGTGGTGTATAAGCTGGGGGTCGCCGAAACCTCGGCCCTGTTTATCCTAGATGCCAACCGCTCAACCCCTTTGTTGTTTGTGCTAGGACCTGTGATCGCCCTCGCGGGAATGTGGCGCGTGGGCGTGGGCGCGGCCAGCCTTGGGTGCGGGGTGGTTTTGGCCGCGATCGTGGGCGTGAACGGCAGCGTGGCAGGGGCTGGGATGCTTGCGGCGGGCGTCGTGGTCATGGGTCTGCACCGGTTCGAATGGGGGCCACGGGCGACTGCGGTGGGGGCGTGCTTGGCGGTGCCGTTGGTGTTCCCGCCCGCGACGCTGCCACCCTTTGTGCCGGCAGAGACCCGCGACGTGTTGGCGCAAATCCGTGCGCAAACGCCCCAAGATGCGCTGTTTGTGATCCCCGTCGGACTGTCATCGTTTCGGCACTACGCGCAGCGCAGCGCTTATGTGGATTTTAAGTTGTTTTCCGTTGCACAACCCGCGCAGGCTGCGCTGACGCGCGCGCGGATTGATCAGGTGTTAACCCCAAAGCCCGAGCACGCGGAGGTCATTGGCTGGCCCGCGATTGCCCTATGGGATGAGGATCAGCGGCAGGCCGGGACGTGTGAGGCAATGGGCGCGACCCTGCAGGCCACGGGCGCGGAATACTATGTACGCGCAGTAGCACCCGGTGAGGTGCCGCCCACGTGTGCGGGGCTGGTGCGGCCGATCACGGGCGCCACCCTCGTGGTTTACGAGGCGGCGGAATAATCCGGCCGGAACACCCAGAATTTGCACATCAAATAGGTGGAGGCGGGCACAGCGAGAGCCACACATGCCATCGTCAGGGCAAACGGCGCGCCGAGCCAGACGGTCATCGTTTGTGTGATGGACGACGACACCACAAGCCCCAAAACCGCTGTCGCGAGGAACCGTGGCCCGTGGAGGCGGTGGCGTAGGTCGGTGTGAAACACCCAGCGCCCATGCCCAAAGTACGACAGCAGCACGGCGGCGCAAAACCCTGCGGTATTGGCCATTTGCGGCGCGAGCATCAGGCCATGTGCCGCCCCGAGCGCGACACCCACATGGACGCCCGTCGCGAGCGCGCCAACACTGGCAAAGCGTGTCAGTTGTGCCGCTAGCATCAGTCGTCGTCGGCGGATAGGACCGCGCAGAGCGAGAGGCCAAAGGGCAGCGCAAGGCGCCCCACAAGGTGGCGCTCGGCGGCAAAGACACCGCGCAGCGCGCTGTTGATTATGGGGGCAGGCAGCGCGTCATCGACGGCATCGCTGCGCAGGACCGATTTGATTGCGCGCCCTGCGACGGCCACGGGGAAAAGTGCGGAGTTAAAGTAAAAGCTGCGTTCTACGCGCAGGCCCGCATCGTTCGCGACGCCCTTTAGGCTGGCACGGGTGTAGCGGCGGTAGTGGTGGTGCCGTTCATCATGCGCGGACCACAGCCACGGAAACGCGGGCACGGTCATGAGGACGCGTCCCTTTGGCGCGAGTTTTGTGCGCAGGGCAGCCAGCGATGCCTGATGGTCCTCGACGTGTTCCAGAACGTCGAAAAGCCCGATCAGATCGAAGGTCTCAGCCTCAAACGGGAGGGGGCCGGGCAATGCGCCCTCGGCCACGGCGACGCCGCTTTTCTGGGTAGCGGTGGCGCGGGCGTCATGGTCCAACTCAAACGCGCGCAGGGCCCCAAAGTCACTGAGCATCCCGAGGTTGCCGCCAGTTCCGCAGCCCGCCTCTAGGATGCGGGGGGCGTCCGGCAGGTCGATCATCCGCTCAATGACGGTGCGAATGATGGTGCGGCGTGCGGCGAACCACCAATGCACCTCTTCTTGTGCGGCCATTCGCTCAAAAACTGCTCGATCCATTAGTTTTGTCCCCCGGGATTATGGATGGAACGCAGCACGTAAAGGGGTCTCTCGCGGACCTCCGAATAGATGCGCGCGATGTATTCGCCAACGATCCCGATGGCAAAAAGGTTGAGCCCGCCGAACATCAAAATGGTGATCATCGTTGAGGCGTAGCCCGGCACGTCGATGCCAACGACAAGCGTGCGAAAGAACAAAACGGCCGCATAGAGGAAGGCCATTAGGGCCAGTGTGCCGCCTGCGTAGGTCCAAATTCGCAAGGGCACGGTGGAGGAGGAGAAGATCCCGTCGAGGGCGAAATTCCACAGTTTCCAATAGGTCCAAGCGCTGGTTCCGGCTTGGCGTTCGGGGCGATCAAAGGTGACCTCTTCGGTTTCGAATCCGACCCAGCTAAAGAGAGCTTTGTTGAAACGGACACGTTCATTCATGTCGCGCAGAACGTCGATGACTTGGCGATCGAGCAGCCGGAAGTCGCCCACGTCTTGGGGGATGCTGTGATCTGCGAGTGCGTTGAAAACACGGTAGAAGCCTTGAGCGGTCTTGCGTTTGATCCATGTGTCTTGGGTGCGGTTGGCACGGCGGGCGTTAACGATTTGGGCACCCTTGGACCACAGGTCTAGCATTTCGGGAATGACCTCGGGCGGGTCTTGCAAATCAACGTCAATGGGGATGCACACATCGCCCTGCGCGTGGTCGATGGCTGCAGAAAGTGCCGCCTCTTTGCCAAAGTTGCGCGACAGGTTGATCAGGTGGACATGTGGGTTGTCGGCCATGCGGCTGCGGATCACGAATTCGGTCGCATCGCGTGAGCCGTCATTCACAAAGATTACCTCGTAATCGTAAGTGGCGTGCAGGGGCGCAAAGACGCGGTCGATTTCGGTCAAAAAGGCTGAGACTGCTTCTTGTTCGTTGAATACGGGCACCAGCAGCGAGACCAGCTTGCGCGGGAGCGGGGCAGGGTAGGCCGGACGAAGGGTCGGTTGGTGCATGGTCATCGGATTGTCCCCGGTTTGTCGCTACGTGACGGTTTTGAGTATGGGCCGGAATCCGGCTTTTATTTGTCCCAAGCGGGCCGTTTATGGGGATATGTTTGGATGGATTAGGGGGGCTTACGCCTCACTTTTGCCACTGGGGCCGGCTAGGTGGGGGCATGTTCGACAAGAGTGATATGTCCCTGTTGGCGGTGGGTTTTGTGGCTGTGGGCTTGGTGCTGACGGCAGTGGATGCGGGGCGGCCATTTGCGGGGCCGCCTGTTGATTTGGCGACGGGCGATCTGCCGGTCGTGAGCGGGGATGTGCCCCTTGGGGCTGCGCCGCAGCAGGTCGATATTCAGAACGTTTCGGTCGATCTGGGAGCAGGCTTTACGGCTGAAATCCTTGAGAGTTATGTCCTGACGGGACGGGTCGTGACGCGCAAACCCTACAGGTTTGATGCGGTGGCAAAGGTCTCACCGTTGGATTTAGGAATAATTTACGGAGAGTTGTTAGACCCGGAATATGACGCCCGGGTACGGTATCGCACCGGCACCCGGATGATACGATTTCAGGCGGACGACACCCGCACGATGCCCCACGATTGGGATCATCTGGTAACGAACAATCATGTGATCCCGGTCGATGCCGCGGTCAAAGCGGCACTGATGACGGTTAAGGTGGGGCAGGCCGTGCAAATACGCGGCTACTTGGTCAGCGTGACGGGTGATGGGCTGCGGCCTTGGACCTCATCGCGGGTGCGCAGCGATGGGTTCCCTGCGGGGTGTGAGATTATCTTGGTGCGGTCCGTTGAGGTGCTGCCGCAGGGGAATGCAGTTCGGCACGCGCGTGTGGGTTACAAATAAAAACGCCGCGCCCAGTGGTGGGTCGCGGCGCGTGTTGCATGGGTCAGGAGTTTCCGGCCACCAGATCGGGCCAGTTGATATCGCCTTGGGCAATGAAGCCTGCACGATCCTTGTCCCAGCGACGCTGCACGCCGCGGTTAAAGTTTAGGTAAAGCTTGTCGTCTACGATGGCCCAACGCTCTGGCTCGGTGGAGGCGAGGCTGTTTTTCTCACCCACGGCCCAGGCGCAGTAGCCGCCGTATTGGGGGGCATAGGCGGTGGGGTCGGCTGCAAACAGATCGCGATTCTCGGCAGAGGCGAACTGCCATGTCGCACCTTGCCAGTCGTGGGTGAACTCGGCGGAACCCGCAACGGGCTTGCCTTGGGTAAAGTAGGCCACGGTGTCGGTGCCGTCTATGGCGATCCCGTCGGAGGTTTTGTAGATCAGCCCGCCCAGATCGCCGGTATCAGCGATGACGGATTGGATGCCGTAGACAGTGGCGAGGGAGGCTGCGGAAGCGATGAGCAAAGTGCGGCGCGTGAGAGGCATGAGGATGTGTCCTTAACAAGAGATCAAATGACATGTGTCGTTGAACCCTAGATGCCCTTGGCCGCGGCGGGAGACAAATCACCTCTGCTCACGGGTGCGTGTGCGTTGGTCCCGTTTGAATTGGCCCCGTGTGCGTTGGAGGCGGGCGGCGGATCGTGTGACCCGCCGCCCGGATGATGCGCTGTTAGATCTCGGCCAAGCGGGCAAGGGCGGCGCGCACCACCTCGGCCTCTCCCTCACGGGCGGCAAGGTTTGCACGGGCTTCTTCGACCACTTCGGCGGGGGCAGAAACGGCGAACTTGGGGTTGTTGACCCGGCCCGACAAGCCCTTGATCTCTTTGTCCAACTTGCCGAGGTTCTTCTCTAGCCGGCCGCGTTCCTTGTCGACGTCGATGATGTCTTTGAGCGGCAGGGCAAAGCTGGCAGCCCCCACAGCCACCGAGATCGCGCCTTTGGGGGCGGTGTCGGCGTCCGTCAGGCTTTCGATCCGGGCCATCCGGTCGATCAGGGCCTTGTTGTTGGCATAGGCCGCGCGGGCGGTGGCGTCGGCCTCTAGACGGACCACGGGGATATACAACCCAGCAGGCACGTTCATTTGCGCGCGCGCGGAGCGGATGCCTTCGATGAAACCAATGACCCAGTTCATTTCGGCGTCGGCCTGTGGATCGACAGCCTCGGCCCCGACGGTGGGCCAAGCGCCGTGCACACACATCGTGTCGCGCTGGGCGGTTTGGGCCCAGAGGTCCTCAGTGATGAACGGCATGATCGGGTGCAGCATCAGGATGCATTGGTCCAGCGCCCACGCGAGGGTGGCTTGGGTTTCAGCCTTGGCGGCCGCGTCATCACCCTGCAATAGGGGCTTTGAGAATTCGACGTACCAATCGCAGTAAGTGCCCCAGACAAAAGCATAAAGCGCGTTCGCCGCATCGTTAAACCGGTAATCCGCAAGGGCCGCATCGACGGCTTCGCGGGTGCGGCCGACCTCACCTATGATCCATTTGTTGAGGGTGGCCTCGGGCGTGGGTTGGGTCGTTTTGGGGGCGGCGTCCGCGCCGACGGCCTCATACAGTTCCGCAAAGCGGGCGGCGTTCCACAGTTTGGTGCCGAAGTTCCGGTAGCCCTTGATCCGCTCCATATCCAGCTTGAGCACACCGCCCAAGGCCGCCATCGCTGCGCTTGAGAACCGCAGTGCATCGGCGCCGAATTCGTCGATCACGTCCAGCGGGTCGACCACGTTGCCCACGGATTTGGACATCTTCTTGCCCTTGGCGTCGCGGACAAGACCGTGGAGGTAGACCTCGTGGAAGGGGATTTCGTCCACGACCGCAAGCTGCATCATCATCATCCGGGCGACCCAGAAAAATAGGATGTCTTGGCCGGTCACAAGGACGGACGTGGGGAAGTATTTCTCCATCTCGGGGGTGGGTTCGGGCCAGCCGAGCGTGCCGATGGGCCACAGGCCCGAGGAGAACCAGGTGTCGAGGACGTCGGGGTCGCGCGTGAGGGCAACGCCCGCGCCAGCTTGGGCCTGTGCCTCGGCTTCGGTGGTGGCGCAATATTGGTTGCCATCGGCATCGAACCACACCGGGATTTGGTGCCCCCACCACAATTGGCGCGAAATGCACCACGGCTCGATGTTTTCGAGCCAGTGGTAGTAGGTTTTCTCACCGCTTTCGGGCAGGATTTTGACGGTACCGTCGCGGACCGCGTCCAGTGCGGGGGTGACGATTTGTTCGGCGTCGACGAACCATTGGTCGGTCAGCATCGGCTCAATCACGACTTTGGAGCGGTCGCCAAAGGGCTGCATGATGGGCTTGTTTTCGACCATCGGTATGGCGCGCGTTTGCTCGGCTCCGTCCTCATCCGTGACGGTCTCGGTCGTCATGACCGCGAGGCCTTCGGCCGTGATGGCGGCGACAACGGCATCGCGCGCGGCGAACCGGTCCATGCCGCGGTAATCTTCGGGCACGAGGTTGAGGGCGTCGGTTTCGCTTTCGGTTAGTGTGCGCTTACCATCTGCGACCTCTTGGGCGATGGCTGCGGCTTCAGCGTAGGGCGCGCCATCGGCACGCATCGCGGCCTTGGTGTCCATTAGGCGGTAGCAGGGGATGCCGCCGCGCTTGGCCACGCCGTAGTCATTAAAGTCGTGCGCACCGGTGATTTTTACCGCGCCCGAGCCGAAATCGGGATCGGGGTAGTCGTCGGTGATGATCGGGATCAGGCGGCGATGTTCCTTGGGCCCGACAGGAATTTCGCAGAGTTTTCCAACAATTGGCGCATACCGTTCATCCGATGGGTGCACGGCTACGGCGCCGTCGCCCAGCATCGTTTCGGGCCGCGTGGTCGCGATCGAGATGTAGTCGCGTGTTTCGCGGAGGGTGACGTTTCCGTCCTCATCCTTTTCAACGTATTCATAGGTCGCGCCGCCCGCGAGGGGGTATTTGAAGTGCCACATGTGGCCCGCGACTTCGATGTTCTCGACCTCTAGGTCCGAGATCGCGGTCTCAAAATTGGGGTCCCAGTTGACCAAACGTTTGCCGCGATAGATCAGGCCTTTGTTGTACATCTCAACAAAGACTTTGATGACCGCGTCGTGGAAGTTTTGCTCGCTTGCGTCGGGGTCACCGGGAGCGCCACCCATCGTAAATGCCTCACGGTCCCAATCGCAGGACGCACCTAGGCGCTGCAACTGGCCGATGATCGTGCCGCGCGATTTGGCTTTTTGCTGCCAGACGCGCTGCAAAAACGCCTCACGGCCCATTTCGGCGCGAGTGGGTTCGCCGTTTTCGGCCATCTCACGCTCTGTCACCATTTGGGTTGCGATGCCCGCGTGGTCGGTGCCGGGCTGCCAGAGGGTGTCAAAACCTTGCATCCGCTTCCAGCGAACCAGAATGTCTTGCAACGTGTTGTTGAACGCGTGCCCCATGTGCAGGGAGCCGGTCACGTTCGGGGGCGGGATCACGATGGAAAAGCTGTCCTTGGCTCCGTCCCAGTTGGCGCCAGCGGCAAAGCATTTCTCGGCCAACCACTTGGCGGAAATGCGGGCTTCGGCCTCAGCGGCATTGAACGTTTTTTCCATCGACATCGGGCTCTTTCCTCACGGTTTCGCGTGGCAAATAGCGCAACCGCGAAGGCGTCACAAGCCGCTGGTCTGGGTCGGGCGTGCCTGTGCGGGGGATGGGGGCGGTTTAGCGTGCTGTTTTGCCGTGCGGGCCCTTGTTGTGGTGGTCCGTTTGGGGCATTCGTGCCGACCGATCCGCGCGGGCTGTATGGGTGAGCGGCGTGCATGTGCAAAAACCCAAGAATTTTGCGCCAAAGCAGGCCGCTGTGCTGGACTTCCCTGTGGGCTTTCCTACTGTCAGTCACAACGCAGGAGGAACGTTCATGAGCGGATTTGGAACCAGCCAAGCGATGCGCCGGGTCGAGGACCTACGGTTGTTGACGGGGGGCGGGCAGTATGTCGATGACATTGCCCCGCGTGATGCGTTGTTTGGGTTCGTGTTCCGATCCTCTGTGGCGCATGGCGAAATCACCACCCTTGACGTGAGCGCGGCCCGCGCGGCCCCCGGCGTGGTCATGGTGCTGACGGCTGAAGATTTGGCCGCCGCAGGGCGGGACACAGCTATGAGCGCCTCGATCATCAAGAACCGCGATGGTGTCAAAGGTGCTGCGCCCAAGCGGCCATTGTTGGCCGAGGGACGCGTGCGTTTTGTGGGCGAGCCTGTGGCCTTTGTGGTGGCTGAGACTCTGGACCAAGCGAAAGCGGCCTCGGAGCTGATTGTCTTTGACTTCGAGAGCCTGCCTGTCAAATTGGACGTGGCGCCGGGCGGCGGGGTGGACCTGCACGCCGAGGCCCCGGGCAATGTCGCCTACACGTGGGAAACGGGCGATGCGGACGCCGTGGACCGGGCCTTTGAGGCGGCGGCGCATGTGGTCGAGCTGACTGTGGATGACACGCGTATTATCGCCAATTCGCTAGAGCCACGCGGCTGTTTTGCCGAGATTGAGGATGGCGGCATCCACGTGTGTGTGAACGGGCAGGGTGTTTGGGGGCCACGCGATGACCTTGCCAAGTTCCTCGGGTTCACCAAGGATGAGGTCCGCGTGACGAACCCCGACGTGGGCGGTGGCTTTGGGATGAAGGCCATGAGCTATCCCGAGACGTTCATCGTTGCCCATGCGACCCATGCGTTGGGCCGGCCCGTGCGCTGGATGGCGGAACGCACCGAGAGCATGTTGTCGGACAACGCGGGCCGCGACTTGATTTGCACCGCCCGGCTTGGCTTTGATGCCGATCACAAGCTGACGGCCTACAGCATGGATTCAGTTGCGAATTTGGGGGCGTATAACTCGGGCTATGCGCAGTTCATCCAGTCGGAGTTGTTCGCGAAAGTGCTGCCCGGCGTGTACGATGTGCGCGACGTGTTCATGCGCAATGTGGGGGTCTATACGAACACCACACAGGTGGATGCGTACCGGGGCGCGGGACGGCCTGAGGCGATTTATGTGCTGGAGCGGGCGATGGATTATGCCGCGCGGGAGTTGGGCGTTGACCCGCTTGCGCTGCGCCGTAAATCGTTCATCCCGACCGAAAAGTTCCCCTACACCAGCGCCGTGGGTGAGATTTATGACGTCGGTGATTTTGACCGCGTCCTAAGCCGTGCCGAGCAGGAAGCCGATTTGGCGGGCTTTGCCGCCCGGCGCGCCGCCTCTGAGGCGGAGGGCAAGCTGCGCGGCGTGGGGCTTTGCTATTACATCGAGTCGATCCTTGGGAATCCAGAAGAAACCGCAATGGTGGCTTTTGAAGAGCCGGGCATCGCGACGCTGTATGTTGGCACCCAATCGAACGGGCAGGGCCACGAAACAGTCTATAGCCAGTTTGTGTACGAATGGCTGGGTATCCCGCCCGAGAACGTCAAAATCGTGCAGGGCGACAGCAAACGCATCGCCAAGGGCGGCGGCACGGGCGGATCCCGCTCGGTCACGACGCAAGGCACCGCGACCAAGGCCGCCTCTGAGGCGGTGGTCGCGCGGTTCACGCCCTTTGTGGCAGACTTGCTGGAAGTCGAGGCAGACACCGTCAGCTTTGGGGAAGGCAGCTTCCGCTCAGACGGGTCCAACCGGGTGATGACAGTGCTAGAGGCCGCGGATGAAGCGCGCGCTGCGGGGCGTGAGGACTTGTTACGCACCTCCGAGACGACAACCTTGCCCGGACGCAGCTTTCCCAACGGGTGCCACGTTTGTGAATTGGAAATCGACAAAGACACCGGGGTCGTGACGGTGGAAAAATACACTGTGGTCGATGATTTCGGCAATCTGATGAACCCAATGCTGGCGGAGGGGCAGGTGCATGGCGGTGTGGCGCAGGGCGTGGGGCAGTGCCTTAGCGAGGCGGTGGTTTATGACGAAAGCGGTCAGCTGCTCACGGCGACGTTCATGGACTACGGGATGCCACGCGCCGATAATCTTCCGATGATTGCATTTTATTCTGAACCCGTGCCCTCGACGGCCAATGTGCTGGGAATGAAGGGCTGTGGTGAGGCAGGCACCGTGGGCGCGATAGCCGCGGTTGGTAATGCGGCGCTGGATGCGCTGTGGCCACTGGGTCTGCGCAAGGTAGATATGCCGTTCACGCCCGCACGCATGTGGGCCATGCTGCGGGAGGCCGAGGGGCGCGCGATTGCGGCTGAGTGACAGGCTCCGAGGCTGGCTCAAGACGCGCCACGCCCCAAGCGCCGAGGGTCCGCCCGAAGCGCAAATCCATGTCGTGTTGCTGGACGGGACTATGTCGTCGCTGACACCGGGACTTGAGACCAACGTGGCGCGCATTTGGCGGCTGCTGCAAGAGGTCCCGGGGCTGTGCCTATACTACGAGCCGGGGATCCAGTGGCGCGGATGGCGCCGAGGCCATGAGGTTATGGCCGGTGTCGGGATCAACCGTCAGATCAAGCGCGCCTATGGCTTTTTGGCGGAGCGGTATCACCCCGGGGATCAGATCTACTTTGTCGGGTATTCGCGCGGGGCTTACGGCGTGCGTGCCTTGGCGGGGCTGATCAATCGCATCGGGTTGTTGCGTGCGGATGCGGTGAACCATGGGCGGCTGGAGGAGGTCTATGACCTTTATCGTCATCGTCCCGATAGCGCCGAGGCGCGGGCGTTTGCGGCAGAGCATTGCGTACCCAAGGTGCAGATTGATGCAGTCTGTGTGTTTGATACGGTGCGCGCGCTGGGCATTCGCTGGCCGTTGGTCTGGCGGTTCGCGCCTGCGGTACATGAGTTTCATTCCAACGTATTGGGGCGATCGGTGCGACGCGGGTTTCATGCGCTTGCGATGGATGAGACCCGGTTGGCCTATGCCCCGCAGCTGTGGGAGGTGCCTGAGCACCGTTTGGATGACGTGAAACAGGTTTGGTTTAGGGGCAGCCACGGGGATGTGGGCGGGCATATCGGCGAGTTCGCCCCCGCGCGCGGTTTGGGCAATGTACCGCTGGTGTGGATGTTGGAGCAGATGGAGGCCACTGGGCTGCCGCTGCCTGCGCAGTGGGCGCGTCGGTTCCCGCAGGACGCGACCGCGCCTTCGGCGGGCAGTACGCGTGGTTTCGGCAAGTTTTTCCTCGCCCGGCGGCGGCGCGTTTTGGGGCGTGATCCTTCGGAGGTGGTGCATCCCTCCGCTGAGGCGAGCCTGCCGCGCGGAGTGCGGTTGCCACGTCTGGAGACCGCTGCCAGCAGTGAGCCGGAAACTCAGGGCGGTATTTGAGTATTTTTTGAACAAAGGAGCGCCGGATTTTGGAGCTCATGCGTGAGATTGGTATCTATTGCGAGCGGATAGGGCCTGCGTTTTGGGCCGAGCCGATCAATGCGGTCAGCAATGGCGCGTTTTTGGTTGCCGCCTTGGTGATGTGGCGGCGCGCGCCCCAGCCGGTTTGTCGGGCCTTGAGCGGTGTGTTGGCTGCGATTGGTGTTGGTAGTTTTCTGTTTCATACCCATGCGACCGTTTGGGCGATGATCGCGGATGTTGCGCCGATTGGGCTGTTTATCCTTTGCTACATTTGGGCGGCGCATCGCTATTTTTGGGGTCTTTCGTGGGGGTAGGCCGGGGTGAGCGCGCTTGGGTTCTTGCCGTTTGCCGCTGTCCTGACGCCACTGTTTTCCGCGCTTCCGTTTTTTCATGTGTCGGCGGGGTATTGGCCGGTGGCTTTGCTGATTGCGCTGGAGGCGTGGGCGTTGCGCCGGCGCTTGCCGCGTGTCGCAATGGGAATGGCCGTGGGGGCCGGGGTGTTGGTTGTGTCGTTGATGGCGCGGTCGGTTGATATGGCGGTTTGCGCGGCTATTCCGGTCGGGACGCACTTTCTTTGGCACCTGTTGAACGGACTTATGTTGGGCTGGATGATTGAGGTTCTGCGTCGCCACCTTGCAGAGCGGCCAAGCGCTGGCTAAACGGGGGCGAAACGAGGCCAAACAGATGCAAAGGGGCGCCAATGTCCATCGATATTGAAACCGCACGCAAGGTGGCGAAGCTCGCCCGGATCGCCGTGCCCGAAGAGCGCCTTCCGGCGCTTGCTGGTGAGTTCAACGCAATCCTCGGCTTTATCGAGCAGTTGAATGAGGTCGACGTTGAAGGCGTGGAGCCGATGGTGTCCGTGACGCCCATGCGTCTGCCGCGGCGTGTTGATGTGGTGACGGATGGCAGCCAGCAAGAGGCCGTTTTGGCCAATGCGCCCGATGCGCGCGAAGGATTTTTTGCCGTGCCGAAGGTGGTGGAATAATGTCTGATCTCAACACGATGACGATTGCGCAGGCACGGGATGCCCTGCGCGCTGGCGAAACCACCAGTGCCGAGCTGACGGACGCCTGTCTGAACGCAATAGAGACCGCCGGTGAGTTGGGTGCCTTTGTGCACAACACGCCTGATGTGGCGCGCGCGCAAGCGGCGAGTGCGGATGCGCGAATTGCTCAAGGTGACGCGCCCAGCTTGTGCGGTATCCCGTTGGGGATCAAAGATTTGTTCTGCACCAAAGGTGTACCGAGCCAAGCAGCCAGCCGTATCCTAGAAGGGTTCAAGCCCGAGTATGAGAGCACTGTGTCTGGTCAGTTGTTTGACCGGGGTGCGGTGATGTTGGGCAAGCTGAACATGGACGAATTCGCCATGGGGTCCAGCAACGAGACGTCGGTCTATGGCAACGCCGTGAACCCGTGGCGTGCGGGCAATTCGGACGCGGCTTTGACGCCTGGTGGCTCATCTGGGGGCTCTGCCTCTGCGGTGGCGGCTGATTTGTGTTTGGGGGCCACGGGAACCGATACGGGCGGCTCAATCCGTCAGCCTGCGGCGTTCACGGGGATTGTGGGTATCAAGCCGACCTATGGGCGTTGCTCTCGCTGGGGTGTTGTGGCGTTTGCGTCCTCGCTGGACCAAGCGGGCCCGATGACCAAAACCGTGCGCGATGCGGCAATCATGCTGGAAGGCATGTGCGGTCATGATGCAAAGGACAGCACCTCGGCCGATCTGGCTGTGCCGGATTTTGAGGCCGCTTTGACGGGTGATATCCGGGGCAAGGTCATTGGTATTCCAAAGGAATACCGGATGGATGGCATGCCCGCCGAGATCGCCAAGCTGTGGGAAGACGGCACCGCCATGCTGCGCGATGCAGGTGCCGAAATCCGTGATATCTCATTGCCGCACACCAAATACGCGCTGCCCGCATATTACGTGATTGCACCGGCTGAGGCGTCTTCCAACCTTGCGCGGTATGACGGGGTCCGCTTTGGTCACCGCGCGTCGCTGGCGCAGGGTGATGGCATCACCGAGATGTACGAAAAGACCCGCGCCGAAGGCTTTGGGGCCGAGGTGCAGCGCCGCGTGATGGTTGGGACCTACGTACTGTCCGCCGGTTTCTACGATGCCTATTACAACCGCGCCCGGCGCGTGCGCGCGCTGATCAAGCAGGACTTTGATACGGTCTTTGCTGCTGGCGTTGATGCGATCCTGACACCTGCCACGCCGTCGGCTGCGTTTGAGTTGGGCCGCAAGGTGGATGATCCGGTTGAGATGTACCTCAACGACGTGTTCACCGTGACGGTGAACCTTGCGGGTCTGCCGGGTATTTCGGTGCCAACGGGCTTGGATGAAAAGGGCCTGCCGCTTGGCTTGCAACTGATCGGGCGGCCTTGGGAAGAAGCGGATTTGCTCAATACCGCTTATGCCCTTGAGACGGCGGCCGGTTTTGTGGCCAAGCCGCAAAAATGGTGGTAAGCTCACGCAAAAGTCGTGAGGCGAAAATGCGCAGTATAGTGTTGAGTGTGTCAGTGCTGGCCTTGATGGCCTGCACGCCGCCCGTGCCCGAAAGTGGCGTGGGTTTTGACACGTTGGGGCGCAGTGAGCGTGAGCAGCAATTGCAGACCGGGATCGCGCCACAGCCGACTACGGTGTTGCCGCCGGTAGCGGTTGGTCCACTGGATCCAGTTGATCCGGCTGCACAGATCGCGGCTGAGGCGACAGAAGCTTTGGTCGAAACCGCGCCTCAGTCCCCTGTGCTTAACCGCAACAACCCTGAGATCAGCCAAGAGCAGGATTTTGAGGTTGTCGCAGCGGAACGCGATATCGAGGCCGATGCCGCCCGCATCGCGGCTGCACGTCAGCAGTTTCAACTTGTGCGCCCCAAAGAGCTTGAGCCTGTGGGAGACACGGGTCCGAACATCATCCAATACGCGCTGAGCGCGAGCCACCCTGTGGGGCAAAAGCTTTATCGCCGGGGCAATCCGTTTGCTGCTGCGCGCCTAGAGGCTAAGTGCGCGGGCTACCGGACTGCGGACGTCGCGCAAGAGCAGTTTTTGGCTGCGGGTGGGCCGAGCCGAGACCGACTGGGGCTGGACCCCGATGGCGATGGCTATGCCTGTGACTGGGACCCAGCCACGTTCCGTGATCTGGTGCGCAACTGATCGTTATGCGCAGTCCGAACTTTGGGCCGCGCAAAGATGGGCTGCGGCCAGACCTTATCATCATTCATTATACTGCGATGGCCTCGGCTGACGGGGCAATCCGGCATTTGTGCGATCCTGCGGCCCAAGTGTCAGCGCATTATGTGATATGTAGTGCGGGTCGTGTGACGCCGTTGGTGGATGAAGCGATGCGTGCGTGGCACGCCGGTGCGGGGTCTTGGGGCGGTGAGGCGGATGTGAATTCCCGCTCGATCGGGATTGAGCTGGCCAACGATGGGTTTCAGCCGTTTTCCGAGCCGCAGATGACCGCGCTAGAGGATCTTGTGCGCGGGATCATGGCGCGCTGGGATATTCCACCAGAGGGTGTGTTGGGCCATTCAGACGTGGCGCCGGGGCGTAAGATTGATCCGGGCGCCCGGTTTGATTGGCGGCGGTTGGCGCGGCAGGGCTTAGCGGTTTGGCCCGATCCGGGGGCGCCGGGGGATTGGCTGTCTGATCTGCACCGCGCGGGCTATGCGGCGGACGCGGCGCCAGAGGTGCTGTTGTCGGCGCTACGGCTGCGGTTTCGGCCCGGTGCGGCGGGGCCTTTATGTGATGCGGACCGGGCGATTGCTGCAGGGTTGGCGGCGCAGTTTCCTGCCCGTCCAGCCCGACGCGCCTAGGGCGTTTGCACGAAAACACAGGCCGCATAACGGTTGGGGCTTGCACAAGGCCCGCCTGAGCGCGTAGCGAGAACCCGCGCGGAGGGTCGGATGATCGCGGCGCGTGTTGCACCGAGAATTGCTCGGTTCCGTGTCTGCGGCGGCTCAGATGGTCCGCCAAACCCACGGCCCCAAGATTTAGCGTGCAAGACGTGCCGAGGAAAGTCCGGACTCCACAAGGAAACGGTGCCGGGTAACGCCCGGGCGGAGCAATCCGACGGAAAGCGCCACAGAAAATAGACCGCCCGAGCGTGCTCGGGTAAGGGTGAAACGGTGGAGTAAGAGCCCACCGCCGCGCTGGCAACAGGGCGGGCACGGCAAGCCCCACTGGGAGCAATGCCAAATAGGAACCGCGCGCCAAGGCAACTTGGCGGGGCCCCTTGGCCCCAGCAGGTTCGGGTTGGCAGCTAGAGGCGTCAGAGCAATCTGGGGCCAAGAGGAATGGTCATCTCGAGGGCCCTTGTGGCCCTTAGACAGAATCCGGCTTATAGGCCCTCCGCGCATTTTCTGCTCTTTGGTACCGTTTGAGGCAGCAAGTTTCCCTTGCGTCCGCTGGGGTTGATTGAATTCACACGCTATGGCTAGATCAAATGGTTCGCATATCCTGCGGGCAGAAGGGTACGTGGATGAGCGACATCGAGCCCCCAGATGTGCAGAGCCGTTGGCAAGGTGCGCCAAGCAGTCCGCAAGGCGCGCTGGATCGTATCCGTCGGTTTGGTCCGTCTTTCACCCTCGCGTTTTTTCAAAACAGTCCAGACTCTGTTTCGCTGCTCTCGGCGGGTGGGGTGATCGAATACATGAACCCCAACGGTCTCGCGTTTCTTGGGTTTGATCGCAGCGATGAAATTGCAGGGCTGAGTTGGTCGACACTCTGGCCTGTCGAAACACAGACCAAGGTTCTGGCGGCGTTGAACCAAGCCAAAAGCGGTGTGCCCGCGCGGTACGAGTCGACTTTGGGTTATTTGAACGCGCCAGAGACCCGCTGCGCGATCACTTTGTCGCCGCTGATGGCGCCAGATGGTCATGTAGACGCTCTTCTGGCGGTTGTTCGCAGTCAATAGCGTGCAAACGCGCGGATCTGCGCGCTTTGCGGTTGACAGCCCCCCGCGACCGAGTAAAAGCGAGGCTCAAGTTTTTGGGCGGCATGTGTCCGCCCCTCGATCCTCTGGAGACTGACCATGGCGAAGCCGACCACAATCAAAATCCGCCTGAACTCCTCGGCGGGGACTGGCCACTTTTACGTGACCAAGAAAAATGCACGCACGA
Source organism: Thalassobacter sp. 16PALIMAR09 (assembly GCF_000765485.1). Taxonomy (NCBI): domain Bacteria; kingdom Pseudomonadati; phylum Pseudomonadota; class Alphaproteobacteria; order Rhodobacterales; family Roseobacteraceae; genus Thalassobacter; species Thalassobacter sp. 16PALIMAR09. The sequence goes on from NZ_JHAK01000005.1 coordinate 179,839, forward strand.
TGACCGAAAAAATGGTCGTACGTAAGTATGACCCCGTTGCGCGCAAGCACGTTGAATACAAGGAAGGCAAGATCAAGTAAGATCGCCTAACCCTGACAAGACAAAGCCGGTCGTGCAGTCCCTGCGCGGCCGGTTTTTTATTGCGATACACCTTCCGCGCTTGGCCCCCATTCGGGGCCTTGGTCTGCGCTGGCCCTTAGATGCCAAAGGTGGATGCTAATGACCCTTTCCCTTAGACCTGCTCAGCCCGGTGATGTGCTGCGTGTGACTGCCTTGCTTACGCAGAGCTATCCTGTGCTGCTCGCGCCGGATTATGCGGCACAGACCCTCAATGCGGTGCTGCCTGCGATCACGCGGGCGCGCCCATCGCTGTTGGCGGGGAATACCTATTTTCTGTTGGAAGAGCGGGGCGCGTTGCGCGCGGCGGGCGGTTGGAGCGATACGGACCCGTGGGGCGGGGCCTGTGCCCCGCAAACCGCTCATATACGCCATGTGGTGACCGCACCTGATCATGTGCGGCGAGGGCTTGGGCGTCGCCTCATGGCCGGTATTTGTGCGGATGCTCGCGCGCAGGGGATAACTCGGTTTGAGTGCTATAGCACCCTAACGGCCCGGCCATTTTATGCCAGTTGTGGATTTGAAGAGGTGGCTGCGGTGGTGATGACTTTGGCGCGCGGAGTTGGGTTTCCTGCGGTCCATATGCGGCGCATTTGTGCGCCGATGACCTGACCAGCGCCCATGAAAAAGGCCGCCCCGAGGGGCGGCCTAATGTCTGTTCACAAGAACAAGTATCTATTCTTGCTGGCCCATGAACATGAGCAGGAATTGGAACATGTTCAGGAAGTTGATGTAGAGGCTGAGCGCGCCGTCGGATGCGGCCTTGTCCAACCACTCCTGATCGCCGTGTGCGGCGTGTGCCACATACTCGGACTTCAGGCGCTGTGTGTCATATGCGGTCAGACCGGCAAAGATCAGCAGGCCAATGGCCGAGATCGCCATCATCATGGGGCCAGACTGAAGGAACATGTTGATGACCATAGCCACCAGCAAGCCGATCACACCCATCACAAGGAAGGTGCCCATGCCGGACAGGTCTTTCTTGGTGGTGTAGCCCCAAAGGCTCAGACCCGCGAAGGCGATGGCCGTCACAAGGAATGTCTGCACGATCGAAAAGCTTGTGAACACAAGGAACACCGAGCTAAGCGACAGGCCCATGAAGGACGCGAATGCAAAAAAGCCAAGCTGGACTGTTGCCGCATTGGCGCGCCGCATCAGGGCCCCCCAACCGAGGAACAGGAACGCCAGAGGCGCGAGCATTACCACCCAACGCAGGGGCGTTGTGTAGATCAATGCACCAAAGCTGTTGAGCATCGTCCCGTTGCCCAGCTGTACAACCGCCTGGCTTGGATCGGATGTGACAGTCAGGGTCGAGATGGCCCATGCAGCAGCAGCCGTAATCAGCATGCCGATCGACATGGTGCCGTAGACTTTGTTCATGTGGGCGCGCAAGCCGGTGTCGATCTCGGCCGCGCGAGCGCCGGATACACCGGACCGCAGGGTCTCAAATTGTGCCATGGAACTCCTCCAAGCGTTAAGGTTCACGACAGGCGCACGTATTGCGCCGCGCTTAGGCACAATATCGGGTCAAGTGGCGGGCTTTTCAAGCGCTTCGGCCTCTCAAGGCCCCGTGTTTTGATTGTTTTTTTCAATCAAACTACGATGTTTGTCTCGAAAGAGGCTTTCGCCGCTGACCGTAGGCTTATTGTTGCCAATGCGAGGGCACATCCCAAAGGGGGCGCGCGGCCTCGGTCCGGGCCTGATCGGGGGTGACGCCGATATCCGCAAGCTGACGCGCATCCATCGTCGCGAGTGCGCGACGCTGCCGCCATAGGGCGATGTAATCCATCAATCCAAACGCGCGGTTCCGCGATGGAGCAAACGAGGTGGGGGAGGAGCAAGAGAAGTCGGCCATCGGGAAACCTTTCCAATTTGTGTTGTGATGCTGGTCATCAATTTCATTTGTTGATGTATATGGCGTAGTCAGCTACATTTGAAAAACGAATGATTGTGAATTGAACCATCAGGAAGCGTAATATGCCAAGAAACCTCGACACAACTGCGCTTAGGGCCTTTGCTGCGGTGGCCGAAACCGGCGGCGTGACGCGTGCCGCGAGTATGTTGAACCTGACGCAATCGGCTGTTTCGATGCAGTTAAAGCGGCTTGAGGTGGCGCTGGATGTCACGCTCTTGGATCGCGCGGGCCGGGGTGTGGCGCTCACGGCGGAGGGGGAGCAATTGTTGTCCTATGCGCGTCGAATTTTGGCGTTGAACGATGAGGCTGTGGATAAAATGACGGCCGAGGAGTTTGAGGGCGAGATTCGCCTTGGGGTTCCGCACGACATCGTGCCACGCGCGATCCCGCAGGTGTTGCGCGCCTTTGCGGTGGAATTTCCGCGAATGAAGGTGCAGTTGACCACGTCATGGACCTTGGACCTGCTTGAGCAGTTGGAGTCAGGTGCTTGCGATGTCATTTTGACGACTGAGCAGGGTAAGGGCGCGCGCGGCGAAAGCCTCGTGACGGTGCCCATCACGTGGGTGGGTGCGCCGGACGGGGCGGCGTGGCGGCATCGCCCACTCCCTTTGGCGTTTGAGGACAATTGTATTTTTAAGGGTCAGGTGGTTGAGGCCTTGGATCGAGCGGGCATTCCGTGGGTTAATGCGGTCTCGACCAAATCCATCCGCGCAGTTGAGGCAATCTTGGCCGCCGACATTGGCGTGCATGCTCTGTTGCTGGGCACGGCGCCCGAGGGGGTCGCGCCGATTTCGCATGGTGGCGTCCTGCCGGAATTGGCGGATTACAACATCAATATGTATGTGCGGCGCGGCTTTGATGGTCCGGCCGCCGAGGGCATGAAGCAACTTCTACGCACGGTATATCCGGACGTTATGGGATCGTCCGGACCACGACCTTCCCGGTTGAGCGCCGCGTCCTAAGCAGATCCAACGCCTCGGGGACTTGGTCGAACGGTAGGACGTGGCTGATGTGCGGTGTGATTTGTCCGGCCTCAAACATTTTTAGCAAAGCGGCGAGGCTGTCGGTGACAATCGATGGGCTCGTTTTGAGCAACCCGCCCCAATACAGCCCGTGAACCGAGATGTTTTTGACCAGCATATGGTTTGGCTTGATTTCGGGCAGATCGCCGCTGGCAAAACCGATCAGCAACATGCGCCCGCCCGGGTTGGTCGCGCGAAAGGCGTCGGTGAATTGCGTACCGCCAATTGCGTCATACACGACGTCGGCGCCGCCAATCGCTTTGACGGTTTCGCGAATGTCCTGCGTGTCGGTGTCGATTAGGTGGTGCGCGCCTGCGGCCTTGGCCACGGCCAGTTTGTCGGCACCTCTTGCACAGGCGATCACCTCGGCCCCGAGTTGCGCACCTATTTCGACCGCAGTGAGGCCAACGCCCCCCGCAGCCCCCAAAACCACCAACCGCTCACCGGGTTTGAGGCGGGCGGCGTGGGTCAGCGCGAGATGGCTTGTGCCGTATGCGATCTGAAAACCTGCGGCCTGTTCGTCGGTCATACTATCGGGAATTGGAACGCAGCGATTGGCTGGAAAACAGCCCCATTCCGCCAGCCCGCCTTGACCCCCAAAAATGGCCACACGCGTTCCGGGTGCGGGGCCGTCGGTGTCGGGGCCAAGGGTCTCAATCACGCCGCTGATTTCGAGGCCGGGCGTGAAGGGCAGGGCGGGCGTGTCCTGATATGTGCCCTTTTGCATCAGCAAATCCGCGAAATTCATCCCGCAAGCAGTGATTCGGACCAAGACCTCTCCGGGGAGGGGATTTGGCCGGGGGATGTCTTCACAAGTGAGGGTTCGGTCCGTCCCCGAGATACGATAGGCGAGCATGACGGTTCCTTTGCCAATTGCACTGGGTTGCCGAAAGTGCCGTGAAAATCATAAAAGACAAGTGCTTTTTATTGGATTTTCTTGTGTAAGGTGGGTTTTCCGCCAGTGTTTTCGAAATTGCATCGCATTTTGCAATATCTATCTGAATCAGAGGTTAACGGGCTTAGGCGCAATCCTGTGTTATTAAAGTGTAAACTTTATTTGATAGTTTGCGTGTAAACTTGATCTGACGCATGGTGGTGTTGTGTGATCTTTACGAAACAGAACGTTGAGAGCATGGGCAGGACGATCTTCCTGTGTCTAAGGCTCGATTAAGGAGTGACGTGATGAAACATCCTGTGGATGTGAATGTCGGAAAACGAATTCGCCATCGGCGGTGGATGGTGGGTATGACCCAGCAGCAGCTCGCTGAGCATGTCGGGATCAAGTTCCAGCAAATCCAAAAATACGAAACGGGCATGAACCGGGTTTCGGCTTCGCGGCTTTGGGAAATCTCTGAGGCGCTGTCGGTGCCGGTGAGCTATTTCTTTGAAGGTGTGCGGGACGAAGACGCCCCTGCGCATGTGGCCGAAGGGACGCCCGGCGATATCTTGGGCGACAAAGAGGCCATGGAGCTTGTGCGGTCGTACTATGCGATCCCTGAAAACCAGCGCCGCCGCCTGTTTGAACTGGCGCGTGTCTTGTCCGAGAGTGCCGCCTAGGGCCTTGATGCCACGGCGCGTGGTTGCGCGCCTTGACGCTAGCGATGCCCCATGACACCCACGTGACGTCAGACACCGCGTGGAAAGGCCGCTCATAATGCACCACACAATCGACCCCGTCATGGCGACCGGTTTCAAACGGGTTGGCCACGCAATGGCAGATGCTGCACGTCGTGAGACGTTGCGCCATTTTCGTGTGCGCGGGCTAGGCGCGGACAACAAGGATGCCGCCGGTTTTGACCCCGTCACTATTGCTGATCGTGCAGCCGAGGCCGCGATGTGTGCGGTTCTTGCACAGGAGCGTCCCGATGACGGCATCTTGGGCGAGGAAGAGGGTGCAAAGCCCGGCACAAGTGGCCTGACGTGGGTCCTTGACCCGATTGATGGGACGCGCGGGTTTATATCAGGGACGCCGACGTGGGGCGTGCTGATCGCGCTGCAAGACGCTTCCGGCCCAATTTACGGAATTATTGATCAGCCCTACATCGCAGAGCGGTTTGAGGGCGGGTTTGGCGTTGCGCGCTGTGTGGGCCCGACGGGGGAGACCACCTTGGCTGTGTCCGACACACGGACCCTGTCGGAGGCGACGATCCTGACGACATTTCCCGAAGTAGGCACGGACGCGGAGGCGCGCGCCTTTCACGCCGTAGCCAAGCAGTGCAAACTGACCCGCTACGGTATGGACTGCTACGCCTATGCATTGCTTGCGGCGGGCCATGTGGATTTGGTCATTGAGGCGGGGTTGAACGCCTATGACGTCGCAGCCCCAATCGCCGTGGTGCAAGCCGCTGGCGGTATCGTCACAGATTGGTCGGGTCAGCCGGCCCACGAAGGCGGGCGCATTATCGCAGCCGCAACGCCTGAACTTCATTCCGCAGCCCTAGAGGTGATTTCCAATGCCCTGTGAGACTTTGATCAAGGGCGCCGCCCGCTTGTTAACGATGGATGACGCGGATCTGCGCCTTGATGGCGCTGACGTGCGGATCAAGGATGGCGTTATTGCCGAGGTCGGCGTTGGGCTGGAGCCGGGGCCCGGGGCGGATGTGCTGAACGCTGAGGGGTGTTTGGTGACACCCGGCCTCGTGAACACGCATCATCACCTGTACCAGACCCTGACGCGCGCCGTCCCGGGGGCGCAGGACGCGCTTTTGTTCGGCTGGCTGCGGACGCTGTACCCGATTTGGGCGCGGTTTGGTCCCGAAGAGATGTATGTCTCGGCGCAGGTTGGGCTGGCTGAATTGGCTCTGTCGGGGTGCACGCTGTCGTCTGACCATCTGTATTTGTATCCCAACGGCAGCCGTTTGGATGATACGATTGCTGCGGCTTCTGACATCGGATTGCGGTTCCATCCGACCCGAGGCGCCATGAGCATCGGTGAAAGCCTCGGCGGTTTGCCCCCGGACGCGTTGGTTGAAAACGAGGCCGCGATTATCGAGGACAGCATTCGCGTGATTGATGCCCACCATGACCCGCGCCCGGGTTCGATGGTGCGGGTTGGTGTTGCGCCTTGCTCACCGTTCTCGGTCAGCCGCGATCTGATGCGGGACGCGGCGATCTTGGCGCGTGACAAGGGCGTGATGCTGCACACGCACTTGGCTGAAAATGATGAAGACATTGCCTATTCGCTTGAGAAATTTGGCTGTCGGCCCGGGCAATACGCCGAAGATTTGGGCTGGACCGGGGATGATGTTTGGCACGCACACTGCGTGAAGCTCGACGCGCAAGAGATTGATTTGTTTGCAAGGAGCCGGACAGGCGTGGCGCATTGCCCTTGTTCTAACTGTCGGCTTGGGTCCGGCGTTGCCCCCTTGGTGGAGATGCAAAACGCGGGCGTCAAAGTGGGTTTGGGCGTGGACGGCTCGGCGAGCAACGACATCGGATCGCTGGTGGCCGAGGCCCGGCAAGCGATGCTGTTGCAGCGGGTCACACGTGGGGCCGATGCGATGTCGGCACACGCAGCGCTACGCCTCGCGACGCGGGGCGGGGCCGAGGTGTTGGGCCGCTCTGATTGTGGTCAGCTGGCCCCGGGTTTCCGCGCGGATATCGCCGTTTGGGATATGCGCAGCGTCGCGGCGGCAGGGTCATGGGACATGGGTGCACTCTTGTTGGCGGGACCACAACAGGTCCGCGATCTGTTTGTTGAGGGACGCCGCGTTGTGGCGGACGGGCATGTCACCACCGTGGATATGCCCAAGCTGCTAGAGCGTCAGCGCACCTTGGCGCATCGTTTGCAAGACTAGCCTCGGGGCCGCAGCGCACGCAGGATCGTAGAATAGGCAACACCCCTTGGTTCGGTGGTTTTTGGCGCTGTCTCAGTGCACTTAACGCATCCCCCATGTTCCAAGAAGGATATCCAATGCTTGACGATTTTGACGAATATAAAGGTCAATCCGGTCTCGATAGTCCCGCCCAGAATGCCGAAGAAATCACACCGAGTGATACGGCTGACCTGTCCCATGCCACGCGCGCGCTTTACGTAGGCGGCGACGGCGACGTGCGCGTGACCTTTATCTCAGGCACGACCGTGACGTTGGCAGGCCTGCGTGCAGGCGTGGCCTATCCGTTCCGTTTGGCGCGTGTGCATGCCTCGGGCACAACGGCTGTGGGCTTGGTTGGTCTGCGCTAAGGTTCGTGTCTTTTAGCGTGCAAATGCGCCGAGGATCTGGGCACGTGCGGTCGGATCCTCGGGCAGACCCAAAGCCTCGCGGGCGGCAAAGAGCCCGGTGTAGTCGCCCAAAAACAACGTCCGCCCCTGCGCATAGGGGCTAAGGTCGATATTGCGCGCAAAACTGTGGCCCAGCCCCGCGACGCGGTAGCCGGGTGCGGCGCGCGTCTGTTCCAGATAGCCCTCAATCGCGAGGCGCTTAAGCGGGCCAGCGGCCCCGGTGAAACGCGCGGTTACAGCGCGCTGGCTGCGCATCAGGCCGGTATTGGGGTCATAGCGGCCCACAACGCTGCCAAAGCCTTCGTCCTCAAGCTGTTGAATGCCGGTCCCGCTCACGCGGACGCCGGACACGGTCGTGGCAAACCCCGCCCGGTCGACGGTGCCTGAGACTAGATCGCGCGCATCCCGCGCGGGCGTGAGGCCGCTTGCCTCAACAGCATTGCCGCGCCAAAGACCTGAAACAGCCACGCGCTGGCCGATCCGAGCAAGCCGGTTGGGCCGCGCCAGCTTCACCGTGGTTCCCAAAATCGTCAGCTCTCGGCCACCGTTGGCGATTGCTGTGATCTCACCGACCAGCGGATGGGTGACGTGGACGCGCCGCGCGGTCAGCCTATCCGTGGGACCGCCTGCCTCAACCGTCAGGCTATCGCCAATGGCGATATCGCGGGCCGTGATTTCACCAAATCCATCCGAATATTTGGTCAGGTCGTCCGTCGCCACGCGGCGGCCCGCAACGATCAAGCTGCCAAACTCCGTCAGGATGCCGACAATCCCGGTGCCGCCGATACCGCCCTCAGATTGGCGGGGCTGGGCAGGGGCAGGCAAAGCTGCACTGGGCCAAAAGACGCCCGCGGCGCCTGCACCGAGAATAAAGCGTCGAGTATGGCTGCTGCGGGTCATCGTGGAAAACCCTTTTGGTCTGAAATATTGTCCGCCGGACCATCATCATCCGAATACAAGAAAACGCCAAACCGAAATCGCATAGTGGCGTCTGGGTCTGTTTTATCCGCATTTTGCAGGTGCGCTGCGCGGGTGTTGATGTCTTGCAAAGCTTTGATTCCAATGGTGCGCACGTCCTGTTCGATGGCCGTGACTGACGTCTTTGTAAGATGGTTGTAAAATACGGCGCGTTCAAGGAATGGTGACTGGCCATCGGCCAATAGATTTTCAACCGCGGCATTCATGTGATCGCCAAGGTTTTCGGAAAAGAAGTGTAGCTTTTGGTCCAGGTCGGCGGGTCCGACCAATGCCGCCGGGTTTAGATGCACCAAGCCGTCGGCATCCACACTGACGATGCTTTGACGCTCCAACTCATCCAAAACCGCGCGGGGGCGCACATCGCGGCTGACGCTTTGCACGAGGTGGTCAAAGCTGGGCGGGCTGGCCGCGCTGCGGGGCAGGGGGCTGGGCGCACCCGTCGGGGTTGATAGGTCCGGCTGGGTGATCCAGCGGCCGACCACCGTGGCCAGCGTTGAGGATTTGCGCGCGACGCTTGCATCTGCGTCGGTGTCCGCAGCACGCAGGGTTTTGACATCGCGGCGGTGTACACCGGTCATCACACTGACTTGGCTGTCGGTGGCAGCATCGCCCGCGGCGTCGGTGGCGACCTCGACATATGTCTGCTTGATGATCCGGTAAAACGCGGGCGCGGTTATACCTTGGGCAATCAATGCCCGAACCAATGGGCGCAAGATCGCGCGTACGGCCTGCTCAAACAGGGAACTCTTCGTAAAGGGATCTGGCGTCATCTGGGTGTTATCACTGCTTGTGTGCAAAATTTCCACAAATTTCTTGCCTTTTTTTCAAGTCGATGCATTTTGGATTGTTAGTCGTGTGTATTTTGCACACGCAGGGTGGAAAAAGAATTAAAGGAAATACCAATGAAATTGTCGCTCGTATTGAAAGCCACTGTTGTGGCTGGTGCCTTGGCCGTATCCGGCTGCGCTGAAATGATGACGCCATCTGAGCCTAATATCGTCGAAGTCGCGCAATCGGCTGGATCGTTTAACACACTTGTGGCGGCCGTTGGGGCCGCTGATTTGGCGGGTGTGTTGTCAAGCGAGGGGCCGTTTACGGTCTTCGCGCCGACAGATGAGGCTTTTGCAGCTCTGCCTGCGGGCACAGTAGATACGCTGCTGCTACCGGAAAATAAGGACCAGCTGACCGCGATCCTGACTTACCACGTGGTGCCGGGCAAAGTGATGGCCGCTGATCTGGCGGGCCAGCGTCTCAGCGTGGCGACTGTGAACGGCGCATCGGTACATATCGATGGGCGCAGCGGCGTTACGGTCGAAAACGCGACGGTGACGGCGGCTGATATCGAGGCCTCTAATGGCGTTATCCACGTGATTGATACGGTCTTGCTGCCCTAAAAGCGGACAGACCAAAGGGCGGCGTGCAACTGGCGCGCCGCCCTTTTTTATGCGCTGAGGACGGTCGCGAAGTTTAGTGTGGCGATGACAACAGGACCTTGGCCGCCAAGTGATGGCGTATTGGGTCCGAAACCCAAGTTAATTTACCGCGCCCCACAGCGTCACCAGTCAGATTGTTGAATAGCTGGCTGAGAATTTGCTGCCTTTCCCAGAGCCGTTGGCTGCGACTACCTAGCCGACAATCATCTGTTTGAGCTGCAACGCCTCGTGTTCCAGCTCTTGCAACCGATAGGTGACCACATCGCCGATGGTGACCATGCCTTGCAGTTTGCCGTCCGCCAGAACGGGCATGTGTCGGAATTTGCCTTCGGTCATGAGCCGCAACACCGTGACCAGTGTATCGTCAGGCGCGCAGGTGATGACGTTCTCAGTCATGTTTTCGGACACAAGCTGTGGCAGGGTTTGCCCCGGCGTTTCGGCGAGTTTGCGGACGATATCACGCTCAGACAGGATGCCGGCCAAGGCGCCGTCGGATGTGGTCACGACGAGGGCGCCGATTTTCTTATCGCGCAGTATGTTGACTGCCGTGGCAATTGTATCGCTGGGTGCCACCGAAAACACAGTTCCCCCCTTGCTCTTAAGCAGTTCGGCCACGGTCGCTGCATCGCGTTTGATATTGCTCTGTGTGGATTGACTAACGCTCTTTTTTGCTTCGCGCGTGTCGCCGCGGGTGGGGGCTTGATAGGACGTGGGCATGTCGTCTCTCCTGTCTACTTGAGTCCGTGACCAATGCCATGGTACCGCGACTTGGCCAAAACGCCTAATGGGAGAGAGATCAGTGCTTGAGACGAGTTTGTACCTCACGCCCGGCGTGGCGACCGCCATCTTTGTGGTGGCCTGTATTTCTGGCTATCGGTATCGCAGCGTTTGGAAGGCAGAGGGCCCCGTTTGGCAGCTTTGGCTGTGGGGGCTCGTGGCAAGTATTGGCCTGCTCACGGTCGGCTTTTTGCCGATGCAGCCGGGCTAGTCAGCCTCGGCCATTTGATCCAACATCTTGCGGGCGCGCGGACATTTGAGCCGCTCGCGCAGGGGGCTATTGGGATCGATTTCTTTGTTGCAGACCAAACATTGGTCCGCGTCGCTGATCGCATTGAGACCACCACAGCTGCCCTTGATCCGCTTACCTGCGAAAATCACGCCAAGCGCCATGCCCACGAGAACCGTGAGCATGAGCGCGAAGGCGAGGGCAAAGGTGGCCATCGGCGCGACCTAGGCCGACAGACGTGTGTATGCGGGGCTGGCCGTGGTCACGAAACCAGAGCCATCCGTCGCGCGGTCGATGAACAACACGGCGACATCATGCGCCTCGGCAACCTCTAGGCCGCGATCACGACCCAGCGTGAGCATCGCCGTGGACCAAGCGTCCGCGTGCATCGCGTTATCCGCAAGCACCGTGGCTGATGCCGTGGTGTGCGTGATCGGGCGACCGGTCGTGGCATCAAGGATGTGCGTGTAGCGCTGGCCGTCTTTTTCGAAATAGTTGCGATAGTCGCCGGATGTCGCGACCGCGAGGCCAGAGACACCAACAATTTGCTGCACATTCCGATTGGCGACATCGGGTGTTTCAATCCCAATCTGCCAAGGCTGACCATCTGCGTTGCGGCCCGAAGTGGCCAAGTCACCGCCGATTTCCACGAGGTAGTCTGTAATGCCATGGCTTTGCAGGACACTAGCGACGCGATCAACGCCGTGGCCTTTGCCGATACCCGACAGGTACACCTGCGAGTCTGCTGCGGATTTGACCAACGCGCCATCTTGCACAACCAGCGGGGCTGCACGGCCCGCGCTTGCGAGGGCGGCTTCGATGCGGGCGTCTGTTGGGTTTTGCACGGTGGCGCCCTTTGCGCCAAAACCCCATGCTTCGATGAGCGGGCCGAGGGCCACGTCGAACTGACCATCGGTTGCTGCATGGATGTCGGCAGAGGTTTTCAGCACATGCGCGAGGTCGGACGACACCTGGATCGGTGAGGTGGAGGCAATTGCGTTCAGGCGCGACACCTCAGACGACGCGTCCCAGTTGGACATCTGCCGGTTCACATCAGCCAACACGCTTTTGATGCCTGCGTGAACATCGGCCTGAGCCGCCGAACGGGACGGGTCAAGTGCTACGACGTTGTACGCGGTGCCCATTGTGGCGCCGCTGAATTTCAGCACATCCGGGCCCCGTTTACAGGCGGCCAGCGCCAGTGGGGCAAACATTACAAATCGTCTTGTGAGCGTGATCGAAGCTGACACAGTGCGTCCCTCATTTGTTGTGGCTTTTCTCTACATCAAAAAGCTGCCTTCTGACTTGCGACAAAGTAACCCGAAATGCAAAATGGGATGGAAAAAATACCCCGTTCCAATAAACGCACATCACAACCTGCGATAATTGCGCGGGGGGAACGTAATGGTGGGGATAAGTGCCTGCGTGTCACAGTTCATGCTTAAAAAAGGCCTCGATCTTCCGGTCGAAGGGGCGCCCACACAGGGGATAGAAGCCGGTCAAGCCGTTCGCACAGTGGCGATTCTTGGCGCGGATTACATCGGATTGAAGCCGCGACTTGAGGTTGCGGAGGGCGAAGAAATCAAGGCTGGTAGCCCGATTCTGTCGCACAAGGATACGCCGGACGTCAAAGTAACCTCGCCGGTGGCGGGGACGATCAAGGCGATCAATCGGGGCGCGCGTCGCGCATTGATCAGTGTCGAAATTGAGCCGTCTGCTACGCCAAGCGATAGCATCGATTTCTCAAGCATTGGAGATACGGCCACGCAAGAGGGGCTCGCGCAAAAGTTGTGCGCTTCTGGCCTTTGGACGTCGTTCAGAACACGGCCATATTCCAAGGTTCCGGCCTCGGATACGCGGCCTGCTGCACTGTTTGTGACGGCTATGGATACGGAGCCTTTGGCGGGCAATCCTGTCGACATTATCGCCGCAGATGCGGACGCATTTCGCAACGGATTGGCCGCGATTTCGACACTGAGCGAGGGTGCGACATACCTGTGCCACGAAACTGGTGTAACGCTGCCCGGCGCAGAGCTGGACGGGATCACTACGGCCGGTTTTGCGGGCCCACACCCCGCGGGCCTGCCGGGTACGCACATTCACTTCCTTGAGCCGCCGACCGCTGCGAAAACTGTTTGGACCATTTGGTACCAAGACGTGATCGCGATCGGCAAACTTCTGATGACGGGCAAGCTGGATGCAACCCGTGTGGTTGCTCTTAGCGGCCCGCTGGTGAAATCGCCCCGTTTGGTGACGACCGTGATGGGCGCTTCGATGGTGGATTTGACGGCAGGTCAGATCGACGACACCGTGCCATTGCGTCTGATCTCTGGCTCGATCCTGAGCGGACGGGCAGGGGCGGCCGAAAGCGCGTACTTGGGTCGCTATGACCGTCAGATCACCGTGATCGAAGAGGACAAGGCGCAGATCCCAATGGGTTGGGTTCGGCCGATGCCCTCTAAGTTTGCCGTGCAACCCGTTCTGGGATCAGCATTTTCCAAGAAAGTCTACAAACTGACATCCAACTTGAACGGTGGCCGCCGCGCTATGGTTCCGCTAGGCACGTTTGAGGGGCTGATGCCGCAGGACTACCTGCCGACGCAGCTTCTGCGGGCGCTTTTGGTGATGGATACGGATCAAGCGCAGGCCCTTGGCGTGCTGGAATTGGCCGAAGAGGACCTCGGTCTTGTCGGCTTCGCCTGTCCTGCAAAATATGAATATGGCATGGCGCTTCGCGACTGCCTCTCCAAGATCGAGAAAGAAGGCTAGCACATGGGATTGCGCAACTTTTTCGACCGCGTCGAGCCCCACTTTGAGAGGGGCGGAAAGTACGAAAAGTATTTCCCCCTCTACGAGATGGTCGAGAGCTTCCTGTACACCCCCAAGACGGTGACAACGGCAGCCCCGCACGCCCGGTCCTACATCGATATGAAACGCATCATGACATACGTCGTGATGGCCACGATCCCGTGCATCTTGATGGGGATGTACAACATCGGGTTTCAGGTAAATACGGCAATAGAAACGCTGGGTGCTACGGGCTGGCGGGTTTGGATTTTGGAAACCACGGGCATCGGATTTAACGCCGCGAACCCGATGGTGAATATCCTGCACGGTGCGCTGTACTTCCTCCCGATCTACATCACCACACTGGTGGCTGGGGGCATATTCGAAGTTATCTTTGCGACCATCCGTCGCCACGAAGTGAACGAAGGTTTCCTAGTGACTTCAATGCTTTATGCATTGATCATGCCACCCGATGCGCCCTTGTGGCAGGTGGCTTTGGGGATCATCTTTGGCGTCGTGATCGGCAAAGAAGTGTTCGGTGGCACCGGCAAAAACTTCCTCAACCCGGCGCTCACAGGTCGTGCGTTTCTCTACTTTGCCTACCCACAAGAGATGTCGGGTGACACGATCTGGACCCCGGTTGACGGCTTTTCCGGGGCGACCAGTCTCGCGATTGCAGCCTCCGATGGCTACCAAGAGATCGTGGCGCGCGGCACGACTTGGATGGATAGCTTCTTGGGTTTTGTCCAAGGCTCCATCGGGGAGACATCGACGCTTGCGTGTTTCATCGGCCTTGCGTTCCTGCTGACCACCCGCATCGCCAACTGGCGCATGATCGCCGGGTGTTTGGGGGGCATGATCGCCTTTTCCACACTGCTGAACCTGATCGGTTCGGACACGAACCCAATGTTCGCGATGCCGTGGTATTGGCACCTCGTCGTGGGTGGCTACGCCTTTGGCCTTGTGTTCATGGTGACTGAACCTGTGTCGGGTTCCCACACCAACATGGGGCGGTTCATCTATGGTGCGTTGATCGGCTTTATGGTCGTGATGATCCGGGTGATTAACCCTGCGTTCCCAGAGGGCATGATGCTCGCCATCTTGTTCGGTAACGTCTTTGCGCCGCTCATCGACCACTTTGTCGTCCAAGCTAACATCCGCCGGAGGGCCCGCCGCCATGTCTGATGCGACCCCGCAGCCAAAGGGCCCCCTCGGGCGCTTTCTTGCCCTGCCAACGGACTCGGTACCAAAGACGGTTTTCGTCGCGGTGATGCTGTGCCTTGTGGCGTCGATGTTTGTGTCCGCCGCAGCCGTGGCCTTGCGCCCTCTGCAAGAGGTCAACAAGCTGATCGACAAACAGGTCAACATCCTGCAAGTCGCTGGCATGTATGAACCGGGCGTGGACGTGGTCGAGGCATTTGGCGTGTTTGAACCCCAAGTCCTTGAGATCGCGACCGGCACATTTACCGATCAGTTCGACGCGGCCAGCTTTGACGATCGCGCAGCTGCTTCTGATCCTGCTTTGTCTGTTGCGTTGGACGATGATCCGGCGGGCATTGGGCGTCAGTCCAAGTTCGTGACTGTGTACCTGCTGCGCGACGACGCGGGCGGCATCGATAAGGTGATCATGCCGATCCACGGCTACGGCTTGTGGTCCACGCTGTATGGCTTCATCGCGCTTGAAGAGAATGGCAACGATATCTTTGGCCTTCAGTTTTACCAGCATGGTGAAACACCCGGCCTTGGTGCCGAAATCGACAACCCCCGCTGGAAGGCCCTTTGGCCCGGCAAGCGGGTGGCTGATGCCAACGGTGAATTGCAAATCCATGTCGCCAAAGCCCCCAACGCATCTGGCGCAGACTATCACATCGACGCGCTGGCAGGGGCCACGCTGACATCCGTTGGCGTCAACAACCTTGTGCAGTTCTGGTTGGGTGAAACGGGCTACGCGAGCTTCCTCGCCAACCTGAAATCGGGAGATATCTCATGAGCCAGACCCGGAGACAGATGTTGATCGACCCGCTGGTCGACAACAACCCGATCACGCTACAGGTGCTGGGCATTTGCTCCGCGCTTGCGGTGACCTCCTCCTTGCAGGTGGCATTTGTGATGTCGCTGGCCGTGACCTTTGTGACCGCATTTTCGTCGATGTTCATCTCGATGCTGCGCAACCACATTCCCGGCTCGATCCGGATCATCGTGCAGATGGTTATCATCGCCAGCCTCGTGATCCTCGTGGATCAGGTACTCAAGGCCTACGCCTATGAGATTTCCAAGACGCTGTCAGTTTTTGTCGGCCTGATCATCACGAACTGTATCGTGATGGGGCGCGCTGAGGCGTTCGCGATGAAGAACCCACCCGTGGCAAGCTTCATCGACGGCATCGGCAACGGTCTTGGCTACGGCCTGATCCTGATGCTTGTTGGTTTCTTCCGGGAGCTTTTCGGCGCCGGCAGCCTGTTTGGCATCACCATCTTCGAGACGGTCAACAACGGTGGCTGGTACGTGCCCAACGGCATGCTGCTGCTGCCCCCGTCTGCGTTCTTTATCATTGGGCTGATCATCTGGGCGTTCCGCGCTTGGAAACCTGCCCAAGTCGAAGAGCGTGAATATAAAATTCAAACGGTGGAGTCGCACTGATGGAAGGGCTGCTTTCCCTCGCTGTAAAAGCGATTTTTGTTGAGAACCTCGCGCTCTCGTTCTTCCTTGGTATGTGTACCTTCATCGCGGTGTCGAAAAAGATCTCGACGGCCATCGGTCTTGGCGTTTCGGTCATGGTGGTGCAGGCGATTACGGTGCCTGCCAACAACCTGATCTTGACCTATCTGCTGGCTCCGGGCGCATTGTCGTGGGCGGGGTTCTCGGATGTCGATCTGACGTTCTTGGGGCTGATTTCCTACATTGGTGTCATCGCGGCGCTGGTGCAGATTCTTGAGATGGTTCTCGATAAGTACTTCCCACCGCTCTATAACGCGTTGGGTGTGTTCCTTCCGCTGATCACAGTGAATTGCGCCATTCTTGGTGGGTCGCTGTTCATGGTGGAACGGGATTACAACTTTGCCGAGTCGGTCACCTACGGCTTGTCCTCGGGCTTTGGTTGGGCTCTTGCGATCACGGCCATGGCGGGCGTGCGCGAAAAACTGAAATACTCCGACATCCCAGACGGTCTTCAAGGTCTGGGCATCACGTTCATCACGGCCGGCCTGATGGCTATGGCCTTCATGTCGTTCAGCGGCGTGAAACTCTAAAGGAGAACGGGCATGGCTACTTTCGGATTAGGTATCATCCTCTTCACGCTGATTGTTCTGGCGCTTGTGTCGATCATCATCATGGCGCGGTCGCAGCTGGTCTCGACGGGCAACGTGAACATCACCATCAACGGTGAAAAGACCATCTCGGTTCCGGCGGGCGGCAAGCTGCTGCAAACGCTGGCCGAGCAGAAACTGTTCGTGCCCTCCGCCTGTGGCGGCGGTGGCACCTGCGCGCAGTGTCGGGTGCGTATCCACGAAGGTGGCGGGTCGATCCTGCCGACCGAAGAGGGGCATATCACCAAGCGTGAAGCCGCCTGCGGGGATCGTTTGTCGTGCCAAGTGGCGGTCAAACAGGACATGGAGATCGAAGTCCCAGAAGAGGTCTTTGGTGTCAAAAAGTGGGAATGCACGGTCGAGTCGAATGAAAACGTGGCGACCTTCATCAAGGCGCTCGTGCTGCGGTTGCCCGAGGGCGAGGATGTCAACTTCCGCGCTGGTGGCTACATCCAAATCGAAGCCCCTGCGCACCACGTCGATTACAAGTCCTTCGACGTTGAAGAAGAGTACCGCGAGGACTGGGACAAGTTTAACTTGTGGCGGTTTGAATCGGACGTGGCTGAGCCGCTTGAACGCGCTTATTCCATGGCGAACTACCCCGATGAGAAGGGCATGATCATGCTCAACGTTCGGGTCGCCACACCGCCCCCCGGTGCGGATGCGGTGCCTCCGGGCAAGATGTCCTCGTACATCTTTAACCTTAAGCCCGGCGACAAGGTGACGATTTCGGGACCGTTCGGTGAATTCTACGCCCGCTAGACGCAAAAAGAGATGGTGTTCATCGGCGGTGGTGCTGGCATGGCGCCTATGCGGAGCCATATCTTTGACCAGCTCAAACGCCTCAAGAACCGCGATCGCAAAATCTCGTTCTGGTACGGTGCTCGCTCCAAGCGTGAGATGTTCTTTGTCGAAGATTTTGACCAACTGGCCGAAGAGTTCGACAACTTCGAATGGCACGTGGCCCTGTCCGATGCGCTGCCCGATGATGATTGGGACGGCTACACAGGCTTCATTCACAACGTGTTGTTTGATGAATACCTCAAGAACCACCCAGCACCTGAGGATTGTGAATTCTACATGTGCGGACCGCCGATCATGAACCAGTCGGTTACAAATATGCTCATCGATTTGGGTGTAGACCGCGAAGACATCATGCTCGACGATTTCGGCGGGTAAGAAACAAACCCCGGGACGCGAAAGCCTCCCGGGGTTTTTGTTTCAAGGCCTTGGCTTATGGTGTTGTTTCCCTAAGGGCATCCGCTACAGTTTTGCCCATGGATGCTGCTGCCTTTTCCCGTGATCTCATTATTCCGACGTTCGTCGTGGTCACCTATGTTGGTGAAGACACAGGCGGTGAAGCCTACACCATCTCCAATGAAGTTAGCGGCAAGCATTTCAGCGCAAACGCGACCGCCGTTTCCTTTCTTGAGGTGCTTCGGGAAACAGGCTCCTACGCCCAAGCATGTGTCAGCACGGGCCTCCCGGACCCGGTGGCGCAAAACACGCTCGCGCAGTTCATGCGTTACGGTGTTGTGGTGGCGCAAGGTGTAACAAACCAAGACTTACCAAAGGCAAACCAGCCCCTTGAGGCGAAGGCGATTATGATCCGGTTTGACCTGTTTGATGCCGCCGGGATCGCGGCGCGTTTCGCCGGGCTGGGCCGGTGGGCGTTTAGCGCGGTGGGGCTCATCACTTGGATGCTTTTGGGGGGCTGGGCCATTGCTTCTGTGGCTTTGCGTCCGGACAAATTGGTATATGCCATCGCGCAGGTTCCCGCGATCAACCTTCAGGGTATTGCGCTATTTGCGCTGTGCTTCGTCGCGCTCAAGATCGTGCATGAAATGGGCCACGCACTCGCCTACCAAGAGATGTGTCGCCGCGATGGTATCGCCTCAGGGCCGATCCGCATGGGACTGTCGATTTTTGCTATGACGCCCTTTCCCTATACCAACGTCACTGGCGCTTGGCGGCTGAAGGGGCGGATGCCACGGGCGATTATCGGGGCTGGTGGCTTGTATCTGGAGTTTTTTGTGGTGTTTGGGGCCACGCTCTTTTGGGCGTTTACTGGCGCGGGTCCCCTACAAGACGCGGTGTTTCAGGTGGCGATGTTCGCTGCCGTGTCGAGCCTGTTGTTCAACCTAAACCCGCTCATCAAGCTGGATGGGTATTATATTATGACGGATCTGTTGGGCCTGCCCAATTTGGCCGGGCGCGGCAGTCAGGCGGCGGTGCGTTGGCTAAGCCTCGCTTTGGGGGCCGAAGTGGCGCGTCCGGATCGGCGGGCGCTTGGGTATTGGGTGCTTAGCTACCTCTACCGCTGGGTCATTTTTGCTGGCATCTTTTGGATTTCCTATCAGTTTGATCCTCGCATCGGTGCGGTTGTTTTTGGCATTGTGATTACGATGCTAATTGTCCGCCCACTTTCGCGCAGCCTGAAGCAGGCGCGCGGCAATGGGGCCCGACTGGGGCGCGTCTTGGCGGGTGTGGGGTGCCTCGCTGCGATATGCGTGCTGAGCGTGATCCCGTTTCGGGACCGGGTCCTACTGGATGGACAGCTGTCCCGCTTTGAAACCACCTTTGTCCAAGTGCCCGAGGCGGCTGAGCTGCGCTTAGATGCGGATGGCTTGCCCGTGTTAGAGAGCCTTGAGTTGGTGCATGAACAACGCGACCTTCAATTGCGCCGACAAATTGTCGAGAGTGCCACACGGGCCATCGCGCGACGTCCTTCGGGGGTAGAGATCGCGCGCCTGCAAACCGATCTGGTTCAACTAGATGAGATGGATGGCAACTTAGATCGTCGGGCCACAAGTCTGCGTGTCACGGCCAGCCCGGACAGCGTCTGGACCCCTTTGGCCGCGCGCGATTATGCGGGCGCATGGGTGCAGCCGGGGCAGGCGGCATTGGGCGCGATATCGACCGCCACGACTGCGCATCTGGTGCTGTGGCTTGATCAGCGTGATTTTGAGGCAGGCCTTCTGAGCCGTGCCGACAGTGCCCCGCTTTTGGTGCGACTAGAGCATGCTCCGGATTGTGAGTTTCAGGCGCAAATGGTGCAAACCGAAGCGCAATTGGTGCTGCGCGATGGGGCCGTAAAGCTGCGCGCGACCATTGATTTGCCAGCACCTCCTTGCCTTGCAGAAGCTCCCAGCGGGGCAGGTGCGGTTGCGCGCAAAACGGCTGAGCCTAAATCGCTGTTTCAGCGGGCGAAAAACAGTGTTGAGCGCGCCCTTCAGGATCGCCTCCCGATCGAAACACTGTTAGAATAAGACTTATAAATTTATTGGGAGCATAATTATGGCCAGACGGCGCGCTGTGGATAAAACACAAACCGTGGATGTAACGGGGCGGTTGCCGTTCTTGTATAATTCCCTCGTTCCGATCACATCTGAGCGTCACAAGGACCTGCGGATCAAGACCGATCGGGAGTTTGGTGTCGCTGCCAACGCAAACGCGATCCCGATCACCTGCGATGAGTTTGCGCAGGTCGTTCGGCACTATCCGATTGTCTTTACTACGGGCGCTAAACCGATGCCAATGGCACTGGTGGGTTTGCGCAAAGGCGTTAATGATCAAATAGATGCGCAGGGAAAGTGGGCGAGCGCCGCCTACATTCCGGCCTACTTGCGCCGCTATCCCTTCCTGTTGGTGAAGGAGGCCGAGGATGCGCCACGACAAATTCTGTGCGCGGACATGTCCTCAACCCTTTTTACCCAAACGGCTGATGGCAGCACGGCTCTGCTAAACGACGATGGCAGCCAGTCTGAGCATTTGACTGGCATCCTTGATTTTGCCACGCGCTATGAAACATCAGCGCAACGCACCCGCCAGGTCATGGCCGAGGTCGCAAAATTGGACTTGCTGCAAACCACAACCGTGAACTTGTCTAAACAGGATAAGACGGCACGGATCGAAGGGTTCCAAGTGATCTCCGAAGAAAAGGTGCGTGATCTTGATGACGTAACGCTGGCTGGGCTTGCGCGTCGGGGGCTCATGACGCTGTTTGCCGCGCATCATATGTCGATGGCGAATTTCTCGAATATGGCTGCGGTCGCATGACTTTTCGGGCGGCCTGCGCGGTGGCCTTGTTTGGGGCGCTTGCCCCGTTGCCCGCAGCGGCGCAGGGCGTGACGGCGATCTTGGAACCGGTACAAAGCGTAGACATCCGCCCATCCCTCGTGGGCATTCTTGCCGCCGTTGATGTCGCCGAAGGCACGACGGTCGCACAGGACGCACCGCTGGCCCAGCTTGAAAGCAGAACTCAAAGCCAACGTGTCGCTTTGGCCCAAGTGGTGGCGGAGGCGGATGGGCGCGAATTGCGCGCGCAGACCCAAGTGGAACAAGCGCAGGCTTTGTTCGCCCGCGTCCAAGCAGCGCGTGCGCGCGGTGCCGCCCAGTCGTGGGAGGTTGAGCAGGCGCAACAAGCCGTTGATCTTGCGAAAGCCGATCTGCAAATCGCTCAAGAAGGCCAACGCCAAGCTCGCGCGCAACTTGCGCTAGAGCAGGCAATGTTGGCCGACTACACCTTGCGCGCGCCATTCCCCGGGGTCGTGCTAGAGGTCCAAGCCGAGGCAGGCACCTATGTGGACGCGCAGGCCGTGGTATTGACGTTGGCGCAGCTCGACGCGCTTGAGGCCACGGCGTTTGTCCCGCTGGAATGGTTGGATCGGATGGTCGTTGGTCAAAACCTGGAGGCGGAAGTCGAGGGTGCGATAATCCAAACGGCGGCCGTACAAGTCACGACGATTGATCCCCGGATTGACCCCGCCAGCCGCACGGTGCGCATTCGCGTCGCACTTGATAACGCCGATCGTGCTTTTCGCCCCGGTGCGACATTGATCCTCCGAGCACCATGAACACTGTACCGCGCCCTCCGCAGGCCCAAGCCGCTGTGCCTCAGTCGCTGGCAGAGGCTTTGGCTGCGGTGTTTTCGACCTCGGCGCAGGTACCTTTTTCGGCGCGCTTGGTTGGCTTTACCAAAGCCTTGATTCCGCAAACACGGGCTTGGGTCATCACCCTCGATGCCGAGGGGCAGCCTGATGCGCATCCCGCCGGTGACGTGCCTGACGCGGGGATGACCCTTGCAAAGCAGGCGCTATCGCCAGAGGCTAATCCTGTCCTAACTGAGGCCACATTCATGGCCGCGAAAATCGCGCTCGACACCGGGCAGGATGCCGCCTTGGTGGTTGAATTGCGCGGTGAGGGGCAAGCCGCCCGCGCCTTGGCCCATGAACGGCTGACCCTCTTGGCGCGCTTATCTATTGCCACTTATCGCTCCGAAACCGTGGATCTGTTGCAGAACCTGCTGCGGTTCTTTGCCGAACTAGCCCAAAGCGCCGGAACACAAGGCCCTGACCTGCAATCGCTCAGTGATATGATGGCCGCGTTTTTCTCAGCTGAATACGCGGCGGTCGCCCGGTTTGATGGGCAAAAGGTGCATGATCTGCATATCTCTGGGCAGGCGCAGATGGGCAAGGGCGCCCGCGTGGCCACTGAGCTGAAATCCAGTATGGCTGAAACCGCGCGCCTACGCCTGTGTGAGCAAACGCGCGCGTTCACCGCAGAACCGGGGCAGCAAGATGGTCTTGTTATGCACCTTGCGGCCCCACGCCGAAACGCCAGTATGCTGCCGTTTTTGGCCGCTAGTGCAGGCAAACTTGCGCCCCATGCGGCGCGGCACGGCGTGAACTGGCGCGCTTGGGCAAGGCGCAGCGCGCTGGTTGGAGTGCTGTGCGGCGTGGCCTTCGTGCCCATCCCCGATGGAGTGTCCCTTCCGGCCACGGTTGCGGCGGTGTCCCACCGGATTGTGACCAGCCCGCTGGATGCGCCCTTAGCGGGTTTGGACGTGCGTGCCGGCGACCGTGTGATCGCTGGCGAAACGGTGCTTGGCCGCTTTGACACCCGTGCGCTTGATCTGGAATTGATCGCAGCGCAGGCCAGCTACAGCCGCGCCCTTTTGGACCGGGAGCGCGCCCGCGCCGGGCGGCTGGCAGCAGATCTGCGCACCGCAGAGCTAGAAGCCGAACGTGTCCTTGCGGATATCGCCCTGTTGGAGGCGCGCAAAGAGACCGCCGTTTTGATGGCCCCAATTTCTGGGTTGGTCATCGGTGATGGTCTTGGCGACATGACCGGTGCGCTGATGCGGCGCGGGGATCTGGTCCTAGAGATCGCGGACCCCTCTGCGATGGAGTTGGATGTCTTAGTCCCGCAATCACAGGTGGCCAAGGTTGGCTTGGGGCAGGCGGGTGCGTTCCGTCCTGATTTCGACCCATCTTTGCGGTTTGATACGCAGGTTGTGTCCATCTCACCCGCAGCACCAAGCGGACAGCGGGCCCCGTTGTTTCCGGCGCAGGCCAGCCTGTCGGATGCGGCGGTCGATACGTTGCGTCCGGGTATGACCGGTGTTGTGGCGCTCGACCGGATGTGGCGTCCGATTTGGCAAGTCGTTGGCCGCGGTTTGCGCGACTGGGTCCTGTTGCGGTTGTGGGTCTAGGCGACCCGAGGCCGCTAGTGTGGGCTGCCCGGTGTGGCGGTTGCCTCGCTCAGAAACTCTTGGTTGAAACGATTGAGCCCATTGCCCAGCGGGTTGGCAGAGGCCTCATACAGGCTTTGAACTGTTAGGCCTGCGATGTCTTCGAACACTTCATCAACCCGTAGCGTATCTGCATCAGCAAACGCGCCCTGCTGAAAGGTCGACGCATAGAAGGTCCTGGCATTAAACATGCCGTGGCTTTGGGGCAGGGTCGAGGGCCGGTCAGCTGATAGCGAGATGCCATAGCTCTCGGTCGAAAGGTCGGTGCCGACGCGCGCAAACCGTGTTTCCCCCAGACTGGCAAGCTCTGTGGTGGGGCGCTGGTCCAGCAGTTCCACCGGCGCATCAAACACGCGACTGCCCTGTAGAGTAGCGAACATGCTGTCGTCATAGGGGCTGTCGATTTCGGTCCGCGGGAAGATCGCGATCCAATGGCCGCCCGCATCCGCAAGAACATGACGCAGGCCAGTCTGCTCCCCTTGGGGGCCATAAAGACGGATGGTGACATTAGAGCCGGGCTCAGCCGTGCCCGAATAAATCGGATCAATCGCGAGCACTGGCAGGAACCACGCGTCATCAATCCCCAGGTTGCTAAAGGGGTCGCTTACTTGGGCCGGGCTAGAGGTGGTTGTCCCGGTGAATGTGGCCGGGTCGCTCGCGGTATAGATGCGGGTCTCTGGGTCAGAGGCCGTCGGCATCGAAGTGCCTTCAACGCTTGCGACGTTCGTGACGGTAGTGGACGTGCTTGTCTGAAAGCCGATGAACACATCGTAGGTAATTGTCACACTTTCACCCGGTGCCAATCGTGGGACCGAAATAGACAGCAGTGTATCGCCCGCAGCAGAGCCTGCCGTGACGGTCGCAAGGCTTGGATCGCTGACCGTAATTCCGCCCGCACTGGACAGCTGGAACGGCAGCGGGTCACTGATCACGGTGTTATAGATCGGTGCGGTCGCTGCACCATCATTGGCCACAACCACCGTGTAGGTCACCGTGTCCCCAAGGAATGGCGAAGTGTCACTGACCGTTTTGACGACATTGAGTTCTGGTTCGACGATTTCGATGGTTTTGGTGTCGGATTGAGGGCTGAGGGGTGTTTCGCCGGAAGGGGTGATGACGAGATCGGCTGAGTTGGTCAGGAGCGCGCCGTTTGTGTTGGCGGTGATGTCTTGGACGACGGCGACGAGGGTTAGGGTGATCTGGTCTTGGGCGTCGATGGTGCCATCGCCAAGCGAGGTTGACGCGCCCAGATCAAAGGTTGTGACTTGGCCGCTGTTCACCGGTGTGCCGGGTGCGGTCAGGCTGATGTTTGAGCCGGGCGTGCCGATAGAGGCAGAGACAAAGCCCAGACCCGTTGGCAGCGTGTCGGTGATGACAATGCTATCGAGATCTGTCTCGGGCAGGGTCACGAGTAAGGCGTATGTAACCTGTTCTCCGATCGTCAAATCTGTCAGGCTGTTGTCGCCCTGCGCGGTGCCCGTGTCTGGGTTTGAACTCGACACGACGGTCTTTTCCAGCCCTCGGATGGACAGGACGCTGTTGCTGTCCGTGACGGTCTCGGTCCGGCCGGTGGGGCTGTTGGCGTCCCCATCGGGCACTGTGTCGTACACGGCCGTGGCAGTGTTGGTCAGCGGTTGCAGGTTGGGGGCCGTTGTGGACAGGAGCGCGTTATAGTTGACCACCAACGTCTCGCCAGGCTGAATCACAGGGATCATAACCGTAAAGCCGCTGCTGGTTTCGGTCACGCTTGGGGTGATAGTGGTGCCATCCAGCGCAAGGCTCACACTGCCAGAGACCAGCGCAAGGTTCGCGTCTGACAAAGTGTCAGTGATGGCCACATCATAAGCAGGCCCATTGCCGGTGTTGGTTAACGTCAGCGTGTAGGACGCTGTTTCGCCGCCATAAAGTGCCACAGGGCCCACTTTGTCGATCGTCAGGTTGGGGTCGACAATCTCAACCTGTGCGGTGGCGGTGACGGGGGTCATTTGTCCGTCGGGCCCCGTGGGCAAGATCGTGGCGCTGACGGTGTTATCTGTGACGCGACCCGACTGGGCCGTGGGCACATCAATGACCCGGGCAGAGACCTGTATCAGGATCTTGTCATCGGCGCCGATGCTGCCATCTGACGGGTTATTCACGGCGCCAAAGTCGATGGTAAAGGTCTGCCCGTTGGTCTCAGTCACAACGGGTGGGGTGTTCACTGCCGTCATGCCCGCGCCGATGGATGTGACGTTCACCGAGCCTGCGATCAGCTCCAACTCTGGCCCCAGCACATCGCTCAACACCACACTGTCGAGGGGAATTTCTGGCAAGGTGAGTTCATAGGCATAGGTCACGGTCTCGCCGATGTTCAGATCGACGAGACCCGTATTGCCAACGGCTGTGCCGGTCTCGCTGAAGTCTGTCGAGAGCACGGTTTTGGTGATGCTGGGTCCGGTTGCGATCGCATGATCATCACTGTCCGTGGCGGTCCGGCCAGTGGTTGAACGCGGATCGTTATCTGGCACGGTGTCAAAGGTGATGGTAGCGGTGTTGTCAAAGCTGTGAGCGGCGGGGGCGTTGGCATCGAGGCGGGCGGTATAGGTGACCTCAAGCGTTTCGCCGGGCAACAGTTTGGCCACCAATGTCTCAAACCCGGTGGCCGTCGAGGTCACGCTTAGGCCCGATGTGATATCCACGGTGTCGATCGTTGCCGTCAGCGAACCTGCGTTGTAGCTGAGGTGGGCATTGTCCAGAACGTCCGCCACAAGGATGTCAAAGGCGGGCCCGGTGCCTGAGTTGACCACGCTCACCGTGTAGCTTGCGTCGCTTCCTGGGTTGACGGCGGTGTTGCCGGATTTGTTCACACTCAAGACAGGGGTCACGATATCCACGGGTGCGGTGGCTGTGATCGGGTCCATTGCCGCTTGGCCTTGAGGGGTCAGCGTGAGGGTTGCCGTGTTGCTGAGGGCTACGGCATCTTGGTTGGTGGTCACGTCCTCAACTCGGGCAGTGACCAAGATTACGACCTGATCATCGGCGCCGATGCTGCCGTCTGATGGGTTGGTAAAGGCGCCGAAGTCGAAGGTGATCTCCTGACCCGAGATGCTGCGCGATGGGATGACGCCGGTCAGCCCGGTGGCACTGCTGTCGATCGAGGACGATACAAAGCTCAGCCCGGTTGGAAGGGTGTCGACCAAAACGGCGCCGTCGATATCGATCTCCGGGAAGGTAACAGTCAGGGCATAGGTGACAGTCTCTCCGATGTTCAAATCAGTGACGCCCGCAGTGCCCGCACTGTCGCCGGTATCAGTGATGCTGCTGGCTACGGTGGCTTTGCTCAAAAGCGCGCCGGGAACGATCGCATGGGTGTCCGTGACACTCTCCTCGCGCCCCGTGTCAGAGGCCGGATCACCGTCAGGCACCGTATCAAAATCAGCCGTCACCGTGTTCGACAGCAGATCGCCTTGGGCAAAGCCCACGTCGACGTCCGCTTCGTAGCTGACCCGCAACACATCGTTGGGCAAAAGCGTATTGGCTAAGAAGCTGAAGCCGCCGTTGGTTTCAGTGACGGTCGGGCTCAATTGGGCGCCGTTGAGCGTCGCGGTGACACTGCCAGAGACAAGGGTCAATTGGCTGTCGGCAATCGCATCAGCCACAAGGATGTCAAAGGCGGGGCCCGTTCCGGTGTTCTCGATCTCAACCACGTATGTGACCCGGTCGCCGGGGTCTGCGGCCAGTGGGCCAGATTTGTCGATCGTGAGGCTGGGCTCAACGACATCGATAGCATCACTGGCTGTGACGGTGTCAAGCACAACGCCCGCAGCCGTCACATCCAGAGTGGCGGTGTTCACAAGGCTTGCGCCCTCTGCCACCGCGGTGACGTCCTCTACCCGCGCGGTTAGCGTGACCTTGACGTGGTCGCCCGCATCCATCGCGCCCGTGGCCGTGTTGCTCACGGCGCCAAAATCAAAGGTGGTCACAGCGCCGACATTGGTCACGACCACATCCGCTGCACCAGATATCTGTGCACCCTCAGACACAAACGCTGCACTCACATAGCTCAGCCCCGGGGGCAACGTGTCGATCAAAACAACACTGCTCATCTCAGCCTCAGGCAACACAAGCGTGAGGGTGAAGGTCACGTCTTCACCCACAACAAGGTCGAGGTCGGTGGTCTCAAACGCCGAACGGTCCGTCTGGCTGAAGCTCGATCCAGTGGCCTCTTTGTACAGCGCCGGCACCGTGCCAACGTCATGATCATCGCTGTCGGAATAGGTGCGGCCATCGGGTGAGGTTGGCGTGCCATCGGACACGGTGTCGTAGTCCACCGAAGCGGTGTTCGAGAAGATTGCTGCTTCAGGCGCGCTGGCCGAGAGGGTGGCATTATAGGTCACGGTCAGGGTCTCGCCCACCGCGATAGACCCAATGACAGCCCTAAAACCATCGCCCACCAAGCTCACAGCCGGAGAGATCGACGTGCCCTCCAGATCAAAGCTCGGCGTGCCCGACAAAGCCAAATGCGGGTTGCTGAGCAAATCCTCTAACACCACATCATGCGCCGGACCCGTGCCGTCGTTGGTCACAGTCACCGTATAAGGAATCGTATCACCAGCTTCCGCCACGATAGGCCCCGTTTTGACGACATTGAGTTCTGGTTCGACGACCCGGACGTCGGCCGTGGCCCGAGGGTCGGGTTGCAGCGGTGTTCCGCTGGATGG
The DNA here is from genome assembly GCF_000765485.1 of Thalassobacter sp. 16PALIMAR09. NCBI lineage: Bacteria > Pseudomonadati > Pseudomonadota > Alphaproteobacteria > Rhodobacterales > Roseobacteraceae > Thalassobacter > Thalassobacter sp. 16PALIMAR09. The sequence continues at coordinate 207,856 of NZ_JHAK01000005.1, forward strand.
GTCATCCACATCTAGCCGCCCTCGGTTGCGCAGTCGGTCTCCTGCATCCACGCTGGGCAGGTCCTGCACTTGGGCGACAAGGTGGATGACGATGGTTTCGTCCCTCGCAGCCGCATCATCAGTTGCAGCCACTGTGACCGTGCCAAAATCGAACGTGACCGTGCCGGAGGTAAGGGTCACAAAACTAGACGTTTCGGTGTCGCCTGCATTGATATTGGTGGTGGTCACATTCGCGCCGCTGCCGATGGATACGATCTCGGCTGAGACTGCGCTTAGCCCCGTGGGCAGCGTGTCAGTCAGGGTCAGGTCAGCGATACCTTCGGGCAGGGTAATCGTCAGGGCATAAGTAATCGTCTCGCCAATGGCGACGCTGCTGCCTGATGTGCTTGTGTCGCCCGTGCTAAGCACCGTTTTCGCCAGCTGCACATCTGGTGAGGTAACGACAGCCGTATCCGTAGGAATCGTATAGCCAGCAAGCGTGTTGTCATAGACCCGACCATCGTCGGCATCGGTCTCATCCCCGTCGGGGTCGCTGTCAAAGCGCGTGACTTCGGCAGTGTTGTTCACGGCGGTTGAGAACGTAAGCGTATTGATGATGGTCGCATCAAAGACGATCTCAATTGTGTGGCCCGCCTCTAGGACCGGGATACTGGCCCGCAGCCCATCGCTGCTCGTTGGATAGACGAGGGTAGGGGCATCCGCCCCGCTGGGGGTTACGTCCACGCCGTTGGCATTCAGGATTTTGATCGTCCCGCTTTGGGTGCTTGGCAGAATAAGTGCCACGTCATCAAGCGGGTCGTTCAAGAGAATGTCGTAGGCCGGGCCGCCCCCGACGTTCTCGGTCAGGATGGTATAGGTCACGGTATCTCCAGCATCGGCTGTACTAGGCGAAACGCTTTTGTCGATGTCGAGTTCAGGCTCGACCACGTTTGCGGTGGCGTCGTCGGTGAAGATCTGAGGCTGCCCGGTGTTGGGATGCGTTAGAACCGTGCCCGTGCTGGTATCAACCAAGCTGAGCCGTGCCTCGTTCACGAGGGTTCCGCCGCCTTGGACTGCGGCGATATCGGTAACCTGTGCCACCACAGTGATCAAGGCGGTGTCATTGGCCGCGCTGTTGTCGCCCGCATTGTCGATGGTCCCGAAGTCAAAGACGAAACCGCCGTCCGACCCGAGGGTGATGAAACTCGACGAGGTATCCGTGTCGCCCTGGGCAAGGTTGTCGCTGCTGACACTGGAATGGAACGTCGTTAATTCGGCCGAAATCGGCGTCAGCCCGGCGGGCAGAGCGTCCACCAAGATCACATCGGATATGCCCTCAGGAAAGACGATTTCAATTTCATATGTCAGGGTCTCTGAGATCCCGACAGAGGCCCCGCTGGTGAGGGGGTCGTCCGAGCTCACGAGGGTTTTTGTCACCTGCGGGTCAGGCGTGGGCAGCCTATGCGTGTCAGACGGGCCAGAATAAACGCGGCCATCATCGGGATCGGTGGTGTCACCCGCTCGGTCACTGTCGTAGCGGGTGACTGTGGCGGTGTTGTCGATACTGCTGGCGAATGCGACGCCCTCTTTCACGACCATTTCATACGTGATCTCAATGGATTGCCCTGGCATCAGCACAGGTATGACTGCCTGCAAACCCTCCGATGGGGTCGGAAACACGTGGCTGGGGGCGTCAGCGCCGGTTGGTGTTACGTCGGTGTTGCCATCCATGATCCGAATGCTGGATGCAGGCGAAGAGCTGAACTCCAGGTTGGGATCGGTGATCCCGTCATCAATGATGATATCATAGGCCGGGGCACCCCCAGCATTGGTAGAGGTAATCGTGTAAACGACAGTGTCACCGGCATCCGCCTCTGCCACATCAGTCGATTTCTCGATCTGCATATCTGGCTCAACAATCCAAATGTGCTCACTGTTCCAGACGACTGTCTGGTCGGTCATGAATTTAGCTTTGTTCGTAAGCCTATCGCCCGCGTCATTCCCTGTCACATCGTTGAGCTGGGCCACAACCCGCACGAGGATTTCATCGCGTGCGTCTTGAACCAGGTCGGTGGCGTTGATCAAATCACCAAAGTCAAAGTCGATTTTGTCACCGTTCACTGTGCCGGTCGCACCGGCGCTCAACGCTGAGCCCGTAATGTTGGAGCCGATCGAAATCACCTCTGCCGAGATCAGATCAAGCGTGCCCGGCGAGGTCGGCAAAATGTCCCGAAGGGACGCGTCAGAGTTCGTGCCCTCAGGCAGGGTGATGACGATGTCGTAGGTGACCGTCTCACTGATCGCTAGGTTGCTGCCGCTGGTATCGGGGTTGGAGGTGGCTGAGACGAATTTGTTGGCTGTCGGCTTTTTCGATATCACGCTCGCATCGTCCGAGATCGCGTAATCGCGTTCATCTGATGCGTTATCGTCGGGCAAGCTGTCAAAGGTCAGGCTTGCGGTATTGTTGATCTCGGTGCCCGCTTCAATCGATAAGTTTACCACGGCTTGGTACGAAATCGTCAGGGTCTCGCCCACGTCCAGCACATCGGCTGTAATTTCAAGCGTCGTGTCACCGCTGGTGTTGCCGGTCACGATGGTCGTGCCTGTGCCACCCGTCACGGTGACGCTTCCAACAACAAGGTCGATGCTAGGGTCCAACAGATCGGTTAGAACCAGATCATAGGCGGGGGCATCGTGGGCTTGGACTGGGTTGTCGACCTCAATGGTGTAGGTCACCGTCTGGCCCGCGCGCACCCCGCTATTGGGTGCGGTTTTGTCGATGGTGAGCTGCGGCTCAATCAATTCAACCCGGCTAGAGACATCTTCGCTGACGCCATCCGCCACAAACTTCGCTTTGTTGGTGAGTTGTTCGCCCGCCTCTGCGGTCTGCCCGCCAAGTGACTGGGCCGTGACTTCGAAGGTAATCACATCATCGGAGAGGAAGTTGTTGCCCAGATTAACTAAGTCGCCGACGTCAAAACTAACGCTTTTGTTGTCGCTGGCCACGGTCCCGAGGCTGCCAAGGGTGATCCCGTTTGATGATGTCAGGGCATTCGTGTTCCAGCCGGTGATAACCGCCGAGAGCATATCAAAATCGCCAAACACGCCGCCGACACTGACCTCATCGGACAGGATGACATTTTCATAGCTGCCCTCAGGCAGATTGATGCTGACCTCAAAGGTGAATTCCTCGCCAACCATGACTTCATTGGCGCGTTGTACCCCGATCTCGCGGCCTTCAAGGGTTTTGACGATGTCGACCGCATCGACCTCTGCCTTGGCGGTATCAGTCAGGCTGGCGTCGGCGCGGTTGATCGCGGATGTGCCGCCTGAGCTTTCAAAGGCAGTGAAGTTCGTGACAGTGGCCGTGTTTTCCATCACGTCGCCGGCTTTTACGGTTTGCTCGGCCACAAGGTCGTAGGTGATGATCACGAGGTTCTCACCGGAGGTGCCGTCAAAGGCCGACAAGGCGCCCTCAGAGCTGCGATCATCCAGAACCATGCCGCCAGAAAACAGATCACCAGTGTAGGTGATTGCACGGGTGCCTGTACCGTCCGTCACCGACAGGTTCAGCCCACCGGTGGGCACCGCAAAGCCCGCAGGCAGGGTATCGGTAATTGTGACATCAAAGGCCCCACTGGGCGCTTTGCCTGTGTTCTCGACCACAATCGCAAAGGTCACAAGATCGCCCGCATCGATCCCCTCAAGCTCGGCATCAATGGGCGTTGTGTCGAGGGCATCTGAACTGATCGTGCCGCTGAACCGTGCCCCACTGTTGCCTGGTGCAGTGAACGTCACCGGGCCTTCGGTCGCGGAAAACGCGACATCAGGGTCCGTGCTGTCGGTCGCAATCACGCCCTTAGTGATCGCCAGTTCCGGCTGGCCGTAGATAAAATTCGCGATGGCGGTCGTATCGACCATGCCGTTGACCACATTGTCCTCAAATGCCGTTGCTTGGTTGGTCAGCATCAGACCATCGGCAAAAATGGCATCAATCACGGTGGTGGTGAACAGGATCTCGATCCGGACGGTTTCGCGGGGCTCGGCGGTGAAGGTGCCGAAATCGTAGTTGATCTGGTTGTCATTGGGCACGCCAGACAGGGTTGGGGGGCCGCCGCCCGCATCCACGTAGTCCTGCGATGCCAGACCGAACTGCGCCACCCCTGCTGCGGGGGGTATGCCGCTGACGATATTGTTGAATGCGGTGATTTCCGTGGAATCGAACACGTTCTGTGGGAGGTTATCGATGATTTCGAGGTCTTCGTACGACCCAAGAGGGGCCGTGTAGATGATGCTAAACGTGACCTCATCGCCCGCCGAAATCGGCAAGCCGGGCGTTGGGGCCGCGCCGTTGATGAAAGATACCGTCTTGCTGTCGATCTGCCCAAAGGGTGTTTGCAGGGTGGTTCTGGTATCGTCGGTCTCGGTCCCGAGGGTGTTGGTCGGATCGCTGTTTTCCCGAACACTGGCCGAGATCGTGGCGGTGTTGCGCAACAGATCGCCCTGCGTGAACGGGATTTCGCCGATGTTGCCATCGTCCGTTAGGTTCCCAAGGATACGGGCGTAATACGTGATTGTCGCCGTTGTGCTGGCACCGCCGGGCGTGCCGTCTGCGTCATCACCGGTCAGGATCGCATCAGAACCGGCGTCCACGAGCGCTTGGCTGATATCCCAGACCACGGTCGTCTTGCCGGTGTTGCTATCAAAACTCGTCGTTTCTTGCGGAAGCAAAGCGGCGTTCGTGACGGCGCCACCGCTGCTTTCGGTGGTGGTTAGGGTCGGGACGTAACTGCCGGTGTTCAGATACTCCCACCCATTGCCAAGAACATCCGTGACCTCAAGGTCGCCAAAGGTAAAGTAATCGGAGACCTGAACCTCAAGCGTGAAGCGGTACACGTCATCGGGGCTGATGACGCCAGTCAGATTGGTGTCATCCACCAGTGTCGCGCTCTTCTGGACGGCGAGCGAAGCGGCCTCTTGGCGGTTGGTTGCGGTGGCTGAGATCGTCTCAACCGGGTCGTTTGTGTCCAGCGGATCCCACTGGCCGCTGCCTGTCACAGTGTTGATCACGCTTGCAGGATCGCCTGAGTTCACGGGAATGGTCGGGGTCGTCGTTCCGGCAGCCGTTTCATCGATGTAGTAGTCAAATGTCACGACGGCATTGCCGGTGACCGGATTGCCCACAATGGATGCGAAAGTCAGGTCGAGCGTGTTGTTGCCTGTGCCTGCGGGCTGGCCCACGGTTGGCTCGGTATTGATCGTCGCCGTGGGCGACATCGTGAGATTGCCCATGTAGACGATCTCGGGTGGGAGCGTGTCGACCAGATTGAAATCCGTCAGGGTTTGTCCGGGGGCTACGGTGACTTCTAGCGTGTATTCATAGACATAGCTTGGGCCAGTGGCGGCCTCATTCTCTGGTGCGCTATTGGTTTTGCTCAGTTCAAACAATGTCTTGCCGACGCTTGTTGTGGAAAATGCGCTAAGGGTCGAAGGGTCGGCCGTCGGATTATCCAGCGGGTCATTGCCAAGCGCAAAACCAGCCCGTGTTTCGAGGTCAACGGTATGGTTCAGATCGGCCTCGTCCGAGAAATCGAGCGTCATCACCACGTCAACGGCGGGGTTTCCCGGTGAGAACGAGCCGTAGGGCAGGGTGAAAACCAGCAGTGTTTCACCCGGCGTGCCCGTTACGACCAACGGGTCGCCAAGGGTATCAGTGGCGATCGGGTGCACTGCCTCACCGGCGAGGTCGAACACCAACTGTGTTGTGTCAATCGCGCCGCCCAAGAATGTGGCGCTGTCGAAGGACACGCCGTCATACCCGTCTGGGCCGAGCGTCGGCAGTACGACGTCGATGAACGGCAGGTATCCTGTGTCGGTACTGTGCACGTTGTCGAAGGTCAGGGTGAACTCGACATCTTGGGCACCTAGTTCCACATCCGTGGGGCCGGACACCGTGACTTGGGCCTCACCGTCCAGAACGATGCGGTCTTCTAGTGGCTCGAAACGTGGCAGATCCTTCATGATGCGGACCCCGCGCGACTGTAGCATTGGTGCGTGCGGCGCATGGTCTTAACCATCACGGCCGCTCCGCGCGAGTTGGTAGGTCTGCTCGCCTCGGATATCACGGGTCAGGTTCATCGACAGGCCCCAACGGTCTAGCAACAAACCCCGCGCCCGGGCCAAATTCGCGGCTGAGATTTCGCGTGTGGCACGGGCTGTGGCAACGGCTTGCTCACTGGCTTGGAGGTTTTGATAACTCGTCAGCAGCGCTGACAGCAGTTCGATCCCGGCGTCGCCGATACCTTCGTCCCAGCGGGCTTGGATGGCGTTTGTGTCGGCTTGTGCGGCCTCAAGCGCGCGTCGCTGGGCCACCAGATCGTTGCAGGCCACAATGTATTCGTTCGCCGATACGTCTACTTCCAGTAACACGGTTGAGATCGCGGACATGACCTGACGCTCTTGCTGGACCGTCTCTATCCGGCGGCGATGATACCGCGCGTCGCGTTCGTCAAATCCCAGCGGGACCGAGAATTTCAACCCGACCAGGGTCCCGACGTTGCCCGATTGGTCGTCAAACGCATCCCCTAGGCTGCGCCCGCCCGTGCCCCCTTCGCTGCGGGCCTCTAGGACAAGGTCCAGTTCGGGCAGGCTTTCGTTGGCGGCCATTCCTTCGCGCAGAAGGGCGGCTTCGTACTGTAAAATCGCTTGCTGGATTTCAGGACGGTGGATGAAAACAGCCTCGATCGTGTCGTTGGTGGACAACAGATGCAGCGCACCGTTCGGGGCCGACGTGGGCAGCACCTCAACATCAGCAGGTCCAAGCCGCTTGTCATTGACAAGAGCCGCGAGCCGGAATTCAGCGTTCTCCATCGCGGCTTTGGCACGAACCATATCGGCCCGCCACTGTGAGGCCAGAGACCGCGCGCGATTGATCAGGACTGGATCGGCATCAATCCCCTCACGGTTGCCGATTTGCTCGGCGATTTGGGCACCGTGACCGGCCAGATGACGGCGCTGGGCATAGACAGATCGCGCGACATATAGGTTCCAATAGGCGCGCTCGACCTCCAACAGATGGGCCGAGGCTTGACGGTGGAATTCTTCTACTGCGATCTGGGTGTCCATGTTGGCGATGCGCCGGGTGCTATCGGTATAGGTAAAACCACCACCGCGTAGGAGCGGTTGGACATAGGTCAGCGCGGTCTGAGACACCGTTTGCTCACCGGGGATAAACGCGGTGTCGTTGGTGTCAGTGGTGGTGAACCGTTGGGACAGCGAAATCTCACCACCGGTTTGCAGACGGCTTCGGACACCAAATTCGACATCATCCTCGTCCGTGGTGAGACGAGTGGCACCGCCCGCACTTGCAGGACTTGTGGCGAACTCATCGCGGCGTTCAATGCTGGCGTCGGCAAAGATTTCAGGCACAAAACGGCCCCGGGCCTCTTGGATCGCTGTGCCGCGAATGGCGGGCAGGTCACCGAACGCTGCGATTTGGAATGAGTTGCGGACGGTCGCGTTGATGATGTCCGGCAATGAGATTTTCTGCGCGCGCTGTCTTGGCAACAGATCGCCACGATGGGCCGACCGGACCCACCATTCACCAGCTGTTGAGGGTGCCGAAATATGTGCCACGCGGCGCACCCCGTTCAGCGATGTGCCAAGGCCCCGCTCGCGGGCTTCGATCAGGGCATAACGCCCCAATGCGCGGCGAATATAGATCGCCCGGTCCGAAGTGTTGCGAAAGGCCTTATAGGTGATGGTATCGACGGACCATTGACCGTTGCTGAGGTCTTCACTCGACAGGTCAAATTCACCATTGCCCGGAAAGCTATCAAGCCGTGTGCGCGCCTGCGAAGCGTTCATGAACACACCATCGCGGTTGGCGTCCAATTCTTCGCCAACGGATGGGTTCATCGCGCGTATACCCGGCACGTCCCCCGGCGATAACCCGATGGAGCCTTCGCCAGTGCAACCCGCGACAAAGGCCAGCGCGGCCGCAGCCGCCATATACTTTCCGGACATGAATAATCCTTGCACTCAGTGTCTTAAATCAAATTTACTATCTTTTGAGTGCAACCATTAACTATTTATAAACTTATTATTAACCTTTATTAACGCCGATTGAAAAGGATTGTATTTTTGCAATCATTTGCCCCTCTTATGCCGTGTTTCGGGGCTTACTGTGTCTTTTGCGGAAATGGTTTTCAGGTTTGGTATCAAAATTGCTGAGCATCCTCGCGCGTGCGCGCGACGGCTCTGAGCCGTCTAGTGAGTGCGTCGGAACTATGTTTGGAAGCTACTCATTTGGCCGTCCGTATTTGCGCGGCATGTCGATGGGAATAAGGGATTTTTATGGGTTATTTGAGATCGACGGCCGCAGCCTGTGCCGTTTGTAGCGCGATAGCAGCCAGCGTCATTGGCGGCGCAGCAGGGGCGGACGTGCCGCGCGCTTTTAGCCAAATTATTGTCAACGGTAACGCGCGGTTTAGCGACCAAGATGTCTTGGCCACGGCAAACCTTCGGCCGGGTGAAATTTACTACGCCGATGATCTGCGCGCCGCGATTGAGGCATTGGAATTCACCGGTGAGTTTGACTTTATCCGCATCCGGTCAGAGGGCCCACGACTGATTGTGACCGTCGATGAAACCCCATCATATGAGGGGCTTTTGACGTTTGGGCTGGGCTATGACAGCGATACGGGGGTGTTTGGTGGGGCTGTCCTATCGCTTGAAAACGCGTTGGGATTGGGGGCTGACGTTCTGGGTGAAATCATCGTCGCCCAAGAGGTACAGACCGCGCGACTGCGTGTGTTTGACAATGATGCCCTGTCCGAAACTACCGGGGTTGGCGTGCGCTTGTTTTACGGCGCCTATGAATATGACAACACGTTGTTCGACTACGAACGCATGTCTATTTCTCCCTATGTCCAGGCGGATGTGGGCGGCGGCCAAATCGAGGCGCGTGTGACATTCACTGAGACAGAAATCAGCGATGTCGCATCCACGGCCTCGGCGATTTTGCAGGGCGATACGGGCACGCAGGACGCGACCGAATTTGGTCTTTCGTACCGCTTTGGGGTGACCAATCCGAACGCTAACCGCTTAACATGGGGCGCGTTGGTCAGCGTGGACTATGGCATTGCCGGGGATGCAAAACTGGTACGGAGTGAGGGGCAGGTCAATGTATTTGCGCCCTTGCCTGCGGGATTTGCGCTGCGCTCAACGCTTGAGCTTGGGCATGTTGCGGGGCAGGGCAGTGCCGTGACGCGCGCGACCGATCGCTTTGTTTTGGGCGGAGCATCGTTACGCGGGTTTGAGCGTGGTGGTGTCAGCGTGCGTGATATCGATGGCGCGGTCGTGACCGATCTGGGCGGGACCCGGTTCGGCGCGCTTCGCACGGATGTTGTGCTGCCCGTTCTGGCAGATTTACCCGGCGTGGATGTATTTGGATTTGTGGATGTGGGCCGCGTTTGGGGGCTGGATAGTTCCGTTACGCCCTCGGGCACGCTGCAAAACACGTCCGATTTGCGGACCTCGGTTGGACTGGGCGCATCCTACGATTTTGCACTTGGACGGCTAGAGGGGTATCTCGCCTCTCCGACGTCAAAGCAAACTGGCGACCAAGAACAGGTGTTTGGTCTTACCTTTCGCGCGCAATTCTAAGGGGCGGCTAGCCGCGGTACACAACGCCTACGGATGCGCAATCGGGGTACACGTCCGGTTTGCGTGAATAAACGCGCGCGGCCCGGCACCCACTTGCCATTACGTGGGCGTGGATCATTGCGGTTAATTCTTCCTGTGTCTCGATGCGCTGTTGGTTAAAGCCGCGCACGTAGTCGACCACATGATCATAGTCAAAAAACTGGCCCTGAGAGACATTAACGCCCTCAACATCCAATTCGATCGAGATGAACACGCGCTGAGTTTTCTCCTTCTCAAAGGCATGCAGCCCCAGGAACATCTCAACGCAGAGATCCTCAATCTTGATCGTGTAGTCAGTCATCGACCAAACCTTCCTTCACCAAAAAGGCCACGTCCCGTGGCAGTTCCCATAGGGTCTGGCCGCCGTCGATTGTGAGGATCTGATCATTGTAGCTTTTGGTGTTCCACATGAACAAAACGGTCTGGGCGATTTCGCCTGGGGTAACTTGACGACCCAAGGGATTGATCCGGCTGCTTTTTTCAAAGTTCGCCTGAGACTGCTTGCCGCTAATCAATGTAATGCTCGGCGCGATGCCTGCCACGCGCGGAAAGCCACCGAAGCGCATCGCTAGCATTTGTGTCGCTGTGAACAGTGCCGCTTTGCTCAGCGTGTAGGTGAAAAAATCGGGATTCATCGCAAAGACTTTGTTGTCCAGCATGTTGACGATGAGGCAGTCTTCCAACCCCTGCGACTGTGCTGCGGTCAGCTCTGTTAGGTAAACGGGCGCCTTAAGGTTAACGGCCATGTGGCCGTCGAACTGTGCCTCATCAATGGTGCCGATGTCATCGTTCATGAACATTGAGGCATTGTTAACCAGCAAGTTGAGTGGGCCAAGCCAGTCGATCACATCCGAAAAGACACGGGTCAGGCTGGCTCTGTCGCTCAGATCGCCTTGAAACACGGCGCAGCTGTCTGCAGTGATCGCGTTCAGCTCGGCTCTCAGGGTCTCGGCCTCGCTGTGCGACGTATTATAGTGCACCGCGACCTTGAAACCGGCGGTCACCAAGGCCCGGGCAATCTCGGCCCCGATGCGTTTCGCGCCGCCAGTGATAAAAGCCGTGGGCATGTTCGTAATCTTCCTTGGGGTAGGGGGCTTGGGCGATGCGTTGCCCGATCCAGTAAATGTATCGCCTGCGGCTTAAGGCAATTTTTCTTTGCAGGTCAATGACAACGCGGTGTGCCAAAGTACAACTTTGACGTGTTTTGATGGCCAGGTCCGCAGTCATCAGTTGGTCTCGTCAAACTGGCCCGGCGGGGTAAATCGGTATCAGTTAACTCTCAATAGGCTGATCAAAATGGCGGTATTTGGGATATTTTGGGCCATCAGTTAAACGCTTGTTGCGCTCGTGATGGATGTCGTATTTTATCAACGATGTCGTTTTTGAGCAATTTTTCATCTTTGATCAATGGGTGCGACAACCGCGCTCTGAGCCGCTTCGTAGCCTGATAGGGGGGCGGCTCCCAAGTTTTCATCAAAACCGAAGAGCGTTGCATGACCGATCCAAAACACATCCATTCCGCTGCCTGCGCCTATGCAGATGAGGTCCGCGCCGGAACCTTGTCGCGCCGTGAATTCTTGACCCGTGCGACGTCTTTGGGCGTCACAACTGCGGCCGCGTATGGCTTGTTGGGGGCCGCACGACCCGCTCGTGCCGCGGCCCACGCGCAGGCGGGGGGCACATTGCGCATTGAATCAACTGTGAAGGCGCTGAAGGATCCGCGTACATATGACTGGCCGCAGATGTCGAACTTTACCCGCGGATATCTGGAGTACCTCGTGGAATATCAGGTGGATGGCAGCTTTGAGCCGATGCTTCTGGAAGCTTGGCAAGTCAATGCGGATGCCACGGAATACACGCTTAAGGTCCGCCAAGGCGTGACGTGGAACAACGGCGATGCCTTTACCGCCGATGACGTCGCGTTCAACATTGCGCGCTGGTGCGAGTCCGCAGTTGAGGGCAACTCCATGGCCTCCCGCATGGGCTCGTTGGTGGATGCCGAAACCGGGATCGCCCGCGAAGGTGCAATCACGGTCGTCGACGATAGCACCGTGCGCCTGACGCTTGGCCAACCCGACATCACGCTGATCGCAGGGTTCTCGGACTATCCAGCGGCGATTGTGCACCAAAGTTTCACAGGCGATCCGTTGGAAAATCCCATCGGGACGGGTCCCTATTTGCCCGGCGATTTTGAGGTCGGCGTAAAAGCGGTCTTGGTCAAGAATGAGAACCACACATGGTGGGGCACCGGTGCCTATTTGGACCGGATTGAATACCTCGACTTTGGAACGGAGCAGGCGGGTATCGTGGCTGCCGTGGACGCGGGTGAAGTCGATATGGTCTACGAGTCCATCGGCGATTTCATCTTGGTGATGGATGCTATCGGGTGGTCCAAGTCTGAGGCTGTCACGGCAAACACGGTCGTGATCCGCGCCAACCAAGAGGCCGAAGTAAACGGGATCAAACCCTACGCGGATGCCCGCGTTCGCAAGGCGCTTGCGATGGCCGTAGATAACGCGGTTCTTTTGGAATTGGGCTTTTCGAACAACGGTCGCGTGGCCGAAAACCAACACGTTTCCCCGATCCATCCCGAATACGCCGAATTGCCGGCGCCCGTGTTCGACCCTGTTGGCGCAAAGGCCCTGATGGCCGAGGCCGGGATGGCTAATTTCGAACACGACTTGGTGTCAATCGACGACACTTGGCGCAAAAACACCTCGGACGCCGCCGCCGCGATGATCCGGGATGCGGGCATCCCGATGCAGCGCACGGTTTTGCCGGGGGCAACGTTCTGGAATGATTGGGCAAAGTACCCGCTCTCTACGACGGATTGGGCGCAGCGGCCTTTGGGCGTGCAGGTGCTCGCGCTGGCGTATCGTTCGGGCGAACCTTGGAACGAAAGCGCATTCGCAAACGCAGAGTTTGACGCGCTTTTGGCGGATGCTTTGGCAATTGCAGACGCTGATCAGCGCCGCGAGGTGATGGCCAAGTTGCAGAAGATTATGCAGGATGAGGGCGTGATTATCCAACCCTATTGGCGCTCCATCTACCGTCACCACAAAGCCAACGTGATCGGAGCGGACATGCATCCAACGTTTGAGATCCACGTCACGAAACTGGGCCTCGCGAGCTAAGCGGGTTCCAACAACACTCCCTGACGCGGGCCATGCTGGCGTCAGGGGGTGGTCAGAAGCGGCGGATGTTTTGAAAGAAGCAGCAGCACGCTCGTCAGACCAATTGCGTCTATGAACAACCGGACGGCGCTCGAAGTGGTGTAGGTGGCGGACGGGATGGGTCTGATGGCGAACCCTCTCCACCTACTAAGTTATTGTAATCATTGATGCGAGGCTGGGTTCGAGTGTGCATCGAGTCAAGCGGCTCTGGGAGCGAACCCGTCAAACAATGGAGCGCGCAGGTTGGCCGCGACTTCCTTCAACGGGTTACCGCTGAGACGTTTTTTGGGGGCCCAAGTGTAATGTTACGCCTACGAGGTTCAAACGTCAGGCAGTCCCGTGATTATCGCCGGAACCTGCGGATCAGACCGGGCGCTGCCGCATAACTCGCAAAGAACAGCACCCCAAAGACCACGACGGCCAGAAATGCATTCTGATTTTGGTTCCACAGCAGCACGCCCGCGATTGGCGGTGCGATGACGAAGGGCGACAGCACGAGCGTTGTGAGCGGGTTTGCAATCTGACGGCGGTTTCGGCCGAGGATGCAGATCTCCAAAGCCCGCATTACCATCTGGTGCACATGCAGCCGATCCGGTGCGGAAACGTCCCTGTTCCTGCGAGACCTCCGATAGATCGCCAGCAATGTATCAGCCACGGGCCAATACATCGTCAGCAAAATGGCCCAGGGCGAGACATCGGGCGAATTGAGAAGCACTGAAATCCCAAACCAACTCAGCACAAAGCCGATCGTGTATGCCCCGGCATCGCCGAGGAAGATCAGACCAAAGGGATAGTTCAGGAGGAAGAACCCGAAGATACCTGCGGCAATCATCATCGCCAGGTGGACCATCGTGGCGTAGCCTGCCAGCTCTGCAATATAGCTCAGTGCAATAGCTGCTGCGATAGCCGTCATAGACACGAGGCCGTTCACCCCATCGATCAGGTTGAAGCCGTTTGCGATACCTGCCGTCACCAGAAGGGTAAGCGGAATGCCGATCGCCCAGTGCGCTACCAGCAGGTCCAGCCCGGGGATTCCGGCGCGTGGCAGCCAAACGCCCAAGAGCCAGATCGCCAGCAAACTCGCGCCCATGGCAGCCAACATCCGCCGTCGAGGCGACATGTGAAATCCAAGGTCCTCTGCCAGCCCCACCACGAAGAGCAGCGAGGTCGCAAGAACGAAATTGGCATACGGCCCAGAGATTGAAACGGGCGCAAAGATCACGCTCAGACCCAGTGCACCGAAGATCGCAACGCCCCCAACACGTGGGGTGAGCCGCGTATGCATGGACTGAACCGCCCTCAAGTCATCTGTGCGCCCACTGAGGCGCGGAAACCGCTTACGCAGCAAAACAACCGCAGCACAAATCACAAACGCAAGCGCGGCCAAAACAAACTCGTGCCATTCAAAATGCAACATGGCTTGGTGAACCAAGGTCAGCCCCTATCAAAGTTATAAATGAGTCTCAGGTTAATGTGGACCGAGTAGGCCAATCGGCCCAATATCGCCAGCATATCTTTTGAGTGCGAGGGGCCTCCGCCCCCAAGTGTTACATTTTCATAACATCTCAAGAGTGAACTAACCGAAAGATGCGCTCACGGGCGCGTGAACCATCGTGCACCAAAACCCGCCAGTTATTCAATCACTCCTTGCTGCCTTTGTCATCATAGGCATAACGTTTGTTGTAGTAATAGTAATAGCCGCCCTTGCCCGACGCCTCGGCCTTGTAGCCGTTCAGGATCGCACCGATGAACTTACCGCCGCCCGCCTCAAATATACGGATCGCGGCCTCAAGCTCGGGCGCCGCGGTCACCTTGTGACGCGCCGCAATCATCGTCGCGCCAACGTATTTTGACAAAATAACAGGGTCGGTCACGGCCAAAATCGGCGGCGCATCCACGATGACGAAATCAAACTGTTCCGAGAGTTGCTTGATCACCTGCTCAAACTTGGGCCGCATCAGCAATTCCGACGGGTTTGGCGGATAGTGCCCCGAGGTGATGTAAAACAGGTTCTCAATCGGACCTTTACGGATCACATCTTCCAGCATCACATCGTCGGCCAGAACTTCTGACAGGCCATTCGTATCTCGCGGACAGTTGAAATACTTGCGCAAAACGCCGCGCCGCAGGTCTGCGTCAATCACCACAACCCGCGTGCCAGCCTGTGCCATCACCGCAGCAAGGTTGACACAGATGAACGACTTGCCAACACCAGGCGCAGGCGAGGTAATCGCCAGCGACTGCGATTTTGCGTCAATCATCCCGAAGTGCATCGAGGTCCGCAGCGACCGCAATGCCTCAACCGAAAGGTCAGTGGGTCGATCAACCGCCAGAATGGACATGGTTTTATTCTTGTTCGACGACTGGTCTGCCAGTTTCGAGAACCCAACAGAGGCAAACACCGAAAGCCCCAGGTTTTCGAGATCCTCAACCCCATCCACCGTCCGGCGCAGCATACGCGGCACGAGGATCGCGCCAACACCCGTGATCAGGCCCAAAACCGCCGCCAGCATGACGATGATTTTGGTGCGCGGCGCGACCGCAAAACGCTCGGTCAGAGCGTTATCAATCACACGGATGTTCCCGATGGTGGAGGCCCGAACAACCTGCAATTCCTGACGACGTTGCAACAGTGACTGATAAATTTCCTGCGCAACCTGCAAATCACGGTTGAGATTGAACACTTCCAACTGCTGCTCGGGCAAGCCTTGGGTTTCCTCACGAATAGCCGCCAGACGCTCCTCAAGGATCACGCGGTTTTCTTCCAGACGCTTGTAGCTCGGGTGGTTCGGCGTCACATCCAATGCCAGTTCCGCTTGCTGCATCTTCAGATCGTTCAGCTGGGTTTCAATCTTTGCGGCACTCGACAGAACCTGCTGGGTTTCAAAGGTCAAATCGACCGAAGACACAGACCGCTGGTAGGAATTGAGCGCCAATTGCGCCGCTTGAACCTGCGCCTCTGCGTCGGGCAGGCGGTCCTGAATGAACTGAAGGCTCTTTTCAGCAGACGCGGCACCGCGCTGAATGTTCTGGCGCACATAGGCCGCCATCACAGCATCCAACACGCCCGAGGCCATTGCACGGTCGGGGTGGCGATACGTCAGACGCAGGATCGACGACTGACGGCCAACCTCGGCAACGCCCAGATCTTCTGACAATTCTGTGGCAATCAGCACCGGATCGCGGCTCGACACGATGTATTCGCGCCCCACAGGCCCCGTCAGCGCATCCACACGCAAAGCAAAGTCTTCGCCGCCCGCAACAGGCGTGCCAACCTGACCAGAAAGCGCGGATCCATCCGGCAATTCTACGTCAAACGATCTCTCATCGGTTTTGACGACAACGATCTCTTCGCCGATCCATTCAGACCGAACCCGCAACACGCCGACTTCAATGGTCTCAGATTGCCACGAATAGGCCTTGAGCCACGAGGTGCCGAAATGCGGCACACCAAGATGGCGGAAGATATTCCCCAAAAAAGGCAACGCGCGCGGGGCGGCATCGATGTGAAGCCCCAAGGCATGCACCGCGTCGCTCGCCACGCTACGGGATTTCAGGATCTCGATCTCGGTCGCCGCGCGACCACCAGAGCCGCTGCCCATCAATGCCTGCAACTCTGCCGGCAGGTCCCCTCCGCTCGACCGTTCCTCTAGCTGAACGAGAGCTGTGGATTGGAAAATTGGCGTCTGGGATTTTGCGTATAAAAACCCGATGATTACAAAACCGACCACAAAAGCCGCGATGAACAGCTTGCGCGCCCAAAGCACGTGGAAAATTTCAGCCAGGTCGATCTCGTCGTCATAGTCATTTTTGTTAGACACGTAACGGCCTCCAATACTTTAGCCGAGCCGTTTAGCCCAAGACCGAGCCGACTTATCGATCTCGGCAAATACCAATTCATGAAATTCGACGCTCTGAAGATAGGGGTCTTCGATGCCTTCATCGCGCTCCCATTTGTCGAACATCATCGTTTTGCCACTCGCGTGCGGGAAATTCTCGCGGATGTATTGGCGATGTTCTGGCCCCATCACCAAAACCAGATCGTGCATCGCAAGAATTTCGGAGCTGATCTGACGGGCCGCGTGACCCTCGACTTTGACGTTGTGCGCGCGCGCAACCGCCGCCGCGTCTTTGTCGACACCCTTGCCAACCAACGCACCGATCCCGGCAGAGGTCACGGTCAAATGCGGGCAAAGCGCAGCTAGAGCACGTTCACCCACAGGCGATCGACAGATGTTCCCTGTGCAGACGACCAGAACCGACTTAAACATCAGATATTGCTCGCGTTTTGATAGAGACTCAAGCTCGGCAACAGGTCAGAAATCAGACGGTTCCAACGCGACACCGGGTCGGTGGTGACAAATACAACGTCTTGCGCCTGCATCGCGAAACGCGTGCCGATCAGATAGGCGCTCGGGTTCGAAACATCCAACTGGAACACGGTCAAACCATCACCATCACGGCGGAACACAAAGATACCGCGAGCATCGGCGCCACGGATATTCAAACCGCCCGCCTCGCTCACGATCTGGGTCAGACTCACGTCACGCTCGGAGATATTCACCGAAGATGCAGTTTTGATCTCACCCAAGACAAAGGCTTCATCTGGCTTGCGATCCGGAACAAATACGGTGTCGCCATCCAGAACCAATGGGTTCGACGACTCGCGGCCATATCTGACAAATGCATCGAGGTTGATTGGATAGGTCTTACCATTACGACGCAAGATCACCCGCTCCGTATCCGCCCGCGCAGGATCGAGGCGCGCCTGCGCCACGAGGTCCAACAAACGGGTCGGGTTTGTACTCAGCGGATAGCGGGCCGGATTTTCCACGGCGCCAGAGATGACCGCGGATTGTGAGTTAAACTCTATCACGCGCACCTCGACCTGGGGGTCGGGGAAATACTCGCTCAAACCTTTGGTCAGCGCTTCGCGGATTTCCGGGACGGTTTTGCCCGAAACCTCAACGGCGCCCACATAGGGGAAGAATACCGTTCCATCTGCTTGCACAACAGTGCCCGGAGCCGGCGCGCCTTCGATGTATTGCGACGGGTCGTTCAGCTCGGACACACCCCAAACGATGATCTTTAGAACGTCACCTGTGCCGACGCGATAAACCCACGACGACCGACCGGGAACAGAGGCGCTTTGCGGAACGCTGGCAGCCGCAGCGGTGAACTGAAGAACGTTTTGATCGTCAAGCAAAACAACCCGGGCATCCGGCAAGACCTCAACCACGGCCTTGCTCAACCCATCACCAGCCACAGGCAATTGGCTCTCACAGGCGCTCAAAAGTGGAAAAAGCGCTGCCCAGATAAAAATTCGCATAGGTGTAGGGCCCTTGATCATCAATTCTCCTGGATGTTTATAAAGCGAAGCATGAACGATTTCGAGCTTTTCATGCATCACAATTACAACGGAAGCAACACCCGCTACCTTCCGAGTAAGTCGCCCGGAGTGCGGCCTCCAGTTCCTGATTGCTGTCGAAATGATCCTCAATCGCCCGCTTGTTGCGCCCCGTCACGAAAATCAGCGTATCGATCCCCGCCGCAATGGCTTCTTCGGCCGCATATTGAATAAGCGGCTTATCGACGATCGGCAGCAGCTCTTTCGGCATAGCCTTGGTGGCCGGCAAGAAACGGGTGCCGAAACCGGCAACGGGAAATACAGCTTTGCGAACGGGTTTCATGAAGATTTTCCGATACGAATTATTTGTGATTGCGGTTATCTATCGAATTCACAAGGACCGCAGCTGGTCTGCCCCGACGGCAACGCGGGTCTGTCCGCCCATGATCTCCATTAGGACCCAGACGCGCCGATCCGGCGCGATCTTTTCGACCTCAGCCACAAAATTGGCAAATGGTCCCTTGGTCAGCGTGACCTGATCCCCAGGCTTCAGAAGCTTCGGGGGCAGTAATTTGCCCTTCGCATCGCAGCGCAACATCAGCTGCGAGACCAGATCCAGCGGCACAGCGGTAGGTTCTTTCCCGAAGCTCACCAGCCGTGTGATGCCGTAGGTCGAGTTGACCGTCCGCCAGAACCCGCGGGCCACATCGAAGGCCACGAAGATGTAGCCGGGAAACAGTGGACGCATGGCGGTGACGAACTTGCCATTGCGCTGGCGTGTCTCCTCTTCCATCGGCAGGAAGGTCTGGAAGCCCTGGCGCTTGAGGTTCTTGTCCGCGATGTTGGCGCAGTTCGGCTTCAGCTGCGCCAGAAACCAGCTTGTGCCGCGATCGTGGAATGTCATCTCGAACCCTCATTAAAACTCTACCGCCCACATATCGCTCGAACTTGAACAGATGCAAGTATGGTTTTCCGGGTGTTCGATTACATTTTGATGAAGATGATGGAGCTTTCACCGCCCAGAGCATTGATATAATGTGATAATTCAGCACTATCAGCTTGATACACTTCTCCACCCACGCAAACGTCCGACCGACTTGAAGACGGATCGGAGGCTGAGTTGGACGGGAGTGGCGAGATTACAGAGTTTCGGGCGGCGCAATATGTGCGCATGTCGACGGAGCATCAGCAGTATTCAACGCACAACCAGTCCGACAAGATCCGCGAATACGCCGAAAAGCGCGGCATCGAAATCATCAAGACCTATGCCGATGACGGCAAGAGTGGCCTTTCCATCGGAGGGCGCGCGGCGCTGCAGCAGCTGATCGCGGATGTGGAATCCGGCGCGGCCGACTTCAACGTGATCCTGGTCTACGATGTCAGCCGCTGGGGCCGTTTCCAAGACGCGGACGAAAGCGCCTATTACGAATACATCTGCAAGCGCGCCGGCATCAACGTCGCCTATTGCGCTGAACAGTTCGAGAATGACGGCTCCCCCGTTTCGACCATCGTCAAGGGCGTCAAACGCGCCATGGCCGGGGAATACAGCCGGGAGCTTTCGGTCAAGGTCTTCGCCGGCCAGTGCCGCCTGATTGAGCTGGGCTTCCGCCAGGGCGGCGCAGCCGGCTTCGGATTGCGCCGTGTGCTTGTGAACGAGCGCGGCGAGATCAAAGGCGAGTTGAAGCGCGGGGAGCACAAATCGCTTCAGACCGACCGCGTCATCCTGATGCCCGGGCCCGATGAGGAAGTGGCCTGGGTGAACAAGATGTATCGCTGGCTGATCGAGGAGGATCTGTCCTTCCGCGAGATCGCCGACCGCCTGAACGAAGAAGGCGTGACCACTGATCTGGATCGGCCTTGGACTTCCGGCACAGTGCGCACGGTGCTGACCAATGAGAAATACATCGGCAACAATGTCTACAACCGCTCCTCCTTCAAGCTGAAGAAGCTGCATGTGGAAAACCCGCCGGACATGTGGGTGCGCAAGGAAGGCGCCTTCGAGGGGATTGTGCCGCTTGAGTTCTTCCTGACCGCGCAGGAGATCATCACGGCGCGGTCTGCACGCCTGTCAGACGAGGAGCTGCTGGATCACCTGAAACGGCTTTACGCCGACGCTGGCCAGCTTTCCGGGGTGCTGATTGATCAGACGCCAGACATGCCCTCGTCTTCGGCCTATCGAAACCGGTTCGGCTCGCTCGCCCGAGCCTATGAGATGATTGGCTATCGCTCGGACCGGGATCACGAACGCATCGCGCTGAACAAGCGCCTGCGCGGGATGCATCCGGAGATCATCGCGCGGACAGAGGCGGCAATTGCGGAGGTGGGCGGCACGGTGGCGCGTGATCCGAAGACCGATCTGCTGACCATCAACGGTGAGATGGTCGTCAGTTTGGTCCTGGCGCGCTGCCAGCCACAGGGCGACGGGCGCCTACGCTGGCGGATCCGGTTTGATCCAATGCGCTATCAGGCGGACGTCACGCTGGCCGTGCGGCTTGATCCCGAGAACCGCGAGGAGCTCGATTACTACCTGCTGCCTTGGCTCGATTTACCTCGGCAGGAAATCCGGCTTTGCAACCGCACCAGCATCGCTTTCGAGGCCTTCCGCTTCGAGGACCTCGGCTTTTTCTACGGCATGACCGAGCGGGTCGGAATTCGCCGGAAATGGGAATGAGGAGCGGATTTATGGAAATCAACGCAAGCACAAAACATGAACAATTTTGCTGGAAAAGGAAACCACACCCATGATGACTGACACACCCGAGAGCGTCACGCTCGTCCCCATCGACCGGATCGAAGTCCTGAATTCGCGGGACCGCAACATGAAGGTCTTTGAGGAGATCGTTGAGAACATCCGCTCCATCGGCCTTAAAAAGCCGATCACGGTGACGGAGCGCGAAGGTGCCGATGGGGCGCCCGCCTATTTGCTGGTCTGCGGCGAAGGACGGCTGAATGCCTTCCGCCTGCTGGGCGAAAGCCATATCCCGGCGCTGGTGGTGAATGTGACCGATGAAGACGCCTTCATCATGTCGCTGGCCGAAAACATCGCCCGGCGGGGTCATCGTCCGCTGGAGATCCTGGCCGACATCGAGCTCTTGCTCGCGCGGGATTATACTATCGACGACATCATCAACCGCACGGGGCTTTCCGAAAAATACGTCCGAGACATCGTCTTCCTTTTGGAAAAGGGCGAAGAGCGCCTGATCGAGGCGGTGCAAAATGGCACTATCCCGCTGACCACCGCCCTCGAAATCGCCCGCGCCAAGCACGATGACGAAAACCTCGGCGACATGCTGGAAGAGGCCTACAAGACCGGCCAGCTGAAAGGTCATCAGATCACGGATGCCAAGCGGCTGATCGAAAAGCGTCGCGAAAAGGGCCCCAAAACCGGTGGCGATCGCCCGAAGTTGCCGAACTCGGCGCACTCGCTGGTCAAGACCTACCAGCGCGAGGTCGCCCGCCAACACAAGCTTATGCTGAAAGCCGATCATGCGCATCAGCAACTGCTCTTGGTGGTCCAGGGGCTGAAACGCCTTTTTGCCGATGAGCACTTCGTGACGCTCCTGCGTGCCGAAGGCCTCGACAGCCTGCCGAAATACCTCGCCGACCGCATTGAAACCGCCTGAAACCCGAAAAGGAACATCCCATGAATGATCTCAGCACAGTAAAGCCGCTTTACCCCGGGGCCTTTCCTCAGCCTGACGCGGACGACAGCGACGCGCCCTATCCCAAGGCGCCGTTGAACCTGACCCTCGGGTTTGATCTTGAGACCTTCCAGATCCCGCTCGAAGAGCTCATGCCATCGAAAAAGGTTCCGGACGGTGTGATGACCACGCGCAAGTTCAAGCAGATCGTTTCTTCGATCCGGGAAATCGGTTTGATCGAACCGCTTTCCGTGATCAAGCCGGACCAAGATGCGGCCGGGTTTCTGCTGCTGGATGGCAATCTGCGGGTGCTAGCGCTGAAGGAACTGGGCCAGGACACGGCGCCCTGCTTGATCGCCAAGGATTTTGAGACCTATACCTACAATCACCGGATCAACAGGCTTTCGACGGTGCAAGAGCACTACATGCTGCGCCGCGCCATTGACAAGGGCGTCAGCAAGGAACGGCTTGCACGCGCGTTCAACGTGAACCTCTCGACGATCAACAGCCGGATCAACCTGCTGCACGGCATCTGCCCCAAGGCGGTGGAACTGCTCCAGGACCACCAGTTCACGCCGGATGTGACTCGACACCTGCGCAAGATGAAGGCCGCCCGACAGATCGAAGCGGTCGAGCTGATGATCGCGGCCAACACCATCACCGCCGCCCATGCGGACGCCCTCCTGAAGGCTACGCCGCCGGAACAGCGCACCGACTACAAGCCGCCGCTGCCGGAACAGCCCAAGGGCGATCCGCTGGAACAGATCGTCAAGCTCGAGCGCGAGATGAGCCAAGTGCAAGAAAAGTACAAGCATGCCGAGGAAAACTACGGGTCCGAGCTGCTGAACCTCGTCGTCGCCAAGGGTTACCTGAAAAAGCTGATGGAGAACGAGGCCGTAAGGTCCTACGTGGCGCGGCATGCGTCCGAGATCCTCGAGCAGTTCGAACTGGTGCTGAACACCGTCAGTATGGAGGAAGCGGTGGAACAGGCGGAGCGCGAGGAAGGACCGGGCGGGACCACGTCGGCGGCGCAAGCCCAACCGGCGCAAGACGGCACCGAGGCATTATCGGGCCTGGGCATGGATGGTCAACTCGGGTGATGGGCTCGGCTCGGGATGAGCTTCCGAAATCTTTGCCCAATTGGCTGATCCCAAAGCGACTTGTGGCCGTGTGTCGAGGAGCTATCGCTAAGCCGCGCACGGGATCGACGACCAACCAAGATCATGATGTGGCCTTGTGTTGACGGGGTCGTTCAGTTATGAGCTTGTTACATTCAAGGTCTACGGATTTAAAATGGGTATGAGTTCCAGCCACAGCCTCCCTCCGGGGCAAGGCTCCGCTTGCGTCTGAGCGCCCAGCTCACAGATCGACAACTGCGATTTTATTGACGAATACCTCGTGAATATCTGAATTTCCTCTTGTTTGCGCCCGCAGCATTTGCTATCGCTCGGAACTGAGCGATGTGGAAATTATTCTCATCATCACCTTTGCATCCGACAAGGCGCCCTACTGGCAGTCCTTGTGCGGTAGCCTGAGAAAATCCTGAAATGACCAGCAAGCGCACCAAGCTGCAGGAGGACACGCATTTTCGCGTGCTTCGTCTCCTGCAAGAAAACCCTGAAATGTCACAGCGGGAGTTAGCTGAGGCGGTCGGCGTAAGTGTCGGCGGGATACACTATGTGTTGAACGCCTTGATCGACAAAGGGCTTGTTAAGTTGGGGAATTTCACGGCGGCAGAAGACAAGCGGCGGTATGGCCGCTTTGGGCCACAGCCCCAGGGTTTACGATCGGGCTGTCGTTGAGCTTTCTGCGGTGGCGTAACAGAACGCAAGTCAAAAGCGCGTAGCGGAAAACTGGCTATGGGCGTTGATCCCGACGTTCTCGCGTGCGGCCCGGCGCTGCCAGAAGGTGTCTGACATCATCCTGATCTCGCCAGTGTGGTCATAGCTATAAGCCAGTTGGAGATATTCGCGCACAGCCGCGGCCACCATCTGCGCCAGCGCCGCGATGGCTGGGTCCTGTCGGTCCATAAGGAAGTTGTGGCGCAGATGCCCAAGATGGTTGGTCTGATCGCCAACGTTGCGGCCATCGTCCGTGTCCTGAATACGGTTTGCCACTGCGTCCTCGGCTGCCAGCGCGTAAAGGCGGTCATTGAAGCCCTCGGGCATCTCCCAGTGCTTGTGCATGACGAAGGCCGGGTAAATCAGCTGCAGCTCGGTCGTGGTGGCAATTTCCATCACACGACCTCCAGGATGATCTTGCTGATCGCGGTGTAATGCTCAGTGTTGATCTTGACAGCGATCTGGTCGCCCGGGCTGAGCCCCAGCGCCTCGACGACAAAGCTGCCGACCCCGCTTGCATCTGTCGTCAGTCGTCGCTTGGGCAGATAGCCGGCGTCACTCTCGAGCTTGAGCGCCAGCTCATGGGCGCAGGGCGCGCCATCTCCATTCCAGCGGAGAGCAATCGGCACCTCGGCCCGCCCACCCGTGGGAACCGAGAGTGCCGCAGGGTCAGATGGCACAGCGTGGAAGTAGAACTGCTTGAACCACTGCCCGTCATTCGGGATTGTTGCATCATCGATCTGGCCAGCGACAGTGGTGCCGTTCAGCAGGATTGGGTCCTGATCGCAAAGGATCTCGATCCGGGTCGAGGACAGCGGCCCCTTGATCGGCATGAAGATCACCAGTGCATTCGAGGCCTGCATGCGCGCACGGTGGCGAAACGACAGGTCGACCTTCTCTCGCGCGGATTGGGCAAAGCGGTTGCGCCAGGGCTGCGGAAAGCCCGCATTGTCAGTCATGATGTCGATCAGAGCGTGATCGGTGATTTCGTCATGGCCGCGCATTCCATCGAGGAAGACATAGGACCGGCCTTTATAGATCCCGCCATGGGTACAGCCCGGCAGATCGGGCACAAAAAGCCCATTGCCGCGCATATCAACGAAGCCAGCGCCCCGTTCCTGGTCAAAGGGCGTGGCGAGTTCCGCCGAGAGGTCAGCCCATACCATCGCTCCGACGCTGTTGCGCAAGCCCTCACCAGCCTGACAGCGCGCAAAGACTGCAATTCCGGCGTAGGTGTCCTGGACATCGACGGCGTAATGCAGCGGCGTGCCCGTGTTGTAGATGACATGCAGTCCGGTCTCGATCACGGTGCGGTCCTTTTCAGCTGGTCGACCTCCTGAGCGAGGTCCTTGATGGCCTCGACGAGGAGACCCACGAGATTGCCATAGGCGAGGCGCAGCACGCCCTCCGTCTCCACAACGGCCTCCGGGGCGACCGCCTGCACGTCCTGTGCGATGAGGCCCAGCTGCCGGGTATCACTGCCCGTCATGGTGAAGGTGACGCCGGTGAGCGCCTGCACTTTGGCCAGCGCATCCGCGATGGGCGCGATGTCGGATTTGAGCCGCGCGTCGGACGAAGAGACGAAGTTCGGCGCGGTCACCGTGCCAGAGAAGGTCGCCCCGCTCAGGAGTGCGAAGGCACTGGCATGGCTGCCATCAAGCAGATCGGCATCAATTCCCGACCCAGAACCATCCACCGTCACCAACTTGGCACGCACCTGCGCCGCGGTGTCCGGCGAGCCGTCTGCTCCTGCGGGGCCTTGTGGACCGGTTGCACCGGTTGGGCCCGTGGGACCTGCAGGTCCCTGCGGTCCTGTCGGGCCAGTGGCGCCAGTATCACCCTTGGGACCTGTCGCGCCGGTTGGTCCAGTGGCACCTGTTGAGCCTTTCAGGTTTACGTAAGCGCCCCAGGTTGATCCGTTATAAAATCGCAGGCTGGTCCCGGACCATTGATGCGCTGGTGTCGGTCCTGTGGCACCCGTTGGGCCCTGAGGACCGGTCGTACCTGTATCACCTTTCGGGCCTGTTGCCCCTGTTGGACCGGTGGGACCCTGAGGCCCTGTTGGCCCGGTCGCACCTTGGGGACCGGCCGGTCCCGTGGGGCCTTGCGGCCCAGTCTGTCCGAGTTCGATCACGGTTTCGGCGCCGGAGACGCGTTTCAGGAAGAGCTTTCCGTCAGTGACATTTACGGCGAGTTCTCCGGCAGCGAGTTGCGCCGTGCTGGGCACCCGGCCGGCCACGGTCGTTCTTTTGACCAAAACGGTATTTGCCATGATCAGAAGGTCCCACCGTCAAGGGTGATCCCGTTGATCGATCCACCGGTGATCGCGACATTGCTGGAGGCTTGCGTGGCCATGGACCCCAGTCCGAGGTTCGAGCGCGATGTTGCCTTGTTCGGTAGGTCTGAGAGGTTCGAGGCTGCCGATAGCTTGCCCGCCAGCGCATTCGTGACCGTGGTCGCAAAGTTCGGATCATCGCCAAGCGCCGCCGCCAGCTCGTTCAGCGTGTCCATCGCGCCGGGAGCGGCATCGATGAGCGCCCCGATGGTGGCGGCGACAAAGGCTGTTGTCGCAATCTGCGTTGTGTTCGTACCGGCCGTTGCAGTGGGGGCCGTCGGCGATCCTGTCAGTGCAGGCGATGCAAGAGGTGCCTTTGCATCCAGCGCCGTCTGGAGCCCCGTAACTTGCGCGATCGAATGGCTGTGGCTTGAGGGCGTAAAGCTCGTGGGCTTGCCCGTGATCCCAGACCAAGGCACGGCATCTGCAATTTCTGCGGCATCCACCTTTCCATCATTGTCCGTGTCATAGGTGGATTTTGCCATGTCGCCAGCACCGAAGCCGGCAATGGCGGTGTTCACGAAGGCCGTCGTTGCAATCTGCGTCGAGTTCGTGCCCGCGACCGCTGTCGGTGCCGTGGGCGATCCTGTGAAGCTTGGTGACGCCAAGGGCGCTTTCGTCGACAGCAGGCCGTCGACCTGGGACTTGCGAACAAGATCGGTCCCGCCGCTGGCATCTTGTCCGGATTTGGGGACCAGGGAGAAGGTCTTGGACCCGCTGACGGTCTGTGTGCCGACGAGTGCAATGAACCCACCGCTGCCGGCAACCGGCACGATGGCGGTTGCATTGCCGCTGCCGTCGTCGCCCTTGCCGACATAGACAGTATTGTCGACCTCGTTATGGGCCAGTTCGCCCGATTTGAGCGCAGCGGGCGCCCCAGCCACGCCCGAGACGCGGCGTTTCAGCTGGATCGTATTGGCCATCAGAAAAATCCTCCATTGATGGGGGCGTCGGTGGGCAGGATCGTGATGCCCGGATCACCTTGATCGCCCTTGTCGCCTTGTGGGCCTGTCGCGCCCTTCGGTCCTGGCTGGCCGCCAAGCCGGATGCGGAATGGTCCAGAGACCACGCGTACCTTGATCGGCGCAGTGATCAGAATTGGACCTGTCTGCCGGATCGCTTCGCTCATGGGCTCAGCCCTCGCGTCACTGGCAGCATCACGGGGATTTCGAGCAGAAAGCCCAAGTGCAGATCCGGCTCGAGATCGGTGCGCACCAAATCCAGCACCACGCGTCCGGGTGCCAGCGATGCTGTTTGGGAAGGCGTCAGAGACAGTTCCAACACAGTCTCTGTGATGTGCTGTATCCCTCCATCAGCGCTCGAGAGTTCTGCCAAGAGCGTTGGATCACTCGGTTTGAGGCGCAAATGGCCCGCATAGCGAGCCCCTTCGGCAAAGACTGGTGCGTCAGCCTCAATCTGCAGCCGCCAGGCGTAGCCGATGAGAATGGCCGGACCTTCGCTCAAGGTGGCCAATGTCATGGCTGCCACCCGCAAAGCCGCGACCCAACCTCGTTATGGGCAACGATCTGGGCCAGAGTGCCGTCGCTCAGCACATCAGCACGAGAAGGACGAATAGGCTCGGCCCAATCGCAATCGTCCCGCAAACCTCGCGGGTCAATCGCGCATCCAGCGGTCAGCCCGACGCTCAAGATCGGTACGATCAGTGTTTTGAAGGTCATGACGGATGTCCTTGGACGTTTGCAGCGCGCGGACACGGGCATCGGCGCGGCGGATGGCGAGATCGGCCTCTGCGGCGTGCTTGCCCTGCCGGAGCAGGATCCAGACGGTGATGCCCATGGCCACAACAATCGCGCCCCAATAAGCGAAGCGTCGGCCAAGGCCCGCAAACAGCGTGGTCAAGATAGCAATCATGCGGGAGCTCCCAGAGAGAGGGCGACGCAGCGTGTATCGAGCAGCAGCACGGATTGTCCGCGCGCATGGGCAACGGTCCGCATTTGATCATACGTTCGAACAGCGGCATCTTCGCAGGCGGCGAAGTCTGGAAAACGAACTGGGCTGATCCCACTGCCGCAGTCAGGCAGGCTGTCGCCTGCGATGCAGGAGACAACGATCAAGACCCAAGTCATGGCGTCTTCCCCGTGCGGTGATCGTCGATCCGGGCCGCCTTTGCGCGCAGCGCATAAAAGACCACGCCGATAAACACCGCCGCGCCGATCCAAGGCAGGGAGACGGAGAGCCAGTTTTCCAGCCCGATCAAGGTGAACACGCGGCTGGCCATGTCTCGGGCCTCTTCGGCCTCCATGAGCGCAGGGGCGATCTGACTGCCAATCGATCCCACCGCGCCAATCACGCCCAGACCGATCTGCGCATTGGCCGCCGTCATAATCCGGCTATCCGTGGGGACACCAGAAGCCCGCTCGGGGGCGATGTCCCGCGGCGTGGCATGTTCCAGCGCCTCAGTCAGCGCGACATCGATGATCGGCACGAGAGCCAGATCGTTGTCGTTTCGGAAGGCCAAAATGGCAGCACGTGTCCGAGGGCCCATCGACCCATCGATTTGGCCGACTTCGTGATAGCCCAGATCCTTCAACCGCTGCTGAACCGCCGTCACCGACAGCGTCACAGCAGGTGCGACATTCCCGGCGCGCCGCACACCGAGGAGTTTCGAGACCGGAAAGCGTTTCACAGTGACTGCGTCGTCTTGGTTGCCGCCCAGACCCCAGACCCAAGCGCCCTCGATCCGATCGATAAAGAACACGTGCCCCTGCCAGTTGGAATTGCCGCGCGGAATGACCCCGATGTCGCCTTGCTGGGCATCCACCACCTCGACCGGTACACCCCAGTCGAGATAAGACCGTGCGGTCAGCTTGCGTGTCGAGCGGATGCCAGCCCTCTCAAAGCAATGCCCGATAAAGGCGGCGCACCAGGCCACAGAGTCGTGTTCGACCCAGTCGTGACCGACCGAGGCATACATCTCCATGATGACGGGGTTGTCGGCGGGGCCCAGGCCCTCGGTCGTGCCGATGTAGCTGCGGGCGATGTCAAACGGCTTCATGGCCATCCTCCAATAAAAAAGGCCGCCCTTAGGCGACCTTGTGGCAGTTTCTCGATTGTCTTTTGTGATCAGCGAAGAGCCGTAAGGCTTGGTTGAGCCTCTCCGGTCAGCGCCTCAGCAGCCTTCACGCGCTGCGCTTGCTGGAGCCAGTCATCTACAGCCGTCTCCGCCGATGGACCAAGCCCCGTGATGCCCGCCAACTGGATCTCAAAAAGGCCAGGTTTCTGGGTTTCATCCTGCCAAAAGCCACCGGTTTGCAACACGA
Source organism: Thalassobacter sp. 16PALIMAR09 (assembly GCF_000765485.1). Taxonomy (NCBI): domain Bacteria; kingdom Pseudomonadati; phylum Pseudomonadota; class Alphaproteobacteria; order Rhodobacterales; family Roseobacteraceae; genus Thalassobacter; species Thalassobacter sp. 16PALIMAR09. Next base: position 237,158 of record NZ_JHAK01000005.1, read on the forward strand.
TTGCCCGGATCACCTCCACAGGGTTCGAGGCCGAGGTCACTTCCGTAAGCAATGCAGGTAGGTCCGAGCTGGACATAAAACTCTCCAGTCAAAAAGGGGATGCCCGGTAGATGGCGGAGGAAGATTACAAGTTCAAGACAAGCTCAGGGTTTCCGGCGCCCAAGCCAGGTGGCGAGAACGGCTTCTGCCCCCCGAGGCCCAAGATAGGCGAGCGTCGCGACAAATCCGGTCGAAACAGGCTGAGTCAGGCCAATATAGCGCGCCGCCGCCTCCCCGATCAGCGCCATGCCGACGGCGACGGGGATTTCCCAAAGGAGTTCCTTGCCAAAGAAGCGGCGGTTGCCGAGCTTTACCTCCCCCGAATGCCACATCAGCCGTCCGGTGAAGGCACCAATCAGCGTGGTAACCGCCCCGCCGAAGAACGAGTTGATCATGTCGATGAACCCACCGTCATTCATGGGCGTGCCTCCTCAAGCGCCGCCACACGGGCGGCCAGTTCCTTGACGGCCTCGATCAAAAGGCCGGTGATATTGCCGTAGGCGACGGAGAGCTGACCCGCATCATTGTCGCGGACCACCTCGGGCAGCACCGCCTCGACCTCCTGAGCGATCACGCCGATCTGGCGCGTGCCATCCATCGTGAAGCGCACGCCGCGTAAGGCGCTGACCAAGGCCAGCGCGTTGACGATGGTCTCAACATCGGATTTCAGTCGGGCATCTGACGAAGAGACGAAGTTCGGGGCAGTGATGACGCCAGTGAAGGTCGCGCCAGCGAGCGCAGCCTTCGCCGAGATCGCCGCGTCGTAATCGGCGGCGGATTTCGTCGCCATGGTCCCGAGCCCGAGGTTCGTGCGCGCGACGGCCGTGTTCGCGAGCCCCGCCAGATTGCCTGCCGCATCGAGCAGCGCATCCCAGCCCGTGTTCGTGGCGTTCCGGCGGCGCAGCACCGGCGGAGAGACCGAGGTGTCGACCCAGAGCATACCTGCCGTCGTCGCTGTTGGCGCCGAGGCCCCGGCACTTGTTGATTGCAAGGCCGCAATCACCTCATTGATGCGCGCCCGCACGGCTGCGCCCGCGTCGTTCGCGATCACGAAGCTGGATGTCTGGGGCATTTCAGCATTTTCCGTTCTCAATCAAAAAGACGTGCGGGCATTCGCGCTCAAAGCGCAGCCGAGAGGCAGCGAAGGCGTTTGCCTTAGGAACGGAAAGCGCGTTCACGCGACCTCATCGGCATAGAGCCGTAGCTGCGAGACGATGGGCGTGTAGGACGCGTCCTTCGTCGTGAGATGCGCCCGCGCTTCCACCGCGCGGGCTTCGATTTCGTGATTGTCGAGACGGCCCCAGGGACCCCAGTTCGGCGATGCAGCCGGATCGTCATCGGTCTCGCGGATCTCGAAGAGCACGTCGATTTCTGCGCCGGCCGATCCGTCGAAGTCAGCCCAGCTGTCCATCATCGTGGTCCTCGCATCGATCCGGTCATTCAGCGCGAGCGCTGCCACGCCGATTTCCGAGCGCAGTCGCACGCGTTTCACCGCGCCGAGATCGAGCCCGGTGGCAAAGCCGTATTGCCCCTCCATCGTGCTGACCTGCGTCACGCCATTTGCGGTCGCTGTAGCGAGCGTCAGGGTCGCACCTGTGACCTGAAGGCCGGATTTCGGGCCAAAGAAGCCGGGGTCTGCCTGCAAAAAATCCAAGGTGGAGAAGGCAAGCACCTGCGCGCCCTTGGTCGAGACGCGGGTTTCAGGGCCGGCACGCCCGCCGCTGTCTTCGGCGCGCACGAGATAGGTACCAGGTTTGAGCGGTACGACGGCGATGGCTTCACCGCCCGAGACCCGGTCCATCGAATAGCTGTCGGCCCAGGTTGCCGTCGCTTCCTTTGAGTGCCGGATCACGATGTTGCCACCGACCCGCACATCGGGATCCACCGAGCGGGTCCATTTGAGGATCGCCAGCCCACCCGCCGTTTGCAGCGTCACATTCTCGAGCTGCGCCGGTGGAGCGGTGAGCCCGAGGATTTCGACCGCTGTTTCTTGCCAGGGCGAGGACACGCCCAAGACCGAGATCGCCTTGACGCGGAAAGCCCAAGCACCCGGCGCAATGTCACGGATTTCCAGCGTGGTGCCATCGGTGCGTCCATAGTCGATCCACTCGGTTGCGCCCGCCAGTTTCCCCTGCAGCTGGTATGCAGAGACAAATCCAGACGGTGCAGCTTCCCAGCTGATCTTGGCCAAAACCTTCAGCCCACCGCCGTCCCGCGTCACATAGAGGTCTTCGGCGACCTGCGGCGCGCCGGGTGCGGGGATGTCGTAAGCATTGGGCAGGGCTGTCCGTGGAGCGGCTGCGTAAATCTGCTGTTCGGAAGCAGACCAGTCATAGACGAGGGGCGAGGTCTCGCGCAGGACCAGCTCCGGCAGGAGCAGTGCGCCATCGCCCGAAGCTGTCAGATCAAAGCTGACCCCATGCACCTCGAAGGGTTTCGCGGCAAAGCCCCAGCGCGCATAGGACAGCGTCACCACATCGCCGACGGTAGCCGCCCAGGCCGACAGTTTCCCCGAGAGCCGCACCGTCATCTGCCGTCTCGCACGTTCAAGTTCGATCTTGGCCAGCCGTTGCGCCATAGACGCCGAGATCGTGAACGGCAGCGAGATGTCGCGCCATTTCCGCTCCCCGCCGTCCTCGGCGAGGTAAACATTCGAGGCATAGGCCGGGAAGTCATCCGGCTGCCAATCGTTCTCGGGGCTGACGAACTGCCCGCGCACGCCGTTGAAGTTCGATGACATCGTCACGCGCGTAGCGAGCGTCAGCCCGCCTTCGCGGACATGGTCCGAGGTCAGCGCCACATCAGGCGCGCGCCAAGCACCCGCATGGATGCGCCAGGACCCGCCCGAGAAGGCGCAGCGACCGGCTAAGCTGGAGAGCATTCCCTCGATGATCGTCTTCGGGACCTCGGAGAGGGTGATCACCCCGTTGCAGGCATAGCGTGGCTCGGATCCACCGCCTGCAAGAGGAACGGTCTCGTCGCAGATGTTCGCCGCCTCGACCAAGGACATCTCGTCAATCCCGTCGGGTTGGCCGATGCGCGCGCCGATGCCCCAGGTCGAATTGGCCATGTAATCAGCCAAGCAAAGGGCGGGGTTTTCCGAATAGCCCGCGGTTTGGGTCCGCGGGTCCCAGATGTCGTCTTTTCCCTCGAGATCGACCGTGATGTTCGGGATCCCGCCCGGGAAGACGTCCTGGTCATAGGTGAGGCGCAACCGGATCGCGGCACAGCCCCGCAGCCGATGGTTCTCTGTCCACTTGTCCGGCAGCGCGGATTTCAGGCCGGCGAACGCGGTCTGGTTGGCGGCGCCGAGTTTCTTTTCAACGAGGACCTTTCCGGCCCATCGGCCTTGCGCGGTACCCGCGGCATTCACAGCCACTTCGCCTTCGAAATAGATCGCTCCGATCGATTTGACGCGATGTGTGGCCAGCACGATCACCAGATCGAGGTATTTGTTATCCGACCCCGAGGAGTGCAGGAAGACGATGACCCCGCCCTTGCGGGTGCGGCCATAGACGAGGTCGCGCGGCACGACGGGCTCGCGGATCGTCACCGTCCGCGGCTGCATCGTGGTCTGCGGTTTTGGCATCAATGCCTGCGCCGCATAGGACAGCAGAAGCGTGCCGCCGATCCGCAGAAGGGCCGCGCCAATGCCGCCTGCAGCCAATACGCCACTGATCGCCCCCGCGATCGCGGTGACGGCTGTCACGATAAAAGGCATGAGGTCAGTCCAGGTTCAGGTTGGCCAAGCAAGCCGACAAGAGGTGAGCGGCACGGTCACGAGGCCCTCCGGCGCCATCCCGACGGCGCTGGCTCCAGTGCAGATGCCGAAGCCAAGACCGGTGTCGGCCAGAACCACATCACCGCGTTGAGTAAGGAGAACGGCCTGACGAGGCTCACCCAAGAGCGCGCGCCCCATTTCTTCGAGCGAGGCCCAGCCCAAGCGGCGCATTACCCGCTCGCCGCCGAGCGCTGTGGTG
>NZ_JHAK01000006.1:0-207073 GCF_000765485.1 Thalassobacter sp. 16PALIMAR09
CATCAGGGAGACGCGCGCGGCACAGCCCCCCTCTTCCCACAGTATGCCCGTCCAAGAGGAAGCGATGCGGCCTCGGCCATGCTCATGAAGCGGTTGAGAACCCAGATCAACGACAAGAAGATCACCATCCACTCCCTGCGTCACCGCATGAAAGACAAGTTGCGCAACACGGGCTGTCCTGAGGCCATCTCCCTGGCCATCCTCGGCCACAGCACCAACACCGTCGCTGCAAACTACGGCTCAGGCTATGCGCTGGACATCATGCGAGAGCATATGGAGCGGGTGTGGTAGCCCCCCATACACTTAATTATCAGCCCTAAAAAACGGGCGCGTTGGGGAGGTGCCCTCATTTCATAAGCCTAAGGAATTGAACCCAATTAGAAACCCTTCCATCAAGCGTGCCTTTCAATGCTGATTGGTCTCTCCTCATTGGAGTGATTTGTGATGTGCTAAAAACCAAACCGCGTATGTTGATCTGTTCCTCGCCCAGCCACTACTCTGGACCCGCAATCTCTGAAAAGGAATTCCGTCAAGTCCTTGCTTCGATCATGTCGGAAGCGCTCATCTGTTTTGATGAGGCTTATGTCGAGGTCGTCGAATCTTCAAACCGGTTCAGCGACCTCGTAATTCTCAAAGATTCCGGGAAGCCCTTCATTGTTCTGCGCACGTTTTCGAAGGCTTATGGATTAGCAGGTGTTCGGGTCGGTTTTGGAATCATGACCGAACCTGCGTTGATCACGTCATTGATGAAAACCCGCACTCCGATCGGCGTTAGTGCGATGGCCGCCTGAGCAGCAGCGCAGTCCATCGACGATGTCGATCATTTTGGCCCATGTTATGGGGCAGGTGACAAACGAACGGAGGCGCGTGACTCCATTATTCCGCCGATCTACGACAAGGTTATCGTCATCACTTTATTCACATCACTTGTAATTGCTCTTGAACAGTTATGCCACTGATCTACCGCGTATTTCCATGCCTGCTATGGGTGTATTTGGCGTTGCACTGTCGCTATTTCTGAAGTTAGCAACAATCCAGCATACGATCGCTGGCAGGAGGCACGAAAGCAGTGGGACAACATCATTACTAACGTCCAAATTCTAGATCGACATCTATACGCTTTCCTAGACGAGCGCGCAGAAAAGAAGCGGATCCTGTCACACCTTGTCGCATTCGCGCATCTTCACTGTGCATTCCTGAACGGAGATAACGTAAGAGCAGACATTGTCGACTGGATCGACGATGACCTTGCCAGCGTATTGGTCGCGAATCGCAACCCGGCAGATGTAGTCTTGTGTACTGTAGTCGATCAGGTTGGAGCCTTAGCTAAAGAAGGCGCACTTAACGGTTTCGGCCAGAGGACAATCTCAAAATTTCTATCCTTGAGTGAATTGGCGCACGCCGCGAATGAACGGATATTCACAACCTCGATGCCATTTGTGTTTTCGCTTCTCATCCATCTCACGATTTATCTCTACTGTGGGCTTCTGTCCTTCATCCTGATCGGTCCGACCCACTGGCTTGCAACACTGTTTGCCGCAGTTGGCGCCTATATTTTTTGGGCTTGCAGGCCGTCACAAATGAGCTGGAATGGTCGTTTTATGTTACACTCATAGACTACCATTAGTGCACTGTGCCGCACAATTGAGATTTCTGTGTGTGAAACAATCGACAGTCCTGCACCAGAAGATCAGTTACCGGATTATGGCGTCTTGCGCCGAAGTGCAGCCCACTATGGTAGATATTTCTCAACAAACGATCACACAATGTTTAAAAAACTTGGATCACGCTTCAGCCCCAAAAGTTCGGCCTTGCCCGTCTCCCCTGAAAAGTCCGGTGTTTTGAGTGAGCCTGAGCCTCAAGAAGTAGATAGACGATGAAGAGACGCCGCTTCACTAAGCAACAAGTTGGACGTTCGAATGCGCTAACACAAGGTAACTATTGCGCCGCCGACACTAAGCATCGGGTGAGAAAAGCCCTATCGCTTGCGAACTAGAGCTTGCTCAAGCGGGGCGGCCAAAGGGTTTTGTGTCGCAAAGCAGCGCCTTGAGTTCAGGGCTACGGCAGCGCCGCTCAGACTGGTCACGGTGAGACCCAAGCCTCAAGAGCAACTCGCTCATCTGCTGGCTGTACGCCCGAAAAATCAACGCCCGGATGGCGCGTGACCCCGCCATCAACGTGTCTATCCCCTCCCGTGTAACCACGATCGCCTCTATTTCAGCATGCGGGATTTCAGCAGGTTCAAAGGCCTCAAATTCCATCAAATACCCCGTCGAAAGCACGCATTGGGCAGCCTGGTGACTGCAGGAAAGCACCAATGCCGCCCCGCCAAAATCCGCGTCATCCACCGCTTCCGGCACCAGCGTCAAAAGCCACCTGTCCCGCGCAAACGGCCGCGTAATCACCCGCCCCATTCCAATCGAAACACGTGGGGCGCAGGCACCAAAAACCTCAGTAACTGTGGCAGCCAATCTAGAGGACCGAGGGGATTGATCATGCCACATAGTGGGTCGTGCCTTCGAATTACATCGGCCCAAGTATCGCGGTTCCACCAGGCGAAACCTTGATATTTATCAATCTAGAATGGGCGATGTGCAGGCAGACAAAGCATATGAGCCAGAGGCGATCATGTTTGCAAATGCGGTAAAGCTATTCTCGATTAACAATTTTGACATCAAGATTGCTCCCGGCTGGGTGCTGATTGCTGCCCTCATCACTTGGAGCCTTTCGCACCAATACTTCCCACAAACACTGCCCAACGCGCCGCCTGCTGTGCATTTGACGATGGCGATCTGCGCAATGCTTGGGCTCTTTGCCTCTTTGTTGCTGCATGAGTTGGCTCACTCCGTCATCGCTCGTCACTTAGGGATAGAAATCAAAAGCATCACGCTCTTTCTATTCGGCGGTGTAGCCGAAATGACCCAAGAGCCGCGCTCAGCACGCGCCGAGTTTTGGATAGCGGTGGCAGGGCCAGCGATGTCATTCTGCCTTGCGTTTGGATTTTGGATAATTGGGGCATTTGCGGCAGGCACCAACGCGTCCGAAGCGGTTATAGCGGTCCTGTCATACCTCGGAGCCGTTAACCTTGTACTGGCGCTGTTTAACCTTTTGCCCGCCTTCCCTCTTGATGGCGGACGCGTCTTGCGCGCGGTGATTTGGCACCAAACCGATGATGCGCTCAAAGCCACACGCATGGCCACGCAATCCGGCACGATCTTAGCCTACGTGCTCATGTGGCTTGGCGTTATGGCACTGTTTCGCGGGGCGGTTATCTCTGGGCTATGGACCATCCTGATCGGCACTTTTGTGCTGCTCGCAGCACGCGCAAGTTTGGCGCAACACCTACTTAAGTATGCATCAGATGGCCGGACTGTTCGCTCATTCATGACCCACAACCCGACCACTGTAAGCCCCGATGCAATGTTATCCGACGTGATCCATGATATCGTTTTAGGCGCGCGCAAAAGCTTTGTTCCTGTAACTGAAACAGGGGTGTTATTGGGTCACATAGATATGTCTGTCATTGCGGTAATTGACCGTGAAAACTGGGCGAATACGCGCGTCGGTGACGTTTTCGTCGGGCTCGATCCAGCCGTCATGCTCGACCCCGATTTAGCCATCTCACAGGTTACGGACATCATTACCCAAACCGGGCGGCGCAAATTTATGGTGGTCAAAGATCACGAACTTTTGGGTGTGTTAACCATGGCGGATCTGGCGCGCCATATGACCACCCAAACCCCAAATACCTCCACAAGCGTGAAACACTCCAAGATTGAAAAATGAACGATTTCGGTTTGTACTTGGTCGGCGTGTTGGGCGGATCGGGACAAAGGGATAATACTGTGAACCAGGCCAATAAGGACGAACTCACGCAGACGGATGCAGTCCTAAAGGCCATTATGGACGCCGCCGTTGATGCTATGGTGGTGTCGGATCGGGTCGGTAAAATCCTTAGCGTTAACCCTGCTGCAATTAAGATGTTTCAACATACAGCTAACGAAATGCAGGGGCACAACGTTCGTATTTTGATGCCTGACGGACTGGCTCATTTACACGACGGGTTCATGTCAGACCACATGACCACCGGCGAAAAACGGATCATTGGTTTAGGCCGCGAAGTTGAGGGTAAGCGGAAAGACGGTACCGTTTTTCCCCTGCACCTATCAGTGGGCCGCACAGGTCACGATGGTAATGAAATTTTCATCGGCATTATGCATGACCTCACACAACGCAAATCTACTGAAGCCGCACTTTCTCGATCACAGCGACTAGACGCTATTGGTCAAATGACTGGCGGCATTGCCCATGACTTTAACAACATCTTAACAATCGTGACCGGCAACCTTGAGCTACTTGAAATGCGGAACAAGGATGATCGTCAAACAGCCCTGATCCGTGATGCGCTCGAGGCCGCTGAACTTGGCGCCGACCTGACCCATCGGTTGCTGATGTTTGCGCGCCGAACCACCCTGCATCCGGTGAAATCCGACCTAAGTGAGATCTGCATCGACGCACTGCACCTGCTCGAACGGACCTTGGGCGCAACTTATCGGATCAGTACAGATTTTGCGGCAGATGCAGACCCCGTCATGATAGATCCAACGCAACTCCAATCAGCGTTGATGAACCTTGCGCTCAACGCACGTGACGCGATGCCCAACGGGGGAGAATTGATGGTATCGGTTGCCAATGTCACGATTGACGACGATTACATTGCCCAAGAAACCGACATAAAATCAGGTCATTACGTGCGGCTTTCCGTCATTGATAACGGAATTGGCATGCCACCCGAGGCTCAAAGCCGTGCCTTTGAGCCATTCTTTACCACCAAATCTGATGGCAATGGGACAGGGCTTGGCCTTGCGATGGTTTACGGATTTGTGCGCCAATCGGGTGGCCATGTCACTTTGTATAGTGAGCCCGGGCATGGCACCAGTTTTGGCCTCTATTTCCCCTCTGCCCACGCGGCGGCAGCAATAGAAACCGCGCCTAAACCCGATACACCACTCGCGCCTTGGCATGGCAACGGAGAGCGCATTTTGGTCGTCGAAGACAACGCATTGGTGCGCAAAATCTCGATTGAGCGTATCCGCGATTTGGGCTTCGCAACCGAAGAGGCCAGCTCGGGTGATGAAGCTTACCAAATGCTTAAAGGCGGGGTTGCCGTTGACTTGGTATTCTCAGATTTGGTGATGCCCGGTGCACTGAACGGCTATGATCTCGCCGCGCGTATCCGCACAGAATTTCCAAAGCTAAAGGTCCTGTTAACCTCTGGCTACGCCAGCGATGCAGTTACGGGTTCAATGTCGGGCGCTACACCGCAAGAAATCCTTCACAAACCTTACCGCCAAGCGGACCTGATCGAGCGGCTTCATGCCTTGCTCGGACCTAGCTCGGGGGCGTGAACCTCCGTAACCGTGCAGGTCAGCGTATAGCCCACACCGCGCACCGTTTTGATCAGCTTAGGGGTCCCGGGATCACGCTCAATCTGTTTACGAAGCCGCGCTATCTGGTTGTCAATCGTGCGATCCATGGGCGTCCAAGAAGTCCCGCCCGTTAGATCCAACAACTGATCACGCGACAGGACCCTCTTGGGCCGCTCAAGAAATATCATCAACAGCTTAAAGTCACCAACTGTCAGATTACATTCGATATTATTTCGATCCAGAAGCTCCAGTTGCTCCGGTATTGCGGTTAGCCCATCAAAACGAAACTGCAAAACACGATCCGCCGAAGATGCTTCGGCAGAGGACACAGGCGCAGCATCCGTACGCACTGACCGCCGTAAAACGCTCCGAATTCGGGCAGTTACTTCGCGAATATGGAACGGTTTGGTAATGTAGTCATCCGCCCCAACCTCAAGCCCGACAACCCGATCAATTACATCATCCTTGCCTGACAGCATCACAATCGGCACCGCAGACGTACGCCGTATTTCGCGCGCCAGATCAACACCGTTATCTTTACCAAGATTAATATCCAGCGTGATCAAGTCGATGTGACCCTGCGCTAGCGCCTCATGGACGCCGGCCGCCGATGCGGTTTCACACACTGCGAAACCGTCGCCCTCTAACACGTTTCGCAAAAGCGTCCGTATCTTGGGGTCATCATCCACAATCAGAATTGTCGGATCACCCATGTTCATATCTCACAATGCATAAAACGGGTCGCGGGGGGGCCTTACCTGCGCCCCAAAACCGATGACCCAACGTTACAAAAAATTACAAAAAGCTACATATATAAATTAATGCATATTACACTCGTTAACCAATGTCACTCCGACACGAGCGCGGAGGACACATTGATGTACGTCACAATTCCTGATCCCGGCACGATCGCCGCCCCCCTTGCCCCCTTGGCCAGCAGTACTCCAAAACCGGCTGAGGCCCGCCTGCGCCCCGGCGCGTTTTTGTACTATGAGGGCGATAAAGTGGACTGGCTCTATCAAGTCACCAGTGGGGTTGTCCGTCTGACCCGGCTGCTTGCAGATGGGCGGCGGCAGGTTATCGCCTTTGGCTATCCCGGCGATATCATTGGGTTTCCCGCTGATGGTCAACACCACACCGATTGCGAAACCCTTACGGATGCCCGCTTGCAACCGTTCCGCCGTGCACACCTTGAAACCGGCGAAGGCGACCCTGTGCTGCATAGCGCACTATTGCAGGCCGCCCTGCGCGAAATCAGCGCCATGCAAGACCACTTCATGATGCTTGGGCGAAAATCGGCGACCGAAAAGCTGGCGTCGTTTTTATGTGTGTTAACAGATCGTGTCGGGGAGGACTTGGGCAACTATCGTCAGGTCAAACTACCGATGTGTCGGTCTGACATCGCGGATTTTCTCGGTTTAACGACCGAAACCGTCAGCCGCACGTTCACGCAACTGCGCAAAAGCAAGATCATCGCGATTGATCAAAGCCATACAGTCATCATCCAAAAACCCACTGCCCTTCTAGGGCTTTCGCTGGGTGACCTAGACTAACACACGGATTCTTAGCCTTACGGCACCACCGTAGGGCTGTTTTCACGTGCCGGGCACAGGCCATAACGCGCGCAAATCCTGCGGTAGACAGGCGCGAATATCCTCAATCTCACCGGGGCTTAGGCGCGCGTTCAACAGATCAAACACACAGCGGATATCCTCACGCCCGCGATATTCACTGCTGTCGGTCATTAACGTATCAATCGCGGTGATAAACGCACGGCCCGAATGCTCTTTGAAAAGGGTCCGTTTCGGCGCCCAACCCTCGAACAGGAACCCCCGCACAAACACGGGCATCTGGGCCGAAAACTGCGCCAGCTCATCGCCCGGCAGATGGTCACGCACACGTTGCAACGTGACCCGCAACAGCCGCAATGCATTCCGTTTTGAGGCCCAGTCCAACCGCTCTGCCAACTCATTGATCCATTCATGGGTCAGCTGCACGCTGTGGTCGATCACTTCCAACCCTTGCGTTGTCATAGTCCTGTCCTTTCTTGGTTTGATCCGTCCCCACTCGGCCCGGCATCAAGGTCCGAGGCCTTCATAATCCGCCGACACGCGGCCCGGGTCATCGCGCCGACCCCCAGTAAAACAAGCGTGTAATTGATCACCCAGCCAACAAAGGGGATGAAATTCAGTAGCGCGACCACACTCAACGCCGCCGCAAAAACCAACAGGCGCGCAGTGCTGCTTGGGTCTGCCTCGCGGCCAAATCCGGACCAAATCCGCATGGCCACGCCATATGTCCCAAGCGCGTAGCCCAAAATCCACGCCACCACGATGGCCAACAAAACGACCGGCACAAACGGCAGGCCCACCACCGTTAACGCGGTAACGGGCACCAAGCCGCACAACACGGACAGGCCCCCAACGCCCAACAATATCGACCGTCCCAGCGCATCTGATACGCTACGGCGCAGGCGCGACACCCGCTCAGGCATAAAGCTGAGCATCACCGCCCCCAGCGCAACAAAAAACAGCAGCGAAATCACGAAACCCATCACCATCGAGGCAAAGGGTGGCACCCCGGGCAGGTCTTGGCCGAACTCGTCCCACTCCTCCCACATGTCCGCGTGTGAGAGACGTTCAAACACGACCCGCTCTGCGGCGGCCACGCGGCCGGGCACCGTGATGCGGTCCGGGGTCGAATACGTCAGGGCACCGCTGATGACAGCATCCGCGCCAAACGTCAGGGTCTGCGCCATGATCCGAACGTCGCCCGCAATGGCGGCATTCACGATCACGTCGCGGCCCGTGACCATTAAGGCCCCCTCGATTGGCCCCTCAATCGTGACCGAATTGCCAAACAACCGAACGTTTCCTTGGGTGATTGCCTCGCGCTCCGTGCGCAGCGATAGCCCCGCGACCGTGAGGTCTTGGCCCACGTTGCCCCGCACCACGACGGTCATGCCGGCGGCGTAAACATCCCCCGCAACATCCGTCCCAATCGACAGATCCAGTCCAGCGACATGCAAATCCTGCCCCGCCTCGCCGCTCGCCTCAACCGTGCGCCCAGAAACAAAAGTATCACCCGGACTGCGGATTGCCTGATGCACCTGCCCGCCCGCAATATAGGTGTCACCGCCATGCGTGATGCTCGACACCTCGCTGCCATCCGCACGGGCCACAGCGGCCCCGACCATCAGGGCAATCGCCAAGACAATGCTCCCGGTTTTGGCATGTTTGGTCATCTGATCGCTCCTCGCAGCCCGCACATAGGAGCACCCTACGCGACCCGGCCCGACCCCAATTGATAGGGATCAATCAAGGACGCCCACGCGCTGTTAACCTTTTGCGTAAACCCCAAGCCGCAAAAAGGAGCACGCCATGCGACCCAAGACCATTCTCGTCTGTCTCACTACGGCCGAGCAGACCGCGACCATTCTAAAAGTCGCCGTGCCCCTTGTCCGAAAACACGGAGCGCATCTTGTGGGCCTGCGCACCGTAGAAGCGATCTTGGTCTATCCCGGCATCGCCATGCACATTCCCGAAGACACGTTTTCGGCCTTTCGCAGTAGCCAAAACAAAGAAACCGCCGAAATCGAAGATATATTCGAACACCACACCAGCCCCGAGGATTTCGTCAGCGAATTTAGGGTTGTACGGGCCGATACCCGCTCCGCCACCGACCGCATGATCGAAAGCGCCCGCGCCGCTGATCTGGTGATTATGGCCCAAGATGGCCAAGACACAGACCCCCGCGATATGCGTCAGATGCAGCGCGACGTGATCCGCGAATGTGGGCGGCCGGTGCTGGTAATCCCCGCTGATTATCAAGGCCCCGAGATCGGCGAAAAGATCGTCCTTGGCTGGAGCGAAACCCGCGAAGCCGCGCGCGCCGCACATGATGTCCTATGCATAGCCGAGCCTGATGCGCGCCTGACCGTGCTAAGCGTGGGCCGCACCGCTGAGGACCTGATGGCCGCCGATGACGCCATCGCCATTACCGAAATGTTCGCGCGCCATGGGTTGCGCCCAACCCTAGAACATCGCGATCCCTTGGGCCAAAGCATCGCATCGGTCCTCGGCGCCGTGGCCTTTGAAAAAGGCGCTGACATGATCGTAACAGGTGCGTTCGGCCATTCTTCGACCTATGATTTTGTGATCGGCGCGACCTCGTATGAACTGCTGCGCGATCACAAAGTTCCCATCTTGTTCAGCAAGTAGCGGGCGGGATTTCGATGTCCGACCAGATCGGCAAATGGTCCGAGGCGATCTTGGCCAACGGCCCTTCCTCAACCCCGGCGTCGCGCAAAATGACACCCGGCGTCATCGCAAACCTGTCCAGCGCCGCAATAGGACGCCGCGCATGGAACGACCGGCCCGGACTGTGGGTGTTGAACCGCGCGGCCAAGGGTTCGAGCCCTTTGCTCACCGACCATTCGTTAAAATCACCGCCAATGATGCAATGGGTATCATCAGCCGTGGCCGCAGTCAGCGCGGCCAACTGCGCACGACGATCTCGCCGTCGCAGCCCCAAATGGGTGGCCACAAGCGTCAGCCCCGGCCCCACGTTCAGCCCCACGCGAACCGCGCCGCGTGGCTCCAACCCCGGCAAAGACACGCGCTGCACGTCACCCGCGCTCAGCCCCTTGCGCACCAAAACCGCATTGCCGTGCCACCCAAGGCTCAGCCCATTGTCGCACACCTCAACCACGTCAAAATCAGTTTCCGCTGCAATCATCTCTCGCGATAGCGCGGGCGGCCGCAGCCCCAGCCGCCGATCCGCCTCTTGCAAGACCACAACATCCGCCCCCAAAGTATTAAGAACCGCGCAGGTCCGCTCGGGGCGACGTCGTTGATCAAGCCCACGGGCCTTGCGCATATTATAGCTGGCGATACGGATGAAATGTGACGACATCCCACATAAATAGTGTCTAACACGTGCGATTTTAACACCTACGGAGCGATTTACCCCCATGAAAGTGATCCCAAATACCAGCAGTACAATGCTGACCATCTGGACACTTTTACTGTTAACTGGGTTAATTTCTTTGGGCCTAGCGCGCTGGTCCCTCGCCTTCGTCAGCCTCACCACCCTCAGCCTCGCACTAGTCCCCCCGCTACTCGCAGCCCGCTGGTCCCTGACCCTTCCACTACCCTTTTTGCTGTTCACCACGCTGTTTTGCTTTGCCTCCATCTTCCTAGGCGAGGCGTTTGATTTCTACGAACGTTTGTGGTGGTGGGACCTCGCGCTCCACGGCTCTTCGGCGGTAGGATTTGGCCTCATGGGGTTCTTGTTCGCCTTCATGTTGTTCGAAGGCGACCGCTTCGCCGCGCCCCCCTCCGCCATCGCCCTCATCAGCTTTTGCGTTGCCATGACCGTCGGCGCCACATGGGAAATTTTTGAATTCACGATGGACGCAGGCCTTGGGATGAACATGCAAAAATCCGGTCTTAGCGACACGATGGGCGACCTCATCCTCAACGCATTCGGCGGTCTGATCGCTAGCGTCACAGGCTATCTCTATCTGCGCCAAAGCCCGGCGGGCCTGTTGGGGCGCGGACTGTCACAGTTCATAGAGGTAAACAGCCGCCTCTATCGGAAATACAAAAATCGCCTGAAATAGAGCCTACTTTATGGAATTTCATACCGCGCAAGCCGCCGACGCGCCGCATCCCGTTCCTCTATTAACTCCAACACAAGCGCCAGACCCGGCGCGTTGATCCCCAGATCACGGCTCAACCGACCGGCCTTTTTCGCACGCACGATACTCGCCCCCACAAACCGCCAATTCCCGCGATGACTGCCCACGGGGGTCAACACGCCCTCCTCTACCAACTCGATAACCCAATCTTCATCTGCATGAACAAACCGGCACAGATCCGGCAGCGATAGCGCGTCCGCCGTCTCCCTCCGTCGTGTGGTCTTCTTCATCCACTTCTCTCCTACTTGGGCGTCAACACCCGCGGTCCAATCCGTTAACCCTCTTCCGATGCCACAGCCCGACCCAAGGTCTATTGATCTTTGTCAGTCCCGGCCCGCGCGCCCGTGTCACGCTCCATTCATGATTTGGCCACAGCCGCCCCCAGAACGGAGACCACCATGAACAGCCGCACCCTTCTTTTCGTGATGAACAGCGCGACCCGAGAC
Organism: Thalassobacter sp. 16PALIMAR09; assembly: GCF_000765485.1. Taxonomy (NCBI): domain Bacteria; kingdom Pseudomonadati; phylum Pseudomonadota; class Alphaproteobacteria; order Rhodobacterales; family Roseobacteraceae; genus Thalassobacter; species Thalassobacter sp. 16PALIMAR09. The sequence goes on from NZ_JHAK01000006.1 coordinate 11,577, forward strand.
GCCGAGATTGCCGCCATGGCGGAGATGACAGGCCGCGACGGGACGCACCTTGTGTGCCTGTTGGTTGATCCCACGCCCGCCCTGCCCGCCTATGCCTACGGCATCCCGCCCTACGGCGCCGTCAACATCCCCGACAACTGGCAGCTACAGGTCCAACAGGCTCATAACAAACAACAAACCCGCGTGGATGAGGTCGAAAAACTGCTCGCGCACCACGGGACTTCGGGGCAAGTCATGGGCACGCTGACCGCCTCTCTACACGTCAAACATCAAGTCGCCCGGTGCGCCCGCGTCAGTGATGAGGCCGTCTTTGCAAACAACCTGCGCGAAACACCCCACCTTCTGCGCGAGGCGATATCTGGCGTGCTGTTCCACTCGCCCATCGGGTTTCAGGTCAACGCCAATACCGCCCACAAACCCACCCGCGTGTTCATCGCATGGGATAGCAGTCCCTCCGCGGCTGCGGCCGTCCACCGCGCCCTGCCCTACCTTAAGAATGCTCAAGAAGTGGTTATCGGCTGCATTGATCCCATCATGACCCCCGAACATGACGGCCAAGATCCCGGCACCGATTTGGCCGCATGGCTCAGCCACCATGGCTGCACCGTCACCGTTTCTCAGTATCCCAGCGGCGAAAGATTGATCTCAGATTGTATCCAAGACCGCGCCCGCGAAACCGGCGCCGACCTGATCGTTATGGGCGCCTACGCCCGCGGCCGCATGATTCAGACTGTGCTGGGCGGGACCACGCGGTCGATGGTTGAACAAACTGAAATACCAGTGTTTTTCGCGCATTAACTCGAGTCTATCCCGGGGGATGCCCTGCCTCAGACAGGTCAGTCCCCGGCACTTCAATCGGCACGTCTGGCGTGGGCATTTCCGGCATTGCCGGAGGCGCGATGGGCACTTCGGTCTGCGGATCCTCGCGCGATGGCGGCATCGGGGTCGGGTCATCCGGCATAGGCGCCTCCTTGGGCGGACCCTCCGGAGCTTGGTTCATTAAGATTTCACACAGATGGGTTAACGCCATGTCCTGTCCTTTCTGCTGTCAGCCCATCGTGCTGCCAAAAGGACAAATGCGATTGATCCGCATCAACCGTGCCTAAACACCGCTTCGGCTGCGCCACCCCAAAAGGTTAAGACACGCAAACAAAATGGCCGCCACGCAAACGATCGACGGACCCGCGGGCGTGTCGAACACATAGGCGCCCTGCAACCCGGCCACCGCCGAGATCGCCCCAATCGCGGCGGCAATCCTCGCCATAGCCTCAGGCGTGCGGGCAAGCCCACGCGCCGCAGCAGCCGGAATGATCAACATCGCCGCAATTAACAAAACCCCAACGACCTTGATCGCGACCGCCACGGTAATCGCCAGCGAAATGGTTAAGATCAGCTGCTCGCGTTTGGGGTTCAGCCCGCTCGCGTAGGCCAATTCCTCATTAAGGGTTGAGGTTAACAACGCCGACCACCGCCACAATATCAGCCCGACAACAAGCGCAGCGCCCCCCCAGATAACCATCAAATCCAGCCGCGAAACCGCAAGGATATCGCCGAACAAATAGGCCATCAGGTCGATGCGCACCCCCGATAGGAACGACACCGCCACCAACCCAAACGCGAGGGCCGAGTGCGCAAGAACGCCCAACAAAGTGTCCATCGCATAGCCACGTCCGGCCAAATGGGTCACCATCAACGCCATGATCAACGCGACCACCATCGCCCCTGCAAACACCGAAATTTGCAAAGCCAACGACAACGCGATGCCCAAAATGGCTGCGTGGGCCGTTGCATCACCAAAATACGCCATCCGCCGCCAGACGACAAAACACCCCAACGGGGCCGCGGCAAACGCCACCCCAACCCCCGCAAGCGTCGCGCGGGTCATAAAATCATCCAACATTATTCAGCGGCCTCATGTTCTTTTGAATGCGCATCTGCGTGCGCGTGGTCATGCCCACACTCATCGCCATGCGTGTGATCGTGATCATGACGATACAACGCCAAGGCCCCGCCCGTTCCGGTCCCGAACAGCGCGCGGTATTCGGGGGCCGAGGCCACAACCTCTGGAGCACCCTCACAACACACATGCCCGTTGAGGCAAATCACCCGGTCCGACGCGCTCATCACGACGTGCAACTCATGGCTGATCATCAAAACGGCGCAGCCCGTGTCGCGGCGCACTGTCTCAATTTGCTGGTAAAACGCGGCTGACCCCGGCTGGTCCAGACCCTGCGTCGCCTCATCGAGCAACAAAACATCGGGATGGTTAATCAACGCCCGCGCGAGCAAAACCCGCTGAAACTGCCCGCCCGAAAGCTGCGACATCTGCCGCTTCAACAAGCCCGGAACACCTGCCGTCTCTAGCGCCGCTTGGCACGTCGCGCGCGGCACCCGATCGGTCAGCTGCATGAACCGTTCAACCGTAATCGGCAGCGTCGGATCGATATGCAGCTTTTGCAGCACGTAGCCGATTTTCAACCCCGGACGCAAAGCAATCTGTCCCGCCGCGGGCGTTGCCGCCCCAATAATTGCGCGCAAAAGGCTGGTCTTGCCGGACCCATTCGGCCCCACAATCGTGACGATTTCACCGGGTTCAATGGCCAGCGAAACGTTGCGCAAAACCGTGTTCGCCCCATAGCGAACCTGCAAATTTTCAACCGAAATCAAGCTCATACTCGGGGTTTATCCTTACACGCGGGGCAAACCCCTTCGGCCTCTAGGACCGTCTTTTCAATCTCAAACCCAGCCGCCTGCGCCGCTGCCCCCAACGCGCCGCGCGTGGGCCCTGACTGCGCCTCTGCCACGGCGTCACACAATCGGCAAATCATAAACGCAGGCGAATGCCGCTCATTGGGATGCGCACAGGCGACAAAGGCGTTCAACCGCTCAATCTTGTGAACAAACCCATGCTCGGCCAGAAAATCCAACGCCCGATAGGCCACCGGCGGCTGAGATCCAAACCCCGCATCCCGCAACAAATCCAAGATCGCATAGGCCCCAAGCGCCCGATGCTCGCGCAACAACAACTCCAACACCTTGCGACGCACCGGGGTCAGGCGCAGACCCTCTGCCGCACAGCGCGCCTCGGCGGCTTCCAACGCACCGCTCACACAGGCCGCGTGATCGTGCGCTTCAAATCCCAATGGGGTCGCGGGGCTTGATGTCATCGGGCGGGCCTCTCTTGTCATGTTATTATATATCATTTATACGACTCGCAACGTTATACAATCACACAGAGGCCCTGATGTCCAGAATCCGCCCCGCCCTCGCGCTTTGTCTCACATTGATCGGCGGCACAGCCATGGCCGACGCCCCGCGCGTTGCGGTTGATATCGCTCCGGTCCACTCCCTCGTGGCGCGGGTCATGGCGGACATCGGCACCCCCGATCTGATCCTGCCCCCCGGCGCGTCGCCCCATGAATACAACCTCCGCCCGTCCGAGGCATCCGCCCTCCAAAACGCGGATATTGTGGTGTGGATGGGCGAAGATCTCGCGCCATGGATGGACCACGCGGTCGAAACCCTTGCGACCAATGCAAGCGTTCTGACCCTGCTAGAGGCGGACGTGACCACCCGCCTCGATGTCCGCGAAAACGCCCTGTTTGAGGCCCACAGCCACGATGATCACGACGACCACGGGCACAAAGAGGACGGCCATGATGACCACGGTCATGACGATCATGCGCACGATGATCACGGGCACGACGACCATGCAGATCACGCCGCACATGACGATCACGATGACCACGCGGATCACGACACCCACGATCACGCGGAACACGACGATCACGCACACGGCAGCCATGACCCCCACGCTTGGCTTTCACCCGCAAACGCGGGCGCATGGCTGAACCTAATTGCGGCGGAACTCTCTGCGGCAAACCCAGAAAACGCGGGCACCTACTTTGCCAACGCCGCCGCCGCCCGCGCCGAGCTGGACGAGCTAAGTGCCGAAATCAGCGCCACCCTCGATCCGGTTCGCAACCGCAACTTCATTGTCTTTCACGATGCATATCAATACTTTGAAGCAGCCTTCGACTTTCCTGCCGCCGGGGCCATCTCACTTAGCGACGCAACAGACCCAAGCCCCGCACGCATCGCACAGGTCCGCGACCGCGTCCGGGACCAAGACATCGCCTGCGTTCTGACGGAGCCACAATTCAACCCCGGTATCCTTGCAACCGTCCTCGATGGGACCACCGCAAAAACTGCCGTCAGCGACCCGCTTGGCGTCGATCTGACGCCGGGGCCTGCGCTTTATCCGCAGCTTATTCGCAACCTTGCGACTGCACTGGCCAGCTGCCTTTAGACTGTCACGAAACTTTCACTCGACTGGTATCTATATTTCCATAAAACGGGAAATATGGATACCACGCTCGCCACCCGCGCCCTCTCGACCCTCGGCCACCCCGGCCGATTGGCCGCGTTCCGCCTGTTGATGCGGTTCGCGCCCCAAGGCGTCCGCCCGACCGAAATCGCAACCGCGCTTGCGGTCAAACAAAACACCCTGTCTCATCATCTGTCCGATTTGGTGGCCAGCGGTCTGGCAAACGTCGACCGCGATGGCCGGTCGTTATTCTATTCCGTCAACATAGAGGTCGCCGAGGCGCTGCTCAGCTACCTCGCGCTGGACATGGGCCGCGCACGGCCGGACCTGATAGCCCCCATTCAGGCCAGCCTCGCGGCCCCGTCCAACGGCCCTTGGAACGTCTTGTTCATCTGCTCCAAGAACTCCGCCCGGTCTATCATGGCTGAGGCCCTGTTGCGCGATCTTGCCCCCAACAGCCCGGTCCAAATACGCGCGGCCTCTGCGGGGACATTGCCCAACAGCACGCTTAACCCATGGGCCGTCGAAACACTGGCGCGCAATGGGCATGACACGTCAAATTTGCGCGCCAAACACATCGCCGAATTCCAACAACCAGACGCGCCGCTACAAGACTTTGTATTCACCGTCTGCGACGCCGCCGCTGCACGCGATTGCGCACCGTGGCCACGCCACCCCTTTACCGCACATTGGGGTGTCCCCGACCCGGTATCAGACCCCGCATCAAATACCACCGACACTGACCACGCCGCCATTTTCGCCCAGGCTTACGCGCTCCTGCGGCACCGGATCACGGCGTTTCTCAACCTCCCCTTCACCGCACTCAGCCCGATCTGCCTCCAAACGCATTTGGACGCCATCGGCACAGACGCTCCTAAACAAGGTTAATCCCATGACCCGCATCGCACTCAACGGCCTCGGCCGCATCGGAAAACTCGTTCTACGCGACCTCATCGACACTGGCGCAGGCGGTGAGATCGTCTTGCTGAACGATCCCGTCGGTGACGCCGAGCAACACGCCCTCCTGCTTGAATTCGACAGCGTCCATGGCCGCTGGTCCCGCCCCGTTACGCACACCGATACCGGCCTCACGATTGATGGCCGCACCATACCCCTCACCCATGAAAAAACCATTGAGGCCCTGCCCCTTGAGGAGATGAACATTGACCTCGTGATCGACTGCACCGGCGTGTTCAAAACCTCCGCCAAGATCGCGCCCTACTACGCCGCGGGGGTCAAGCGCGTGGTCGTCAGCGCCCCGGTCAAGGACGGCGACGCCCTGAACCTTGTCTACGGCGTGAACCACAACCTGTTTGACGGCACGCAACCCCTTGTCACGGCGGCCTCTTGCACGACCAACTGCTTGGCGCCCGTGGTCAAAGTGATCCACGAAAACGTCGGGATCAAACATGGCTCCATCACAACGATCCACGATGTGACCAACACCCAAACCATCGTGGACCGCCCCGCAAAAGACATGCGCCGGGCGCGCTCCGCTCTTACGAACCTGATCCCCACAACGACCGGCAGTGCAACGGCCATCACCCTCATCTACCCCGAGCTTAAGGGCCGCCTCAACGGCCACGCCGTACGTGTGCCGCTGCTTAACGCCTCCCTCACGGATTGTGTGTTTGAGCTGAACCGTGAAACCACCGCCGAAGAGGTCAACCAACTGTTCGCCGACGCCGCAGAAGGCTCTCTCAAGGGCATCTTGGGCTATGAAACCCGCCCCCTCGTATCATGCGATTTCACGAATGACCCCCGTTCCGCGATAATCGACGGGCCGTCCACGATGGTGATCAACGGAACCCAGCTCAAGCTTTATGCGTGGTACGATAACGAGTGGGGCTATAGCTGCCGCTTGGGCGACATCACACGCATGGTTGCTGGCGCGCTATGACACCCGCTGCCGCCAATCCGCTGCGCGCCTACACCGCCGTCACAGCCGCCTATTGGGCGTTCATGCTATCGGATGGCGCGCTGCGAATGCTGGTCCTTTTGCACTTCAACGCCCTCGGCTTTTCGCCGGTGCAACTGGCATGGCTGTTCCTGCTCTATGAGGTCGCGGGCATGGTCACAAACCTCTGTGCGGGCTGGTTGGCGGCCCGGTTCGGGCTTGCGGCCACGCTTTATGCTGGGCTGGCGTTGCAAATCGGCGCGCTGGTGGCCTTGGCACAGCTCGATCCCGCATGGTCCATCGCGGCCTCCGTCACCTTTGTGATGGCCGTCCAAGGCGTGTCTGGCGTCGCAAAAGACCTCGCCAAGATGTCCTCCAAATCCGCCGTCAAATTGCTCGCCCCCACCCAGAACGGAGGCCTCTTTCGCTGGGTCGCCGTGCTCACCGGATCCAAAAACGCGGTCAAAGGGGCCGGGTTCTTCCTAGGAGCCGCACTATTGGGCCTCGCAGGGTTCCAAGCGGCCATCTGGGGCATGGCGGCGGTGTTGCTCACGATCCTGATCGCAGTCGCCGCATTCCTGCCCCCTGGCCTGCCCGGCCCGAGCAAACCGACCAAAGCCCGCGGCGAATGGCGCTCCAGCGACGCACGCGTGAACCGGCTCAGCCTTGCCCGCATGTTTCTGTTCGGCGCCCGCGATGTGTGGTTCGTCGTGGGCCTGCCGATCTACTTCCAAAGCGTGCTCTCCGACGGAACCCCCGATGGCCGCCGTGAGGCGTTCTTCCTTGTCGGCGGCTTCATGGCGTGCTGGATCATCGGCTACGGCGCGGTCCAAGCCCTCGCCCCGCGCATCCTCGGCGGACCCACACAATCTGAGGCGACAATCACCCGCAAAGCGATCACATGGGCGGGCGCGCTCGTCCCAATCCCATTCGCTCTCGCGGCCCTCACGCTCACAACCGACGGCCATGCGCCTTGGCTCACCGCAACTCTCGTCACTTGGCTCCTGATCTTCGGCTTTGTCTTCGCAGTGAACTCCTCGGTCCACTCCTACCTCATCCTCGCCTTTGGCGCGGCTGAACGCATCACCCGTGACGTAGGCTTCTACTACATGGCAAACGCGGCCGGGCGGCTCATCGGAACCCTCCTATCCGGGGTCAGCTACCAACTCGGGGGCCTCTCCGCCTGCCTCGCAACGGCGGGCCTGATGGCACTGGCCAGCTGGCTAGCCGCGCGCCGCCTACTCCTCCGCCAATAGCCGCTCAATCTGAGCCAATAAAGTCTCTAACGCAGGGTTTTCCAGCGCCCTGCCCTCGATCCGAATGGTCGTCACACGGCCCTTGCGCGCAGCACTCATGGCCATCCCATTGCCCGAGCGGGTCACCGCATCCGCCTGCTTGCGCGGGCGCCCCGACCGCCGCGGTGCATCTAACGCAGGCCCCAACGCATCGAGCGCCTTATTCAGCAACGCAACTTCCTGATCGGGGGTATCCGCCAAGCCGTTAATCACGATATCGCGCAGGTGCTCTTCATGCCCCTCGCGCAGCGCATTCGCTATCCGTAGACCCAGCTTTTCCGTGATCAAATCCGCAAAATGGAGAACGTCCCCCAATTCTTCAAAGATCACCGCAAAGGACCGGATCTTCGACCGCTTGGCCTTACTCGCGACCGGGAATAGCGCGTTAACCGCAGCTTCAGTATTGGTAAACACGCCCTGCTGAGCAGCAATCACCGCAATCCGACCCCGCTCATAATGGCTCAGCTGCGCGCGGATCTCGTTTTCCTCGACCATCGCGACAAACGGCCCGCCCAAGGCCTCGGGCGCGCGTACAATCGCTTTAATCGTTGACCATCTCGCGTCGCCCGTGGCCTCGCTGAGACAGTAGCAGAGTGGGATATCCTGGATGAAAAGGGCCAGCAAGAATGAGGCGTCTCGGCGCTCCTATCTTAGGCCAAACTCAAAGGGGGTGTCTGCGAATGCGCCTACCCCCCTGCCCTCGCTCAAAAGCTTCACGATCCCAAAGTCTTTGCCTTAATCAACCTTAACATTCAAAGACACTTCACGTCCGGTCATGCGCTATTTCTCTACGAAAACTGCTATCGGTTAATTCGTACAGGCTCGATTGGTTGGTGGGATCTAGGCCTTTTTCGCCGCCTTATGGCCGTGGGCGATAGCCATTACTATGAGACGTTCAAACACCTTAATGCCGAGATCATTAAGCCCTCGGTCGCAGAAGTGAACAAAATGTCCAACCTTATAATCACACCAGAGCTACGAAAAACGGGACGTGGAGTTAGTCATATTCGATTCAAAATTGCTAAGAACCCTCAGCTTTCAATCCTTGATCTAGACGATAGCGAGGGCCTTAGAAATTCTGATGTATATCCTAGATTACGTGGCCTTGGGGTGACTGATCGTCTTGCAAGGCAATGGATTAAAGAACATGGCGAGGGGGCGTGCGTAACGCAGCTGCCTATTTGGCTCGGTCGCTTGTAGGTTCAGAGCAGGTTTCGCCGCGAAACCAGCCAGCGAAACCTGTTTCTGAACGTAGTGCTAAAATCGGCGGCATCCCAATCTCCAACCAGGTGCGACGCCGATTAACGTCTACTTAGCTGTCGGCTTGAACGCTCCACTCGAACAAACTTTGAGCGCCATGGTTCGATGTCAGCTTTTAATCTTGATGCTATTTAGGCATAGTGGAGGGAACTTTGCCTCGGCCTATTTGATGGGATTGGGGGCAGGCCGAGTTCGAAGTTTACCAGCCGAGTCGCGCATCGGTTCAAGTAGTCGGGGAACTTGCCTAGCAACGCTTCTTCATTCTCCATCTTTTGCAACGGCAATGTGAATTTTCGTTTGAGAGCATCTTCATTTTTGCGGGCTAGATAGGCGCGGCTGTTAGCCGAGCTTTAGGCTGAAACCATCGGTTGGTGGGCCAGCTGGGATGTAAGTAGTCTTGCGATGCGTTAAATTGGTCAGCGCGCGAAAAGTGTTTGGCGCTGTTCAGTGCGGGGCTCAATCAGATGCAAAGATATGAGCAATGAAATTCTGCATCGAAGATATCATGCGGATAAATAACCCTAGTTTTCATGTCTGGCGCAGATTGTTGCGTTTGTTGAATATTTCTGGACAGGCTATCCAGTAAAGTTGTGATTGCTTTTCATTCTTTCCATCACCTTTGTAGTGTTAGGACACATCGGATAGGGCAGGGTGCAATTGAGGAAGCCGACGGACGGTCACTTGCGATCGGTGACCAAGTCGTTGGTCGTGCCTCGAGCTCATCTAATTTTGAAAAAATGTCGAGAAAACCGGTGATTGTAAAAATAACTTTCACAATCGCTAAGGTTTATCTTTGTTTTTGGAAACAGTCAGCTTACGTTAGGTCAACTCATTAATGTGGTTCTTTCAATTTTAAGTCGCCGTCCGACGCTTTGTAACCTGTGGGACGGAGCTTGTGGGATGGTTTGTGTGTGGTTTGTGAGTATCCAGAGGGCGCGAATTGGACGCTTGATCCATGATTGATGTGGCGCTGATCCTTTTGCGCGATCGGTTGAATGCATATTTTTCCGACCGATTTGAAGTTAGTGAAGATCTTGTTGTGATGGCCCCGCTGAGCGATGCGGAGGGCAACCCGACGGCTGAAACACGCAATCGCCTAGCTATATCTGTGACAATTATCGTAGAGGAAAAAACGCCGCGTGGGGCCGCACGTGGTATCCGCACTGCGTTGGCGAGCATGCAGCCGCTGCATTTGGATGTCTACTTTATGCTCGCTTCGGGCCACGATCCTGAAATTTATGGCGAGGGCATTAAGTTAATTTCGAAGGCGTTAATGTTTTTCCAAGCTACGCCGCTTTTGACCCCCCAAAACACGCCTGAAATGCCCATTGGAATAGATCAATTGTCGGTTGAGGTGGTACACCTGCGGGTCGAGGAGGTTGGGCAATTGTGGGGCAATATGGGCGGTCGGTATGTGCCGTCGGTCATGTTCAAAATGCGCTTGGTTTTGATTGATGCAGCTGCAACCGCACAGGTTCTACCCTTGGCGGTGGAGCCTACGGCAGCCCTGCGGCCTGAGCCGGGAGGGTAGGGGATGTTTCAAGAGGTTTTGCGGCTCGTGCTGCGGCACGGATATTACGATCCGGAACCTATTCCTGTGACGGTTGTGCCAGACGCCGCAGGGCTTTTCATGGCGAGTGGGTTGGTGATCCGTGCTTCGGATTGGGGGTGGCATATCTTGACGGATCGGGATGATTTTCCGGAGGAAATCACCTTAGATTTAGTGGCGAAGCGGTCCGATTTATTGACCGTTACGCAAGGTGCACAATGGCAGCGGGTGCCGATCATCGAGGCTTTAATTGATGATGATTTCCCAGTGTTAGACACTAATTCACCGCCAACTTTGCCCCGCGATCCGAAAGGCGCGTTGGTGTTGGCGCAATTGCGCGTGGCTTTGAATGAGGTCGCGCGCGTGATCGAGCTGCGGTTCATGCCGATATTGGCCCATTGGGCGTATCACATTGTGGGCGAGGGGGCCGAAGTGAGCGAAGTTTACGATCCAGACGGGGTCGTCGAATTTGCGGCGTTGCCGTCTACCACTTTGCCAGATGGTCGCCAGGTGACGGTGCTGTGTTCGACCAGGGCACTGCCTGCGCGGGCGCGCGCACCGTATCGATTTACGTTGCAAATCCCGGGGCCTTTCGGTCCCCAAACGCTGATCCCGGTTCTGCCCGCGCCAGGGCCTGATTTTGTATCTTTGGCTGATCCTGGCTCTGCCACGCCGCGTGTTCAGTCTAATATTTATGTCTCAATCGTTTAGGGGTGTCTTTAGACATTTTGGGCTTTTTTGAGGAGCTTCTACTGATTAATTCAGGCGCAGATGGAGTGCCTTTTTCCGAATCTTCAAAGGTGTTGGGGCGGGGGGGTAGGTGGCGCAGTGTTTTTATTTTAGTTAAATTGTTTTAATCAATAGGCTGATGCGTCGACCTTAGCGGGTCCGGTCCGTCAAAGAGATCGAATTTTTGTTCGAATCATGATGAGAGTGACGGTCGGAATCGTCTATAAAAAGGCTATTTAGCGCTTTGCCAGCGCACGGGATGCAAGGGTCGTCTTGTGGTGATGAGTCTTAATATTAAAGCAAAAAGTATCTTCTTGTTTTGAGGCTGTTGGAGACATTTCATCTAGATGTGCGTCTCGTACGAAATCACCGACCGTTCGAACCCATCTCACATATACAAACATTTTTATGCTATTGATATCACCACCGTCTTTTCGGGGAAGGAAGCCCGCTACAGCACACCTTTCGAAAAGGTCTTCTACTTAGGTTTGAGTTCTGCTTAACTACTAATGGGTCCAGGCGTATGAGCTAGCTCTTGCAACAAGGTCACGCCATAGTCCGACCGTGACTACGGTCTTAGCAGCTGTGGCAACACGGCCTACTCTCGTGAATAGATTTATGCTGAGTTGAAGTCTATATTTTTTGGCCAATAGCTTGGATTTGGTACGCATAGGCTCGAGCTAGAACCATCTTTTTTATATCACTTGCTGCGTGTGCTGCGCTCAGAGAAGTAGGCGATCTTACATCCGGTGCCACGCATTTGCTGGCTATCGCCCTGCTACTTGGTGGCTTCAGTATCTACGGGCAATTTAGCAAAGGTGTAAGCTTTTTCCCACAGGTCGAGCCTAACTTTATGCAGGTGCAGGTTCGCGCGCGCGATAATTTTTCAGTCTTCGAACGCGACGCATTGGTACGGGCCATCGAAGTCCGGATCATAGGCTATGGCGAAATCACCAGTATTTGTGCACGTTCGATGATGGTCTCGAGTCAAGGCAAAGAAGAAACCATCGGCACGCTTCTACTTGAATTGCCCCCATGGGATACGCAGCGCACGACCACCGAGATTGGCGAAGACCTCTGCAATCTATCGCTGATATCGCAGGCGTTCTGCTGGGCCTGACCGTAACAGGCCGTGCGATTGGCATTGCCATGGACGGCATCGGCGTCATCGCTTTGGCGGGAATCGTGGTGAACAACAACATCGTACTGATCGACACCTACAACGACCTCAAGAAGGCAGGACAAGCATACTTAGAAGCGGCCCTGCGACTGGTGCACAGCGTCTACGGCCTGTAATACTGAAATCGGTCACGACAGCTCTTGGCCTCATGCCAATGGTAATTGGTGCAAACCTCAATTTCTTCACCGGCGAAATCGTTTATGGCGCACCGTCAACGCAGTGGTGGACTGAACTGTCATCTGCGATTGCAGTTGGGTTGGTGATCGCTACAATCCTAACACTGGTGGTGACGCCCACTATGCTGATGTTGGGTGAAAAGCGGGCAAAACGAAGTGTTCCAACAGCAGGTGTTCAAGCATGAAAACCTATACCATCAGTGTCTTTGTTGATGATCAAGACAGGGCCGAGAAGTTCTGTGGTTCACCGTGAAGAACAACGTGCCACTTGGCGAACATCGTTGGCTGACCGTGATATCTGGTGAAGACGTGGACGGACCTGAACTCCTGCTGGAACCAAGCGATCACCGTGCTGTGAAACCCTACAAAGACGCTTTGGTCGCCGATGGCATCCCAGCCCATTCGTTTCAGGTCGCCGATTTGGATAAAGAACGAGAAAGGCTGGGTCAAAATGATGTAAAGTTTGTGGTAGCACCAATGAATGCCGGACCAGTACGAATGGCCGTACTTGATGATACCTATGGTAACCTAATCCAGCTTGTTGAAATGAAACATCCTGAACCTGTTTAGTCAAAAAGTAGTCACTCAATCTGAAACACTGAACGCCGCTTTGTCCGCATAACTACCCTCTGGGTAACACGCAGCCAATTTCAGAAAGCCGTCCCTAAAGTCGTATATTCTGTTGCAGCACCAAGCACCCTGGTTTCATGCTAGTCTCGTATGACACAATAAGCAGAGGTCTACATTGGTGCAGCTTACATGACGTATAATCTACCTAAATTGGGACCGCTTTCGGGACCATTTCGACGGAAAGGCTGTATTATAATCTCTTAATATTAAATAATAAACCCACGCGTTGAGTGTCCTCTTCTGGGCACCACATCGCAGGTTGTATTTCCAAGAAATCGTTGAGAATAAGCGGGTTGGGCTGGTCTTGGGACCAGTTTCGGGACCGCTTTTAGGACCACTTCGTCGAGATTGGCTTCTGAAGCGGCACGGATGAGCTTATAGGCACCCTCGAGAACTACATCACGACCCTCGTTGACCACCACTCCTCACGCTCCGCCAACAAGCTCGCCTATTCCCCCTAATCCGCAGTTATCTCTAACACCCAGAAGCAGGTGCACGTACCATGCCGGGACTATGCATTCACTTAGTGCGTGCTGGGACTGGAAATGGTTCGAGCCGCGCCCGCTAAAGCTGCCCACAACACAGCCCCGTCCAGCTCCTCATGGCGAGAGGTCGGACGGAGGGCAAGTAGGGCAGACAACGCCTACTATTCATGCAAGTTACCAAGGCATTTAGAGAAAAGCCCAGCTGGTTTAGGCCCCCAATATCAAACATCATCTAAATGGTTGGGCAGCCGAAGCTCCCCGAATTGTCATCAAAACGCCGACTTAAAGCTCAAAGCCAAAGAACCAGCCGAATAGTCTGACCCCGCAAAACTACCCTGTAGATCAAGCAGTATAGACGCATTGTCTGTCAGTCGTTGCTCAACCTTAAATGCGAGGTTCATTCGCGTCTCGGGCTTCGAAAGGCCTGTCGTTTCATAGTAAAAACCCGGGGCGGCAAGAGAGGACGACACAAAATCACGTTCTGCTGAGTAATCATGTGCGATCGACATTAACCCCGTCATCATGATTGTCTCGCCACGCTCTGGCTCAAAACCGTTAGCGAACATTAGCCCAACCTCTAGCTCGTTGCTGTAGGTCGTTTCTTTTTCATAGTGGTTGCCCCAAGTCGTATCATCCTCAGAGAACGCAAAACGCGTTTGACGATCAAATCGGTAACTGGCGAATGGAGTCATAAGGTCTTGCGTGTCATATCCAACCTCCACCTGCACACCCAGAGATTTAGTCGACAAAGCGCCTTTGACAGGGCGCCCCATCGCAAGGCGCTCGTGGCTGAAGTCACCAAACCCAAGCGAAACGCCGCCATTCACATAAGCGCCATTTGGCCGTGTATGCGAAAGGGTCGAAACCACATTGACCTGCCTAAAATCACCACCTGACCATCGGTTCTCGGGCGCATAATTGCCGGCGGTCCTATTTAGAATGAGACCAAATTGGTTTCCGTCATCCAACTCAAAGGCGCTTCCCAGAGAGAACGAGCCAGCATGGAGCCGCACGGAGCCTTCGTTATAGGTATGCAAGGACCCATCCTCATAGCCACCGAGGTTTGTGATCGACATCCCTTTTGCCTCGAGCCAAAGTTTTGCCGCACGCTCGCAGTCCGCACGCATCTCTGGTGCCAGCTTGGCGCAGTTTTGCAACGCACGCGCATTATTGGCAGCTAGGTCAAAAAACTTTGATCGACTTTCTAGACCAACATGCTGCGCAGTAGCCGTCGCCTCACCTGTGAGCGAGTCCAGAGCCTGACGGTAAAGCGTGTTGTCGGTGATCGCGAGCAAATCAAAAGCAATCGGCTCAAAGGCTGGCACGCCATGCGTTTGGATTTCATTCACCATTTGAGCATAGGACAATTGGTTTGGCGTCAACCACGATGGTGCATAGTCGATCGTGTAATCCAGCATCAGAAAATCACGACTGGGGCTCGCGTTATCTTCAATGTGAAGACTTGGTGTGAAGACCACCGTGTCCGAACCGCCACCTGTAGCAAAGGTAGGAAAGATCGAAATGCCATCGTCAGTGATTTCTGATGCTTCGAGCAATTGGATCGAGAAGGAGCCCGGTTTGCCTGCACCTGTGGTCGGTTCAAGCGTCACAAAACCGTCCAAAGCGGCCTGCCCTGTCACATTCACAAAATCCGCATAATCTGTAAGCCCGCTGCCTGTCGCAAAGTTCAAATTAGTGAGCATTTGCCCCGTTGAATTTTGATCGAAATTACCGGTCAAAGTCGTCGTAGTGCGAGCCGTCCGGGTGTTGATTATAGCGTCTTGCCCACCATCATTCATGACGGAGCCAAGACCACCAAGGGAGATGTAGGCATTGTTAGTAAACGTATTGCCCGCCCCCAGAAAAATCACACCACCAGATTCATAGAGAGAGCCGCTCTCATTGAGAAAGCTGTTGGCGCCTGTGCCCATATTAATCGAACCTGTAATGACACCGCCATTTACGTTTCTGATTGCATCATCACCATCCGTCGCGGTGATCGCGTAGTCCATCACTGTACCAGATGTGGCGATTGTTGCAGTGCGTTCGGAATTTCGGTTGTCGTCGTTGGTGATTGTGTTGGCGCTACCGCCTACAAAAGCCAGAGCAGTTCCTGTTTGCGCCCCTGTGACCATACCGCCGTTGGTGAAGGTTAGGTTGCCGCTCGTCGTGGTGCCTTGGCTATCCATCGTAATTGCTGTCGCCGAGGCTGCTGAAGCCTCAATCGAGCCATCGGTTACCATAGTGACCCCACCCGATTGCCCAGCGCTAGACAGAGAGGCCAATGCAACCGTTGAGCCGCTTGTATCACTGGTGATCACACCATTACCGTTATTAAAAGTAACAAGACCAGCATCACCAAGGACACTCCGGCTTTCGCCGAAGACCGCTGCCACGCTGCCAGCGTTTTCCACGGTCACGGAACCTTCATCATTGATAACAGTCACATTACCTGAGCTGCCATTTTCCGACATGCTTTGTGCGTACACGCCCGTGGACGCGTTGCCTGTGGTCGCAATGCCGCCACCCGTATTGTCGACAGTCACGTTCCCTGATGTCCCCGCACTGCTCGTCGCAAGGCTGTAGCTTCGGCTGACGGCTGCAAGGCCCAGCGCATCATCACCAGACGTTGTAACATCGGCCGTGTTCGTCAGTGATACCGCCGCCGCATTTGCATTAGATGCAACGCTTTGCGCCATGACACCGCTGGATTCGTCGCCCGAAGTAACGATGTCACCCGAGTTATCGACTGTGACCGCTCCACTGCCCGCAACCTGAGCGCCAACCGGTAATCCAGTGCGGAAAACGAGGTTAGGGTCATAGGTCGTCAGCCCATAAACACCGCCCATGCTAAACGCGAGGATGGCATCTGAACCGGCACCCGCAGTACCAAGTGCACCGGAGTTTGTGACACTAACCGCACCACCGGAACCGCCTGTTAAATTGTCTGTACCGATCGTGGTCCCGTTCGTCCCAGCGCTACCGGAAGCGCCCTGCGACCATAATAACGTCAGCCTACAAAAGCCTCCTTGAAAAACGCCGCCGATACAAGAAACAGGGTTGGTCGCTAAACTGGCAAGACTCCCGCTTGCGCCACCTGCTCCTGCGGCACCAGCAACACCAAACGTGCCGCCCGTACCCCCGATGGCACCAAGGCTCTCAGCCAAAATCGCGTTTGCACTCTGTGCGCCCGTAGTTGTGACCGCCTGAGCGTTTGTCACAGACACAATGCCGCCATTGCCCCCCGCGCCACCGTCGCCGCCAGCTCCACCAGTGCCGCCCGTGCCGCCACTGCCAACAAGCCCAGCCAAACCTGCATAAAGCGCGTCAGCATTTGGGGCTACAGCTCCCGGTGCACCGCCCGTGCCCCCTGCGCCGCCAGTACCACCGGTGCCACCCGCGCCGCCAACACCGCCACGGCTAACACCGTGGATAGCAATATCCGTGGTCGCAATAAGACCTTCAGTATTTGTATTCAGTAGTGTGACTGCTCCACCGTCACCACCACGACCACCAACACCGCCGGTGCCACCTGTATACCCAGTCCCACCGGCACCGCCATTCGAGACAACTGGATTTACAGTAACTATAGCAGCGCCAGAACCAGCCCCCCCCGTACCGCCCTGTCCACCTGTACCACCGAAGCCGCCAGTACCACCAACACCACCTTGTGATAGCGCGATCAATGCCGTGTTTGTAACCGACATGTCTTCGCTCGTATTCGAGAGTGTCACCCCGCCACCGGCGCCACCGATACCTCCAGTACCTCCTGTGTAGCCAATGCCTCCACGGCCACCAGCTTGACCATTTTCAACTGCCGTCCCGATACCAACACTCATGGCCACGCCAAGCCCGCCGGTGCCACCTTGGCCACCTTGGCCGCCGGTGCCGCCGGTGCCACCTTGGCCACCAATGCTCTGCGCGATAGCTCCATCCACGACATCGACCGTCGCGACATCAAGCGAAACTACTACGCCACCCCCGGAGCCACCTGTGCCACCGCTTCCGCCCTGACCGCCCTGGCCTCCAACACCACCAGTATTCCCTGCCGATGAAAAGACACCCGGGTATAAGTCATCTGCTTCCACTGTCGCAGCTGCCGCCCCACCATCACCACCTTGGCCACCGGTACCACCTTGGCCGCCTTGGCCACCTTGGCCACCGGTTGAGAGCATATTGATCAGTGTGCCGGCCTCGGCACGTACAACATCGCTAAGGGCAAACGAAATGTCACCGCCGTCACCGCCAACAAGACCGTCACCACCAGTCGCGCCTGAAGCCCCTGCGCCACCAATACCGCCGTTAATGAGCAATACGTCCGTGTCCGGAATTGTTAGAGGGGGAAAGATAATGGCCATAATTCTAGGAACAGTATCCGTAACCGCCGCGCCGCCAGCGCCACCCTGGCCACCTGTGCCACCGATACCTGCGTCACCGCCCTGGCCACCCGTAGTGGAACCGCTAAACGCTAGCCCGGTTGAAGTAATCAAGATATTTTCAGGGTTACTTGAAAAGCCTGAGCCGAGCGCCTCGCTAATTGCTGTGCCGTCCGAACCTGCCAAACCTGCCTGACCATTCGGGATAAGAGACGACACATCAATGACAGACAGTCGAACAGTACCAGCGCTTACAAACGAAACGGTTGTCGAAGCATCAGCCAGAGCAATACCTGAGTTGGAGGTCGACGAAAGAGTAGGACCACCATTTACTGTGAACTCTGCGTCTTGCGACTGAATACCAAGCGGCGTTTCGATAACACGCCCCAAAGGCGTCGGTGGATCTGTCGTGTAATCGAAGTCATCAAACTCAGTTTCGGCAGGCGTCTCAAATAGCAGTTCTTCGACCGGATTTGTGGCCGGAGAATTATCGGGATCAATTGTTTCACTTACCAGTGTGAAGTCATTCCCTGCACCGACTGCACCTGAAACGGAAATAAACCGAAATTCCGTGTCTGCACCGGTATCATCTGGAACCACACCCAACTCAGCACTAAAGCCAGTGACAGCGTCAAGCCGATCGGCAACATCCTGCAAGGTAGAGCCTGCCACAAAGCTAAGTGTCTCCGCAGTGCCCCCGCTAGGAGTTAAAATCAGGTCAAATGCCGCTCCGCCATTGACTACATCATTTGCTCTCAACCCACCATTACTGCCATCATTAGCTTCAGTGGACCGGATCATGGCGCTTGCGAGTTGAGATACAACAATATCGTAAACGCCCACATTGGCGGACCCCGAGTTATCGATTGAAACAACCTGATTGGAATCGAGCGTCACTTGCGTACCGGATGCACCACCTGGCGCAGCCCCACCATTGGTTGCCGGCACGGACCGATACGAACCAAAACTATAGAACTCGGCGCAGGCCTCACCCCAAGTCATTTGTTCACAAACGTAATATCCAGGCAGTCCAGTCACACCAGCAGGGCCAGTGCTAACAGCACCAGACTGCGCGGCGGCCTCGCTCGGTGTAGTTGGAATGTAGACTTGGCTTGTCGTGATATCTTGGGCAGCAGCCGCTGAACTCAAACCGATCAGTACGAGTGCAGAGCACATATTCTTTTTAGTCGTCATCAAGCATGCTTCCCAAGCCGGCTCTCACAACGCAAAGCGAACGCCCCCTTGGACAGGGTGCGTTTTGAGTTTGCGAAAATGTGAGAAAAATTTTGCGATTAAGCGCGGCTGTAACCAGCCAACATCGGCCCAGAGAGACAATATTTTGGCACTTCTGTCAATCGACTGACAAGAAATGATCAAGAACGGTTAACGGCCATGACATGTCATCAAGTTCGGACAACGCTCTCGCTCGCCAATGGGAGCTGTCATGACAAACTGCGCTAGCTTGTGAAACCGCATGTGTCATGAAAATCATGGCTGGCACACGGTGCTTCTCAATAGCCTTTAGTTCCTACTTACTTCAGTTCCTACTTACTTCGATTTCTTAGGTGCGGAGCATATCGGAGTATTGCTTGCAGCCGCATCGCTTCGCATATGCTGGTTACCATATGACTAAACTGACACTTCATTTCAAAAAAAACAAAATTTTCAATGGGTTCTCCAGTAGTTTGAAAAAAACGTAATTGATGACCTCGTACAGCCACGTGTGAATCCGGCGGTTATTAAAGTCCGCTCTTCGACCGCAACGACGCCCATAACCCCAAAAAACCAAGCCGCCAAATGCTCACAAGTCCCCACACGACAGCTCAAAACACATAGGTGTCATCCGCAGATGGTTGTCGTATAAGCGTCACGCATTCTTGGAGATGATGATGACGATTACCCTGCACCAACGCGACCTTCCCGATGATCTGGACCTTGGCCCTGAGGTGGCGATTGACTGTGAAACTATGGGGCTCAACCCCCATCGGGATCGGCTGTGTGTTGTGCAGCTTTCGAGCGGGGATGGCACGGCCCATCTGGTGCAAATCGCCAAAGGCCAGACCGAAGCACCCAATCTGTGCCGCATGCTAACCGATCCCAATGTGACCAAACTGTTCCATTTTGGACGCTTTGACATTGCCGCGATGTATCATGCGTTTGGCGCGCTCACGGCACCTGTTTATTGCACGAAAATCGCCAGCCGCTTGGTACGGACGTATACGGATCGCCACGGTCTAAAGGCTTTGCTGACGGAATTGCTGCAAGTCGACATCTCAAAGATGCAGCAAAGCAGTGACTGGGGTGCCGCGCAGTTGACCGAAGCACAGATGGCCTATGCTGCGTCCGACGTGCTGTATCTGCACCGCCTGCGCGACGCACTGAACGCGATGATGATCCGTGAAAATCGTATGGACCTCGCGCAACAGTGCTTTGACTTTTTGCCCACTCGGGCGAAACTCGACCTGATCGGCTATCCTGACACCGATATTTTTGCGCACTCCTGACCCCGGCAACAAGGCCAACAACATGTCCACCCTAACGCGCCACACAAAGGTCGTCCGCGCCGCGCGCGTGGTCCTGCCGTTGTTGGCGCTGGCATTGCTGTCGAGCCTGTTTTTGCTAACCCAAACGCCCAACCCGGACGCGGCTATTCCCTATGCGGAGGCCGATGTGCAACTGCTGGCGCGAGAACAGCGACTGACCGCGCCGCGCTTTGCGGGCGTGTCATCCGATGGCGCGTCCTTTTCTATTGCCGCTGACTTGGCGCGGCCTGACCCCACTGACCCTCGCATCCTTAGCGCGGATCGCTTGTCCGTTGCGATTGACGGGCTAGAGGGAGGCAACACTCTGTTCGTCCAAGCCCAGCGCGGCCAGATGGATACAGGTGCTCAAACGCTTCAACTGGCACAAGAGGTCGGGATCCGTAGCTCCCTCGGATTGTCACTACAAACAGATCAACTGATGGCGGATGTAGCGGGCTTGTCGCTCTATGTGCCGACGCCACTGACAGGGCGCGGGCCTTTCGGTGAATTAACCGCTCAGAGCATGCGTCTAACGCGGGACATCGCCACAGGTGATCAGCTTCTGCTTTTCGAGGGGGGTGTGACCCTGCTATACGCACCGGAATAGGTTTGGAAATTGTACATGAAGATCACCGCTCTCTCGACGCTTGCCTTTGCGCTTTTGATGCCCGTTATCGCCTTGGCGCAGGGCATATCTGTGGGCTTTGGCGGTGGTGGTCACGATACGGATGCACAGGTTGAGATCGCGGCAGATAGCCTTTCAATCGACCAAGCCACCGGCCGTGCCACGCTGTTGGGCAATGTTCTTGTCGCGCAGGATACGCTGCGGCTTACGGCGGACGAGGTCATCGTGGACTACGCAGACCAAGACGGCCGCCGGACGATCCAAAGCCTGTCAGCCGCGGGCGACGTGTTGATCGTGGCAGGACCTGATGCGGCCGAAGGTCAAACCGCTGTCTACACCATCGGATCAGGTGAGATTGTGATGACCGGCAAGGTTCTGCTGACCCAAGGCGATAACGCGCTGGCTGGTGAGCGCCTTGTGGTGAACCTCGCCTCTGGCGCTGGCACGGTTTCGGGCCGTGTTCGGACGGTTCTTCAGGTTTCGGAATGACGACAAAACCGAACCTGACTGCGGCCCCCGGGACAGGTGGGCTCAAGATTGAAAATCTGCGCAAAAGCTACCGCAAACGGCCTGTCATCCGCGACGTTTCGATGGAACTAGCGCGGGGTGAAGTTGTTGCTCTTTTGGGGCCCAACGGGTCCGGCAAGACCACGTGCTTTTACTGCATTGCGGGGCTTGTGACCCCCGACGCCGGGCGCGTCACGCTCGATGGGGCTGATGTTACGGTGCTGCCCATGTACCGTCGTGCCCGCGCCGGTGTGGGGTACCTGCCACAAGAAATGTCCATTTTTCGCGGCCTCTCTGTCGAAGATAACATAATGGCCATTCTTGAAGTGGCTGAGCCCAACAAGAAACGTCGCCGCGACCGGCTAGAAGAGTTGTTGGCCGAGTTCCATATCGAACCTCTGCGCCGGGCATCTGCAATGGCGCTCTCGGGGGGGGAACGTCGCCGCGTAGAGATCGCTCGCTGCCTTGCGGCGTCGCCAAAATACCTGCTACTGGACGAACCCTTTGCCGGGGTCGATCCCATTGCAGTTGGTGATATTCGCGCCCTAGTCGCTCAGCTCAAGACGCGCGGCATTGGGGTATTGATCACCGATCACAATGTCCGCGAAACACTCAAAATTGTGGACCGCGCCTATATTTTGCATGACGGCAAAGTCATCATGAGCGGCAGCGCATCTGAAGTCATTCAAGACCAAAACGTTCAACGCGTTTACCTGGGCGATAGCTTTAACGCGTAATCCAGTCCGCCCCAGCGGACATTTCATCAAACCATCAGGTTTCAATTGACATCGGGCATCTTGAAGCGTCCAATCAATGGTATGAAGCCCTGTTGTGCCCTTCGCATTTCCATGCGTGAACCGCTGGATTGCTCTCAACAGACCGCCGCGCAGGTAATGCGCCCGGTGCTTCATATTTTAACCAAATTGCAAGGTTTGACGCGTTAGCATACGCGTCCTTTGCGTGACTTTCTGGGAGGTTTCATGCGTTATCAAATCAGCGGAAAACAAATCGACATCGGCACTGCGCTTCAAACGCACGTGGAGCAAGAGCTGGGAGGAATCGTCCAAAAATATGCGGAACGACCTACCGATGCCCTCGTTGTCTTTTCCCGAAATGCGCATGAATACGTCTGTGAATCGACCGTACATCTCTCCACCGGGTTGACCGCACAGGCAAAGGCGCATGCAACTGAAATCTATGCCGCATTTGATAGCTGTGGCGAAAAAATGGAGAAGCAGTTGCGCCGCTATAAGCGCCGCCTCAAGGACCATCACCGCGAACGGGCCCAGCCGGTTGAACTCTCGGGTGCCGCGTCGTATATCCTCGCTAGCCAAGAGACCAACGATGAGGATGAGCCTGAAACGCTGACGCCTCTGATCGTTGCAGAGATGGAAACCAAGATCCCTTCGTTGTCGGTCGGTGAGGCCGTGATGCAAATGGAACTTGCGGGAGCGCCTGTTCTAGTGTTCCACAATGAAAAGCACGGCTCGATTAATGTCGTGTACCGCCGTGAAGACGGCAATGTGGGCTGGGTTGATCCTAAGTCCGAGAGCTAACAACTTCGAGGTTCGCCTCGGGTGGGAGAGAACGTCCAATGCAACTGGCAGATATCCTGTCGCCCAACGCCGTTCAGGCGGTTGGGAAAGTCAGCAGTAAAAAACGTTTGTTACAAACGCTAGCCGAAGCCGCGAAAGCGGCCCACGGCGTGTGCGCGGATGCAGCTCTCTCCCACTTGATCGAGCGGGAGTCGCTCGGCCCGACGGGTGTGGGCGGTGGCGTTGCGCTGCCGCACGCGCGTTTACCTGAGCTTGATCGCGTTGTTGGGGTGTTTTTGCGCCTTGAACAGCCTATCGATTTCGATGCTGTTGACCGCAAACCCGTGGATATCGTTTTCGGCCTGTTCGCGCCTGAAGCATCAGGTGTTGAGCATCTCAAGGCTCTGGCGCTCGTGTCCCGCTCTCTGCGGAACCCGTCGCTTTGTGCGAAGCTCCGCTCAAACGGTGATCCAAGTGTCCTGTACACTCTGCTGACAGAACCCGAAGCGAGCCAAGCAGCTTAATCTAAGCTTCGGACTATTAAGGCTAATTTAACGCCATCAAGGGACTACTGAGCAGCCCGGCGCATGGATAGTGATGCCTGGAGGAACTCGGCCAGTTCGTCCTGTAGATCTTCACGCGCAAGGCCAAACGCTACGGTCGCCTGCAAAAATCCCGCTTTTGAACCACAATCGTACCGTTGGCCCGTAAAGCGGTAGCCGAAAACGTTTTGCTCACCCTTAATCTCTTGGGCAATCGCATCCGTGAGCTGAATCTCACCCCCAACGCCGGATTTCATCTGATTTAGGTTCTTCATGATCTTTGGGCTCAGGATGTAGCGCCCTATGACCGCAAGGTTGGAAGGCGCTGTCCCAGCGGGGGGCTTTTCCACCATTCCGTTTACCGAAACGTGGGTGCCCATGTCTTCTTTAACATCCAAAACACCATAGGAAGACGTCTTTGCCGCCGGAACCTCCATGGCGGCAACCATGTTGCCCCCGGTCTCTGCGTAAGCCTCAACCATTTGTTGCAAACAGGGTTTTTCAGCTGCAATGACATCGTCCGGCAGTATCACCGCAAAAGGTTCATCCCCAACAAGCCGCCGTGCGCACCAGACTGCGTGCCCAAGGCCCAGCGCTTTGTGCTGACGAATGTAGGCAATAGCCCCACTATCCATGTTGGTCTTTTTCAGCTCTTTCAGAAGAGCATCCTTGCCCTTTTTACGCAGGTTCGCTTCCAGCTCCGGAGAGTGGTCAAAGTAATCCTCAAGCGCACCTTTGCCGCGAGACGTTACAAAGATGAACTCCTTGATCCCCGCCGCGCGAGCTTCGTCAATCGCGTATTGGATGAGCGGTCTGTCCACCAAGGTCATAATTTCCTTAGGGACTGACTTTGTCGCCGGCAAAAAGCGCGTCCCCAAACCCGCAACGGGGAAAATGGCCTTAGTGACTTTCCGTTTCATTATGACACCTAATTACAAAGCTAAAACACAGCATAAATTTTCTATTGGCTAATAAGGCCATAGGGCGAAACTATGACAACGTAGCGACAATAGAAAGAGTTCGCTTTGAATGACACGATTATGAGGCGGGTTTCAGCTTGACGGTCGGTGCGTACGCAATGAAGTGCGGATTCTCAAACGCAGCCTTACCATACCGAAGTGGCGTGTGATCATCGAAACGCACAACCTTGCCTCCAGCCCCCGCAAGAACGGCGTGACCTGCGGCGGTGTCCCACTCCATCGTGCGGCCAAGGCGCGGATAAATATCCGCCTCACCGCTCGCGATCAGACAGAACTTGAGCGATGATCCCGCACTCTTGCTGTCAGCGACTTCGTACTTCGCGATGTAATCCTCAAGCGCCTGATCCCGGTGCGACTTCGACGCGACCACAAACAACGCCGAATTGTCCGAGTTAGAGACGCTAAGCGGTGTCAGGGCACCCGGAACATCAAGATCGAATGGCCCCGTTTCCTCAACCGTCTGACCACTGCCATCCGTATAGAACAGCCGCCCACGCGCAGGCGCATAAACGACCCCACGCAATGGAACACCCTTTTCCACGTATGCGATGTTAACCGTAAAATCCCCCCGCCGATGCACGAACTCTTTCGTCCCATCAAGCGGGTCAACGATCAGGAAAGTGTCACCCATTTCTGAGTGAGTCTCATCCTGTTCCTCGGTCACAAGCGGCACATCAGGGAACGCGGCGCGCAGACCGGCGGAGATCAGCGCATCGGCCTTTTCATCGGCTTCGGTCACCGGACTTTCGTCAGATTTTGTTTTCACTTCAAAGGTATCTGATTCGTACACGTCCATAATGACGGCACCAGCTTGCAGCGCGAGTTTCCTCATAGCGACCATCATTTGGTCAAAATCCATCTTTAAGCCTTTCTTCAAACCGCTTCTGCGGACGTTCATTCAATCTTGACGGTGTTTAGCGTAGGCTACCACCCAAGCCAAACCGCAAACGGACGCAAGGCGCCCATGTTCACGCACTCTCGCAAGACCTCATCACCTGCCGTGGCGCTCCAGATTCTGGAGTTGGTTTACCATGCAACCGTCGCAAAGGTGCGTAGCTCACATGGCAACGCACTCATCGGCCTCGGCATTGAGATTTTGCAAACCATCATCTTTTTGGTCGCCTTCTACTTGATGTTCACTGTTTTGGGCATGACTGGCAATGCGATCCGGGGGGATTTCCTTCTATACCTAATGACAGGGATCTTTCTGTTCCTGACCCACACCAAAGCGATGGGCGCGATCCTCAGCTCAGAGGGACCCGCCGCCCCAATGATGAAGCATGCGCCGATGAACACGATCATCTCGATTTGCTCGGCCGCGCTCTCGTCGCTTTACCTACAGATGCTCTCAATGGCGGTCGTGATGTTTGGCATTCACACATTGTTCAATCCGCTCGACATCTACGACCCGATCAGCGCGTGGCTCATGTTCATGCTGGCTTGGGGGTCTGGCGTCGCAATTGGCATGTGCCTTCTGGCGGCAAAACCGTGGGCGCCCAATTTCGTGATGATCCTGAACACTGTTTATGCCCGGCTCAATATGATCGCATCTGGGCAGATGTTTGTCGCAAACACCCTGCCAGGCTTCATGATCAGTTGGTTTAGCTGGAATCCACTTTTCCACGCCATCGATCAGGCCCGCGGGTATACGTTCATTAACTATGAACCGCACTTCACCAACTGGCAGTACCCGCTCTACTTCACGCTAGGCTTTGTTTTGCTTGGGTTAATGGGCGACTTTTTCACACGGCGTCATGTCTCCGTGAGCTGGTCTGCTGCGCGCTAAGTAACGACCCGTAAGGTCAGGTTAATGCGTCCGCCCCTCGGCAACAGTGTTGAGGTGTGTGGCGCGACCCGGTCAATGCCGTGATACGCCAAACGCGCGTCACCAGACATCACGCATACATCACCGGAATGCAGCCAAATGCTTTCGGTGGATCCGCCCCGCGTCGTATTCCCCACGCGGAACAAGGCATCATCCCCCAATGAGATCGACACAACAGGCTCATTCAAGTCCGCTTCATCGCGATCTTGATGCAAACCCATCCGCGCATCACCATCATAAAAATTCACCAAACAGCACTCAGGCCGACGCGAAGACCCCGAGACCTCATCCCAGATTTGCATAACGGACGCAGGAATTTCCGGCCAAGGCGAACCCAACGGATGGCGCCGCACGTAGCGGTAGCCTTTTTGATCCGAATACCAGCCAAATTTACCCGCTGACGTCATTCTTACGGACATTTCTTTGCCCGCCCGCGTCTTGGGCCGGAACAACGGCGCGCTGCGCGTTATGTGCCGAATGTCATCCAAAAGCGCCATTTGAGACGGGCCAAGCAGAAAATGCTCATACACATCAATGCCGCGCACGCTGACCGTTGGGCTATATGTTGGGCGAACCAAAACACTCATAAACTGTACATGGTGTGAAATGACTCAAATTCCATGCAATTTTAAGTGTCACTCGATCATTCTGATCGTCTCGGGCGCTTGCGGCAGGCCCCGCACGTCCTTATATACCCTGCGAAGCGCGGGATGAGCCACATTTTCGTGACCCCGTTTCGCGTTCGGGATCATGGGGAAGGGGCTGCTAACAGACCTGCTCCGAATTGTATCGCCTAAGTAAGAAGGAATTGTCCTATGGCAAAAGTCATTGGTATCGACCTCGGGACCACGAACTCCTGCGTCGCAATCATGGACGGCTCCCAGCCTCGCGTTATTGAGAACGCGGAAGGGGCCCGTACTACACCCTCCATCGTCGGCTTCACCGAAAGTGAACGCCTTGTCGGCCAGCCCGCCAAGCGCCAGGCCGTGACGAACCCAGAAAACACCGTCTTTGGTGTGAAGCGTCTGATCGGCCGCCGCGTCGATGACGAACATCTGGCAAAAGACAAAAAGAACATGCCCTTTGCTGTCGTAAACGGCGGCAATGGTGATGCATGGGTTGAAATTCGCGGTGAGAAATTCTCCCCGTCGCAAGTGTCTGCCCTCATCCTGCAAAAGATGAAGGAAACCGCCGAGAGCTACCTTGGCGAAGAAGTGACACAGGCAGTTATCACCGTGCCCGCGTACTTCAACGACGCACAGCGTCAGGCGACCAAAGACGCCGGCAAGATCGCTGGCCTCGAAGTGCTGCGCATCATCAACGAGCCGACAGCAGCCGCGCTGGCCTATGGTCTCGACAAAAAAGAAACACGCACCATCGCGGTCTATGACCTTGGCGGCGGTACGTTCGACGTGACCATCCTCGAAATCGACGATGGCCTGTTCGAAGTGAAATCCACCAACGGGGACACATTCCTCGGCGGTGAAGACTTTGACATGCGTATCGTGAACTACCTCGCGGATGCGTTCAAAAAAGAAAACCAAGTTGACCTGACACAGGACAAGATGGCTCTGCAGCGTCTTAAGGAAGCTGCTGAAAAGGCCAAGATTGAGCTGTCCAGCGCCAACCAAACCGAGATCAACCAGCCCTTCATCTCGATGGGTGCCAACGGCCAGCCGCTGCACCTTGTGATGAAACTGACCCGCGCCAAGCTGGAAAGCTTGGTCGGTGATCTGATCAAAGCATCGATGAAGCCTTGCGCCGCCGCGTTGAAAGACGCCGGTATCTCTAAGGATGAGATCGACGAAGTGGTTTTGGTCGGCGGGATGACCCGTATGCCCAAAGTCATCGAAGAAGTGTCCAAGTTCTTCGGCAAAGAGCCGCACAAGGGTGTGAACCCTGATGAAGTTGTTGCAATGGGCGCCGCCATTCAGGCCGGTGTTCTGCAAGGCGACGTCAAAGACGTGGTTCTGCTGGACGTGACGCCGCTTTCGCTGGGCATCGAAACGCTGGGTGGCGTGTTCACCCGTCTGATCGATCGCAATACGACGATCCCAACCAAGAAATCGCAGGTTTTCTCGACCGCTGAGGACAATCAGAACGCCGTGACCATCCGTTGTTTCCAAGGGGAACGTGAGATGGCTGCGGACAACAAAATCCTCGGTCAGTTCAATCTCGAAGACATCCCACCCGCGCCACGCGGCCTGCCGCAGATCGAAGTCACATTTGACATCGACGCTAACGGCATCGTCTCCGTGTCCGCCAAGGACAAAGGCACTGGCAAAGAGCAGAAGATCACGATCCAAGCTTCTGGCGGCCTGTCGGACGAGGACATCGAGCAAATGGTGAAAGACGCCGAGGCAAACGCCGAAGCAGACAAAGATCGCCGCGAGCTGGTGGAAGCCCGGAACCAAGCCGAAAGCCTGATCCACTCCACCGAGAAGTCCATCGAAGAGCATTCCGATAAGGTCGACCCCACAACTGTGGAAGCGATCGAATTGGCAGTTGCCGCTCTGCGCGACGACCTCGATGACGAGAAAGCCGCCGCATCCAAGATCAAAGGAGGCATCCAAAACGTAACGGAAGCCGCCATGAAACTGGGTGAAGCGATCTACAAGGCGCAAGCCGATGCCGAAGGCGGCGAGGCCGAGCAATCCCCCGCAGATGCGGATGGTGGCCCGGATGAAGAAATCCTCGACGCTGATTTCGAGGACCTCGACGACGACAAACGGGCCTAAAGGCCTTCGCACATTGGGGCTCGGCTCGTCCATCGGGCCGAGCCCCTGCGTGTCTCTGAGAGGACACTAATATATGGCAAAACGTGACTATTACGAAGTTTTGGGCATCTCAAAGGGCGCTGACCCTGATGAGATTAAAAAGGCATTTCGGCGCAAAGCCAAAGAACTGCACCCAGACCGCAACTCTGACAATCCAAACGCTGAATCTCAGTTCAAAGAGGCCAATGAAGCCTACGATGTTCTGAAAGACGCCGAGAAGAAGGCTGCGTACGACCGTTTTGGTCACGCTGCATTCGACGGTGGCATGGGCGGCGGCCCACGTGGCGGTGGCGGCGGCGGGCAAGGCGACTTCGCCTCTGCTTTTTCCGACGTCTTCGAAGACTTGTTCGGCGACTTTATGGGCGGCCAACAGGGTCGCGGTGGGCGCCAACGCGCCACGCGCGGTTCTGATCTGCGTTATAACCTGCGCATCACACTCGAAGATGCCTTCGCCGGATTGCAACAAAGCATCACCGTTCCGACCTCAATCAGCTGTGATACGTGTAGCGGGAGTGGGTCCGAAGGCGGATCTGAGCCTGCGAACTGTCCAACATGCTCTGGCATGGGCAAAGTCCGCGCGCAGCAAGGATTTTTCACAGTTGAACGTACCTGCCCCACCTGTTCCGGCGCGGGTCAAATCATCAAGAACCCCTGCAAATCCTGTGGCGGTGCCGGACGTAAGGAAAAAGAGCGGCAACTGTCGGTCAACATTCCTGCGGGCGTCGAAACCGGAACGCGCATTCGCCTAAGTGGCGAAGGCGAAGCCGGTTTGCGCGGCGGTCCTGCGGGCGATCTCTATATCTTTATTGAGGTTCAGGATCACCCGATCTTCCAACGTGATAACACCGATCTTTTCTGCCGTGTGCCGGTTTCTATGGCGACTGCAGCCATAGGTGGCGAAGTTGAAGTACCGACAATCGACGGTGGCCGGTCGCGCGTAAAGGTGCCCGAAGGTTCGCAATCGGGCAAACAAATGCGCCTCCGTGCCAAAGGTATGCCCGCCCTGCGTGGCGGTGGTGCCGGTGACATGTACATTGAACTGGCAGTCGAGACGCCCGTGAACCTAACAAGCCGTCAGCGCGAATTGTTGAAGGAATTCGCGACCATGTCCGAAGAAAACAACCCGCAAGGCGCGACATTCTTCAACAAGGTCAAGAAGTTCTGGGATGGAATGACCAGCTAAAGCCCGATCACTCGATCTACATCTTCCTTTGAGGGCATCGCATCTGCGGTGCCCTTTTTCGTGACTTGCAAAGCCGACGCAACTATCGCCCTGCGCAAAGCGCCCTCTTTGGAGGCACCGCCATCCAACGCGGCAACCAAAGTACCCGCAAAACAATCGCCCGCGCCCGTTGTGTCGATGGCCGTCACTGGATGGGCAGGCAGGTGCGCGATACCGATCCACTCTGCGCCCTTTGCACCGCGGGTCACAACTCGGTCGGTTTCAATATTGCCCAATTCAGTCTCTAATGAAGCATTTTCCAGCGCATTCACTAGTAACAAGTCAACGAACGGTAGGATTTCTTGCACTGATTTAGCATCAAACGGAGCAGCAGAATAAACCACACGCAACCCTTTAGCCTTCGCCTTACGGGCGGCTTCTACAGTTCCATTTGTTTCATTCTGAAGCAAAAGTGTGTCGCCCCGCTGCGCGTCAGCAAAGTCCGGATCCGGGATCATCATATTGGCACCCGGGTATACGAGGATCGCATTCTCTCCGGCAGCATCGACTTGGATAATCGCATGCGCAGTCGGTGCATCGACGCGGGAAATACGTGAAACATCGACGCCAAATTCAGCTAACGCTTCGACAGCCCAATCGCCATCTGGGCCGACGGCGCCGATGTGACAAACATCGGCGCCAGCACGAGCAGCGGCAACAGATTGGTTCGCCCCCTTGCCGCCCAATCCCTTAGAATGGTTTTGGGCCATCAAGGTTTCCCCCGGCTCGACTAAATGCGGAACCGTATAGAAATGGTCCGCATTTATCGAGCCAAGGCACCAAACGGTCACCCGCCCACCTTGCACGCTGCCATCAACGCCATGTTCAACACATCGTTAACCTTGGATACGGCAGAGGTAATCTGGATTGGCCGTTCAATCCCAGTCAAAATCGGACCGATCACCGTGGCGCCCGCCATTTCTTGCATCAGTTTCACCGAGATTGATGCTGAGTGCCGCGCCGGAACGACCAAGACGTTTGCCGGTCCCGTTAACCTTTGAAACGGGTATTGCGCCATAATGTCGGGGTTAAGCGCCACATCGACAGTCATTTCGCCTTCGTATTCGAAGTCCACCTGCCGCTCATCCAGGACTTTGCAAGCATCGCCCATCTTCGCCGCACGCTCAGACACTGGGTAACCAAAGGTTGAGAAACTGGCAAACGCTACCCGTGGATCCAAACCAAATCCACGTGCAACACGAGCACCTGCCGTTGCGATTGTGGCCAAGTCTTCGGCGTCGGGCCATTCGTTAACCAAGGTATCGCCGATCATAACGATCCGACCGCGATGCAACAGCGCGGTAATGCCCACGGCATTCTTGTTGTTCTCAACGTCGAATACGTGCTGAATCAGCCGCATAACATGCGCCGATTTTCGCGTGGCACCCGTAACCAAGCCATCACCATGATCATGCGCCAGCATCAACGCCGCAAAAACATGGCGATCGCGGGTCACCAGCCGGTGCACATCCTGCCGATCATAACCTTTACGCTGCAATCGTGCGTAGAGGAATTCTTTATACGTATTAAGATGCTCGGTGTTGCGCGCGTTAACGATCTCTAGCTCACGCGCCGCGTCGCCCAAACCAACTTCGGTCAACTTGGCACGTACATCATCTTCGCGCCCGACAACTCGCGATTTGCCAAAGCCGTTACGCTGATACGCAACAGCCGCCCGAAGAACGCGAACGTCATCACCCTCGGCAAAGATCATGGTGGCCTGCGCAGCCCGGGCGCGCGCGTTGATTCCTTGCAGAATGCTGGCGGTTGGGTCCATCCGCTGACGCAGAGATTCCGTGTATCCCTCTAGGTCGACAATCGGCCGCCGCGCGACGCCTGTATCCATACCAGCCTTCGCAACAGCAGGTGGAATGACGTGAATCAAACGCGGATCGAACGGTGTGGGAATGATATAATCGCGTCCGAATGACAGCTTACGCCCATAGGCCATAGCCACCTCATCGGGCACATCTTCACGCGCCAAGTCGGCCAGAGCACGTGCGCAGGCGATCTTCATATCGTCATTGATCGCGCGTGCATGAATATCCAAGGCACCGCGGAACAGATATGGGAATCCAAGTACGTTGTTGACTTGGTTAGGATAATCGCTGCGACCTGTGGCGACGATAGCATCCATCCGAACTTCGTGCGCTTCCTCCGGAGTGATCTCTGGATCGGGGTTCGCCATCGCGAAAATCACCGGGTTGTCGGCCATGGCCGCTACCATTTCCGGGGTCACCGCGCCTTTGGCCGACACGCCAAGGAAAACATCCGCACCGTTCATCGCATCCTCAAGGGACCGCGCATCGGTGGCTGCTGCGTGTGCAGATTTCCACTGGTTCATACCCTCAGTGCGGCCCTGATAGATCACACCTTTCGTGTCACAAACGAGGCAATTGTTATGCTGCGCACCCATCGCCTTCAGCAATTCGATACACGCAATCCCCGCAGCACCAGCCCCGTTAAGGACGATCTTAACATCCTCAATTTTCTTGCCAGAAATCCGCAGAGCGTTGATCAAGCCAGCGGCACAGATCACAGCTGTCCCATGCTGATCATCGTGAAAGACGGGAATATCCATCTCTTCTTTAAGGCGCTGCTCAATCATGAAGCATTCCGGCGCCTTAATATCTTCAAGGTTAATACCACCAAAGGACGGACCCATAAGACGGACAGCGTTAACAAAGTCATCTACGTCTTCGGTGTCGAGCTCAATATCGATGGAATTCACATCCGCGAACCGTTTGAAGAGCACGGATTTGCCTTCCATCACGGGCTTTGATGCCAACGCCCCAAGGTTGCCCAAACCCAAAACCGCCGTCCCGTTGGAGATCACGGCAACCATGTTACCCTTGGTCGTATAGTCGTAGGCAAGGCTGGGATTAGCTGCGATTTCCTCACAAGGGACAGCAACGCCCGGCGAATATGCCAAGCTTAGATCGCGCTGCGTCGCCATTGGTGTTGATGCGTTAATCTCAAGCTTGCCCGGCGTTGGCTCTAGGTGATAGGCGAGCGCCTCTTCGCGGGTAACTTTTGTTTTGCTAGCCATGTTTTCCTCCACTTTTGTCCAGTCTTAGCCGGGTCTGATGCCGGTGCCAATTGCGCCTTTGTGACCAAGCCGATACGTTCGCGCGAGGGTTCAAACTGGGGGGCGCGCCTATGTCGAACGTCACGCCGATGATGGCGCAATATCTGGAGATCAAGGAGGACGCGCCCGACGCGCTCCTGTTCTATCGGATGGGCGATTTTTACGAGATGTTCTTTGATGATGCCGTCGCCGCGGCAGAAGCGCTGGATATTGCGCTGACAAAGCGCGGCAAACACCAAGGCGCGGATATTCCGATGTGTGGCGTGCCCGCGCATTCTGCCGAGAACTACTTTTTGACGCTTATCCGCAAAGGGTTCCGCGTCGCTGTATGCGAGCAGTTGGAAACCCCAGAGGAGGCGAAGAAGCGTGGCTCAAAATCCGTCGTAAAGCGCGGAATTGTACGCCTGGTCACCCCCGGAACCCTTACGGAAGACAGCCTGCTAGAGGCGCGGCGTCATAACTATCTCGCTGCATATTGCAGTGTTAGAGACGATTCTGCGCTTGCGTGGGTCGATATTTCCACCGGGGCATTTCATGTCACGCCCTGCCCGCCAGTTCGGCTGGGGCCAGAGTTGGCGCGGCTGGGGCCGCGCGAAATTGTTGTCGCCGAAGGACGTGAAGAAGAGGTCCGCGAAACGGTTGAAGATGCCGGTGCTGCCCTTACCACAGTCGCACGATCCGCTTTTGACAGTGACGGTGCAGACAGCCGGTTGTGCGCGCTTTTTGGCGTCGCGACGCTTGAGGCGTATGGAAGTTTTAGTCGCGCCGAATTGGGTGCTATGGGCGCGGTGGTTAGCTATCTGGACCTGACACAGCGCGGGCAGCTTCCGCTTTTACGCCCGCCAGTCAAAGAAGCCACCCAACGCTTGATGCAAATTGATAGCGCGACGCGGCGCAACCTTGAACTCACGCATAGCTTGTCTGGTGGGCGCGCCGGATCACTTTTGGCATGTATCGACCGAACGCTAACCGCGGGCGGTGGGCGGTTATTGGAACGTCGCGTTTCTGCACCATCCACGCAAATTGATGTAATTAACGCGCGACTTGATGCGATCACTTGGGCCAATAGCAATAGCAATCTGACCCAAACGCTGCGCGACGCCCTGCGCAAAACACCTGATATGGACCGCGCCCTATCGCGCCTTTCGCTGGATCGTGCCGGGCCACGCGATCTTGCTGCAGTACGGGACGGGCTGCACCAATCACTACGCATATCAGAGGCGCTATCAGCCGAAGCTATGCCTGATTTAATTAAGGAAAGCGTTGACGCCCTGACCGGGCATTCTGGGCTTTTGGATCTGTTGGACGATGCGTTAGTCGCAGAACCACCCTTGTTGGTGCGCGACGGTGGGATGGTCGCCCCTGATTATAACGCCGAGCTTGATGAGGCCCGGTCACTGCGTGATGAGGGGCGCGGTGTTATTGCCGCCATGCAGGCTGATTTTGTCTCTAATACAGGGATTTCTAGCCTGAAGATCAAGCACAACAACGTGCTTGGCTACTTTATCGAGGTTACTGCAACCCATGCTGACAAAATGCATGCCATCGATACATTCATCCACCGGCAGACAACCGCAAACCAGGTTCGGTTCACAACGGTCGAGCTATCAGAACTAGAGACCAAAATCCTTAACGCGGGCTCTCGCGCGCTTGAGCTGGAAAAACGCATCTATGAAACGCTGCGACAGTCGATCTTAGAGGCTTCGGACGGCGTATACCAAGCCGCTCGCGCGCTTTCAGAGCTGGATGTCACGACCGCGTTGGCTGACTTGGCCACAGGCGAAAACTGGAATCGCCCCGAGATCACGCGTGATCGTGATTTTGCGATCATCGGCGGGCGTCATCCGGTTGTAGAGGCCGCACTCAAAAGCCAAGGCGCCCAGTTTGTTCGCAACGACACACAACTGACGGCCACTGAGACCGCCTCAATTTCGTTACTGACCGGCCCGAACATGGCAGGTAAATCGACGTATCTTCGGCAAAACGCTCTGATCGCTCTCATGGCGCAAATCGGCAGCTTTGTTCCTGCCGAAAGCGCCCGCATTGGCGTGGTGAGCCAGCTATTTTCACGCGTGGGCGCATCGGATGATCTGGCGCGTGGGCGATCCACCTTTATGGTTGAGATGGTCGAGACAGCCGCAATCCTGAACCAAGCAGACGACCGCGCGCTTGTGATTTTGGATGAAATTGGCCGCGGGACAGCGACCTACGATGGGCTTTCCATCGCGTGGGCCACGCTCGAACACTTGCATGACGTTAACCAATGTCGCGCGCTATTTGCCACGCACTACCATGAAATGACCCAACTTGCCGCTAAACTGCCGGGCGTCGAGAACGCCACGGTCGCGGTTAAGGAATGGGAAGGCGATGTTATTTTCCTGCACGAAGTCCGACTGGGCGCGGCGGATCGCAGTTATGGTGTGCAAGTTGCCAAGCTGGCTGGCCTGCCGGAAAGTGTTGTTGCTCGGGCACGTTTGGTCCTGGAGGCGCTGGAAAAAGGCGAGCGGGAGGGCGGAAACCAAAAGGCGTTCATCGACGATCTGCCGCTTTTTGCAGCTAAGCCCGTGCCCCCGCCAGCACCACAAACAAAAAGCGCAGCCGAAGGACGGCTGCGCGATGTTTTGCCAGATGAGCTAACCCCAAAAGAGGCGCTTAACCTGATCTACGAACTGAAAGCGCTCGCTAGCGATTAACCAGCGGGCGTCGACGACACGCCGACCTGCGCAGGGCGCAAAAGGCGGTCGTGCAGCATAAAGCCTTCGGCCATTACCTGAATGATGTCACCGGCTTTAGTGCCCGGAACGGGGGCTTCGAACATGGCCTGATGCATTTGTGGGTCGAATTTTTCGCCCATTTCAGGGCTCAGGATCGTGATCCCGTGCTTTTCAAACACATTAGACAGCTCTTTCAGCGTTAGCTGAATGCCTTCGATCACGCCGCCAACCTCATCTCCGGCCGCATCAAGCGCCCGCTTGAGGTTGTCATAGACGGGCATCATATCGCGCGCGAGCTTGGAGCCGCCATATTGCTCTGCCTCACGGCGATCGCGCTCAGACCGTTTGCGCAGGTTCTCAGCATCGGCCAAGGCGCGCATAAAGCGGTCTTTGTAATCATCACGCTCAGCAATGATCGCATCCACATTTGGTCCCGGCTCTTTCGGGCCCTCAGCCATCGCGGCATCGAGGTCGAAATCTTCCTCAACGGCTTCGGGGTCATCCAGAAACGGCTCTTCTCTCGGCTCAGCCATAACTCACCTTTGTCTGTTCGCGTCGGAAATCAGCTTTCCAACCAATTGCGCCGTGTAGTCCACGATCGGCACGATCCGTCCATAATTCAGCCGGGTCGGTCCAATCACGCCAACGGCGCCGATAATCTTTCGATCAGCGTTCATATAAGGACTAACGACCAAAGAGGAACCCGAAAGTGAGAACAACTTGTTCTCTGAACCGATAAAAATGCGCACACCTTCGCCGTCTTCGGCCAGCTCCAGAAATTCGGAGATATCGCGCTTGCGCTCAAGGTCGTCGAACAGCACTCGGATGCGTTCCAGATCCTCTGGGGCGCTTTCACCCAACAGGTTTGCGCGACCTCTGACGATCAGGCGTTCATCCCGATCACCAGCCTTGTCCCAAACTGCGATCCCGCTCTCGACCAGCTCTTGCGCAAGGACATCAATTTCTTGCCGCCGCTGGGATATCTCGCGCGCCATCATTCCGCGCACATCACTTAGAGTTTTGCCCTCAATCAGCGCATTCAAAAAGTTGGCCGCTTCGCGCATAGAACTGGGTGTTTGGCCTGCTGGCGGCTCAAAAA
This sequence comes from Thalassobacter sp. 16PALIMAR09, assembly GCF_000765485.1. NCBI lineage: Bacteria > Pseudomonadati > Pseudomonadota > Alphaproteobacteria > Rhodobacterales > Roseobacteraceae > Thalassobacter > Thalassobacter sp. 16PALIMAR09. The sequence continues at coordinate 48,917 of NZ_JHAK01000006.1, forward strand.
CGCGGTTTTCGACGTGTCCATCGGCAAAAACCAGCACAACCATCGCGCGGTCTGCGGCAAGGCTGACGAACTCAATATGCTTGATCGGGGCTTCGTGTTTCGGCGCAAGAACGAGGCTGGCACCTTGGGTCACGCCCGAAAGAGCGGAACCCACACGGTCCAACAGGCCGCTGACATTACGTTCGGGATTATCGACCGTGGCGTCGATCTTTTCCCGGTCATCATCCCCAAGATTGCCAACCTCAAGCAGGCCATCAACGAACATGCGCAGGCCCTGTTGGGTAGGGATACGGCCCGCGGATACGTGAGGGGCTTCGATCAGGCCCAAAAACTCGAGGTCCTGCATGACGTTGCGTATGGTTGCCGCGCTGACCTTTTCCGAAAGGCTCCGCGTCAGCGTCCGCGATCCCACGGGCCCGCCTGAGTCGAGATAACCTTCTACCACCCGGCGAAATACTTCGCGGGAGCGGTCATTCATTTCCTCTAGGATATGGGCGCTGTCTGTCATGGCCTACCTGATCTAAGGAGCGCGCGGCCGTCCGTCAATTCCCTTGCACGTATGCTGTGCGCGCGGCAAACAGGGGCCAACGCACACGAAAGGATATCCCCATGCGCCCATCCGGCCGCGAACTGAACCAAATGCGCCCTATTGAGATCGAAGTCGGTTTCACAAAACACGCCGAGGGCTGCTGTCTTATTAAGGTCGGCGATACCCATGTGCTGTGCACGGCCTCACTAGAAGAGCGCGTGCCACCCTTTTTGCGCAACACAGGTCTGGGCTGGGTGACGGCTGAATACGGTATGCTGCCCCGCGCGACCAATACGCGGATGCGCCGCGAAGCTGCATCGGGCAAACAATCCGGTCGCACACAAGAAATTCAACGCTTGATCGGGCGGTCCCTGCGGGCTGGTGTTGATCGCAACGCATTGGGTGAGCGGCAAATCACTGTTGATTGCGATGTTATCCAAGCGGATGGCGGCACGCGCTGTGCAGCGATCACAGGTGGTTGGGTGGCCCTTCGCCTGGCGGTGAACAAGCTGATGAAGGCCGGCGACATTGTAACCGACCCAATTACGGATCACGTCGCGGCCGTTTCCTGTGGCGTATATGCCGGGCAAAGCGTGCTGGACCTTGACTACGCCGAGGATTCCCAGGCCGGAACGGATGGGAACTTTGTGATGACCGGCGACAGCGGTTTGATCGAAATCCAAGCCTCAGCCGAGGGCGCAACATTCTCCAAGACGCAATTCGCAGAGTTGATGGCGCTGGCGGAGCAAGGCGTTGCCGATCTGGTCACAGCACAAAAGATCGCCACGTCATGAGGCAGTTCGAGGGGGACGCACTTCTGATTGCCACACACAATACGGGCAAGCTTGAGGAAATTGCGGCCCTCTTGGCGCCCTATGGCATCAAATGCACATCAAACGCCGATCATAATCTGCCAGAGCCAGATGAAACCGAGACCACGTTTGTTGGTAACGCGCGGATCAAAGCACACGCCGCAGCCCGCGCCACCGGTTTGCCCGCGTTAGCAGATGACAGTGGGTTAACCATCGATGGTCTTGGTGGCGCGCCCGGCGTTTATACTGCCGATTGGACGGAAACCCTGCAGGGACGCGATTTCGTGATCGGAATGACCCGCGCGTGGACCGAGCTGGAGGCCGCGAATGCCCCCTATCCGCGGACTGCGCAATTCAATTGCACACTCGTTCTTGCATGGCCCGACGGTCATGACGAAGTTTTTCCGGGTGTCATGGCCGGGCAGATCGTCTGGCCAATGCGCGGTGATCAAGGCCACGGGTACGATCCAATTTTTCAACCCAACGGGTATTCGGAAACGTTTGGTGAAATGGATCGCTGGGAAAAGAACCAGATCAGCCACCGTGCAGACGCGTTTAAGAAGCTTCAGGCGATTTTTGCTAGGCGCGGTATTAAATCATGACCAAACGGTTAATCTCCAGCGGGTCGCCGTTTGAGGCTGAAGTGGGCTATTCCCGTGCGGTTGTTCAAGGCAATTGGTGCTTTATGGCAGGGGTCACGGGGTTTGATTACACCACCATGACATTGCCGGATACCATTGCGGCGCAGGCGCGGCAGTGTTTTGTGACCATCGATTCCGTTTTGAACGATGCCGGGTTTGCACGAGCCGACATCGTGCGCGTTACACACTACGTTACAGACCGTGCTTTGGTTGACGAACTTAAGCCAGTCCTGAGTGAACATTTGGGCACCATCCGACCTGCTGCAACGATGGTGATCGCCGATCTAATGACACCAGAGATGTTGTACGAAATCGAAGTTACGGCCTTTAAGGGATGACCCAAACACCCGGTGGTTTTGGGCTATACCTGCATTGGCCGTTTTGTCAGGCAAAATGCCCGTATTGCGATTTCAACTCCCATGTTTCTGCCAATATTGATCAAGCCCGCTGGCAAGCTGCATATCTGAGCGAGCTAGACCGCGCTGCAGCAGAGACGAAAAACCGTGTGTTAGAGACTGTTTTCTTTGGCGGCGGCACACCATCATTGATGGATCCGTCGCTGGTGAACGCGATTATCGAGCGTATCCGCCAAAACTGGCCAATGGTGAATGATCCTGAAATCTCGTTAGAAGCCAATCCGACGTCGGTCGAGGCTGGACGCTTTGCCGGGTATCGTGATGCCGGGGTTAACCGGATATCGATGGGCATTCAGGCGCTGAATGATACAGACTTGCGTCGACTGGGGCGCATGCACTCAGTTAAGGATGCAAGAGCTGCCTTTGACACAGCAAGAAACCTGTTTGATAGGGTCTCTTTCGACCTGATTTATGCGCGGCAAGATCAAACGCTTGAGGATTGGAAGGCAGAGCTGACGGAAGCGCTGAACATGGCAATTGACCACCTTTCGCTTTATCAGCTTACGATCGAAGATGGCACAGCGTTCGGAGCGCGGCACGCTGCTGGCGGCCTGAAGGGTCTGCCGGATGATGACACGTCCGCCGATATGTACCTGCTTACCCAAGAAATCACTGCTGATGCAGAACTTGGCAGTTACGAAGTCTCTAATCACGCACGCGAAGATGCCCAATCGCGGCACAACCTGATCTATTGGCGTGGCGGTGACTACATTGGCATTGGTCCCGGCGCCCATGGCCGACTGACGCTAAATGGTCAAAAATTCGCAACGGAAACTGAGCTGAGTCCGCTTGGCTGGCTCCTGAACGTTGAAAAAAAGGGAAGCGGAGAAACGCTGCGTGACCTGGTGCCCTCTTCTGAGCAGGCTCTTGAATACCTCATGATGTCCCTTCGATTGAGTGAGGGCACAGATCTTGTCCGGTATAGAAATTTGGGCGGCAAGCTCGCGCAGAATGCGGCACAAGACTTAGTTCAGCTTGGGCTTATAGAGATTGACGAAACCCGTTTGCGCGCCACTTCTCAAGGCAGGCCGGTTCTTAACGGCCTTCTTAGGAACCTGATTGCTGAGTAAGTATGCGCATCATTTGGATCATTGGCGGTTTGGTTTCACTCGGCCTGGGTATCCTCGGCATACCGCTTCCATTGTTGCCGACGGTCCCATTCCTATTGCTCGCAGCATTTTGCTTTTCGAGGTCGTCTGATCAGTTGCATGGATGGCTGCTCGCGCACCCAACGCTTGGGCCACCTATTCACAATTGGCGCCAGTCGGGTTCAATTTCTCGATCAGCAAAAATTACATCAACAGCAATGATTGCGGCATCCCTAGGGGTCGCGCTTTATTGGCAAATTTCGTTGATCATAGTATTGGTACAAATGACCGTTCTGGTCGGAGTATCCTATTTTATCTGGTCTCGACCGGAGGCATGATTGTCAAAAGACGGCATAGCTCATCTAATTGATCCAATGACTTATATGAGATTGTAATTGAACCAGTCTCACTGTCTGCGACGTGGTCGATATCAACGTTCATCCCAAGATTTGCGGATAAATCATCCTCTAACGCCTTTGTATCCGCATCCTTTTGCGTTGCGGACCTAGCTTTGCGTGGCGCGGATTTCGCAGAACCAGCAGGCTTTGCCTTAGCCAGTTTTTCGGTTTCACGTACCGATAATTTTTTAGTTAAGATCGCGCGCAACAATTCCGTTGGATTGTCCGCAGTCAACAGCGCGCGACCATGGCCGGCTGTAATTTCACCGGTACTCAGGACGTCCTGAATAGCATTAGGAAGTGACAAAAGGCGCATGGAATTTGCGATGTGGCTGCGACTTTTGCCAAGTGCCGTTGCAAGCTTTTCCTGCGTATGCCCAAACTTCTCCATGAGCTGACGGTAGCCTGCGGCTTCTTCAATCGCATTCAGGTCAGCCCGTTGAATGTTTTCAATGATGGCGACTTCGAGAACCTCGATATCGTCAAAATTGCGAACAACAACAGGCAGTTCGTGCAGCTGAGCGGCCTGAGCGGCACGCCAGCGGCGTTCGCCCGCTACGATTTGATAGGATGTTGGATCGCCAGGTAGTGGCCGAACGATAAGTGGCTGGATAACGCCCTTCTCTCGAACCGAATTCGTTAGATCGGTGAGGTCATTTTCTGTGAACTGCCGGCGGGGCTGATCAGGGTTAGCATAGATACGTTCAATCGGAACCGTTTCGAACCCTTTGCGTCCTTCCACCTGTGAAGGCGTTGCGGCTTCGACGTTCACGTCTGCCATTAAGGCGGACAAACCACGACCCAAGCCGCGTCGATCTCTTTTTTCAGCCATCGGTCCCCTACCCTTCGTGCCGCTTTAGCATTTCAGACGCTAGCGATTTATATGCAATCGCACCCCGCGAATTTGGATCATAATTCAAAACTGGTTGTGCAAAGCTTGGCGCTTCACTCAAGCGCACATTTCTTGGAATTACAGTACGATACACCAAATCACCTAGGTTTTCACGGGCATCATTTTCGACCTGAATACACAAATTATTTCGCTTATCGTACATCGTAAGCACTACACCGTCGATGCGCAGTGCAGGATTAGCTCCATCGCGAACATCACGGACAGTTAACAAGAGTTGGCTCAAGCCTTCTAATGCAAAAAACTCAGTTTGTAGTGGCACCAGAACAGCCGTGGATGCAACAAAAGCATTTAATGTCAGAAGGTTAAGGGACGGTGGGCAGTCAATAATCACATAGTCAAATGCCTCAATCGCTGCGCCAGAGAAAGCATTTTTAAGCCGTAGTATGCGTCCTTCTGACTTCCCTAACTCAATATCAACAGAGCTAAGATCCGTCGTTGCAGGAGCAATTACAAGGTTCGGAAAATCCGTGATTTGAGCTACATCTTGTAGCTTTGCTTCCTCGATCAACAAGTCGTAGGTGGTTACAATGCGATCATCTAGTGCAACGCCCAATCCGGTCGATGCATTGCCCTGTGGGTCAAGATCAACAATTAGAACGCTTTGCCCCCGAGCTGCAAGAGCTGCACCAAGATTTATCGACGTTGTCGTTTTTCCAACGCCACCTTTTTGGTTAGCAACGGAAAGAATAACCGGTCCATCATTTGGCACGCTGAATGTCCTTTATGGCGAAGATTGCCGCAGTTGGGTCCGTTATACTGGGGATGGTCCTAACGTCAAAAAACCAAGTTTCACGTGCCTGCTCAAGCTCATTTTTATGAGAGCTACCTTTTGGGAAAAAAGCTGTACCATCTTGATTTAGATGGATTTCTGCATAGCCTACAAGCTTCTCCAAAGTATCTAGCGCGCGCGCTGATAGCACGCTTGCATGTTGAGCGGGTATTTTCTCAATCCTCTCACTCAAGACTTTAGCATTAAGCTCAAGCTCACGAATAACCGTCCTTAGGAAGACTGCCTTGCGTGTGTCGCTTTCTACCAAGATAAATGAAACGTCAGGGTGCGTATCAGAAAGCATGGATGCTATCACCAGCGCAGGAAATCCACCACCAGAGCCCAAGTCCAGCCACACACCGCTATTTGGCGCAAAAGATGCAAGTTGCCCAGAATCTAGAAAGTGACGTAGCCAGATGTCCTCAAGCGTACTGCTTGCAACAAGATTTATCCTGGGGTTCCACTTGGTAATTAAGGCTTCGTATTTATCTAGCCGGTCAATTGTTTCACGTGAAACACTCAAGTGTCGCTGAAATTCGTCCTTACTCATGCTGTTCGCTTAAATCTCTGTTTAAGGTGAGACAGGATCAATGTAAGTGCTGCAGGTGTCATTCCATCAATACGAGCCGCCTGCCCCAGCGTCTCTGGTGTCACAAGCTGCAACTTAGATTTCAGTTCGTTCGAAAGCCCATCAATGTCAGAGTACGAAAAGTCTCGTGGTATACTCTGAGCCTCATCGCGCCACAAAGCTTCTACATCTTGTGCCTGACGGTCAATATAATTGGCATATAAAGCATCACGCTCCATCTGTTCGCTGATTTCTGCGTCAGGTTTCAAATGCGGCCAGATTTCCTGCAATCTGCCGAAATCTATATCTGGGAAAGAAAGCAGCTCAAATGCGGAACGTTTTTTTCCATCTTCCTTAACGTCCAAGCCTGCTGTCCGCGCAGCCTTGGGTGTTAGACTGAGAGAACCAAGCTCAGACCGAAGTTGATCCAACTTTTCTCTCTTCGTTTCAAATCTGGCGCGCCGCTCCTCTTTCACGCACCCCAGATCTATCCCAATCGGTGTCAGCCGCTGATCTGCGTTATCTGCACGTAAGGACAATCGAAACTCTGCACGTGAAGTAAACATACGGTACGGCTCGGATACTCCCCGTGTAACCAAATCATCAATCATTACACCGATGTAGCTTGCAGAACGACTAAAGGTCACCTCTTCTTTCTGCATCACTTGGCACGCTGCATTCAGCCCTGCGACCATGCCCTGTGCAGCAGCTTCTTCATACCCGGTCGTCCCGTTAATCTGACCGGCTAAAAAGAGCCCGCTTAACGCCTTTAACTCCAAAGTCGGCCGTAACGCTCGAGGGTCGACATAATCGTATTCAATTGCATAGCCTGGCTGCAAAATCTCTACGTTTTCCAGACCACAAATCGATTTTACATATGCCTCTTGCACATCAACAGGCAACGATGTCGAAATTCCGTTTGGGTAGATTGTATCGTCGTCAAGTCCTTCTGGTTCAAGGAAAATTTGATGCGATGTCTTGTCTGCAAATCGAACAACCTTGTCTTCAATCGACGGACAGTACCGCGGACCTACCCCATCGATATGTCCACCATACATTGCTGAGCGTGACAGATTATCTGCTATAATTTGGTGTGTTCTCTCATTTGTATGGGTAATCCCACAGGATATCTGAGGACAAGCGGCTTTATCTGACAAAAATGAAAAGAGTGTTGGGTCTGTATCGGCGGGCTGCATCTCCAGCCCGGTCCAATCGATTGTCTTCCCATTCAATCGAGGTGGTGTTCCTGTTTTTAATCTTCCTAGAGGAAGATCAAGGTCATCCAAACGTTTCGCCAGTGCTTGAGATGGCGCATCGCCCATACGACCGCCCGGGCGTGAGACGTCACCAATGTGAATAACACCACGCAAGAATGTTCCAGTTGTTAAAACCACAGCACCAGCTTGGATTTCACTATCGTCCGAAAGCTTAACCCCCGCTGTACGACCATCCATTATAAGAAGGTCAGCAACTTCTCCAATTACGATTGAGAGGTTCGGCTCTGCCTGAAGCTCTGTTTGAATAAACTGTTGATACCGCGCACGATCAGCTTGCGTACGTGGACCCTGCACCGCTGGACCTTTACGACGATTTAAAAGTCGAAATTGGATACCGGATGCATCTGCGGCCCGCCCCATCAATCCATCCAATGCATCAATCTCGCGAACAAGGTGCCCTTTGCCAAGACCACCGATTGCTGGATTGCAGGACATTACACCAATGCCTGCTTGCGACATTGTGATCAAAGCTGTCTTGGCACCCATGCGAGCAGATGCATGCGCAGCATCTGCACCAGCATGTCCACCGCCAACGACAACAACATCGAAGTCCAATTGTTTCACGTGAAACACTCCTACTTTCCTAGACAGAAGCTCGCAAAGATTTCATCTAACACATCTTCCACTCCAACGCGACCGATCACTGCTCCAAGCGATTGAACTGCACCGTAAATCTCCGCCGTCAGAAGCTCAGACGGCATATGCAGAAGGTTTTCTTGCACAAGGCACAACCTGGAGTAACTCTCACTAAGGGCTACTCGATCTCTCTCTCGACTAATCAAACCGATATCAGCCGTTAAATCACCCAGCCGATCAGAGATTTCTGACAAAAGCTCATTGAGTCCCGTTCCGTTGAGGGCAGAGATACCAACACCGTAAATATCATGCTTCGTCGAAACCACGATATCACCTTCACAAGGTGGCATTATAGGATCAGCATCAGGCCTTTCCAAAAGAATAACACGCAGCTCAGCAGCTTGTGCACGCTCTACAGCCCGAGCAACGCCAAGTTTCTCAATAGGATCATCCGTCTCGCGAACACCTGCTGTATCCAGAAAAGTTACAGGTAGACCTTGAATGTCCATCCTAACCTCAACGATATCTCGTGTTGTCCCTGCAATCTCGGATGTAATCGCGGCTTCGCGACCAGCTAACGTATTGAGAAGTGTAGATTTTCCAACATTTGGTGGCCCAATGATTGCCACCTCAAATCCCTTACGAACAGATTGAGCTGCACCCGATCGAGATATTTCAGACGAGATTGTCTTAGTCGCATCCTTAAGAAGGTTCTCTACCTCAGGATACACATTTTCAGGTACTTCCTCATCGGCAAAATCAATTGTGGCTTCAAGCAAAGCTGCTGCTCGGATCAGGTTTGCCCGCAAACCTTCAATCATATCACGTAGAGCACCATCAAAACTGCGCATCGCCTCGCGGCGCTGGACTTCAGTTTCTGCTTCAATAAGGTCAGATAGCCCTTCGACTTGCGTTAAGTCTAAACGTTCATTCAATAGGGCTCGACGCGTGAATTCGCCGGGCTCAGCCACACGCGCCAAACCTGTATCAGATATGGCCGCCAAAACAGCGCGAACAACAGCAATGCTACCGTGTAGCTGCAGCTCAACAGTCGCCTCGCCAGTAAAACTTTGACCTTCTGGAAACAGTAGAACAAGCGCTTGATCCAAGAGCGTTCCGTCATTTGCACGGATGGAACGCACCCCCATCTTGCGATCTAGGGGAAGTTCACCACACAATATAGTAGACAACTCAAACGACTGCGGGCCGGAAATCCGAATTACCGCAACCCCAGCTTTTCCTTGAGCCGTCGCCAGTGCAAAGATCGTGTCCATAACGCCCCGCTCTAGCGGACCAAACAATTATGAGTTCATGGAATCGAAGAACTCGGAATTTGTTTTGGTCTGTTTCAACTTTGAAATCAGGAATTCGATAGCGTCTGTTGTGCCCATAGGATTGAGAATTCGACGCAACACAAAGGTCTTTTGCAGGTCTTTCTGGTCGACCAACAACTCCTCTTTACGTGTGCCGGACTTCAGGATGTCCATCGCTGGGAAGACGCGCTTATCCGCAACCTTACGGTCGAGCACGATCTCGGAGTTACCAGTCCCTTTGAACTCTTCAAAGATGACTTCATCCATGCGCGAACCTGTGTCGATCAAGGCAGTTGCAATGATCGTTAACGATCCGCCTTCTTCGATATTCCGAGCTGCACCAAAGAAACGCTTTGGACGCTGAAGTGCGTTAGCATCTACACCACCAGTAAGAACCTTACCAGACGACGGAACTACAGTGTTAAACGCGCGGCCTAGACGGGTGATCGAGTCGAGCAGAATGACGACGTCACGCTTATGCTCAACCAAACGTTTAGCTTTCTCAATGACCATTTCCGACACAGCAACGTGGCGTGTTGCAGGCTCATCAAACGTCGAAGAAATGACCTCTCCCTTCACTGAACGCTGCATGTCCGTCACCTCTTCGGGACGTTCATCAATCAGCAAAACCATAAGGTAGCATTCTGGATGGTTGGTCTCGATCGACTTCGCAATATTTTGTAAAAGAACAGTTTTGCCAGTACGCGGCGGTGCCACGATCAAAGACCGCTGGCCTTTACCGATGGGAGCAACAAGATCGATGATACGCGCAGAACGATCCTTAATCGTTGGATCTTCGATCTCCATGTTCAGTCGATCATCAGGATAGAGCGGCGTCAGGTTGTCAAAGCTGATCTTATGACGCGCCTTCTCTGGGTCCTCAAAGTTAATGATCGCAACAGACGTTAACGCAAAATACCGCTCATTCTCATCTGGGGCCTGAATAACGCCCTCAACAGTGTCGCCAGTCCGCAGCGAATACTGTCGGATCATGTCAGGAGAAACATAGATATCATCCGGTCCCGACAGGTAGTTTGCTTCGGGTGAACGAAGAAACCCGAAGCCGTCTTGCAAAACTTCAAGAACACCTACGCCAGAAATTTCCCACCCATCTTCGGCGCGCTCCTTTAGGATCGAGAACATCATCTCGCCCTTGCGCATCGTGGAGGCGTTTTCAATCTCAAGCTCTTCAGCCATCTTCAGCAAATCTTTGGGTGAATTTGCTTTGAGATCGGAAAGATTCAGTTTTTCTTCGGACATACGCGCTCCAACAGCCTGAAAAGGCTGAGGTTGATAGTAGAAATGGGAAGCGGTTCTTGGATCAGGACGATCCTCCGCAGGTGCCCAGTATTGCTTAGGCACCGAAAAGTCAATCAGAACGGGCGAGCGATCACAGAAATGACGATTACGATCAGCAGAACTGTCGGAACTTCATTCATCAATCGATAGTGGCGGCCAGAACGTTGAATTCCCTCTACCATCAAATCCTTGCGTCGCGCACCGCACCACATGTGAAACCATGTCATCCCGATGATTGCTGCAAACTTTGCATAGGGCCATGCAGCAGCCCAATCAACAACACCCGGCGTAGAGATCAACGCGATCCCAAACACCCAAGACGCTATCATTGCAGGATTCATGATCGCTTTTAGCAACCGTCGTTCCATTATTTGGAATAACTCTGCTGTTTCACCATTTTGTCCAACTTTTTCAACATGATAAACGAAAAGTCTTGGAAGATAAAACAATCCAGCCATCCAAGCGATAATTGAGATCACATGTAAGCTTTTCGTCCACGGATAGGCTGCTGCTAAGAAGTCGATCATTATGGTTTTTCCCTCAGTTCGCGGTCTGCCTAACACTAATAAATAATATTAAGAAAGAAGATTGTTGTTGTAGGTTGTACTGGGGAAAACGGGGATAAGTAGACCTGTCCACATGCAGAGTTTTCGTACTGTAAGTTTTTCTTAACGTGTGGAGAAGATCTTGGGTAATCTCTAAAGTCACATGTTTTTCAAGGCCTTGTCTTGTGGATAGCCATTCTGACAACTTTGGGCGGTTTTTTGGGAGCAAAAATCTTATCCCGCCGTTAAGAACTTGTTAGGGGTTGTGAATAGCCACTTTGAAAATATCCTTCAAAGTACCAACTTACCCACGGATAGTGTTATCCCGTACTTATGCCGGGCGCTGCCCACCGGGTTATGCGCCCGCTTTTGCAAAGGGTTTTCCACATGTCTCAGCCACTGATTTTGGCTTCTGGTTCGACGATTCGTCAGCAACTTCTCGAAAATGCGGGCGTGCCCGTAGAGGTTATGAAGGCGGCCATTGATGAGCAAATGATAACAGCCGCTCTTCTCAGTGAAGATGCAAAGCCAAGAGACATTGCCGATACATTGGCTGAGATGAAGGCCCGGCGCGTGGCAGATAAAGGCGTTGCAGGAATGGTTCTAGGCTGTGACCAAGTACTTGAGGTGGATCGCAAGCTTCTTTCCAAGCCAAGAACACTAGAAGAGGCCCTCTCTCAGCTTAAGGATATGTGCGGAAAAACGCATAAGTTGCTCTCAGCGGCTGTCTTGGTTGAAGATGGACAGCCAGTTTGGCGCTTTGTCGGTGAGGTAAAGCTAACGATGGCTCAACGATCTGAGGCTTATCTAGCTGACTATGTTGATCGCAATTGGGACAGTATTCGCGAAGCAGTAGGTGCCTATAAACTCGAAGAAGAAGGCGCGCGACTGTTTCACCGTGTCGATGGGGACTACTTTACGGTTCTAGGTTTGCCCTTGTTGCCGCTTTTGGGCTACCTAACCACACGGGGGATAATCGACGGATGACGGATAAAGTGAAACTCGCAGGTGTTATTGGTCAACCGATTGCACATAGCCGGTCCCCGCATCTGCATGGTCATTGGCTGAAAAGATACGGCATATCGGGCCATTATATCCCGATGGAGGTTGCTCAGTCCGACCTGAAATCGGTGTTGGAAACACTTCCTAAGATGGGGTTCCAAGGGGTTAACGTCACCCTACCGCACAAGGAAGCAGCACTTGAGCTTGCCGATAGTGTGACTGACCGTGCTGCTTTGATTGGTGCTGCTAATACCCTGACGTTCACGGCTGATGGTCGTATCCAAGCGGATAACACGGATGGCGTCGGTTTTTTGGCAAACATCCAAGACTATGTTCCAGAATGGTCGGCAAAGTCCGGTCCATGTGTAGTGTTTGGTGCGGGAGGCGCATCACGGGCGATCATCGCAGCTCTTAGTCAGGCAGGCGCGCCTTTGATCCGGGTGACCAATCGGACGCGCGCACGATCGGACGCGCTCAAGGATCACTTTGGCGCCAAGATTGAGGTCGTTGATTGGGTTCAAGCGGGCAATGTTTTGGGTGACGCGTCCCTATTGGTAAACACCACATCATTGGGCATGCAGGGGAAATCGGCACTGCGCGTCCCTTTGGATGACTTGCGCCCTGAAACCGTTGTGACGGATATCGTCTATACACCGTTAGAGACAGAATTGCTGCGCACAGCAAAGGCGGCAGGCTGCCGGACAGTCGATGGCCTAGGCATGCTATTACACCAAGCATCGCCTGGATTTGAGCGCTGGTTCGGCACTGCGCCCGAGGTGGATATGAATTTGCGCAAGGCTGTCCTAGTCTCATGATCGTTCTGGGGCTCACGGGCGGCATCGGTATGGGCAAAAGCACAACAGCGAACATGTTTCGCGCGCGCGGGGTGCCCGTGTGGGATGCAGATAGCACCGTCCATAGGTTGTATGACGGTGGCGCTGCGGTTGGCCCGATTGGCGCTGCATTTCCGCAAGCAATCCGCGACGGTCGCGTTGACCGAGATGCTTTGCGCACAATTGCGATGAACCCTGATGATCTAAAGCGTATTGAAACGATAGTTCATCCGCTGGTTGCAGCAGATCGGGCCGCTTTTTTGAATGACAGCAAATCGCCTGTTGTTGTGCTCGATATTCCACTGTTGTTTGAAGTTGGTTCAGACGCCGGGGTAGATAAAATCATCGTCGTCTCCGCGCCCGACAGCGTCCAAAAACAGCGTGTGTTAAAGCGTGGCACCATGACAGAGGTTCAATTCGAAGTTATCCGTGCCAAACAGATGCCTGATGCTGAAAAACGAGCCCGTGCGGATTATGTGATTGAGACCACAACCCTCGCCGCAGCCGAGGAACAAGTGGACCGAATTTTAGCAGAGGTAACCCATGCGTGAGATCGTTCTAGACACCGAAACAACTGGGTTTTCGCCGGAAGAAGGCGACCGGATCGTTGAAATCGGCGCTGTAGAGCTGATGAACCAGCTGCCGACGGGCCGCACGTACCACCAATACATTAACCCCATGCGTGACATGCCCAAGGGCGCTTTTGAAGTGCATGGTCTTAGCGAAGAATTCCTGCGTGACTTCCCCGTGTTTGAGGCCATCGCAGATGCGTTTCTCGACTTTGTTGGTGACGCAAAGATGGTCATCCACAACGCGGCTTTCGATATGAAGTTTCTGAATGCCGAGTTGGGTTGGTGCAAACGGCGCATTTTGCCGATGGATCAAGCCATTGATACGCTGATGATTGCCCGCACCAAGTTTCCCGGATCACCTGCATCGCTGGATGCACTGTGCCGCCGGTTCGGGGTCGACAACTCAGCACGTGAAAAACACGGCGCCTTGTTGGACAGTGAAATTCTCGCCGAAGTGTATCTAGAGTTAACGGGTGGGGTGCAGCCCGACTTTGGTCTTTCGACGGCGAGCGGAACGAACACACAGGCAGCCCGTACCGCTGGAAAGCGTCCGCGCCCGTTGGCGTCTAGGATCACCGAAGAAGAGCGCGCCGCCCATGACGCATTTGTGGGCAAAATGGGCGACGCTGCATTGTGGCATAAGCTGGCCTAACAGCCGCTTAGGAAACCGTTGCCTGAGCGGCCTCAGCTTGGGCCCGGCGTGTGATTTCGCTGCGATAAAGGGCTACGAAATCAATGGTTTCTAGGTTCAGCGGCGGATAGCCACCGTCACGTGTGATGTCCGACACAATGCGGCGTACAAACGGGAACAGCATCCGAGGGCATTCGATCAACAAGAAGGGGTGCAACTGGTTGTCTGGCACGTTTTCGATGTGGAAAATGCCGTTGTAATCCAGCTCAAGAACGAAAATCTTGGCGTCGTCCGCTTTGGACTTGGCTTCGATGTTCAGCTTGATGGTGACATCGTACTGGTTCTCAACCGGGCGCTTTTTAGCGTCTAGGCCGACTTGTACGTTGATATCGGGCTCTGCATTGCCTTGCATGCCCTTTTGGGCTGCGATGTTTTCAAACGACAGATCACGGATGAACTGTGCAAGGACTTTCATTTGCGGCGCTGCCTGCTGTTCGGGCGCTGCTGCGGGGGTTTCGTCGGCCATTGATCGCTCCAAGAAAAGGTTGATACCCAGATATCAGAGGACTCTTGGACCCTCAAGCTAGTCGGGCTTGGCCCAACCAGATGGCCGGTCACGGGGCTCTGCATCCACCGTCAAATCAATGATATCATCCTCAGCGCGCGGCGCGGCCTGCGCCCCATACTGGAAGCTTTGGACACGGACCTTGCTACGAACATATCGCAGGATCACGCTCCGCACGCCCGGCACCAACAGGGCAAAGCCCACTCCATCTGTGAAAAACCCAGGCGTTAGCAACAAAAGCCCGGATGCCAGAACCATCGCCCCGTGGGCTAAGGTCTCGGTTGGATCGCGCATCTCCTGAAAGGAGTTTTGCAGCTTTGCCAACTGAGCAAGTCCTTGTGAGCGTACAAGAACAGTGCCCACCGCCGCCGTTAGGATCACAATCCCGAGAGTTGGCCACATGCCCAACCATCCGCCAACCTGTAGGAAAAGCGCTATTTCTAAGACCGGCACGCCGACAAAAAGCAAAAATAGCCACATTGGGACACCTCCTTGGCTGGGGTTTGTGGACTTGACCCCTTGCCGGCCTTACATAGGGATGAGTAACGAAAAATGAAACGCCTTAGGCCCGAGGATGCAAATGGATAACCCCGTGATTGGTTTACTTATACTTGGCGGGATCGCTTTGTTCCTGATTCTCAGGTTGAAAAGTGTACTTGGCACGCGCGACGGGTTTGAAGCGCCTCCCGCAAATACACCCGCGCCACAGGGCCGGTCTGTGCGTCGTGACTTTGAAGTCATCGATGGCGGCCCGGACCGTGACATTATCGACCATGTGGATGACGGATCTGAATCCGCCCGCGCACTTGCCGGGATGAAGCTTGCAGAACCCGGTTTTTCCGTGACTGAGTTCATTGGCGGCGCACGTGGCGCCTATGAAATGATCCTCATGGCGTTTGAGCGTGGCGATGTCGCTGAGATTGAGGATTTCCTCGCCGAAGACGTCTATGAGACGTTCGTTTCAGTCATTGCCGACCGTGAAGACAAAGGCCTGCGGATTGAAGCTGACTTCGTCGGTGTGCGTGAGGTTGGCCTGGAATCGGCAACCTTTGATCGCGACACGAATGAGGCAGAGGTAACGCTCCGCTTTGTGGGTGAGCTGACCAGCGTTGTTCGCAACGAAGCCGGTGAGATCGTTGAGGGCAACCCCAACGAAATCAAGAAACAGCGCGATGTTTGGACGTTTGCACGGACCATGGGCGAGGATGATCCTAACTGGCGTCTCGTCGCGACGGGTGGATGACCGACGTATCCCTAAAAGACACCGAAAAGGCCGGGTCCGACACCCGGCCTTTGTCGTTTGATGCCCTTCCCGGCTGGTCTAACGATGACCATACAGCCGCGTGGGCGTGTTTTGAAAACACGCGTGACTTTAATTACCCCCTAGTGGAAAAGCCCGGTGATGTTTCGGCGCGTGAATTCTTTGAGACGCATTTTGCGTTGAAGCGCCTAGGTAACGGTCGCGGGCATTTAACCGGCTATTACGAGCCTGAAATTGCTGCGTCCCGAGTGCGTACAAATGAATACCCCTGTCCGATCTATGCCTGCCCTCAGGACGCTGCATCGCAAGCATTGACTCGTGAGGCGATTATTCGGGACGGGGCGCTTGATGGGCTAGGACTAGAAATTGCGTGGCTACGGGACCCGGTAGATGCTTTTTTCCTACAAGTGCAGGGATCAGGGCGATTGATGTTTGCGGATGGTCAAAGCCTTCGCGTGGGTTTTGCCGCAAAAAACGGTCATCCCTATGTCAGTATCGGTGCTGAACTGGTCCGCAAAAAAGTCTTCACTGTAGACGAGGTATCGGCGGATAAGGTTAAGGCGTGGTTCCGCACAAACGGACCCGATCTGTTGCTACTGAACCCCTCTTTCGTGTTCTTCAAAGTCCTCGACCTGCCACAAGACAGTGGCCCACTTGGCGCGATGGACCGGCCGGTGACGACTGATCGTACATTGGCGGTAGATCCAGCACATATTCCGCTTGGCACCCCAGTTTGGATCAAGTTTGAAGGTCATAGCCACCTATGCGTGGCCCAAGATATCGGTAGCGCGATCAAGGGCCCTAATCGGGGCGATCTTTATTGCGGAACTGGCACAGATGCCGGCCTGCGCGCAGGGTCACTGAATGCCGAGGTTACCATGAC
The DNA here is from genome assembly GCF_000765485.1 of Thalassobacter sp. 16PALIMAR09. NCBI lineage: Bacteria > Pseudomonadati > Pseudomonadota > Alphaproteobacteria > Rhodobacterales > Roseobacteraceae > Thalassobacter > Thalassobacter sp. 16PALIMAR09. Next base: position 65,808 of record NZ_JHAK01000006.1, read on the forward strand.
ACTCCTTCTGCCGCGCGAGGTATCGACATGAGCCGCCGTCGCAAGGAGCTTAGTTCAGACGATACCGCCCTCTGGCAGGAGGTCGTCAAAACGGCTGAGCCGCTGCACCCGGCTAAGCGGGCAAGCGCGCCGCCGGAGCAACCAAAACCCAAGCCTAGCCCAAAGCCTGATCATACGATCTCACATTTTCAATTGGGTCAGCAGGCACGTGCCAAGCTGCCTTCGCATGATATTGCCCCCGCCCTGCGGGAGCGTGTGAATAGCGCTCCGCTGCGTATGGACAAAAAGACGTTTACAAAAATGCGGCGCGGTAAGGTTCGTCCCGAGGGGAAGCTGGATTTGCACGGCATGACGCTGGCGGCGGCGCACCCCACGCTGATGCGGTTCGTGATGGACGGGCATGCGGATGGCAAACGGCTTCTGCTGGTCGTGACCGGCAAGGGCAAAAGCACCCGCGATGATGGCCCTATCCCAATCCGCCGGGGGGTTTTGCGACACCAAGTGCCTCAATGGCTGGCTATGCCTCCGATGGGTGCAGTGGTGTCACAGGTGACCCAAGCGCACATCAGTCATGGTGGTGAGGGTGCCTACTACGTCTATCTACGCCGGGCGCGCTGACCTTAGGCCGAGCCACGCCAATAGGCCTGCGCCCACAAAATAGACACTAAACAAGGGAAATTGTGCATTGAACGACAATCCGGTGTCGATGAATGCACCGGTGATCCAGGGTCCCGCGGCTGATCCGGCCACCATGACTGCGGTCGCGAGCGCCTTGATAGATCCGACGAATTGCGTGCCATAGTGCTCTGCCCAAAACGCGCCGGGGACAGCCGCGCTCATACCTTGGGTTGCGCCGATTATCACAAATGCAGCACCGCCCACCCACAATGACGTAGCTGACGCCAGCAACATAAAGCCCAACGCAGCCGGGATCAGATAGGTTGGAACAAGAAGCCGCGTGCCAAATCGATCAATAGCCGCGCCTGCGCAGAGCATCGCAACCACAGACGCCACTGTAAAAACGGGAAACAAGAGGGTGAGGTCCGCATGCGTCCAACCCTTAACTTCGGCCAAGTGGACTTGGTGGAAAAACAGCGCTGTCCCCCAAGCCGATAAGCCAAAGATCGAAGGGCAAAAGGCCCAGAATAGCGGGTGTCGTATAGCCTCAGCGCGGGTCCAATGCCGCGCGCCCATACCTGTCGCACCCTTTTCCTCAGCGTGGGATTGTGGCGTGCGTTCCTTTTGCAAAAGCCAAACCAACAGCGGGATGGCGAGAAATGCGAAGCCGGCTGCAATTGCCCACGAAACACGCCACCCCACTGCGTCTTTGATCATGACAAACAGCATAGGCAGGAACGCCTGCGCCACAGCAAAACCAAGGGCCGCAATGGCCAACGCCCGCCCGCGCGAGGCAACGAACCAGCGGGTCATCGCAACAGCGGGGATATGGCTCAGCATGCCCTGCCCCGTCACCCGTAGCGCAAGGATCAAAAACACTAAGGTTCCCGCAAATGGGTTAACCGCCATCGCAATGCACGACAGTGCTAGCAGGATCAGTGTTATCGCGGAGAGTGTCCGCACCCGGAACCTGTCTGTTAATCCGCCTGCCCATACCATGATCAGGGCCGACACACCTGTGCCGATCCCATAGATCAGACCCCAATCCCCATGGCTTAATCCGAAATCACGGCGAATTTCACCGGCAAAGATCGCGATAAAGAAGGTTTGCCCATAGCTGGATGAAAACGCCAACAGCGCCCCCGCCGCCAGCCAGCGGATGTTAGAGAGGAAAAACCCGATCATGGCCAAGCGTTACGGCCCAAGGGTGCATCACGCTAGTGGTTTAGAGCACGTAGCGGCTTAGATCGGTCGATTTCGCCAAAGCGCCGAGGTGTTTGTCAACAAATGCCGCATCAACAGTAACCGTATCGCCGGTCCGATCGGGCGCGGAAAAGCTAAGATCCTCGAACACGCGTTCCAGCACCGTATAAAGCCGCCGTGCCCCGATATTCTCAACGCTTTCGTTCACCTCAGCGGCGATGCGGGCCAAGGCGCCGATACCCTCGGGCGTGAAATCAACGGTGACTTCTTCGGTCGCCATCAGCGCCGTGTATTGCCGCGTCAGCGCGTTGTCGGTTTCCGTCAGAATGCGCACGAAGTCTTCTTCGGTTAGGCCGCGCAATTCGACGCGGATGGGCAAACGACCCTGAAGTTCGGGCAAAAGGTCCGAGGGTTTTGCGATATGAAACGCACCGGATGCAATGAACAGGACGTGGTCGGTTTTGACGGGTCCGTGCTTGGTCGAAACGGTTGTACCCTCTATCAGAGGCAACAAATCACGCTGCACCCCTTCGCGGGACACGTCGCCACCGCGCGCATCAGAGCGGGCGCAAACCTTGTCGATTTCATCAATGAATACGATGCCAGATTGCTCAACCGCACGGATCGCCTCACGATTGACGGCCTCAGCATCGAGCAGTTTGTCAGCCTCTTCGTCGATCAGCAGATCATAGCTGGCTGCGACGGTTAGGCGTTTCGTAACCGTGCGCTGGAATGCTTTGCCAAACATCGCCCCAAGATCCATGCCGCCGGGCATCTGACCGGGCTGGCCCGGAATCTCAAAGGGCATCGGGTTCGAGGTGTCTTGCACCTCAAGCTCAATGATCTTGTCATCCAATTCACCGGCGCGCAGCTTTTTGCGGAACATATCCCGGGTGCCATCGCGGGCGCCGTCACCGGCCAGCACGTCAATCACCCGCTCCTCTGCGGCAGAATGAGCATTGGCCTTAACCTCATCGCGCATGTGTTCACGGGTCATTAGGATGGCGCTGTCCACCAAATCACGAATGATCTGCTCTACATCGCGACCAACATAACCGACTTCGGTGAATTTCGTGGCTTCAACCTTCAGAAACGGCGCGCGCGCAAGCTTGGCAAGACGACGAGAGATTTCGGTTTTGCCAACGCCTGTGGGGCCGATCATCAGGATGTTTTTGGGATACACTTCATCGCGCAAGTCATCGCCCAACTGCTTGCGGCGCCAACGATTGCGGAGCGCCACGGCAACTGCCCGCTTGGCATCCTTTTGGCCGATGATGAAACGGTCAAGCTCGGATACGATTTCACGCGGGGTCAGGTTGGTCATTGTGGTCTCCTTCTTGGTCCTAACTAAGCGCCCGGTCGAAAATCGCAACCAATCGGTCTAGGGCTGCCCAAGGATGATACGTGTTGTTTGGCGGGCGCGGATGACCGAGCCCGGAATAAGGCCCGGCCTCAGGGCGGCATCGCGGCCCAAGGCATCAGCGGTTTTTGACAGTTGGCGGATCAGGCGAATGGCTTCTGGCGATGAGGCTGCAGTAAAGTGCCGAAGCCTGTCGCCCCCTGATGACAATCCGCTGACATCCAGAAACAACAGATCAAATGCCCCCAACTCATCTGAATCCCCCAAGGAACCAACCCGGCTTACTTGGCCCGTCAGCCGGGCAGAGACGGTTAACGCCCGATCGTTCGGAGAGGCAATTACGATAAACGGATCAGGCAATTTGCCAATCCGCATGGCCTGCGCCTTGAACACATCAAGGTCGATATCCGGGGAAATCAGGACGACGCCATCCAACTTGTCCAACACGTCGCGCCGGCCAGAGATTGCCAAGTCTCGTAGGACCTCCATCAACAGATCCGATCCGACAGAATGGGCGACGACGGTGAATTCTTTGGTTGTTAACCCAGACAGGGCCACGATGAGGTCTTGCAGCCCCGCGCGCGATGCCATGATGGATTCGCGGTCAAACGCATAGGCCAAGGCGTTGCCCGCAGATGGCCATGAGTAATGCGCCGACACGCCGTTGAAATCAAAGTCCTCGGCCATTTGTACGGTCCGCAAAACGCCGTCAGCAAAAGTGTTGTTGTAGCCGTGAATATATAGCTGAACGCGTTTTTCATCGCTTTGGGATAAGGCGCGTTTGATGCCGGTGATCAGCGCGCTCTGCGTGCCAAAAGACGTTACACCGCTGACCAGCATGTCGGTTTCAGGGTCAGGCTTGCGGAAAGGAAAGGCAACTTCTCCCTCCGGCCGATTGGGCGGCAGCGTGATGTCGATCTGCATATGGCGGGATTGTGGACTGCGCGCCGCCGTCAGAACGCGAGTATCAGGGTCAATATCGCGCTGTGTCGTCACAAAGACCGACCGGGTCGGTAGATCAAGTCCAGATGGCGCGCTCATGAGGGCCGCGCGTGGTGCGCAGCCCGCTAATAATCCCAAAACGATGAGCGCGCGCCACATGTGTCAGCCGATCGTTTCAACCGTGAGCTTGCCATTGGTGTAAACGCAAATGTCGGCGGCAATGGCCATGGCTTTGCGTGCCAATGTTTCGGCGTCTAAGTCTGTTTCCATCAGGCCGCGCGCTGCCGCGAGCGCAAAGTTCCCGCCCGACCCAATAGCGGCGATGTCATGCTCTGGTTCCAGCACATCGCCCGCGCCGGTGATCACGAACAGGTCGGTGCCGTCCGTGACGATCAGCATCGCTTCTAGCTTTTGAAGGTACTTGTCGGTGCGCCAGTCTTTGGCCAATTCGACGCTTGCGCGGGCCAGTTGCCCCGGGGTGGCCTCTAGCTTGGTTTCTAACCGTTCAAGCAGAGTGAAGGCATCGGCAGTTGATCCGGCAAAGCCCGCAACAACTTCATGCCCGCCGGGTGAAAGCCTGCGCACTTTGCGCGCTGTGCCCTTGATGACCGTTTGCCCAAGCGACACTTGTCCGTCGCCCGCAACAACGACCTTACCGCCTTTGCGCACACCGATGATTGTTGTGCCGTGCCAACCGGGAAATTCGCTCATCTTTTGACCTCCGTTTGGCCCCTGTATGCCGGGGGTCGTTCAAAATTGCCAGCGGGCGCGGCGGGGCACTTTGACCGCGAGCATCGGCTTGATGAGTTTCGTCCCAAAACGGTTGAGGTCAAGCGCCTCATGCACGCCGATGGTTTCATGTCCATCGATCACGGTTTTGACCGCGCTGCGTGAATAAAACGGGGCGTCGAGCATCATTTTGACCTCACGCGGGGTGGTGCCGGGGTCTGCGCGGGTTTCGCGGCGGACCAACCAGCGGGATCTTGCCATGCGGGTGCGCGGGGGGCCGGGAATTTCCTCAACCGACCCATCATCGCCGAACCGCACCGCGACGGACAGCTCGCTGCCATCACGGCGGTCCGCGTCATAAAACGTGACAGATCCGCCCGGCACCGGATACCGGCCCCACGTCCAATAGCTGAAGTCATCCTCTAGGGCTGCGGTCCCAAAGTTGCTGTCGAAATAACCGTGCCCATTCCACCGCCAACCGGGGCGGTTCAGGTCAACTTCAATGTCGCTCGATGGCGCAAAGGGACGCCAAACATGGCGACCGTCGTCCGTTAAGGGCAGCTCAACGGAGGTGAGCGTTTTGGGTCGGATCGTGACCTTACCCGCAAGCCGCTGTGCGTGGGGCGTGCTGATCTCGTTCAGGTCGATCACTAGCTTTTCGCCGTCCCAATGCAGGGACGATGGGCCAACCGTCATTGTTTCATCCGAGAGCTTTAGGGCCGAACGCCCCCTGTCGGTCATGGTCCAGCGTCCGCCCCGCCCGTAGGTCGCGACGTTGATGCAGCAGTGATTGGCCGGGTCTTTACGTCCCGACCACCGGTACCACGGCGAAAAGACCGACCCTATGAAGGCGATGATCGAGATCGCGCGGCTTCCGTCTTCGCTGATGCCGTCAATGTACCACCACGCATAGCCGTTTTCGGGGACGTCGATGTTGAAGCAAGGTCGTTCAAGATCGCCTCTGCCGCGTGCTTGCCGGAGAGAGCCGCCATTGGAATGCCCGCCCCCGGATGCGCCCCCCCGCCCGCGAGATAAAGCCCGGCCAAGGGTGTCCGCGCGGTCGGGCGCTGGAACGCTGCCATCATTCCATGTGGGGATCGCCCGTAAAGGGATCCGTCCGATGCCGGAAATAGACGATTGAACATCTCTGGTGTCGTGAGTGCGGCTGTTGACGGCTGCGGAGAGAACCTGAGCCCCATGCGCTCTAGCGTCTGAAAGGTCACGTGGTGACATTGATCCATCTCCTTTTGGCTCGGTTCGGTTTGGGGGCGCGGTGGACCGTTCATGATGATCTCAAACCGCTCAGGGCCGTCCGGCTGCGCGCCTGTTCCGCGATCTTGGGCACATACATATAGCGTGGCGTCAGTAGGCATTTGCCCGGCCTCGATTGCGGAAAACTCTTGTTTAGGGTCTTTTGCAAAGAACACATTGTGATGCTCCAGGGCGACACCAGACGGTGTTGCGGCGAACGACCAGACAAAGGCTGAAAGGCTTCGTGGTTCTTGGGGTGGAACGGCTTTTTGTGATGAGGCGCCTAAAAGCCCCGCGTTCAACGCCTTTGGATCACCGTTAAAGACGACCACATCGGCGGGGTAGCGGGCATCTTTGGTGTGAACCGCGACAACCTTATCGCCTTGGGTTTCGATACGGATGACAGGGCTGTGTGTCCGAAGGGTTGCGCCTGCTTGCATGGCAACATTGGCCATCGCTTGGGCCAACATATGCATACCGCCTTCAACGCGCCAAACACCCTGCGCCTCTGCGTGCCATATCAACCCAAGGATCGCGGGCGATTGGTAGGGCGACCCGCCAACATAGGTGGCGTAGCGTCCGAACAATTGCCGCAACCGGGGATCTGAAAACGAAAGCGCGAGCTTGCGCGCAAGCGACAAGCCGGGCGCCATCGCGGGGATAAGGCTGGGGTGCCGCATTACATGCCGGGTTAGCGCGTCTTGGGATGGTGCCGCGCTGTGCATCATGGGGCCCTCAAAGGCGTTGAACAGCTGCGCCGCGGTCTTAGAAAACCGCCGAAATTCGCGCACAGCCTTGGCACCGGCGAATGTGCCCACTGCATCCTCGGATGCGCGTTGATCTGCGAACAGGTCCAGTGTGCTGCCGTCTTGCCAATGATGACGCGCGAGTATCGTTTCGGGCACGAGGGTGACATGGTCATCCAGCCGGGCACCTGCGCTCTGGAACAAGTCCTCAAAAACAGGCCGCATGGTCATGACAGTTGGGCCAGCATCGACAGGGCCAGCGTCCGACGGGACCGTTCGCATCTTGCCGCCGGGCGCGCCGTGCGCCTCAAGAATTGTGACGTCACCATGGGCGCACAGCCGCATGGCGGTGGCGAGGCCACCTACCCCGGCTCCGATGATCACAATCTGTCTTGTCATACACAAACAGTTGACTCGGACGGCTCATATGTCCAGTGTGATTTACATGTATGTGTCAGATAATTATGACACTAACGGTACGGAGATCCGATATGCCATTGAAAACTCGCATCGAAAACGCGATTGACGCGGCTCTTTTGCGGGCGCGGCGCGGTTCTGCTCCGACCCAACTTTCTAATGCATTGTTCTACGCAATGAAGCCCGGAGGGGCGCGCATTCGTCCGACAATCTCACTTTCTGTGGCTTTAGCTTGTGGCGATGATGCGCCTGATGTGTCCAACGCGGCGGCAACCTCGATTGAGTTGATCCACTGCGCGAGCCTCGTTCACGATGACATGCCTTGCTTCGATGACGCCGACACCCGGCGCGGCAAACCGACGGTTCACAAAGAATACGGCGAGGCCTTGGCGCTGCTGACGGGTGATAGCCTCATTGTTCAAGGGTTCGACACACTGGCCCAGGTTGCGCGCAAACACCCTGCCCGTGCTGCTGAGCTGATGTCCGAACTCGCCAACTTTACCGGTATGCCAAATGGAATTTGTGCAGGCCAAGGTTGGGAAAGCGAAGAACATATTGATCTGTCCGCCTACCACCGGGCGAAAACTGGCGCATTGTTTACTGCCGCGACCCGCATGGGCGCCATCGCTGCGGGACAAGAGGCTGAACCTTGGACCGAACTTGGCGCGCGCATTGGTGAGGCGTTCCAAGTGGCCGATGACCTGCTTGATGCGCTGTATGATGCGGACACGATTGGAAAACCCGCTGGACAAGACGCTCTGCACAATCGTCCCAATGCCGTCAGCGAATACGGCGTCGGAGGTGCGGTAAAGCGCCTTGAGGATATTCTTGGTGGGGCGATTTCGTCGATCCCATCGTGTCCGGGCGAAGCCATGCTCGCAGAGATGGTCCGCAAAACGGCTGAGCGTCTGACGCCAGTGATGCCGGCATCCACCGCTGCAGAATGACACTCGCTGATCCACAGATGCCCGTGGCTCGCAAGGGGCCGTGGTTGCCGCGTTTGATTGCGTCGCGCCGTTTCCAAAGCTGGGCGGCGCGTTTTCCGTTGACCCGCCGCATTGCGCGTAAGGATGGTGAAAAGCTGTTCGATCTGGTCTCGGGGTTTGTTTACTCGCAAGTTTTACTGGCTGTGGTTGAGTTGCGGCTATTGCCGACGCTGATGGCTGGACCTCTGTCGGCTGCGGACTTGGCCAAAGGAACCGACCTGACTGCGGACCGGATGGAAATCCTTTGCGATGCCGCCGTGGCATTGGGCCTAATGACGAAGAAGCGCGCGCTTTATCGTCCGGGTCGTTTGGGTGCGGCGATGCAGGGTGTGCCCGGGCTAGAGGCGATGATCCGCCATCACGGCGCATTTTACCGCGACCTGGAGGATCCTGTGGCCTTGCTTGCGCAGCAAAAGGACACGGAGCTTGCGCAGTTCTGGCCCTATGTTTTCGGTGCAGCCCAGGCCGAAGATCCCGAAACCGCGCGCACCTATTCCGACCTCATGGCGCAGAGCCAAGTCCTTGTGGCTGAGGATACACTGGCGCGGGTGGACTTGCGCGACGCGCGGATGGTTTTGGACATTGGCGGCGGCACTGGCGCGTTTTTGCGCGCTGTTGGGGCGCGGCACAAAAAGCCCGCGCTTCATTTGTTCGATCTGGCGGCTGTGGTGCCAGATGCGACTGCGCAATTCGCCCAAGCGGGGCTATCCCAGCGGGTGACAATTACGCCGGGCAGCTTTCGCGATAACCCTCTCCCGCAGGGTGCAGACGTGATTTCACTGGTCCGCGTTCTCTATGATCATGCGGATGAAACGGTGGCAGCACTACTGTCTAAAATATATGACACTCTGCCCGAAGGCGGGCGCCTGATCGTGTCCGAACCTATGGCCGGTGGCGAAAATCCCACGCGTAGTGGGGATGGGTATTTCGCGTTCTATACGCTGGCGATGCAAACTGGGCGCGCCAGAAGTCCTCATAAAATCAAACAGTTGCTGCTTGATGCTGGGTTCTCGACGGTCACGGATCAAGGCAGTTCGCGGGCGTTTGTGACCCACGTGATCGAAGCACGTAAGCACGCTCAGAGCTAATGCAATGCTGAGTGTCAGTTTTAATTGACATTATTAACTGTCAGTTTATTCTTACATCACGACAAATCGACACACCTTGAGTCTCCGAAGGAGAGTCGAGGCGAGTGAAGGAACTCACAGACGTGGACGCGACCGCAGTTATCTTGACCGGCCCGAAGGAGATCGACGTGCAGACCGTTGCGCTGTCCGATCCTGGTGCTGCCGACATTGTGGTCGAAATTGCGCACTCCGGCATTTCCACAGGCACCGAGAAACTGTTTTGGTCCGGCAATATGCCGCCCTTCCCCGGCATGGGGTATCCTCTGATCCCTGGGTATGAGGCCTCTGGCGAGGTCGTCGAAGCGGGCCCAGACGCGTACTTCGCTGTTGGCGATCACGTGTTTGTCCCGGGTGCGAATTGCTACGGCGACGTGAAGGGCCTGTTTGGCGGCGCCTCCAACCGATTGGTGTCCGACAGCGCGCGTGCCGTAAAGGTTGACAGCCAGATGGGGGCCGAAGGCTCCCTCTTGGCGTTGGCCGCCACCGCGCGGCACGCCATCTGCGCCCCTATTGCCGAATTGCCTGACCTAATTGTGGGTCACGGCGTTTTTGGTCGCCTACTGGCTCGTATCTGCATCGCCTCTGGCAAAACACCCACCGTGTGGGAGGTTAACACCGATCGTATGGCCGGGGCTGACGGGTATGATGTGATCCATCCCGACGCCGACCCGCGCCACGACTACGGTTGTGTGATCGACGCATCGGGCAACGGCGACCTTTTGAATACCTTCGTGTCGCGCATCGCCAAGGGTGGTGAGGTCGTTCTGGCCGGGTTTTATCCCGAACCGCTGACCTTTGCTTTCCCCCCTGCATTCATGAAGGAAGCCCGCCTGCGCATCGCCGCAGAGTGGACCTCAGACGACCTGATCGCCACCCGCGATCTTATTGAAACCGGCGCGCTTAGCCTTGCCGGGCTTATTACCCACCAATCTTCACCAGCAGGGGCCGCGAGTGCGTATCAGACCGCGTTCAATGACCCAACCTGCCTGAAGATGATCCTTAATTGGGAGCACTAGAATGACCCTTGATGTACCGAACCTGAAGGAATTCAACGACCGCCTGCGTGACGAAGCGGCCGAAGAACCCACACTGGAAGTGCCCCAGGGCGAACCGACCAAAAAGACCCAGATCATTGCGATCTATGGCAAAGGCGGGATCGGCAAATCCTTTACGCTCGCGAACCTCAGCCACATGATGGCTGAGCAGGGCAAACGGGTTCTGCTCATCGGGTGTGACCCAAAGTCCGACACCACATCGCTGCTGTTTGGCGGCAAAGCCTGCCCCACGATCATTGAAACCTCGACCAAGAAAAAGCTCGCGGGTGAAGAGGTCAAGATCGGTGATGTGTGTTTCAAGCGCGGCGGTGTGTTCGCGATGGAACTGGGCGGCCCCGAAGTGGGTCGTGGCTGTGGCGGCCGCGGGATTATCCACGGGTTTGAACTGCTCGAAAAGCTAGGGTTCCACGATTGGGACTTTGATTACGTTTTGCTCGATTTCCTCGGCGACGTGGTATGCGGCGGCTTTGGTCTGCCAATCGCCCGGGACATGGCGCAAAAGGTGATCTTGGTTGCCTCGAACGACCTGCAATCCTTGTATGTGGCCAATAATGTCTGCTCAGCAGTGGAATACTTCCGCAAGCTGGGTGGCAACGTCGGTGTGGCTGGTCTTGTGATCAACAAGGATGATGGTTCCGGTGAGGCGCAGGCCTTTGCTGAGGCCGTGGATATCCCGATCCTCGCCTCGATCCCGCAAAACGATGATCTACGCAAGAAATCTGCAAACTACCAAATCGTCGGCACCGCCGAGAGCGAGTGGGGCGCCCTGTTCGCGGCCCTTGGCGACAACGTTGCATTGGCCCCTCCTCAGCGGCCTACAGCCCTGAGCCAAGATGGCCTGTTGGAGCTGTTTGACGGCTCCGAAACCGGCGCGGGCGTCAAACTTGAGCCTGCCACAGACACCGACATGCGCGGCAAGAATGCCAAGCCCGTCGAAAGCTTGGAGGTCATTTACGACAATGTTTGATCTTCAAGAACTGTCTCAGTGGGATGAGGCCGAACGCGCCGCAACGCCCATCGCGGAAACGGTCGCAGAGGACCGCTCTATTCGCACGCTTCAACGCATGATCGCCCGTGATGATCAGGTGCAATGTCCCTTCGGCTTCACAAAAGAGGTGCACGATGGACAAGCATGACACGCGCGGCTCAGAGGTCAGCTATGATGACACGGCCGAAGTAGAGGTCACACTCGGCCAAGATCGGGATGAAGCACCTGTGGGTGCTGCACCGGTTGATGGCATGGGGTGTCACGCGGGCGCCGGTGAAATGGAAGCGGCAGCCCGGATGGCGGGTAAATCCGACATTCTGGATCAATACGCCAAAGACTATCCCCAAGGCCCTCACGATAAACCCCAATCCATGTGCCCAGCGTTTGGGTCGCTGCGCGTGGGTCTGCGGATGCGCCGCACGGCTACGGTTTTGTCCGGGTCGGCGTGTTGCGTTTATGGCCTGACATTTGTCAGCCACTTTTATGGGGCGCGCCGCTCGGTCGGATATGTGCCCTTTAATTCCGAAACCCTCGTAACCGGCAAACTGTTCGAGGATATCCGGGACGCCGTTCATGAAATGGCTGATCCCGAACGGTATGACGCTGTTGTCGTGACCAACTTGTGTGTGCCCACCGCGTCCGGTGTGCCGTTGCGGTTGCTTCCCGATGAAATCAACGGAGTGCGGATCGTCGGCATCGACGTCCCCGGCTTTGGTATTCCGACGCACGCGGAGGCCAAGGATGTTTTGGCCGGCGCGATGCTCAACTACGCCCGCAAGGAAGTGGAGGCCGGACCGGTCGCTGCGCCCGTAGCGGGCAAAGCGGATCGTCCGACAGTGACCCTGTTGGGCGAAATGTTCCCTGCAGATCCGATAGGAATTGGAGGGATGCTCGCGCCACTCGGTCTGGCGGCAGGTCCGGTCGTTCCCTGCCGTGAGTGGCGTGAGCTCTATTCAGCCCTGGATTGCGGCGCCGTCGCCGCGATCCACCCGTTCTACACCGCCGCGATACGCGAGTTTCAGGCAGCGGGACGGAAAATCGTGGGCTCAGCCCCGGTTGGGCATGACGGCACCGCCGCGTGGTTGTCGGCCATTGGCGATGCGTTCAACGTAAAACCAGACATGGTTGCGGCGGCACAAAACGCGTTTCTTCCCGCGATCAAAAGCGCGCTGGCCGCGACGCCGGTCAACGGTACGATCACGCTTTCGGGTTACGAAGGTTCAGAGCTGTTGGTCGCCCGCCTATTGATCGAAAGCGGCGCAAACGTGCCCTACGTTGGCACCGCCTGCCCCAAAACGGAATGGTCGCAGTCGGACGTTGAGTGGCTGGAAGCCAAGGGCGTTAAGGTCAAATTCCGAGCCTCGCTTGAGGATGACTGCGCCGCGATGGAAGCGATCAAGCCGGACCTTGCGATCGGCACCACGCCCGTTGTGCAAAAGGCCAAAGAGCTTGCGATCCCCGGCTTGTATTTCACCAACCTGATCTCGGCTCGGCCTTTGATGGGGCCGATGGGTGCAGGCAGCCTGCAACAGGTGGTGAATGCCGCGATGGAAAACAAACATCGCTTTGATCACATGAAAGAGTTCTTTGAGGGCGTTGGCCACGGTGACACTGCTGGTGTCTGGGAAGGCGCGCCAAACCTGCGTCCCGATTTCCGCGCGACGCAGCAAAAGAAGCTCGACAAAGCGGCCCGCGCTGCAAAAGCGCAGGAGATGATCTGATGCTTATTCAAGATCATGACCGCGCTGGCGGATACTGGGGGGCTGTTTACGCGTTTTGCGCCGTAAAGGGCCTGCAAGTGGTGATTGACGGCCCTGTTGGCTGTGAAAACCTGCCCGTGACCTCTGTTTTACACTATACGGATGGCCTGCCGCCCCATGAACTGCCCATCGTAACGACGGGTTTGGGCGAGGAGGAGTTGGGCCGCGACGGCACCGAGGGCGCGATGAAACGCGCGTGGGGCACGTTGGACCCTGCCCTGCCCGCCGTCGTTGTAACAGGCTCCATCGCCGAGATGATCGGCGGCGGCGTGACGCCCATGGGCACCAACATTCAACGGTTCTTGCCGCGCACCATCGATGAGGATCAATGGGAGTGTGCCGACCGTGCGATGACTTGGATCTTTACCGAGTTTGGCATGACCAAGGGCCGGATGCCCCCTGAGAAAAAGCGCGAAGAAGGTGCGGCTCCTCGGGTGAATATCCTTGGGCCGATGTATGGCACGTTCAACATGCCCTCGGATCTGGCTGAAATCCGACGTTTGGTCGAAGGTATCGGCGCCGAAGTGAACATGGTGATGCCGCTTGGTGCGCACCTCGCAGAAATGCGCAATCTGGTGAATGCCGATGTCAACATCTGCATGTACCGTGAATTTGGCCGGGGGCTGTGCGAAGTTCTGGGCAAGCCCTACCTGCAAGCGCCCATCGGGATCGAAAGCACGACGGCGTTCTTGCGTACCTTGGGCGCGCAGTTGGGCCTTGATCCTGAGCCGTTCATTGAGCGGGAAAAGCATTCCACGATCAAACCCGTTTGGGATTTGTGGCGCTCTGTGACGCAGGATTTCTTTGCGACGGCCAGCTTTGGCATTGTGGCGAACGAGACTTACGCGCGTGGTATCAAGAAATTCCTAGATGTTGACCTTGGCCTGCCTTGCGCCTTTGCCGTGGCTCGGACCGCTGGCAAAAAGACGGACAACGACGAAGTGCGCGCAATGATGCATTCAAAGCGCCCACTGATCGTTATGGGGTCGATCAACGAGAAAATGTATATGGCCGAGATGGCTGCGGGACATGGGCCAAAGCCCGCGTTTATTCCCGCCAGCTTCCCCGGTGCCGTCATTCGTCGTGCCACGGGCACGCCCTTTATGGGCTACGCCGGGGCGACGTATATGCTGCAAGAGGTCTGCAACGGCCTATTTGATGCCCTGTTCCACATCCTGCCCTTGGGCAGTGAAATGGACAGCGCCGCAGCCACCCCCACGACCCTGCGCCAAGATTTCCCTTGGGATGCCGACGCGCAGAAACTGTTGGACCGTATCGTAGAAACTCACCCCGTTTTGACCCGGATTTCCGCGGCCAAAACACTGCGCGATGCCGCAGAGAAATCCGCGCTGGAATCCGGCGCAGAGCGGGTTGTGCGCGAAACAGTCGAGGCGCTTGCGCCGAAAGAAATCTTTATCAAGGATGAGGAGAACAGCCATGTCTGATCAAACTTCGAATGCCCCGCATTTGGCGCGCCACTCCAAGGCACCCACTGCGGAATATTGGTTTTATTTCGGGGTTATCCTGATGGCTGCTCTGCCGATCGCCGCCATTGGCACCGCGATCGCCCTGCTGACCTGTAACCGCGAGGCGGTGCGGGAAGGTGTCCTGCGCAAAGCGTGGGCACAGGCGCAGACAGCCACATCCCTTATATTCTCGGCCTAAACCCCGAGTACGTATTTCACCCCTCTGACAGGGGAGAAAGGCCGACAACGCAATGAGGTGTTGTCGGAGCCCGGCCGCAGGGTTTGCGGTGTCAGCTAACCACTGGAGATCTCCATGGCTGATAAATCTGATCTGTCCTTCACAGGTCTCACTGATGAGCAGGCTCAGGAGCTGCACTCGGTCTACATGAGCGGGCTCATCCTGTTCACGATCGTAGCGTGCGTCGCGCACTTCCTGACGTACATCAAGTTCCCTTGGTTCGCAGGTTAAGGATATGGACGTGTCGAAATTTTACAAAATCTGGCTCGTTTTTGACCCCCGTCGCGTTTTCGTGGCTCAGGGCGTCTTCCTTTTCCTCCTGGCTGCGATGATCCACTTGGTTCTTCTCAGCTCAGGCCTGAACTGGTTTGAAACTGCAGCTGGCATGTAAGCCGCTGCCCACGACATCGGTTGCGGGCGGCTTTGGTCGCCCGCACCTATCTATCCAATTTTAAATACGACGGCCCGATGACGATATCGATCAGATGATCGCCTAACGCCGGCATAAAAACGCGGAGAAAGAGTATGGCACTGCTCAGCTTCGAGAGAAAATACCGCGTCCGCGGAGGGACGCTGATCGGTGGCGATCTGTTCGACTTCTGGGTCGGTCCATTCTACGTGGGCTTCTTTGGGGTAACGACGATCTTCTTCGCCGCTCTCGGGACAATTCTAATATTCTGGGGGGCTGCCATGCAGGGCACGTTTAACCCCTGGATCATCAATATCGCCCCCCCCGACTTAAAGTACGGGTTGGGTATGGCACCGCTCATGGAGGGCGGGCTTTGGCAAATTATCACGTTCTGTGCGGTCGGCGCCTTCGTAAGTTGGGGTCTGCGCGAGGTCGAGATTTGCCGCAAACTGGGCATGGGCTACCACGTCCCCGTTGCATTCGGCTTCGCTGTCTTCGCCTACGTGACGCTGGTTGTTTTCCGCCCGTTGCTGATGGGCGCGTGGGGTCATGGCTTCCCGTACGGGATCTTTAGCCACCTCGATTGGGTGTCTAACGTTGGCTATTCCTACCTCCACTTCCACTACAACCCTGCGCACATGTTGGCGGTGACGTTCTTCTTCACCACGACCCTTGCGTTGGCGTTGCACGGCGCGCTGATCTTGTCGGCGGCCAACCCTGAAAAGGGCGAGGAAGCCAAAACGCCCGATCACGAAGACACGTTCTTTCGGGATTTCATCGGGTACTCCGTTGGCACCTTGGGCATTCACCGTGTTGGCCTGTTGTTGGCGCTGAACGCAGGCTTTTGGTCGGCGATCTGTATCATCATCTCTGGCCCGGTCTGGACCAAAGGTTGGCCTGAGTGGTGGAATTGGTGGCTTGATCTGCCGATCTGGCCCTCTGTCCGCGCAGCAGCTGCAGCAGGAGGGATGTAATCATGACCATGTGGCCTGAATATCAAAACATCTTCACGCAAGTGCAGGTGCAAGCCGAGCCCGAAATGGGCATGGATGACAGTGGCGAGATGTCGGCAGAGCGGACCAAATCCGCGACGTTCAGCACTCTTGTCGGTATCCTTGGGAACGCCCAGTTGGGCCCGATCTACCTTGGGTTCTACGGGATTATCTCACTCGCGACTGGTTTGTTGTGGTTCAACATCGTTGGCTTCAACATGCTGTCTCAGGTGGGTTGGTCGATCCCCGAGTTCATCCGTCAGTTGTTCTGGTTGGCGCTTGAGCCGCCCTCGCCGGAATACGGCCTGCGGATGCCGCCGCTGAATGACGGTGGTTGGTACATCATCTCCAGCTTCTTCTTGCTGGTGTCGGTGTCGTGCTGGTGGTTGCGGACCTACTCGCTGGCCGAACAGCACAAGATGGGCAAACACGTCGCTTGGGCATTTGCCGCTGCGATCTGGTTGTTCCTCGTGCTGGGCCTGTTCCGTCCCATCCTGATGGGGTCGTGGTCGGAAGCTGTGCCTTATGGCATCTTCCCGCACCTTGACTGGACCACGGCGTTCTCGATCCGCTACGGCAACTTGTACTATAACCCCTTCCACGGCCTCAGCATCGTGTTCCTCTATGGCTCGGTTCTGTTGTTCGCCATGCACGGCGCGACCATTCTGGCCGTGACCCGCTACGGCGGCGACCGTGAGCTAGAGCAGATCTATGACCGCGGCACTGCCTCGGAACGGGCTGCCTTGTTCTGGCGCTGGACCATGGGTTTCAACGCTACGATGGAAGGTATTCACCGCTGGGCTTGGTGGTTTGCTGTTCTCACCCCGATCACGGGTGGCATCGGTATCCTGCTGACAGGCACGGTCGTGGACAACTGGTTCATCTGGGCACAGGAGCACTACTTCGCCCCTGAATATCTCGAACCCTATGGCTACGAGTCATACGTTGAGGGAGGACAATAAGATGTTTCCCAAGTGGTTTACTGAATGGAACTCTAAAAACCCCACCAACATCTATGGCCCCGCCATTGTTGTTGGGGCCGCAGGGTCCGCCGTTTTCGCGGCAGCCCTTCTGGTGAGCTTCGGCCAACCCTTCGCGACGGACTCGATGCAAACGGGTCCCCGCGGAACGGGGATGCACGTGGCGAAGTACGTGACCGACATCAACACACCTGATCCCACGATCGAGGATTATTACACGGATGAGCCTTATATCCCCGAAGAGGGTGAAGAGCTGGCCGGTGATATCTATGAGAACGTGCAGGTTCTGGGTGATTTGACGGATGCGAACTTCAACCGTCTCATGAACGCGATGACCCAGTGGGTCGCGCCGGATGAGGGGTGTGCGTATTGTCACTCCGGTGCGGATGAGGGGATCTATGCGGACGATGATCTGTATACCAAGGTCGTTGCCCGGAACATGATCCAGATGACGCAAAGCATCAACGAAAACTGGGTTGGACACGTCCAAGCGAACCAAGAGGTCGGTGTGAACTGTTACACCTGCCACCGTGGTGAGGCTGTGCCTTCCGAGGTTTGGTTCCGGATCGACCCTGTGAACGAAAATGCCCAAGGCTGGAGCGCGAACCAGAACCGCGCAACGACCCTGTCGCAGTTCACCTCGCTTCCGTCTGATGCGTTGTACCAATATCTCATCGAGTATGAGACGATTGGCGTGCATGACCTCGAAAGCCGTGTGGCCGGTTCCATCGCAGAAGGCGAAGTTGCCTCGATCCAACAGACCGAGCGTACCTATTCCTTCATGAATTATTTCTCCAACTCGTTGGGCGTGAACTGTGTGTTCTGTCACAACAGCCGTGCCTTCTATGACCCCGGTCAGGTGACGCCCCAATGGGCCACTGCCTCGCTTGGGATCTCGATGGCGCAAGAGATTAATGCCGATTGGATCCTGCCGATCAAAGACGTCCTGCCAGATCACCGGCTTGGACCTCTTTATGCGGATGCACCCAAAGCCGCGTGTAAGACCTGCCACAAGGGGTACCAGAAACCCATGGGCGGCCTGAACGTGATCGCGGATTGGCCCGAACTCGCGACAACCGGCACACCGGTTTACGAGTAAACTATCCCTCCGGCGTCCCCGTATCTTGGGGGCGCCGGTTCCCAAAGCCCTATGGCGTCCCTTTGACTGTAGGCACGACTGACGCGTCGCGAGGGGCACACCCGAGCGGCGCGTTTTTTTACTTACGACACTGGGAGGAACGACCATGTCCAACCCGCGCCCCAACACCCCCTTGTTGGACAAAGTCCATTCACCCGCCGATTTGCGCCGGATGTCCGATGGCGATCTTGCCCGCTTGTCAGATGAGCTTCGTGCCGAGACGATCTGGACCGTATCTGAGACTGGCGGTCACCTTGGATCATCCCTTGGGGTGGTCGAGCTGACGACCGCGATCCACGCTGTGTTTCAGACCCCCCATGACAAGCTGGTCTGGGATGTGGGTCACCAGTGTTATCCGCACAAAATTCTGACTGGACGGCGCGACCGTATGCTGACGCTTCGTCAAAAAGACGGCCTGTCCGGTTTCACCAAACGCTCCGAGAGCGAATATGACCCGTTCGGTGCGGCGCATTCCTCCACCTCGATTTCCGCAGCCCTTGGCTTTGCCACCGCGCGCGATTTGGGTGAGGCAACGGGCGACGCAATCGCCGTCATTGGGGACGGGTCTATCAGCGCGGGCATGGCCTATGAGGCGCTCAACAACGCCGGAAGTGAGGGACGGCGTTTGTTTGTCGTCCTCAACGACAACGAAATGTCCATCGCCCCACCCGTTGGCGCGATGTCTCGCTACCTGAGTGAATTGTCAAAATCCCCGTTTGGCCAAATGGCCGATGAGATCGCCAAACACCTGCCCGGCCCGTTTCGTGAAGGTGCCGAGCGCGCCAAGGCTCTGATGACGGGTGCAACCGGTGATGCGACGCTGTTCGAACAACTTGGCTTTACTTATGTGGGGCCGATTGATGGCCACGATATGGGACAGCTTCTGAGTGTTCTGCGTGCCGCAAAGGCACAGGCCACCGGGCCGGTTCTAATCCATGCGGTGACCGTGAAGGGCAAAGGCTACAACCCTGCGGAATTGTCGGATTGTTGCTATCACGGGGTTGCGAAGTTTGATGTCGCGACCGGTCAACAACAAAAGTCAGCGCCCAATGCCCCCAGCTACACTGGTGTGTTCGGAAAACGTCTTTTGGCGGAGGCGGAAGCCGACCCCAAGATTGTCGCCGTCACGGCCGCCATGCCCGGTGGGACGGGTCTGGATGTGATGCAAAAGGTCTATCCAGATCGGGTGTTTGATGTTGGTATCGCAGAACAACACGCCGTGACGTTTGCGGCCGGGATGGCGGCCAGTGGTCTGAAACCATTCTGCGCTGTCTATTCCAGCTTTCTGCAACGCGGGTACGATCAGATTGCCCACGATGTGGCGCTGCAAAATCTGCCGGTGCGGTTCTGCATCGATCGGGCAGGGCTTGTCGGTGCAGATGGCGCGACACATGCGGGGGCGTTCGATATTTGCTTCCTCGCGACGCTGCCCAACATGACCGTCATGGCCGCCGCCGATGAGGCCGAGTTGGTGCATATGATGGCCACAATGGCCGCGCACGATAGCGGCCCCATTGCTCTGCGGTATCCGCGGGGTGAGGGCGTTGGCTGCGATATGCCCGAACAAGGCGAGGTCCTACCAATCGGCAAGGGCCGTATCGTGAAACAGGGTGACCGCGTGGCGCTGCTCAGCTTTGGTGCTCACTTGAATGAAACGCTTGCCGCCGCAGAAGAACTAGATGCTCGTGGGCTAAGCACGACTGTGGCCGATGCCCGATTTGCCAAGCCGCTGGACACAGATTTGATCGCGCAATTGGTCGAAACACACGATGCGCTGATCACAGTAGAGCAGGGGTGTGAGGGTGGTTTTGGTGCCATGGTTCTGCATTGGCTGGCCAAAACCGGGCGTCTGGACGGGGGCGTTGCCATTCGGACGATGACCTTGCCGGATCGCTTTATTGATCAGGCAAGCCCTGCGGATATGTACGCGGATGCCGGACTGACAGCGCGTGATATCGCAAAGGCTGCGCTTGATGCTGTTGGGGTCCGAATTTCGCCACAAACGGCCAAGGCCACGTCATAGTTTAAACAAAGACCTGTGGGAGGTTGATGCGTCTGCCAACCACGAGGTTATCATGTTTAAGAAAGCATTTGTTGCGGCCCTTATGACGGCCACCGCCTTCGCCCCCGCATTTGCGGATGAAAACGAAGCCGAAGAGATCGAGACGATTTCTGAGATTACGCTGTCCGATGTGGCTGGCGTTCAGCTTCAGATCGTTTGCAACATCGAGATTTGCAAAGTCCACAGCCTGCAACCGGGATCTGAGGTGTGGGACCGCGAAGAGGTGAAGCCTTCGACCGAGGGTGTCTTTACCGAGCTGGTGAACAAATACACGGCCATCGGGTATTCCTGATCTGCGCTAAGCGCGGATCAGATCGCCGAAAATACGCTCTTTGTGTTCCGTCATGTAAATGCGGAGCCATGCGGTAAACTGGTCCGGGTTACGAGCAATATCATCTGTCAGGGCGTCGGTGTGAACCCAACGCACGGCCTCAACCTCATCCGGGTTGAGGTCCCATGTGACGTCAGGCGCATTTGCAACAAACACCTCGACGACCTCATGCTCAATCATGCCGCCGCCAACGGGCGCGCGGTATTCCAACGTCTCGCGTTGATCAAGCGTCAGGCCGGTGATGCCCAGCTCTTCCTTAAGCCGCCGTTGGGCGCAATCCATCCCGCTTTCGTTCCACTCGGGGTGGGTGCAGCAGGTGTTCGCCCATAGACCCGGCGTGTGATATTTGCCCGCCGCGCGTTTTTGGATCAGCAGATGATCCCCATCCATCACAAACACCGAAATGGCCTTGTGCCGGAGCCCTTTGACATGGGCCTCCAGTTTTTCAACGGGGGTCAACGTGCCGTCGACCCAAGCGGGGATCATAATTGTCATGCGCGGGTCGCCGGAATAACACCCATCAGGTGCATAAGGTTTTTGATGCCGATTTTGATATGCGCCATGGGACGGGCTTTCACCAATTCCTTGTTCATATAGGCCTCAAACGTGAGCTTTTGAACGTCGATGTCGTGACAGAGCGACACAAATCGTTCGCGACGCTCGTCGCTCCTATAATAGGCGTTTTGCATTGCGCCAAGGATTTTGAACACCGCCTTGTGGTCCTTCATGAACAGTTTGCGCGCGATCCGAAGGTCTTTGACCTGACCAGACGCAAGGCAGGCAGCCGCCGCTGTGGCGGCGACACGGCCACCGACCATGGCATAGAAAATCCCCTCGCCAGAGGAGGGCGCCACGACACCCGCAGCATCACCCGCAAGTACGACATCCTTGCCATTGTCCCAACGGTCCATTGGTTTTAGCGGGATGGGCGCGCCCTCTTTGCGGATGGTTTCACAGTCCGTCAGGCCCGAGGCGGCACGCAGATCAGCGGTCGCTTGTTTAAGATCAACGTCGGGGTTTTCCGTACCCATGCCGACACTGGCGGAATCGCCGTGCGGGAATACCCAGCCATAGAAATCGGGGCTGATCTTGCCGTCATAAATCACGTCACAGCGGGCTGGGTCGTAACTGCCGATCTTACCGGGGGCTTTAATGATTTCGTGATAGGCGATCACATATGGGATTTTGTCGCCGCCGGGGACCTCCTGTTTGGCCACGTTGGACCGTGCGCCATCTGCGCCGATTACCAGTTTGGTCGAAAGGCGGACTTCGTCGCGCGTTTGTTTGTCGCGATAGATGACGTGGGTACCGTTACTATCGCGGTCAATCCGCAGGAAAGTCCCAGTGTGCCGTTCAGCACCCGCATCCGCGGCGCGCACGCGTAGGAATTCATCGAAATGTTCCCGATCGACCATGCCGACGTAGCCATCCTCAATTGGGATATCGACTTGGCGCAAGGTGGGGGAAATCATCCGAGCGGTGTTGATGCGCGCGACAATCTGGCTGTCGGGAATGTTGAAATCACGCACGGCGCGGGGCGGAATTGCGCCACCACAGGGTTTGATCCGGCCTGCACGGTCGATCATCGCAACCTTGCGGCCTTCGCGCGCTAGGTCTTCGGCGGCTGTGGCGCCCGACGGGCCCCCTCCAATGACAACAACGTCATACATGGTCATTCCCCTGGTTGAAGCGCGGGTGTTTCGCGCCGTTTGTCTAGAATTTGCAGCGCCATAAGCGCGGCCATCAAAAAGAGCACGGCCTCTAGCGTGAAGACGGTGCCATAGGCGGCAGCGTCCGTCATAAAGGCCCGCGCGATGTCGAGGGTGCCGGTGGCAACCAGTCCAGCAAGGCCTGCTGCGATGGCTTGGGCCGCGCCGAACACGCCCATTCGCGTGCCGGTTTCGCGTTCGTGGTTTGAGGCGAGTGTCATCATGGAACCCACGGCCCCCACAACGAACAGGCCGTTACCAAGGCCAAGCATGACCGTCGATGGGATCAAGGCAAAGCCGCCGCCCAAGCCCAAAAGACCGAGCGCCGAGATCACACAACCTGTCACGGCCCAGAACCGCAAAGTTCCGTATCCAAGGGTTGAAAGCAGGCCAGCCGCGATCATGCCCATAAGGGCTGCGCCGTCTTTGCCGCCCGATAGCTTGGTTGAATCCTCGGGGCCAAGGCCGTGGACGTGGCCGGCGAAGGGTTCGAATATCAACTCCGACAGATAGAATGCGAGGATTGAGAGAAAGACAAAGCCGGTAAAGCGGCGCGCCGATGGGTCGGCCCAGACGCTGCGAAGTGCGGCTTTGAAATTGGTGTCTTGCTTGAGTGGGGCAGGGCCAAGCGCTGCCTCCACCCGGAATGTCGCGATAATGCTGAGCGCGAAGGCGACGATTGAGACGACTGTCACTACGGTGATCAGGCGGTCTGGGCTATAGGGTTCCAGCGCGATGCCGGTCCCGATGGATGCCATGATTGCACCTGCGATGAGGAACAGCCAAGCCAGTGTTGCGGCCGCACCTTTGCGCGCGGCTGGTGCCGCGACAGCCAGTAGGGCAAGGAACGAAGTTCCCGCCGCGCCGACGCCGATCCCGATGGTGCAATACGCCACAAACCAGATACCAAGAGCGAGGGGCGTTGAGGTTTCACCCGCTTTGATACCGATTGCAGCGAGCACTACGCCTAGGCCGACAACGGCAATGCCGCCGATGATGAAAGGTGTCCGGCCGCCCTTTGCGTCAGACCTATGGCCCCAGACGGGACGGGTCATTTGCACGCCGTAGTGCAGAGCCACCAGAAGTCCGGGCAGTAGGGCGGGTAGGGCCAGCTCAACAGTCATCAACCGATTGAAAAGATTGACGGGCAGGGCGGCGAGGCCCCCAATCGCCATGTTCACAAGGCACAGCCGTGCAAGGGTGAGCCAGCCGATGTTCATGCCAGCCCCCTAACGGCAACGGCGGCCACCATCATTCCCAACACGTATAGTGTGACGCCTGTGCCATTGTACCAAGGCGCGCGGCCTTTTGGATCCTTGAGCAGGGTTTGCATGGCCATGAATTGCACGATCAATGAGAGGAAGATCGCAAAGGCAAACCATTCGCGGCCCCAGTGCATGAGCAGGCCGATGACGATGCATTGCGGGATCGCCATGATCCAGCATGCTACTCGTGCGGCGCGTTCTGGGCCCAGCGTGACGGGCAGGGAGTTGACGCCCATCTGGCGGTCGCCCTCAAGGGCTTTGAAGTCGTTGAGTGTCATGATGCCATGCGCACCGATCCCATAAAGGAGCGCGAGCAGGATGACCTCGGTCGATGGCAAGCTTGCGGCGACAACGGCTGCACCTGTGAACCACGGCAGGCTTTCGTAGGATAGCCCGACCAATCCGGGCCCCCACCAGCCAGAGCGTTTGAGGCGGATAGGTTCGACCGAATAGGCCCACGCCGCGAGTACACCCACGACGGTTGCGACAAAGCCCCATGTGCCAAGAAAGGCGCCCACAAATAGCGATAGCGCAGACATTGCCAGAGCAATCCATAGGCCCCAGCGCCCGGGAATACGCCCCGAGGGAATGGGGCGATCAGGCTCGTTGATGGCGTCAACATGGCGGTCGCACCAATCATTTGCGGCCTGTGACATCCCGCAAACCACTGGCCCTGCGAGAAAAATTCCTAGGATCACAAGAACTGGATGTGAAAGCGGGGAAACCCCGGATGAGACGACGCCGCACAAATAGGCCCACATCGGCGGAAACCACGTGATCGGTTTGATCAGTCGAAGCATCGCCGCTGGTTCTGGATAGACACGGTCTGAGTGTAAATCTAAACTGACAGTCATGATGTCAGCATAGCTTAACAAATTAGAGTCGGGCAAGTGAAACCAATCACCTGCTGCGCAAAAGTGTCTAGTTTGGTTGACGGGTTTAGGAGTCGGCGTCTTTGTGCAGCAGCCCGTATTTACGGAGCTTCACATAAAGAGACTGGCGTGACAGGCCCAGCATTTCGGCAGCAGCGACGCGGTTGTTGTCGGTCAGCTCAACAGCCGTCTCGATGCACATCTTTTCTACAACGTCTGTTGTTGCGGCAACGATGTCCTTGAGCGGCGCAGAGCCGACCAAATCCATAACGTTGTGCATCGCCTCATCGGACACGCCGGGCACGGGTGGCATTCCGCCAGATTCCCGCACGACCTCAAGCCGCGATGTGTCGCGCAGCACAAAGGCAAAGCCGGGGGACGTGGTGCCCGCAAGGTGCGTGGCTGACACCTCGACCGAGACTTGTGTGCCGAACGTGCTTTCGAGCCGAGTGGAATAGACACGCATCTTGCCGGTGCGCGCCGCGTTGTCGGTCAGCACTTTTAGGTCAACCGAGCCGCGCGCCATGAAGTCGCCAAAGCTTTTGCCGCGCACGTCCGACAGCGCGCCTGCATCGCAAAGCGATAGGAACGCATCGTTTGCATAGCGGATTTGGCCGTGACTGTCGGTGAACACCATCGCATCAGCGCCGTCGCGGTACAGGCCCGACAGCGTCAGCGCGAGGTCTTCGGCGATAAACTCTGCGCTTTCGGCGGTTTCGATCCGGCACAACAACACGCGGTCGCCAGCTGCGCGGAAAAGGGTGGGGTGGATCACAACGGATTTGCCGCCGCGTTTCGTTTCGGCGGAAACGGGGCCTGCGCCAGAAACGCTTGCGCCATTGCTAAGAGCTTCGATGAACTCGCCACGACGACGGCCTTCAAACTCTTGGGTGAATGCGCCGCCCGACAGGCTGTCTTGGTTGCCGCCTAGGACCTGAGCCGCCGCAGAGTTAAGATCAATGATCCGACCTGTGTTCACATCCACTAGCGCAAAGGGATCGCGCACGGCCTCCATGATGACGCGGTAGCGCGTCTCAAAATCACGGTGGGTCTCGTAGTCTTTCTCAAGGGCGAGTTGCGCCTTTACGAGGCGATGCTGCAGCTCTGCTACGGGGCGCAGATCGCGCCCAAGCATCAAAATAACGCCCTCTTGGCCGGTCCGGTGTAGCGTATAGCGAATCGGGAATTCCCAGTTCGCATTGTCGAAATGGTTCACTTCAATGGCGTCGACGGGGTCTGCCGCACCGCCTTTGTGTGCCTCAAGTTGGGCCTCAAGCTTTGAAAGCGAGTCCTCTGCAAGGAATTCACGGATGTCGCGATTGGCCCAGTGATCCAGCCGCCCAAGGGTCGGGTTCAGTGGGTTCACGACCACCGAACGCACCTTGCCGGTGATGTCTAGAATGATTGCCAGGTCGGCTGCCGTCGCAACAATATTATTGAAGTGCTCGGGCGCAATCCGGGGGCCGGAACGCTCATTCCAAAAATCGGTTTCGCGGGTGTTCATCCCTGTACGTCCATCCATGCTTGGCGCAATGTTAAGTGAAGCTCACTACACATTTTGCGCCTCCAAGTTGTACGAAGTTTCAAGTCCGCACAAGTCTATGACTGTTTCGGGATCAGATGAAACGTGGTCTGCGCCCGTAATTTGCTTAATATCCAGCGGTAGATTGGTTACCCCACCACCAATAACAATTGGTGTTATCTTTGGCACGGCTTTTCTGACGGCATCTACTAGCTCCCTTGCGGCACTAAGGCTGCGCCGTCCGGAGGACGTAATCCCAACTGCCGGAAAGCGATATTTTTTAACCATTTGCGCGACTTGAGCGGGGTGCATGCCAACGGCGAGTTGGACATCAACGCCTAGCGCGCGAAATTTGTGTGCGGCAACAAAAACGCCAAGCGTGTGATGTTCGTTGCGCGGTACAACCAAAAGGATGCTGTCTCCGCTCAAGACTTGGTCGTGGGCCACTTTGGCGTTCAGCGCGCGAATGGTTTCCTGCAAGCGGGCGGCGCCAATCGTGACGTCGGCAAAGCTAAGATCGTTCGCGAACCACCGATCACCCAATAGTTGGGCGGTGGTGGGGATAATGTGTTCGATGATGTCTGTGTTCGAAAGGCCGTGTGATTGTAGAGCGGAAATCGCTTCGTGCCGCTCAGCCTCATCGGGTGCAACAAACGCGTCACAAATCGCCTCTAGCTGAGGGCTTTTGTAATCGGGCGCAATTGCGCCGCCCTTCGCCTTGAGTACGGACAACGCCTGCACGGCCAAGCTGTTTACGCCGCCGCGGTGGTTCAGTCCAGAAGATGTCAGGGCCGTAGTTTTCGGTCCGTTGACCATAATTTCACCTCTCCGCAGTCACCCCCTGCGCCACAAACTTGGCGATACCGGGGCCGGGAGACCTTCAATCCCGTAATTACGCTTTTTTAACCCAAATGTCAATGAAAGCTGACACTCTGAGCGGTCCTTTGAATAGGGCTTCGTGGGCGTGAGTGGCGTAAATAGCCGTTAGCACCCCCATTTTTCCCGCTAAGAAACCATAGCGTGATATTTCAAGTGTCAACAAGAGCAGTGTAAGTTTTAGTTGACACTTAGGTCCTGCATGGCGAAGATTGGAGATTACACGAAGAAGGGAGAGTCGCTCGTGATGGACCCACGGACGCCGAACCGCAAAGAGCCTTTTAGGCTCTATACGCCGGAAGAGAGAACGCGCCGCGACAATACCATTTGGACCTTGATCCAAGGGGTTTTGGCGCCTTTGCAGTTCCTCGTGTTCGCAGTTTCCGTGGTGTTGGTGGCGCGCTACCTGTGGACAGGTGAAGGCTATATGGCTGCCACCATCTCCATCGTGGTAAAAACTCTCTTTCTTTATGCGATCATGATCACTGGCGCGATTTGGGAAAAAATCGTTTTCGGCCAGTATCTTTTTGCAAAGGCATTCTTCTGGGAAGACGTGTTTTCCTTTGTCGTGATCGCTTTGCACACTGCCTACATTTGGGCGCTCTTGACGGGCAGTCTGTCGCCAGTGGATCAAATGTGGCTCGCCCTGGCGGCATATGTTGCCTACGTCATCAACGCCGGACAGTTTCTATTGAAGCTGCGCATGGCCCGTCTCGAAGGGGAGGCGGTCGTTTGAACAAACCGTCCAACATTCAATCCGCTAGCTGCGCTGATGCTCCGGTCCTTAAGGAGCGTGGTCAGCGCGAAGTCTTTTGTGGGCTGACAGGTATTATCTGGCTGCACCGCAAAATGCAGGATGCGTTCTTTTTGGTCGTCGGATCACGTACTTGCGCCCATTTGCTGCAATCAGCCGCTGGTGTGATGATCTTTGCAGAACCGCGGTTTGGCACGGCTATTCTTGAGGAAAAAGACCTCGCGGGGATGGCGGATGCGCATCAAGAGCTTGACCGTGAGGTTGCGCGCCTACTGTCAAGGCGGCCTGACATTAAGCAGCTTTTCCTTGTGGGTTCCTGCCCGTCGGAGGTCATCAAGCTCGACCTTCAGCGTGCAGCTGAGCGACTGACCGAAGAGCATGCCCCCCACGTACGGGTTTTGAATTATTCCGGCTCCGGGATTGAGACGACCTTTACCCAAGGCGAAGATGCTTGCCTTGCTTCGATGGTCCCTGGCTTGCCCAAAACGGATGCACGTGAGTTGCTGTTGGTCGGCGCCTTGCCTGACGTTGTTGAAGATCAGGCGATCGGTCTGTTGTCCGATATGGGCATTGGTCCCATTCGGGTTTTGCCTGCCGCCCGTGCCGATGGCGCGCCGGGTGTTGGTGACAACACGGTCTATGCACTGTTGCAGCCGTTCCTAGGTGACACTGACGCAGAGCTGTTAAAGCGTGGGGCCAAGGCCATTCGCGCCCCGTTCCCATTTGGCGAAGAGGGTACGACCGCCTGGCTCAAGGCCATTGCGGATGAATTCGGTGTGGATGAAGCCACGTTCGACCGTGTGACTGCGGCACCACGTGCCCGTGCTCGCAAGGCGATCAGCCAAGCGGCCGAAGCGTTGCGCGGCAAGTCGGTGTTCTTTTTCCCTGACAGTCAGTTGGAAATTCCTCTGGCCCGCTTTCTGACCCGTGAATGCGGGATGGAGGCGATTGAGGTTGGCGCACCGTATATCCACATGGGCCTTGTCCGCCCCGACCTCGAGCTGATGCCCGCCGGCCCCACGATTTCAGAGGGGCAGGACGTTGATCTGCAACTTGATCGTGCCCGAGCCGCGCGCCCGGACCTGACGGTTTGCGGCCTTGGCCTCGCCAATCCGCTAGAGGCCGAGGGCCTGACGACCAAGTGGGCCATCGAGTTGGTTTTCACCCCTGTGCATTTTTACGAACAAGCCGGTGATCTTGCAGGTCTGTTTTCGCGCCCCGTTCGGCGCAAGGAGATCTTGGCCGTATGAAACTGACTGTTTGGACATATGAGGGCCCGCCCCACGTTGGTGCAATGCGCGTTGCAACGGGCATGAAGGGTTTGCACTACGTGCTGCACGCGCCGCAGGGTGACACCTACGCCGACCTCTTGTTTACGATGATTGAGCGGCGCAACCATCGCCCGCCGGTCACCTACACCACGTTTCAGGCGCGCGATCTGGGTGCGGATACGGCTTACTTGTTCAAGGATGCCTGCCGCCAAGCCTATGAGCGGTTCAAGCCCGAGGCTTTGATCGTCGGCGCGTCTTGCACCGCCGAGTTGATCCAAGATGACCCCGGCGGCCTGGCCGAAACCATGGGCTTGCCCGTGCCTGTCATCGCGCTGGACCTGCCGAGTTATTCCCGCAAGGAGAACTTTGGTACAGATGAGACATTTTACCAACTGGTTCGGGCCTTGGCCAAGCCAATGGAGCGTACCGCGCGCCCCACTGCGAATATCATCGGGCCCACCGGTTTGGGCTTTCGCCACCGTGACGATGTCGAGGAACTGACCGGGTTGTTGTCCGAGATGGGTGTCGACGTGAACGTCGTGGCGCCAATGGGTGCCACACCCACGGATTTAACCCGCTTGGGTGCCGCCCATTTCAACGTGCTGCTTTATCCTGAACATGCTGAGACGGCTGCACGGTATATGGAAAAAGAGCTTGGGCAGCCGTTCACGAAAACGGTTCCGATTGGCGTGAATGCCACCCGTGAATTTCTGGCCGAGGTTGGAGAAATCACTGGTCTAGACCCTAAAGTTGACGAAAGCCGTCTACGCCAGCCTTGGTGGAGCAAATCTGTCGATTCAACCTATCTGACCGGCAAACGCGTGTTTGTGTTTGGTGATGCGACCCATGTGAAGGCGTCCGTTCGGATTGCCCGTGAGGAAATGGGTTTCGAGGTTGTGGGGCTAGGCTGCTACAATCGTGAGTTCGCGCGTGACATCCGCGCGCTGGGCAAGGAAATCGGTGTGCCTGCTTTGATCTCGGATGATTATCTTGAGGTTGAAAAGGCGATTGAGGATGCATCACCTGAGATGATCCTTGGCACTCAGATGGAGCGCCACATTGGTAAACGGTTGGGTATTCCCTGTGCCGTAATCTCTGCGCCCGTTCACGTACAAGATTTCCCCGCGCGATATTCCCCGCAGGTGGGGTTTGAGGGCGCGAATGTTATCTTTGATACATGGATCCATCCGCTTGTGATGGGTCTGGAGGAGCATCTTTTGGCGATGTTCCGCGAGGATTTCGAATTTCATGATGAAGCGGGGCCGTCGCACCACGGTGGCCACGCGCCGCGCCCCGAGGAGAAGGTACACACTGGGGGCCAGCCCCCAGCCCCCCGGGATATTGAGGAACCAAAGAGCGACAACCTTGGCTCTGATGTGATGGTTTGGTTGGCGGATGCTGAGAAAGAGTTGAAGAAGATCCCTTTCTTTGTGCGCGGCAAAGCCAAGCGGAACACTGAGAAATATGCCGCTGAAAAGGGGATGACCCAGATCAGCAAAGACACCCTTTATGAAGCGAAAGCGCATTATGCGCGATGACCGGCATATCCCCGGCTACCGCGTTGTGGTGGTTACGTTGGACAGTCACGCGCTGGGCTCTGCGCAGCGTGTATTGGACCGCGTAAGTGATGAGATGCCCGGCCTGACGGTCGAAATTCATGCGGCCGCTGAGTGGGCGGAAAATCCCGAAGCGCTTGAAGAAGCCAAGATCGCGGTGGCGCATGCTGACATCATCGTTGCGAACCTTATCTTTTTTGAGGATCAGGTGAATGCGATCCTGCCCGCGCTAGAGGCGCGTCGCCCTGATTGTGATGCCATGATTGGGGTCATTGCGGACCCGCAGATTGTTGCGTTGACGAAGATGGGGGAGTTGGACATGTCCAAGCCCGCATCCGGCGCGATGAAGTTTATGAAAAAACTTCGGGGATCGAAAAAGCCGTCTGGTGCAAGTGGTGAAAAGCAGATGAAGATGCTGCGCCGCTTGCCGAAGATCCTCAAGTTTATTCCCGGTAAAAGCCAGGATTTGCGCGCCTGGTTCCTGACTATGCAATACTGGTTGGGCGGCAGTGATGAGAACATCGAGCAGATGGTCCGCTTTTTAGTCGGGCGTTATGCGTCGGATGCCACGCTGCGCGGTGGGCGGTCCAATCCGCCGATTGAGTACCCGAATGTTGGGGCCTACCACCCTGATCTTCCGGAGCGTATCACGATCGACGTAGAGGCACTGCCCAAGCCGGACAACTACATTGTAACTGTTGGGCTGTTGCTCATGCGGTCCTATGTTCTGAGCGGTGACACCGCGCATTACGACTACGTGATCCGTACGTTTGAGGCGAAGGGCATTCGCGTCATCCCGACCTTTGCAGGGGGGCTTGATGGTCGCCCTGCAATTGAGGAATTCTTTCTCAATGAGCATGGGGCCACCATTGATGCGATGGTTTCGCTATCGGGTTTCTCGCTTGTTGGGGGGCCTGCATACAACGACAGTTCTGCCGCAGTTGAGACCCTATCAAAGCTGGATGTGCCCTATCTGGCCGCGCATCCGCTAGAGTTTCAGACGCTGGGTCAGTGGGCTTCTGCGCCGCAGGGGCTAGGGCCGGTTGAGACAACCATGCTGATCGCATTGCCCGAACTTGATGGTGCGACCAACCCAACCGTATTTGCGGGGCGTCATGGCGCCGAGGGGTGCAATGGCTGCAACATGGGGTGCGATGGTGGCGACGTCACCAAGGCGATGGCGCCGTGCAAAGAGCGGGTCATCTCGCTTGCGGAAAAGGCACTGCGGTTGGCCCGTTTGCGGCGTAAGGAAAACGCCGAGAAGAAGGTCGGTGTGGTACTATTTGGCTTTCCGCCGAATGCTGGTGCCGTCGGAACCGCTGCGTACCTCAGCGTTTTTGAGAGCCTCTACAATACTCTGCACGCCATGAAGGCGCAGGGCTATAGCGTAGATGTTCCCGAAAGCGTTGATGTTTTGCGCGCCTCGATCCTTGAGGGTAATTCCAAGCAATACGGTCAGCAGGCCAACGTTGCGGCGCATGTGGATGCGGATACGATCGTGCGCACGACCCCGCCGCTTGCCGCAATCGAAAGCGTTTGGGGCCCGGCGCCGGGTAAAGTGCAATCCGATGGACGGGGTGTCTTTGTTCTGGGTGAGCATTTTGGCAATGTCTTTGTCGGGGTGCAGCCCACGTTTGGGTACGAAGGCGATCCGATGCGTCTTTTGTTTGAGGCCGGCTTTGCCCCGACCCACGCGTTCACGACGTTTTATTTGTGGCTGCGCAATCAGTATCAAGCCGATGTGATCTTGCATTTTGGGATGCATGGCGCGCTGGAGTTCATGCCGGGCAAGCAATCGGGCCTAGGGGCCTGTGATTGGCCAGACCGCCTGATTGGTGAGCTGCCGAACGTCTATCTCTATGCGTCCAACAACCCGTCCGAGGCGACCTTGGCTAAGCGTCGGTCCGGGGCTGTGACGGTTACGCATTTGACGCCTCCGTTGGCGTCTGGCGGGTTGTACAAAGGTCTGGCGGAGCTGAAAGACAGCCTGACCCGTTGGCGCGGTCTTGCCCCTGATGCGGCCGAGCGGGCTGAGTTGGAGGACCTGATCCGTGTGCAGGCTGAGGCCGTTGATCTAACCGATTGCGACCCGCAAACGCTGTGGCTGAAGCTGTTGGAAACCGAAGATGCGCTGATCCCTGATGGGCTGCATATTGTGGGCCGTCCGATCACGGATGCGGAGCGGGCCGAACATATCCGCGTCATGCCCGACTTGGATAGCGAGACGCGCGCAAAGATCGACCATCTGCTTCAGCAAGAAACCGAGATTGACGGCCTGATGCGCGCGTTGAGCGGCCAGTATATCAAGCCTGTTCCGGGCGGTGATCTGATCCGGTCGCTGGATGTGTTGCCGACGGGGCGCAATATTCACGCGTTCGACCCGTTCCGGATGCCCACCGCTTTTGCGTGTCAGGATGGGTGGAAACAGGCGGATGCCCTGCTGGCCACCCACGCCGAACTGCCTCGGTCTATTGCGTTGGTGCTTTGGGGTTCTGACAATATTAAATCTGATGGCGGCCCGATTGGTCAGGCGCTTGCGTTGATGGGCGCTAAGCCTCGGTTCGACAGCTTTGGTCGGCTAAGTGGTGCTGACCTGATCCCGCTGGAACAGCTGGGCCGTCCGCGCATTGACGTTGTGATGACCCTATCTGGTATTTTCCGCGACCTGTTGCCGTTGCAAACCCGGATGTTGGCAGATGCTGCCTATCAGGCCGCTGTCGCTGATGAACCAGTTGAGATGAACTTCGTTCGGGCCCATGCGTTAGACTATGCAACCAAGATGGGCTGCAACATGGAACAGGCCGCTCTGCGGGTCTTTTCCAATGCCGAAGGCGCATATGGCGCGAACGTTAACGCATTGGTCGACTCCGGTGCGTGGGACGATGAGGGTGAACTGGCCGACGCTTATGAGAACCGCAAAAGCTTTGCGTATGGTCGCAATGGCAAGGCGTCCAAGGCGACGGATCTCCTCCATAATGTGCTGAGCGACGTTGATATCGCCTATCAGAACCTTGAGTCCGTTGAACTGGGCGTGACGACGGTTGATCATTATTTCGATACGCTTGGCGGGATTTCCCGCGCAGTCAAACGCGCCAAGGGCACAGAGCCGCCAGTGTACATCGGCGACCAAACCCGTGGCGGCAACAAGGTCCGCACTCTGCAAGACCAAGTCGCGCTGGAAACACGTTCGCGCAGCCTGAACCCCAAGTGGTTTGAGGGTCTTTTGAAGCATGGCCACGAAGGCGTGCGCCAGATTGAGGCGCAATTCACCAACACGCTCGGATGGTCTGCGACGACCAACGCAGTGGACCCGTGGGTCTATCAGCGGTTGAGCGAAACATTTGTGCTGGATGAGGACATGCGCCGTCGTCTGGCCGACCTGAACCCACAGGCAAGTGCTCGGATGGCCAACCGCCTGTTGGAAGCAAACGACCGTAATTTCTGGCAGCCGGATGAGGCAACGCTCGCGGCCCTTCAGGACGCGGCGGACGAGCTTGAAGACCGGCTAGAGGGTCTCACGACCATGGCTGCCGAATGAGACAACTGAATCGTAAGGGCGCGCAAAACAATGCGCTTCCAATAGGAGGAAAACACTGATGGCATTGGACAAAGCGCCCCCCATCCTGCGTGGCCAAGACGGCGAAGGCTCCGTACAGGTACACCAGGACGACCAGCTCAAGATCGAAGGCGCCAAGGTGTTTTCTGTCTATGGCAAAGGCGGCATCGGCAAATCGACGACGTCGTCGAACCTGTCTGCGGCGTTTACCAAAATGGGTAAACGGGTTTTGCAGATTGGCTGCGACCCCAAGCATGACAGTACCTTCACCCTGACGGGCAAGCTGCAACCAACGGTGATCGATATCCTCAAGGATGTGGATTTCCACTCTGAGGAACTGCGCCCCGAGGATTTTGTGACCGTGGGTTACGGCGGTGTGCAATGCGTTGAGGCCGGTGGCCCCCCCGCAGGTACAGGTTGTGGCGGCTATGTCGTCGGTCAAACGGTCAAGCTGCTGAAACAACACCATATGTTGGAAAACACCGACGTCGTGATCTTTGACGTGCTGGGCGATGTGGTCTGCGGTGGCTTTGCCGCGCCGCTGCAACACGCCGACCGGGCGCTGATCGTGACCGCGAATGACTTTGACAGCATCTATGCGATGAACCGCATCATCGCCGCCGTCCAAGCAAAATCTGCGAACTACAAGGTCCGGCTTGCGGGCTGTGTGGCCAACCGCTCCAAGGACACGGATGAGGTGGACCGCTATTGCGATACCGTCGGCTTTAAGCGCATCGCGCACATGCCTGACGTGGATGCGATCCGTCGCTCGCGGCTCAAGAAAAAGACGCTGTTTGAGATGGGCGATGATGAAGACATCATCCAGTGCCAAAAAGAATACATCCGCATGGCCGAAACGCTGTGGGCTGGCACTGATCCACTGGCGCCCGCGCCGCTTGAAGACCGTCATATCTTTGAATTGCTGGGGTTCGACTAAGTGGCTGATTACGCATCCACCCGGGCGCGCGTCGAAACGTATTTCGACAAAACCGCCACCAAGACATGGGAGCGTCTGACCTCGGACGCGCCCGTTTCGGGCGTACGCAAAACCGTACGCGCGGGCCGGGACCGGATGCGTGAAATTATGCTATCGCGCCTGCCCCAAGACCTGACGGGCGCGCGTGTGCTGGATGCAGGCTGTGGCGCTGGCCAAGTGACCGAGATCCTTGCGGATCGCGGCGCGGATGTGGTGGCGATTGATATCTCACCCTCGTTGATCGAGATCGCCAAGAAACGCGTGCCACACCATCTGCACCCCAACGTGCAGTTCAAATCCGGCGATATGTTCGCCCCCGAGCTTGGGGCGTTCGACTACATCGTCGCGATGGATTCCATGATCTACTATGAGGCAGGCGACATCGGCCAAAAGCTGGCGGCCTTGGACGCGCGTGTGTCCAAGTCGTTGGTGTTCACGGTGGCCCCGCGCACGCCGTTCCTGATGACATTCTGGACCATGGGCAAGGTTTTCCCCCGCTCAGACCGGTCGCCCATCATGATCCCGCACGCCCCGGCCAAGCTGCAACAGGCGGCATCCCACGCAGGTGCCACCGGCGCCCTAAGCGAGATCGAGCGCGTGACCTCCGGCTTCTACATCTCCACCTGCATGGAGTACGCGACGTGACCAAAGAAGCGCATCCTTTGACCAAGTTCACACTTGAGATGCTGCCCTTCTCGGATGCGGGGTCTGAAGACCTGCCTATGGCAAAACTGCTGCGTTTGTCCCTGTTCCAGATTTCGGTCGGGATGGCGGCGGTGATGCTTCTGGGCACGCTGAACCGGGTGATGATCGTTGAGCTGAATGTGCCTGCGTTGCTGGTCGCGATGATGGTGGCGCTGCCGGTTCTGGTCGCGCCCTTCCGCGCGCTTTTGGGGCACCGCTCCGATAACTACCGCTCCGCGATTGGCTGGAAGCGGTTGCCGTACCTTTGGTTCGGCACGCTTTGGCAGTTTGGTGGGCTGGCGATCATGCCGTCTGCTTTGTTGGTCCTGTCGGGCAACAATGCCTATGACATCCCTTTTGCGGGCGAAATTGCCGTTGGGCTGGCGTTTGTGATGACTGGTTTGGGCATGCACATGACCCAAACAGCGGGCCTTGCGCTGGCGGCGGATCGTGCGACTGATGAAACCCGGCCCCGTGTTGTGGCGTTTTTGTACGTGGCGTTCCTGCTGGGGATGCTCGTATCGGCTGTTATCCTTGGTGCGCTTTTGCGCGACTTTACCCCCGTCAAGCTGATCCAAGTTATCCAAGGCACCGCCGTTGTGACTTTGCTGCTGAACGTCGTGGCCTTGTGGAAACAAGAAAGCGTGCGCCCCATGACCAAGGCCGAGCGCGACGCGCCAATGCCACGGTTCAGTGACGCTTGGAGCGATCTGGCCGCTGGTGGGAGCGCTGGCCGTTTGCTGGCTGTCGTGTTCCTTGGGACTATGGCGTTCAACATGCAGGACGTCCTGCTAGAGCCCTACGGCGGTGAAATCCTTGGCCTGTCGGTGTCGATGACGACGCTTCTGACAGCGTCTTGGGCGGTGGGCGCGCTAGTGGCGTTTGGCATGGCGGCCAAATGGCTGGGCGCAGACATGAACCCCTACCGGCTTGCGGGGCGCGGCTGCCTTGTGGGCCTTGCCGCATTTTCAGCCGTGATTTTTTCGAACCCAATGATGTCGATGCCCCTGTTCTTTACAGGTGCGGCGTTGATCGGCTTTGGCGGCGGGTTGTTTGCAGTTGCGACATTGCACGCAGCCATGACGATGCCGGCGCAGGGTTTGGCGGGGCGTGGCCTCGCACTCGGAGTTTGGGGGGCTGCGCAAGCGACTGCGCAAGGTCTCTCGACAGCTATCGGTGGCGCCACGCGCGACACCGTCAACCAATTCGCAACCTCTGGTGCCTTGGGAGAGGCGTTGGCGAGCCCGGCAACCGGCTATTCCGTGGTGTACCACATGGAAATAGCCCTGCTGTTCGTCACGCTCATCGCCCTAGGCCCGCTGGTGCGGACCATCACTACAGACACAACCCAATCCCTGGAAAGCGGCAAGATCGGACTCGCCGACTTCCCGACATAACGCCCAACAAGGAGGTCATCCCATGGTGGAACCATTCTTCGGCAACTTCGATCTCGCCAGTCTCTCGATCTGGCTATTCTGGGGCTTTTTCGCGCTCCTGATTTACTATCTGCAAACGGAAAACATGCGCGAAGGCTACCCGCTCGAAAACGACGACGGGACCGAATCCGCAAACCAAGGGCCGTTCCCGGTCCCTAACCCCAAGACGTTCAAGCTGCCCCACGGCCGCGGTGACGTCACACTGCCTGGCCCAGATGTGCAGTCCCAGCGTAACGTTGCACTCAAGCAGTCGGCCGTCCCAAACGGTTTCCCGTTTGAGCCTACCGGCGATCCGATGGTTGATGGCGTTGGCCCCGCATCTTGGGCTGCGCGCCGCGATCTGCCCGAACTGGATGGCCACGGCCACACCAAGATCGTGCCTATGGGCGCCTCTGAGACGTTCCGCGTTTCGGCTGGTCGTGACCCCCGTGGTCTGCCGGTTCAGGCAGCCGACGGTTCTATCGTCGGGATGATCAACGACATGTGGATCGACGCCCCCGAACAGCTGGTCCGCTATTTGTCCGTTGAATTGGACGAAGACGGTTCCTCGCGCCTGATGCCCATCCAGCTGACCCGCATTCACGCCGACCGCGTGGAAGTGAAGTCGCTCTATGGCAAGCATTTCACAGGCATTCCTCTGACCAAGTCGCCCAATCAGGTGACCTTGCTCGAGGAAGACAAGATCTGTGGCTACATCGGCGGTGGCAAACTTTACGCGGACCCGGCGCGTCAAGAGCCTCAGATCTAAGACGACGACTTAACGACAAGGACCAGACCCATGTCCCACGACGATTTTGACCAAGAACCCATCCGCGGCCTGCCCGAGATGCTCCCCGAGGGGGAAACCATCCTGTGGCAGGGCGCACCCAACTGGTGGGCGCTGACCAAGGAAAGCCTGTCCTTCAAATGGGTGGCAGGCTACTTCCTCATCCTGTTTGGGTGGCGGGCAATCGTTGCGGGATCAACCATGTCTGTGATCGAGGCGATGACTGCCGCCTCGTTCTACCTTGTGCTTGGGGCGGTGGCCTGCATCATGTTGATCCTGACGGGATGGGCGCAGGCGAAATCGACCGTCTATACCATCACGAACCGTCGGGTGATCATGCGCGTTGGCGCTGCTCTCACCATGACGTTGAACTTTCCGTTCACACAAATCGCTGCTGCCAACCTGACCACTCGCAAGGATGGCAGCGGCACCATCGCTCTGCAAACGCTGGGCGAGACCCGCTTTGGTTACCTGACGCTTTGGCCGCATTTGCGTCCTTGGCGGATCACCCGCACAGAACCCGCGCTGCGCTGTATCCCACAGGCCGCAAAGGTTGCGCGCCTTATGGCCGAAGTCGCTGAACCCGAAATTTCGCAACCCCGTGTCGCGCGGATAGACCCCGCTCATGCGACGCCCAACGTAGCCTCTTTGGCTGCGGCAGAATAAGGAGCCGTCAGAATGACCCCCGAACAGAAACTCGTAGAGCGCGACAAGGAGATGATCCCTGTTTTGCTGCTGCGTGCGTTGCTGGTTCTTGTGATCTGTGCGCTTATCATCGTGGCCTATGCCCGCCTGACCGATCGACCGCTTGAAGCCATGCCCATGATGGAAGGTTCCGATGTGGGCGTTGTCAAGGAACGCGTGCTGTTTATCAGCGCGGATGGCATGTCTGGAGCGGCCCGTGTGCTGGACGCAAACGGATCGCTGATTGCGGACCTCGATGAGACCCAAGGCGGCTTTGTGGCGGGCGTGTACCGCGTGCTCAAGCGGACCCGGACCCAAGCGGGACTTAGCCCTGATTTGCCCGTTCGCCTTGTTCTGTTCGAAAATGGCCAACTGTCCCTGCGGGACGATCATACGGCATGGCGTGCCGAGTTGATTGGATTTGGCGCAACCAATGCGGCCACGTTCGCCGCGATGTTGGAGGAGTAGACCCATGGGATTTTTTACACGCACCACCGAGACGGCGCCTTGCACGGTTGAAATCAGCCACAAATTCGAGAGCCTCCACGCGCACGTAAAATTCAACAACGGCGCGGTCATCTTTCCCGGCGATGAGGTCCAAGTCCAAGGCCCCGAGATTATGGCGCCCTACGGCGAAATCGTCTCTGAGGACCGGATCGCAACCATCACCCGCGCGTCGGGTCTTGAGCGTCTTTGGACGCGGATGACCGGCGATCTGGAGTTCATGGAACTCTGCGAGTTTTCCTTCTCTGAGGAGGCAATGTCATGAACGTCCACAACACACACTCCGCCGACGCAAGCACCGTCGAAGAGGCCCTTGCCGCCGACAACCACAACGTGGTCGATAGCGAAGGTGCGACCGCGCTGGCGATGCAAAACACGCTGCTGACCCCGCGGTTCTACACCACCGATTTCGAAGAGCTAGACGCCATCAACGTAGAGCCTGTCCGCGAAGATTGGGATCACCTGATCGCGCAGATGAAGGCAGACCCGAACAAAGGGCATTTCAAGAAAAATGCCGATTGGGACACCGTCGATTGGGATGGGATGGAGCCGACGCTCAAGCGTGAGTTCATCGACTTTCTGATCTCAAGCTGTACGGCCGAATTCTCTGGCTGCGTTCTGTACAAAGAGATGAAACGCCGGGGGTCCAACAAGGATGTGACCGAGCTGTTTCAGCTAATGGCCCGGGATGAAGCCCGCCACGCAGGCTTTATCAATGATGCTCTGCGCGAAGCGGGTATCGCCGTGAACCTCGGGTTTCTGACCCAAAAAAAGAAGTACACCTACTTCCGGCCCAAGTTCATTTATTATGCGACGTATCTGTCGGAAAAGATCGGCTACGCCCGCTACATCACGATCTTCCGCCATCTCGAAAAGCACCCCGAAAAGCGTTTCCACCCGATTTTCAAATGGTTTGAGGAATGGTGCAACGATGAGTTTTCGCATGGCGAGGCGTTTGCCCTGCTGATGAAAACCGATCCCAAGCTGACGGAAACGTGGCAAAACAAACTGTGGATCAAGTTCTTTTTGACCGCTGTGTTTGGCACGATGTATGTGCGTGACCACCAACGCCCCGCCTTCCATGACGCGCTGGGTGTTGACGTGGATTGGTACGGCCAAGAGGTGTTCCGCAAGACCTCTGACCTTAGCGCGCAGATCTTTCCGATGATGCTGGATATCGATCACCCCAAGTGGCTTCCAACGCTTAAGCGGCTGCAAAAGGCGAACGCGGATCTGGCAGTGGCCGAAAAGAAAACCGGCCTCGCCCGCATGTTGGGCAAAGCTTCCGGCACCACCCGTGCGGCTGCTGCGTTTGTGACGCTGTTCATGATCCCGGTCGTGAAAAGCACCCCCCCTGAAAACGTGCGGATGGAGCCCAGCTACTGATGCTCGAAAACGTCTGGATCGCAGCCCTTGTGGCCATTTTCGCCTGGTGGTTCGCCACCGGTGTGATCCTGCTCGTTGTGCGTCGTGCTGATAATTCCGACGGCCATCTTTGGGCGACCCTTGGCAACGTGCCCCTCTTGATCCTTGGGGGCACCGGGGCGTGGATCACGTTCACGGACACTTCGCTATTTGGTGTCTATGGTGCGTTTTTCTCGGCTCTGGCGATCTGGGGCTGGATTGAGCTGGCGTTTTTGACGGGCGTGATTGCGGGGCCAAACCGCTATCCGCTGCGCGCCGGCGTCCCCGAGTGGGAGCGGTTCATTCGCGCTTGGGGCACAGTCGCCTACCACGAAGTGGCACTTGTGATGGCGCTTATGGCATTGTCGCTCTTTGCTTATGGGATGCCCAACAAATTCGCCTTTTGGACCTTTGCGATCCTGTATGTCGCCCGGATTAGCGCCAAGCTGAACCTGTATCTGGGCGTGCGTAAGGTGAACACGGAGTTCATCCCCAAACCATTGGTCCATGTGCCCAGCCATTTCCGGGAATCCCGGATCAACTGGCTGTTTCCGACCTCTGTCACAGGCCTCAGCTTTGCGGTTGCCTGCTTCATGGAACGCATCGCTGATGCGCCCACCCCCGCGGCCGCGATCGGCTTTACCCTATTGGCTGTTATGACTGCGCTGGCGCTTTTGGAGCACTGGTTCATGGTCGTGCGGCTGCCCGACGAAAAACTCTGGCGGTGGATGCTGCCCAAAGAACAAGACACGACATCTGGAGGACCCGAAAATGCCCTTTGACAACCTGTTTCAAGCCCAACTCGATAAGCTCAAAGAAGAGGGCAATTACCGCATTTTCGCCGAGTTAGAGCGTAAGTGCGGGTCCTTTCCCACGGTTCAAAACCACGGCGAAGGCGCGGATGATGTGACAGTCTGGTGTTCCAACGACTATCTGGGCATGGGTCAACACCCCAACGTGGTTGACGCGATGGTCGAGGCCGTCAAGGCGCACGGCACGGGTGCGGGTGGCACGCGCAACATTGGCGGCACGGCCCGCCACCATGTCGCCCTAGAGGCCGAGCTGGCCGATTTGCACGGTAAGGAAGCGGCGCTGCTTTTCACCTCGGGTTACGTGTCCAACTGGGCTGCGCTCAGCACGCTGGGGTCTCGCCTGCCGAACACGGTGATCCTGTCGGATGCGCTGAACCACGCCTCCATGATTGAGGGCATCCGCCACGCCAAATGCGACCGCGTGATCTGGAAACATAACGACCCCGAAGATCTGGACCGCAAGCTGGCCGCGCTGCCTGCGAATGCCACCAAGATCGTCGCGTTTGAGAGTGTTTATTCAATGGACGGCGATATCGCCCCCATCGAAGAGATCCTTGATGTGTGCGAAAAGCACGGCGCGATGTCCTATATCGATGAGGTCCACGCCGTTGGCATGTACGGCCCGCGCGGTGGTGGCGTCGCCGAGGAACGCGGCCTGATGGACCGGATCACCTTGATCGAAGGCACTTTGGGCAAGGCCTTTGGATGCGTGGGTGGCTATGTCACTGGCTCTGCCGCGATGGTGGATTTCTTGCGCAGCTTTGCGTCGGGCTTTATCTTTACCACCGCGCTGCCCCCCGCAGTTGCCGCGGCTGCGGCTGCGTCCATTGCCCACCTCAAGCAAAGCGCGGCTGAGCGTGATGCGCAAAAGCGTCAGGTTGCCAAGTTGCGCGCCAAGCTTGATGCCGCCGGCATCCCGCACATCGATAACCCCAGTCACATCATTCCTGTGATGATCAAGGACCCGGTTAAGTGCCGCCAGCTCAGCGATATCTTGATGGATCAGTACGGAATTTACGTTCAACCCATCAATTATCCGACCGTTCCCAAAGGAACAGAGCGTCTGCGCTTTACCCCCGGGCCGCTTCATACGGATGCCGATATTGATAAGCTGGTTTCCGCTCTTAAGCAGTTGTGGCAGCAATGCGCGATCGCCCACGCCGTCGCGTGATTGTGATATGTGAAGTTTTTTGTGGAACCTTGAGGCCTTGCGTCTAATTCTTCTATCAAGTGCGATATCCAATTAAGGGAGTAATCCAAATGAAAAAACTAGCAATTCTTGCTGCTGGCCTGATGGCTATGCCCGCCTTTTTTGCAGGCGCAGCCATGGCAGATGGTCATGCTGCAACCGGTGACGCCGCAGCGGGCGAGAAGGCGTTCCGCCAGTGCGTATCCTGCCACGTTGTGGTCAACGACGCGGGCGAAACGCTGGCTGGCCGCAAAGC
The DNA here is from genome assembly GCF_000765485.1 of Thalassobacter sp. 16PALIMAR09. Taxonomy (NCBI): domain Bacteria; kingdom Pseudomonadati; phylum Pseudomonadota; class Alphaproteobacteria; order Rhodobacterales; family Roseobacteraceae; genus Thalassobacter; species Thalassobacter sp. 16PALIMAR09. The sequence goes on from NZ_JHAK01000006.1 coordinate 108,698, forward strand.
CAAGACCGGCCCTAACCTGTACAACATCGCTGGCGCGACAATGGGTTCCGTCGATGGGTTCCGTTATTCCAAGCTGCTTGAGGCCGGTGCTGAGCAAGGCGTCGTGTACACCGAAGAGTTCTTTGTGAAGTACGTGATGGACCCAACTGGCGCATCCCAAGAGGCCACAGGCGAAAGCGGCCGGGGCAAGATGTCCTTCAAGGTGCGCAAAGCGGAAGACGCTGTAAACCTGTACGCCTATCTCGCTAGCCTTTCGGCTGACGGCTCCTAAGCTCAACTGGGGTTTAGTAACACTGAGGGCAGTCAGGCGGTCGCTTGGCTGCCCTTTTTGTTGTCTGCAAGAAAACTGAGAATGCGATCGGCCACGGTTTCGGGGTCTTCTTCGTGCAGAAGATGCCCGCGATTGGCATAGGTTATGTGCGTAGCGGTTGGGATGCGCGCGGCTGCGGCCTCTGACACGCTAGGCGGCACTGCACCGTCATTTTCACCCGTCAACAGCAGGGTGGGGCAGGGTACTTTGGGCAGGTCCCTCAGCAACCGTTCTAGCCGCCATTGTGCCATCATCGACAGCGTCCCCTCGACATGGGATCGGTCCGAAATCAGGGCGTGGTAAAGCCGTATACCTTCGGCGTCGACCTCGCTCCCGGTGGATTGCAGCAGCTTGCGAACACGGGCCTCATTCCCGGCAGTGACCGAAAATATCATGCCCGTGAGCGGGTTGAGCGATAGCATCTTAGCCATCATCGGAAACAGCCATCCAGCCATTCCGTCGAACATCTCAAACGCGCCGTTGATCGCGATAAGCGCGTCGGGCGGCGTGTGCATATCCAGCGCCATCCGGGTGGCAACAGCGGCTCCGGCAGAATGGCCGACGATCACTTTGGGCCGCACGCCTATATGGCGCAAAAGAGCGCGCATATCCTCTGCGATGCAATCAAGTGATGCCCGGCTGCGCGCACCTGATACCGTGAAACCATGCCCGGGCAAGTCAACGGCCAGCACCCGATGAGAGGCCGCAAGAAGGGGCATCAATGCCCGGAACGACTGCGTTGACGCGCCTGCCCCATGCAGCAGCAGCATCAGGGGGCCTTCGCCCATATCTTGGACATGCCAGCGATGGGGACGCACGTTATGAAAAGACGAATGCGTCGCATGGGGCCACGACGCCTGATGCTTGAGCCAATTCATGCGTCCAGCGCGACAGACACAGCCGTAGACAAACGCTGCGCATCGGCGCGGGGCAGTGGCAGGTAAGTCGCGCCCATCGTGCTGGCCAAATCCTTTAGGCCGGGCTGTGGACGATTGCCCATATCAATAACTAATGCGGGGATGTCGCGGCTACGGATGACACGGCCCAACGTTTGGGCGTCTTCGGCGGCTTGCGGCCTGTTTGCGGCTCCGTCCAAGGCGACATTGGCGCGACCGTCGGTGATGACCGCGATGGATGGTGTCATGCCCCGGCCCTTGGACTGTTCGGCCAGCTCCATTGCCGCGCGTAGTCCTGCCGCAAGCGGGGTGCCACCGCCGCCGGGCAAGGCGCCAAGGCGACGTTTGGTTTGAACCAGCGACCGTGTGGGCGGCAAAAGCACTTCGGCCGCCTCCCCTCGGAATGAAATCAGCGCGACCTGATCGCGGCGCGCGTAGGCCTCTGCGAGCAAAAGCTCGATCGCGCCCTTTGCTTCTGCCAGTCGGGTCATCGCGGCGGAGCCTGAGGCATCGACGGCAAAGATCAAAAGCCGGTCCGATTTTTCCTCGAACTGGCGAATGCGGATGTCATCGGGCCGGATGTGCAGGCCTGTGCGATTGGGCTGTTGCTTGGCGCGCACAGGCTGCCATGGGGCTGCTGCGCGCAGGGTCGCGACCATGTCGATCCGCTGTTCTCCGTCCAACGCGCCAGGACGCGAGGGCAAGGGGCGACCGCGACGGTTGCCGCGTTTTGCAGCGCCCGTGCCACCAGCGGATGCCGTGCGCCTCGGCGCTTTGGAGGCTGCGAGTTGTGCCAGCAGATCGGTGGGCAAAATGGCCTTCACGGCTTCAAGCAAGATGTCCTCAGGGATGGGCATATCCAACTCGGATTGCTCGGTGGTGTCCTCTGGGTCAGTGGGGGCGTCCGGTGTCTGCTGCTCTGGTTCTGCTTCGGGCTCAGCGGTTTCTGATTGGGGTAGGACTGTTGCGCGGGGGGCCAAAACCAGTTCCGCCGCGAGGGTCAGGTCCTCTTCATCCACAAGCGTTTCGCCCATCAATGCCGCAGATGTCCGCGCCAGCCGCAGTGCCAAAAGCGGCGCGCGCAGGGATGTAATGCCAAGCCGCGCGGACAGGCGGGTCAGTGTATCCAGCGCCTCAGGCAGGGCCTGCACATTGGGCAACAGCGCCCGCGCTTGTGTAATCGCGTCAAAATCAGTCTCTAACAGGGGGCAATCGCCCACGGCCAAAGCATCCAGGTCAAGATGTATCGCGACCCGATCCGCAAGCGACGGGGCTAAGCGCTCATCCGGTTCCGCGCCTTCGTCCATCGCAATCAGGGCATGTCCGCTTTGTGCATCTAATGCCAGGGCAAGTCGCGCCGATAGTCCCGCTGTCGCCCGCTCAGCCATAGGGAGCAGCATGGCGGTTGGAGTACCAAGGATGCCACTGGAACGGACCAATTTGCCGGATGACAGAGTGGCGCCCAGATCAACGCCGCCAAAAAGCTGTTCATCAGAAATATTGGGGTGCAGCCGTCGCAATCCCATGGGCGGAAGCCCCGCAAGAATGCCCGCGATCAGCCGATCACGCACGGGGCCGGACCGCGCACGCACCCAAATGCCGCCCAATCCCGCGGGGTCGACGGAAAAACAGGCAACCGCAAGGGCCGCCCGTGACCAGATATCGCTGGCATCGCTCACGCGAGGACTTCTTCGACCACGCGCGTTACACGGGTGGTTGAGCCTGCTTCGTCCAGCGGATCACGGCGTAGGCGGTGGCGCAGTGCAGAGGCTGCGATGGATCGCAGATGTTGGCGGGTCACGGCATTCGCACCCTCAAACGCCGCAAGCGCGCGGGCGGTCCGCAGCAGGGTCAGCTCCCCCCGCAGACCATCGCTGCCGAGGGTAACACACAGCTCAGCGCAGTCGCGCAATACGGCGTCGTCGGTTTTCATGGTTTTGAGCGTTTCACGCGCCGCGAGGATACGCGCACGTAGGGCGCTGTCCTCAGCATTCCAGTGCTGCATGAACGTGGCATGGTCGTTTTCAAACGCATCGCGGCGGCGGATTACCTCGACCCGAAGGTCGATGTCGTTGGGAGAGGCAACCTCAACCGACAGGCCGAACCGATCCAGCAATTGCGGGCGTAGTTCGCCTTCCTCTGGGTTGCCAGAGCCGACCAACACAAACCGTGCGGGGTGGCGGATAGAGAGGCCCTCACGCTCGACCACGTTTTCGCCGGACTGGGCGACGTCCAGCAAAAGGTCGACGATGTGGTCTTCCAGCAGGTTGACCTCATCGATATACAGGTAGCCGCGGTTTGCGCGGGCCAACAGGCCGGGCTCAAACGCTTTTTCCCCACGTGTCAGCGCACGCTCAATGTCTAGCGCGCCAACCACGCGGTCCTCGGTTGCACCGAGGGGCAGGTCAATGACAGGTGTAGGTTTGGACACGATTGTGCGGTCTTCAACCTGCGCCCAATCTGGAATTTCCGCCTCGGAGGCGGCGTTTACGGGGCAACCTGCAACCGCGTCGATCGAAGGCAAAAGGGCGGCCAACGCGCGCACAGCCGTGGATTTTCCCGTGCCTCGGTCGCCAAACACCAAGACCCCGCCAATGCCGGGATCAATCGCGGTCAGAACCATGGCCTGTTTCATTTCGTCTTGGCCGACGATCGCGGAAAATGGAAAAACACGTGTCATGCTGCGTCCTCAAAATGCGGGAGAGGCGTCTGCCCTTCCCATGTGCCCTCGGCATCCAAAACATGGAAGCGGGCGTATAGTTCTTCGGAAAACCATCCCTCATCGCGGACGGCCTGAATGGCCTCGGAATGGGGGCCGCCCCGGCGGGCGAAGTTGGCCATTGCGTCTGTGTCGGGCCAGATCGAAAAGGTGATCTGGTGCAGGAGAGGCACTTCGCCAATCCCGATTTTGAACATCACGTTCGGGTCTGAGCCGATGACCGTGCTGATGTCAGGCACTCGCCCCCAGAACCGTGTGGCAACCGATGGCTTGACCGTTGCACGCGTTAGCGCGGCGATGGGGCCAGTGGGCGTATCGGGCGCGGGGGTCGCGCGGAACGGTTGCTGGTTGCTCCAACTGCCACGAGCGGCTGTGGGGCTAAGGTAGAGGGTGAAAGCCTCATCCGCGTGTTTGCGATAGTTTTGGAACACCGAGGCCGTTTGGCCCGCGCGCGCGCTGCCCATGTCATCCCAAGTGGAAAGGATAGCGTAAACGGCTGTGTTGGGAATTGGCGTAAAACCTTCGCCCGTGCCCGAGCCGCATAGCTTCCAAAATCCGATCCCCGGAATTTTGGGCATGCTGAACCGCGCGGCACCCATCTGCGCAAACGCCCAAAGACGCTGCGAGATGGGTCCGAAACGGAAAAAGTTGAGCGTAACGGTCTGAATCACGACTCTCCTTCGCCTTAGTGTCAACTTAGTGTGACACATGTTTTGTCAAATATGAAGGTATTATATATTTTGGGAGAGACAAGTTAGCCCGCAATATGTAAAGTAAACTAGACATATAGAGTGACAAATAAAATGACCGTAGTCGATTCCCGTATTCAAGCTGACCCTAATGCCGCTGGCCGTCCTCATGCTATTGTGGTGGGCGCTGGGCTTGGCGGGCTGGCCGCCGGTATGCGCTTGGGCGCCAAGGGATACCGTGTGACGGTCATTGATCGGCTGGATGTTGTGGGGGGGCGAGGGTCCTCAATCACATCAAATGGACACCGTTTTGATCTTGGGCCGACGATTGTTACCGTGCCTCAGGTCTATAGGGATCTGTGGGCTGCGTGCGGGCGCGATTTCGACAAAGACGTTGATCTGCGCCCCATGGACCCCTTTTACGAAATTCGGTTTCCCGACGGCGAAACATTCACCGCGCGCCAAAGCACTGAGGCGATGGAGGCCGAAGTTGCGCGCCTTTCGCCCAAAGATGTGCCCGGTTATCGCAGGTTTCTGAAGGATGCCGCGCGGCGCTATGTCGTCGGGTTTGAGGGTATGGTCGCCAAGCCGATGCACAAGGCATGGGACACGATCAAAGTTCTGCCGACCTTTGGGCTGTTGCGGGCGGATCAATCTATTCTGAAGCTCGCGCAGAAGCGGGTCAAAGATGAACGTCTGCGCATGGCGTTGTCGTTTCACCCGCTGTTCATTGGCGGGGACCCGGCGCATGTGACGTCGATGTATGCGCTCGTGAGCCATCTCGAAAAAGAATACGGCGTGCACTACGCGATGGGCGGTGTGCAGGCGATGGCGACCGCGATGGCGAATGTGATCCGGGATCAAGGCGGCCGTGTTCGGTTGGGTGAAGAGGTCGATGAGATCCTCATCAAGAATGGCCGGGCCGCTGGTGTGCGTCTGTCGGATGGTGCAATCGAAGCGGCTGAGATTGTTGTGTCCAACGCGGATGCCGGGTTCACCTACACCCGGCTCTTGCGCAATCACAAACGTAAACGCTGGACGGATCGTAAGGTCCGCTCGCGGCGTTGGTCCATGGGATTGTTCGTTTGGTATTTTGGCACGTCCGGCACCAGCGATATGTGGAAAGACGTGGGGCACCACACCATTCTTAGCGGTCCGCGCTATGAAGGGCTGCTCAACGACATCTTTATCAAGAACAAGCTGGCCGATGACATGAGCCTGTATGTGCACCGCCCCTCGGTCACCGACCCGAGTGTGGCGCCGGAGGGGGGCGATACGTTCTATGCCCTGTCGCCGGTTCCGCACTTGGGTGGCAAAGACCCGGTGGATTGGACGCAAATGGCGGAAACCTACCGCCAAAAGGTTCAAGACGTGTTGGAAGAAAAGATGCTTCCCGGCTTGTGGAAACATCTTTCTGCGAGTGCGGTGTTCACGCCTAATGAATTCCGGGATCGGTATTTATCACCCTTTGGCGCAGGCTTCTCGATTGAGCCGCGCATCCTGCAAAGCGCATGGTTCCGGCCTCACAACGTAAGCGAAGAAGTGCCGGGCCTGTTCCTTGTGGGGGCGGGCACACATCCGGGCGCTGGCTTGCCGGGTGTTGTTTCCTCGGCGGAGGTGTTGGGCAAACTGGTGCCCGCTGTGCCGCCCATGCACATCACCGAAGACATGCGTGAAGCCGCCGAATGAACCCCGTTGACCTAGAGCATTGCCGCGAAGCCATTCGCACAGGGTCGCGCAGCTTTTGGGCGGCGTCGAAACTTTTGCCTTCGGACATTCGGGACCCAGCATTGGCGCTGTATGCGTTTTGCCGATTGGCGGATGACGCCGTGGATGAGGTTGAGGACAAAGCCCCCGCCGTTTTACGCCTGCGCGATCGGTTGGAGCGTGCCTATGCAGGGCGACCCTTTGATGCGCCTGCGGACCGGGCCTTTACCGCGATGATCGAAGAGTTCGAGATGCCACGCGCCCTGCCCGAAGCCCTGTTAGAAGGCCTCGCATGGGACGGGATGGAGCGGCGGTATCAAACATTGTCCGACGTGCGCAGTTACTCGGCCCGTGTCGCCAGCGCGGTGGGTGCGATGATGTGCGTGTTGATGCGTGTACGCGACCCTGATGCGTTGGCGCGGGCCTGTGATTTGGGCGTTGCGATGCAGCTCACCAACATTGCCCGCGATGTCGGAGAGGACGCGCGCGCACGGCGCATCTATTTGCCGTTGGACTGGCTGGAAGAGGCGCAGATCGACGTTGAGGCCTTTTTTGCCAACCCAACTCCGACGCCAGAGGTCCGGCGCATGGTCAAGAAGCTGTTGGCAGAGGCACATCGGCTCTACATTCGGTCCGAGCCAGGCATCGCCAAATTGCCGGTTAAGGCGCGCTTGGGGATATTTGCAGCGCGCAACATATATGACGGCATCGGCCGGGAAATACGGCGCGCAAAATTCGACAGTATCACCCAGCGGGCCCATACGAGTGGCCGCCAAAAGATCGGCTGGATCGGTCAATCTATGTTACAGGCCAGTTTGGCGAGCGTTATGCCTTATTCATCGGTGGTTTACGCGCGCCCCTTAGATGAGGTTGCGTTTTTGGTGAACGCCGCCGCGCATCCGCGTGCAGCGGTTGGCTGGGGCGAGTCTGTGCTGACGGTTTTGGCGCAATTGGAGGCGCGTGATCGGGGGTTATTGGAACCCGGAGAAATGCGCCCTAGTTAAGGGTCATGGATTGGACCCTTTTCGCAATATTTTTCGGTGCTTGTTGCGCCGCCGCCGCCACGGGGAGCATGTTTGCACCCGGTGCCTGGTATCGTGGCCTCGATAAGCCAACGTGGACACCGCCCGACTGGCTTTTCCCGTTGGCTTGGACGGTGCTCTATATCTCAATCGCATTTGCGGCAGCGCGCGTGGCACCGATGGAGGGCTCTGCGTATGTCATGGCCTTTTGGGCGCTGCAAATCGCGCTCAACACGTTGTGGACGCCGGTGTTCTTTGGGTTGCAGCGGTTGGGCGCAGGACTTGTGATCATCGGTTTGCTGTGGCTGTCGGTGCTGGGAATGTTGGCGATGCTTTGGCCGATGGACACACTCGCGTTTTGGATCACGGCGCCCTACCTCGTGTGGGTTTCGGTCGCCGCGGCGTTGAACCTGAGCATCTGGACGCGCAACCGCACCGTGCAAATCGCTTGATCCAATAGAAAAGGGCCTTCCGAAGAAGGCCCTTTGTTTCATTCTTTATTGGCACCCAGCTTAGAGCGCACGTTCGACTTCTTCGCGCTCGAAGATTTCGATCACGTCGCCGGGGCGGATATCGTCGTAGTTTTCAAATGCCATACCGCATTCTTGACCAGACTGGACCTCTTTGACTTCGTCTTTGAAGCGCTTGAGCGTCTTGAGCGTGCCTTCGTGGATAACCACGTTGTCGCGCAGAAGGCGTACACCGGCGGAGCGGCGTGCCACACCTTCGGTGATAAGACACCCAGCAACTTTGCCGACACCAGAGACTTTGAAGACCTCTTTGATCTGCGAGTAGCCGATGAAGGTCTCTTTGATCTCTGCGGACAGAAGGCCCGATGCGGCGGCTTTTACGTCGTCAACCAGATCGTAGATCACCGAATAGTAACGGATCTCAACGCCCTTTTGGTTGGCCGAGTTCCGCGCAGGCGCGTTGGCCCGAACGTTAAAGCCGATGACTGGCGCGCCGGAGGCTTCGGCCAGACCGATATCAGATTCCGTGATCGCGCCCACACCGGAGTGAAGCACACGAACGCGGACTTCATCGTTACCGATTTTTTCCATGGCTTGGATGATCGCTTCGGCAGAACCCTGCACGTCAGCCTTCACCAAGATGGGCAGCTCGGACACGTTTTGATCGTCTTTGGCCTTTGCAAGCAGCTGATCAAGGGTCGTTGCGGCACCAGCGGCGGCGCGTTTATCCTTGGCAGCTTTTTCGCGGTATTCAGCGATTTCGCGTGCTTGGCCTTCGGTGTCGACAACGTTCAGAACGTCGCCAGCTTCGGGCGTTCCGTTCAGGCCTAGCACCTCAACAGGTACGGAAGGTCCGGCTTCGTCGACGCGTTGGCCTTTGTCATCCACCAGTGCGCGGACTTTACCCCATTGCTCACCGACGACGAAGATGTCGCCTTTGCGCAGGGTCCCGTTTTGCACGAGGACAGTCGCGACGGGACCGCGGCCCACGTCAAGCTGTGCTTCGATCACGGCGCCTTGGGCGGCACGTTTGGGGTTAGCTTTAAGCTCTAGGATTTCAGCCTGAAGCGCGATGGCTTCTAGCAGTTGATCCAGACCTTGGCCGGTGTGCGCCGAGACTTCTACGTCTTGGACTTCACCTGACATCGCCTCAACCACGACTTCATGTTGCAACAACTCGGTGCGGACACGCTGTGCGTCGGCTGCGGGGCGGTCCATTTTGTTGATCGCAACGATCATGGGCACGCCAGCGGCCTTGGAGTGGTTAATGGCCTCAATCGTTTGAGGCATCACGCTGTCGTCAGCGGCAACCACCAAGACCACGATATCCGTGACTTGGGCGCCGCGGGCACGCATGGACGTGAACGCCGCGTGGCCAGGGGTGTCGAGGAAGCTCAACACGGTGCCGCCTTCGGTTGTCACCTGATAGGCGCCGATGTGCTGGGTGATCCCGCCGGCTTCGCCAGCAACAACCTTGGCGTCGCGGATCGCATCCAGAAGGGATGTTTTACCGTGGTCAACGTGGCCCATGATGGTGATGACGGGCGGACGAGACTTGAGGTCTTCGTCTTTGTCGTCAACTGTCTGGATCACGTCCTCAACGTCAGCGTCGGAAACGCGCACAACTTTGTGGCCGAATTCTTCGATGATCAGTTCCGCAGTATCCGCGTCGATCACTTGGTTCTGCGTGGCCATGATGCCAGCGTTCATTAGCGATTTTACAACGGCTGCGACACGCTCTGCCATACGGTTGGCCAGTTCCGAGACGACAATCGCCTCAGGCAGCTGAACTTCACGCACGATTTTTTCACGCTCAACCGAGCCGCCCATCGCCTTTTGACGCTGACGCTCTTGCTTGCGCTTCATCGCAGCCATGGACCGTTGACGTCCACCTTCGCCACCGGTCAGGGCTTGGTTCACCGTCAGTTTGCCAGAGCGACGACGATCGTCGGCGGCAGTCTTGGCACGCTTGTCGCCACGGTCTTCTTCTTTGCGGCGAGGCGGCATTTCGGTGCGCGGGCCAGAGGGCGCAGGGCGACCTTCTTTGGCGGGCGCAGGTGCTGCGGCTGCTGCGGGTGCGGCTTTTGCTTCCGCGGAACGCTTGGCGTCGGCGGCTGCTTCTTCTTTGCGGCGCTTTTCGTCTTCTTCGCGCTGCTTGATGGCTTCTTCACGCTCACGCTCAGCACGCTCTTTGGCCTCGGCCTCGTCGCGGCGGCGCTGACGCTCTTCGGCGCGCTCTTGCTCTTCGCGGGCGCGGCGCTCGGCCTCATCCGCTTCGCGGGCTTTGGCTGCTTGCAGCGCCTTTAGCCGGCGGTCCATTTCGGCATCAGTTGCCGTGGGGACTGTGGGGGCAGTGGCATTGGTGCCGGCGTTGCCAGCTTTTGGTACCATAACACGTTTACGCTTCGTCTCGACGACGACGCTTTTGGTGCGTCCGCGGGCGAAGCTTTGCTTCACTTGGCCGCTACGTGCGCCACCAGAAAGTCCGAGGGGTTTTTTACCGTCTTGATCGCTCATGCGTCTGTCTGTTCCTTCCCGGCGGACCCATTCCCGCCGATATCCTTGCGGATGCTTTGAAGCCTTGCGGCTTCCTCTACAACACGTTTGCTGAGTCCACCAGCGCTTAGGGCTGCGTGGATGACTCTGTCGCGTCCGAATGCCAGTCCCAGCTCTTCGGCTGAGAGGTGGCCAATGAATGTATCAGGCCCGCCCGGCTTTTGAATGGGGGCCTTCAGTTTGGTCTTGCCGCGCTCTGAACCGTCGCGGGCTTGCATCAGCACACGGGCGCGTTCCAGTTCAAGCCAGCCACGGACCTTTTCGTAACCCGTGATCGCCTGACTTGCCTTGCGTGCAAGGGCAAGACTGTCTTGCACCCGGCGCAAAAGGCCCGTCTCGATGCGGTCGACCATCCCTTCGGGGATCGTCAGCTGTGTCTTTGCCGCACGCGAAAATAGCTTTTTCTTAACGGCCAGTTCCACCGCACTGCGGTCGGACGAAACCCAAATGCCCCGACCCGGCAGTCGCCCTGCCAAGTCCGGAACCACTGACCCATCTGGGCCAGCGACGAAACGGATCATGCGCGACGTTGGGCGCACTTCTCCTGTTGCGATGCAGCGACGTTCTTGAACGTCGCGTGATTTAGCTTTGCCACCTCGGCCCAAGCGCGAAATCCGAGGCCATTAGACCTCGGCCTCCTCGTCGGCTTGTGCCTCATCGTCCGCGCCTTCGGCATCGGGGTCAGCAGCAGCGTCTTCGGGGTCGATCCAGCCCAGCATGACGCGGGCGGTCATAACCATATCGCGGGCCTCTTCGAGGCTTACGTCGAATTTCTCCAGCAGGCCGTCGTCCTTTACGCGTTGGCCATCGATGGTTGTCCAACCACCGGCAAGTTCCCAATCCGCACATGTTGCGAATTCTTCGAGGTTCTTAACACCGTCCTCGGCCAGAGCTTCGAGCATTTGGGGCGTCAGACCTTCGAAGTTCACGAGGCTATCTTCGATGCCCAGTTCGGTCGCGCGCTCCATGGCCTTCTTGTTTTGTGCTTCGAGGAAGTCACGGGCACGGGCCTGAAGCTCATCTGCTGTGGACTCGTCCACACCATCGATGCTCAGCAGTTCGTCTTGCTCGACGTAGGCGACTTCTTCCAACGAAGTGAAGCCTTCGGCCACCAGAAGCTGGGCAAAGAATTCGTCCAGATCGAGAGTGTCCATGAAGAGCTGCGTGCGTTGCGCGAATTCTTTCTGACGACGCTCGGATTCTTCGGCCTCGGTGAGGATGTCGATGTCCAGCCCGGTCAGCTGCGATGCAAGCCGCACGTTCTGACCACGACGGCCAATCGCGAGCGACAGCTGCTCATCAGGGACCACGACTTCGATGCGCTCGGCTTCTTCGTCGAGAACAACCTTCGACACTTCAGCAGGCTGAAGCGCGTTCACGAGGAATGTAGGCGCGTCTTCATTCCATGGGATGATGTCGATTTTCTCGCCCTGAAGCTCGTTCACGACGGCCTGCACACGGCTACCGCGCATACCAACACAGGCACCGACGGGGTCGATGGACCCATCGTACGAGATCACAGCGATTTTCGCACGCGAACCGGGGTCACGGGCCACAGCTTTGATCTCGATGATGCCGTCATAAATCTCGGGCACTTCCATCTTGAACAGTTCGGCCATGAATTCTGGCGCTGTCCGGCTTAGGAAGATCTGCGGGCCACGCGGCTCACGGCGCACGTCTTTGATAAAGACGCGGATACGATCATTCGGGCGATAGCTTTCACGGCCGATTTTCTCATTGCGGCGCAGCACTGCTTCGCCCGCGCCGATATCGACGATGACGTTGCCATACTCTTCGCGCTTGACCAAACCGTTGATGATCGTGCCGGCGCGGTCTTTGAATTCTTCGTACTGACGATCACGCTCAGCTTCGCGCACCTTTTGCAGGATCACCTGTTTGGCGGATTGCGCAGCGATGCGGCCCATTTCAACGGGGGGCACTTCGTCGATCAGCATATCGCCAACCTGCGGGTCTTCTTTGTAGACGCGGGCTTCTTTGACGGTCAGCTCGGCCTGCATGTTTTCAACGGCGTCGTCTTCGACAACTGTCCGCACGCGGGTAAAGGTTGCGCGGCCGGTCTTGCGGTCGATGCTGACGCGGATATCCATCTCGGCGCCGTAGCGGGACTTTGCGGCCCGTGCGAGGCTTTCTTCCATGGCCTCAATCACAAGGCCGGGGTCGATCATCTTCTCGCGGGCAACGGCGTCAGCGGTTTGCAGCAGTTCCAGCTGGTTGGCGGAGGTAATGGCCATGTCTCAGGACTCCTCGTCGTCTAGGACGGTTTCAACATCATCGAATTGGGTTTCATCAATCGCACCTGCATCCTTGCGGGCACGCAAAACATCACGGATCAGCTCATCGGTCAGCACCAGTTTGGCGTCCGAGAGCCATTCGAACTTGAGGCCAATGGTGCCTTGTTCGATTTCCAATAGAACTTCATCACCTTCTGTGCCGGCGATCGTGCCTTTGAAACGGCGCTGGCCATCAATCATCTCGGTGGTTTCGATCTTGGCGACGTAGCCGTTCCAAGCATCAAAATCTTTCAGCCGTGTCAGGGGGCGGTCGATCCCGGGGCTGGACACTTCAAGCGTGTACTCATCCACAATCGGGTCTTCGACATCCATGATGGCGCTGATAGCGGTGGAAATCTGGGCGCAATCGTCGACCTCAATCCCGCCTTCGGGTTTTTCGGCCATGATTTGCAGGATCGGCGTTTTGCCTGACATCAGCCGCAGGCGCACCAGTTCAAAGCCCATGTCTTCGATGACTGGGGTGACGATGTCAGCAAGACGGACATCCATTGCGGTTTTGGCGATTAGTTCAGACAAAAAGGGTCCTCAAAACAAAAAAAGCGAGCCAAGCGGCCCGCTGCATATTCCGGTGGGCGCCAGGGGCGCGCCGCTGTTGAAGGCGGATATAGGGGAAGGATGGCCCTGATGCAAGACAATTGCATTGGACCGCGATTTGACGGAAGGTTCCCGCAAATCGGGAGGACAGATTATGCGCACAAAAGCCGCCGTGGCCATCGCCGCGGGAAAACCCCTAGAGATCATGGATGTGAACCTAGAAGGCCCCAAAGCGGGTGAGGTTTTGGTCGAGATCAAAGCCACAGGTATTTGTCATACGGACGAATTTACGCTGTCGGGTGCGGACCCAGAGGGGCTGTTCCCGGCGATCTTGGGCCACGAAGGTGCGGGCGTTGTGCTAGAGGTCGGGCCCGGCGTGACGTCTTTGAAGCCGGGTGATCACGTCATCCCGCTGTATACGCCCGAATGTCGGGAGTGTGAGTATTGCCTCAACCCCAAGACCAACCTGTGCCAATCGATTCGTTCCACTCAAGGCGCGGGCCTTATGCCTGATGGGACCTCACGGTTTTCGACGCTGGATGGAGATCCAATCCTGCATTACATGGGCTGCTCGACGTTTTCCAATCACACCGTCTTGCCCGAAATCGCGCTGGCAAAGGTGCGCCCCGACGCGCCGTTCGACAAAATTTGCTACATTGGCTGTGGTGTCACGACGGGCATCGGCGCGGTGATCAACACGGCCAAGGTTGAAATCGGCTCGCGCGCGATTGTGTTTGGGCTGGGTGGCATCGGGCTTAACGTGATCCAAGGGCTGCGGCTTGCGGGCGCGGATCAGATCGTGGGCGTGGACCTGAACCCAGCCAAGGTCGAAATGGCGACGCGGTTCGGCATGACCGACTTTGTGAACCCCAACGAAGTTGAGGGTGATTTGGTCCCCTACCTTGTGAACCTCACAAAGGGTGGGGCGGACTACACATTTGATGCGACGGGCAATGTGAATGTGATGCGCACAGCGCTTGAGTCTGCACACAAGGGCTGGGGCGAGAGCGTCATTATCGGGGTGGCACCTGCGGGGGCCGAAATTTCAACCCGGCCATTCCAGCTCGTAACCGGGCGGGTCTGGCGTGGGACCGCCTTTGGCGGTGCGCGCGGTCGGACAGACGTGCCTCAGATCGTGGATTGGTACATGGATGGTAAGATTGAGATCGACCCCATGATCACCCACACCATGGGCTTGAATGACATCAATAAAGGGTTTGACCTGATGCACGCGGGCGAAAGCATCCGCTCCGTCGTGGTCTACTAAAGTGCGAGGGGCGGGAGCAATCTCGCCCCTTTGCTAGGCGGCTGTGCCGTAGCGCGTCAGAAACATCTCAACTGCGCTGTCGACAACCCGCTTGATATCCTCGGCTGAAACGCTGGACTTGATCCCCAAAAGCACCTCGAAAAAGCAGTCCGCCTTACACAGCTCGGCGAATTGATGGGCGGCAAGGTGCGGGTCCTCGACCTTTAGCTCACCCCGATCTTCGGCATGTTTGAAAAACGCCATCATGCGATCGACGGTCACGCAGGGGCCTTGGCAATAGAACTGCTGCCCAATTTCGGGGAAACGCCCGGCTTCGGCGATCACAACACGGTACACGCTGATCCCGAACTTCGACATCAGGAGCGTCGCTAGATTTGTCCCGATTTGGGTCAAAACCTCACGGGCGCTGAGGCCATCGTGATCGATTTCCGCAATCAGGCTGGCTTGGCGCGTTATCTCACGCTGCGCGACCTCGATGAACAGTAGCTTTTTGTCGGGAAAGTAGCTGTAGAGCGTGGCTTTTGACACGCCAGCCTCGCGGGCGATGGTGTCAACGCTTGCGCCTTCAAACCCTTCGGCCATGAACACACGCGATGCGCCGTCGATCACCTGATCGAATTTTCGGCCGCGCTTGATCAGGCTCTCTACTTCCATCGGTCTCTCCCTCTTCTTGGGGTTGATTGTAAACGACACGGTTCACTTCAAGCAAGCGTTCGCCGGTGGAAAGCCACGCAATACGAAAAGAGGCACCCGGAGCGGTAACTCCGGATGCCTCTTTGTGACCTTGAGAGTGGGCTATTTGCCCGTGGTTTGGGGTGTCTGTCCGGTCCGGCCGGATTTGACGATGGGGGCGCTGTCTTGTTGGGGGAAAACAAGCGGCGTGTCCCAAGCCGTGCCTATCAAGGTCGAGGCCTGCACCGCGGGAGCGACGGCGGCAAGCCCAAGGGAGAGAGCAATCAGGAGGGGGAGGAGTTTCATATGAATGACCTTTCGCGTGCAATTGTCGGTGTGTTGTGCCGAGAGTTGAGTAAATACTGAACTGTTCAGTTCGTATTTGGTTGGATAATTTGAACCGATCCGTTTAGCAACATAAAAATGAACTCAACGGTTCACTTTTTCGCGCAGCCCGATGTGCACACCCACACAACCGCTTTTGCCATCAGCAAGCCTAGACGCCCCCCGCGCACTGGGATAGCTCTCGGTTAATGTTGGACATATTCCTCAAAACGCTTCCCTTTTTTGGGATTATTGGCCTGGGCTATCTTGCCGGGCGTCGGGGCTTTTTCACGCCTGAGGCGACGGCATACCTCACGAAGTTCGTGTTTTTCTTTGCCCTATCCGCGATGCTGTTCAACTTTGCGGCGAACCTGTCGCTGTCGGATATCTTTGATCCCGGGTTTGTGGGGGCGTACCTTTGGGGGTGTGGCGTCGTTTACTTATTGGCCACGGCGGTTGCGTTTTGGCGGGGGCTATCGGTCGCTGAAGCCGCGATTGAGGCGCAAGTGGCGATCATCGGCAACGTCGGCTTTCTCGGCATCCCAATGCTCGTTTTGCTGTTGGGAGAAGCCGCAGCAGGCCCAATGTTGATGGTCTTGGCGACGGACTTGATCGTGTTCTCATCGCTCATTGTGATCCTGATCACGGGTTCGCGCGATGGGCGCATGTCGTTGGGTGTATTCAAAACTGTGGGCCTGGGGCTTTTGAAAAACCCCATGATTGTCTCGATCGTGTTGGGATTGATGTGGTCCTACTCGGGCCGAGAGCTGTACGCCCCGGTGAACGAATTCCTGTCCTTGCTGGGGGCGGCTGCCACACCCGGTGCGCTGTTTGCAATCGGTGCATCATTGGCGAGCAAGTCGGCTGAACGTATTGAGGTCGCGGCTTGGCTCAGCTTTTGTAAACTGGTGCTGCATCCGTTGTCTGTCGCGTTAGCCGCCCTCGTGTTGTTCCCGGTCGAGCCCTTTGCCGCCGTGGTGATGATTTCCGCCTCTGCGCTGCCAGTTGCAGGCAACGTCTATATGTTGGCACAGTATTATAACGTGGCACCCGCACGTGTATCTGCCGCGATTTTGGTCACGACGGCTGTGTCCATCGTGACCGTCTCGCTCGTGATCGGCTGGCTCAGCCCACTCTCCTAACGCTATTCCGCCGCAATCGGCTGCTTGGTCTTTGACATTTTCCCGATGCCGGGATTGAACGTATTGGTAGGGTCCAATGTTTCATAATGCTCTTTTAACGCGGGCTCGGCTTCATACAGGTGCCCGACATTATGCTCCGCAGGGTACTTTGCACCCCGTTCCGACAGCAATTCCAGCATTGCGGCCTTGATCGCTTTGGGGTCACCGTGGGCTTTGACGATGTAGTCTTGGTGAAACACGTGGCACAGGAAATGCCCGTAGTAGAGCCTGTGGCTCAGGTGCTGGTTGATCTCATCGGGCAGTTCCTCAAACCAAGCCTCATCGTTGCGGCGCAGCGCGATATCCAGCGCGAGGATATCCTCAACCGGGCCGGGGTGTACGGCGGCGTAGCGGGCTGCGGCACCTGCGGCGGCAAACCGGTGTAGCAGTGCCTTTTTGCCCTCTGCTTCGGTACATTTGCGATAGGCGCCTTCCTCTGCAAACACCCGCTCTAAGATCGCCTCAGCCTCTGCAATGCCCGGACCTTCGACCTTTAGGATCAGGTAGTGCTCATAGGTCTGACGCATGTCGCGCATAAACTTGGGCAGGTGCGACGGGAACAGCGCAAAGGCGAATTGCATCAACCAATCGCTCACGTTGTTGGGCACAAACGGCAGGCGATTACCGATGGCATCCACACGCCCCTTCATCGCAAACAATTGCGGAAGGCGGTCTGTGCCCAGCCATTCGATCATGCGGAACGTGTCGCGCCCGTGGCTTTCGGAAATGTCGTAGATGTCTTTGTGCATGTATTCCGCCAGCACGGGCAGGTCGCTCATCTCTGTCAGAAGGGCGCGGCGCAGATTGGTCAGGCGCGCGGTTTCATTCGTGCCGATGTAGAAAACCTGCGTGGCATCGGCGGTGGGGAATGTGTCCAGCCGCACGGCAAACACCGCGACCTTTCCTGCGCATCCCGACGCTTCATGCAAGCGTCGCGGGTCGGCGTTGTAGCGGGCGGGGGTCTCTGCATCGACCTCCCGGACGCGCGCGGCGTATTCCCGGTCTGAGGCCAGTTTTTGCGGGCGCTGCACATCGCGCCACTTGCCTGCTTCTGCGTTGTTCAGGATCTCTTCGGGCGTATCGCCAAGGTCGATGCCTAGGTTGTTCACAAGATGCAATGTGCCGTCCGCAGTGCGCTGGGCGTACAGCGCCAGTTCGGTGTAGGCGGGGCCGCGTTTTACCAATGCGCCGCCAGAATTGTTGCAAATGCCGCCGATCACAGAGGCGCCCAAACAGGATGAGCCAATCTCAGAATGCGGAACACGGCCCAGCGGCTTTAGCGCGTTTTCCAGGGTGAAAAGGGTGGCACCCGGCAGGGCCACGACCTGTTCTGCCCCAGGCAAGACGTGAATGGTGTCCAGCGCGAGGGTGCTGATGATCACCACATCCCGGTCATAGGTGCCGCTTGGGGTTGAGCCTTCGGTCAAGCCTGTGTTGGCGGCTTGCATGATGACAATCGTGTCGGCATCCACGCAGGCTTCGATCACCTGCCATTGTTCAAACAGCGTCTGGGACAGGCAAACCGCAAGCGCGTCGCCCCCACCGGATCGAAAACCTTGGCGGTACCGTTCCGTGGCGGAGGGGCTGGTTAACACACGTTTTGTGCCAAGGATTTCGGTCAAACGGGCGATCAGATTTGCGGGCATGGGGTATGGTGTCCTTTGGTTAATTGAATTTACCAAGGGGCGGCGGGCTGACGGATGTGACAGATCGCGCAAAGCCTGTGGCTGCGCGTATCGACATCAAACCGCCTATGAAATGGGCGAAAATCATTGGTTGAACGCTTGCATTTGTTGAAATTGCTGCGCCGCAGCATTGGTTAATGATTTTCTAATGGTTCCGTGGGAGGCTGTTCCCGGGAGGTTTTTGATCACGGGCTCATCGTCGGAAGAACACTTGGGCCCTCTGAAAGGAACCTGATTATGTGTTTAACGACAGAAGCCCTCGCGGTCTTTTTGAACCTGATTATTCCAAGCAGCGGCATGACCATGAGCGAGGATCGTATTATTATTCACGCCACTGATCGAGATACCCACTGGGTTTTGGCCGAGGGTGAGTGGTGCACAATGGCCCCGCAATTCGACCGGTTTGAACGGGTTGCGGCATTGCGCCAAAGGCCCCAATGACAAAAGGCCCCAGCGTTTGCCAGGGCCTCTCGATTTATCTGATGGGACCTAGACCGCGATCTTGCCGCCGCCTTCTTTTGTGACCACGACCACTGAGGGGCGAGGCGGCATGTTCGGCTCAAAATCAGGCCAGCGTGTGGCTGGGTCCTCAAAGGTCGAGTCGCGCTCAAAGCCTACCAAATCCTTGGTGCCGTCGGTTCCGGGGTGCTGCACCGCAAGGAACAGCGTCTCGGAGTTGTCGGCAAAGTAGGGGCCGCACAACTCTCCGCCCACAGGGCAGCGGAAAAACAGCTTGGAGTGACCGCGCAGGTCGCCCTCTGTTTCCAAGGAATACAGGCCGTCCGATTTCCCAGTACGTCCCCAGCCAGAGCCTTGGTCGGTCGAAATCCAAAGCCGCCCGCTGTCATCAAACGCGCAGTTGTCGGGCGATGAGAACCAGCCATTTTCGCTTGTCTCAGGGTTCCAACGTGCACCAACTTCGGCAATTGTTGGATCGCCGCAAAGAACAACGATGTCCCACGTGCCTTTGGTGGCTGAGTGGTTTTCGCCGTCTTCCTTGATTTCGATGATGTGACCAAAGTTGCTTTGTGGACGCGGGTTGGCGGCATCCACCTGCTCTGGCTTGCGACGCGAGTTGTTGGTGAGCATCAGGTACGCGGTGCCGTTTGGACCGGGTTGCGCATCCTCAGGGCGATCCATCGGAGTGGCCCCCAACGCGTCTGCCGCCATGCGGGTGTCAATTGCGATATCCGCTTGGCTGTCGAACCCGTTTTCCGCCGTAAGCGGCCCTTGGCCATGAACCAACGGCAGCCAATCCACCACGCCATCGGCGTTAAAGCGCGCGACATACAATGTGCCTTCGGACAAGAGCGTGGACCCAAAGTGGCTGTTTTCGGATGTTACGGCCTCAGCTGAGACCCATTTGTATTGGTAATCGAACCGATTATCGTCGCCAGAATAGATCACTAATTTGCCATCAGCGGCGACAATGGCTTCGGCACCTTCGTGGCGGAACCGCCCCAAGGCCGTGTGCTTGATGGGCATCGCATCCGGGTTCAGGGGGTCGACCTCAACGATGTAGCCAAAGCGGTTCGGCTCATTCGGTTCTTTGTCGATGTTGAAACGGTCGTGGTGCTGGCCCCAAGCGTACCAACGCCCGGGCACACCGTAGCGTTTCATGCTTTCGGCCTCGGGCTGGGCCGAGATGTCGACCTTGCCTTCGCTGTCTACGACATCCGACCAGAAATAGCCGTGAAAGTTCTCCTCGGCCATCAGGTAGGTGCCCCATGGCGTCATGCCGCCGGCACAGTTGTTGATTGTCCCCAAGACGGTCATCCCGGCAGGGTCGGCAGAGGTACGAAGACGTGGGTTGCCCGCAGCGGGGCCATCAAAGGTCATCGGGGTGTTAGCTGTGATCCGGCGGTTGGCGGGGTTATTTCGGTTCACTGACCACGCGCCCTCTGCGGATTTTACGATTTCAAACACGGACCCACCGTGGGCGGCCATTTCGATATCCACCAGATCACGGGTCATCCCCTTGAAGCCGTCGCGGTCCTGACGGCCAAGACCGGGGAACATGACTTCTTCGTTGGTGTATTCATGGTTCACGCACAACATGCCGCGGCCGGGCTCAATCTCGGCGAAACCAACGTAATCGTTGTTGTAGCCAAACTGCTGGGACTGGGCCGCAGCTGTCTGGTTCATCACGTCGAATTCAGGGGCATCTGCGGTGATCGGGTCACCCCAGCGCACCAGAACGTCGGCGTTATAACCCTCTGCGATGTGGTGGGCTTCGTCGTTGCCCCATTGCAGCTCATCAAAAATATAGCGGCTGTCGGCGGCGGTGCTGGCGTTGGCGGAGGTAGGCGCCACAAGGGCCGAGGTCCCGAAAAGGGCGGTCGTCGCAGACACACCCAACGCACCGCGCAACACGTCACGGCGGCCATAGCGCGTGTTGATCACATCGCCGATGGTCGAGGACAGGTTGGGGTTGGTGGGAATGTCGTCAAAGGCTTCGAAGGCTTCGGCTTTATTGCCGAATTCATCAGAGTGGATGATCTCGTCACGAGGAGACATGGCAGCGTCCTTCTGCTGGAATAACTGCGCACCGAAATGGCTACGCAAATGCATCGTTAACTATACGGTGTGACGAGAATGATACGTTGGCGTAACAGTTCTATGACGGATTTCACGCAATGGTATTCCGGCACAAAATCGCCCAAAATGCGTGGGATTTCGGCTCGTATCTTGTGGGTAAATCCCTATGTATAGAGCATGACTATCAAAGCAATTGCCGTACTTGGCCTGACACTCGCGTTCTTCATCTCTCCGGTTTTTGTGCCGTTTGATGGGTTCAATCCTACCCTCTATCCGATCCCGCAGTTTACGCCGCCGGTGCTGCCTGCGGGCTATGCGTTTTCGCTGTGGGGTATCATTTACCTTTGGCTGTTGGTGATGGCCGCTGTCGGGCTGTGGCGGTTTCGAGAGGACCCTGCGTGGGACGCGACGCGCCCCGGTTTCATCCTGAGTATGATTGCTGGCGTGCCATGGTTGGCAGTGGCAGAGGTCTCGCCCGTTTGGGCCACGGTTATGATTTACATGATGCTTGTGGGCGCGCTTTGGGCGTTGATCCGTGCGCCGCGCAAGGATGCTTGGATGTTGGCGGGGCCATTGGGCTTGTACGCGGGTTGGCTGACAGCTGCGTCCAGCGTGGCGTTGGGCCTTACCGGTGCGGGCTGGGGCCTCGGCGGGCTTAGCGATGTTGTTTGGGGGTTAATCGCCCTGTGCGTCGCGCTCAGCATCGCGCTTGTCGTGCTGTGGAAGCGGCCCAGCCTGACCTATGGCGCAGCGGTGGTTTGGGCTTTGGTCGCGATTATGGTGCGCAATGATTTCGGCGGGCAGGTTGCAATGCTGGCGGGTGTTGGTGTCGTCATTGTTGCTGGCACAACCCTTTGGTTCCGGGCCCGTCGTCCTGCCCTAGCAACTCACTAAACGCAAAAGGCCCCGGCGTTTCCACCGGGGCCTTTCTTAAGAAACGCGTGGGGCTTAGCCCTCTGCGGCTTCTTCTTTTACTTCTTCTGCGCCAGTTTCCTGGTTCACCATTTTCATGGCGAGCCGGACTTTGCCGCGATCGTCAAAGCCGAGCAGCTTGACCCATACTTCTTGACCCTCTTTGAGGACATCCGAAGGATGGTTCAGGCGACGGTTTTCGATCTGGCTGACGTGCACAAGGCCGTCACGCTTGCCAAAGAAGTTCACAAAGGCGCCGAAGTCGACGATCTTGACGACTTTACCTTTGTAGACTTTGCCTTCTTCGGGCTCTGCGACGATCGAGTGGATCATGTCGTAGGCTTTTTGGATGGCTTCAGCATTCGGCGAGGCGATCTTGATGATGCCGTCGTCGTTGATGTCGACCTTCGCGCCCGAGACTTCCACGATTTCGCGGATGACTTTACCGCCCGAGCCGATCACTTCTCGGATCTTGTCGGTTGGAACCTGCATCGTTTCGATGCGGGGGGCGTGCACAGAGAATTCCTGCGCGCCAGTCAGTGCCTTGGCCATTTCGCCGAGGATGTGGATACGGCCTGCTTTGGCTTGCTCTAGAGCTTTTTCCATGATTGCGGGCGTGATGCCTGCGACCTTGATGTCCATCTGAAGCGATGTGATGCCTTCTTCGGTACCAGCCACTTTGAAGTCCATGTCGCCGAGGTGATCTTCGTCGCCGAGGATGTCGGTCAGGACCGCGTAGTCACCGTCGTCTTCTAGAACGAGGCCCATGGCCACGCCTGCAACGGCGGCTTTCAGGGGCACACCAGCGTCCATCATGGACAGCGAACCGCCACAGACGGAAGCCATCGACGAGGAGCCGTTCGATTCCGTGATCTCGGAGACCAAGCGCACGGTGTACGGGAAGTCGGTTGCGGCGGGCAGAACGGCCTGAAGGGCGCGCCATGCGAGTTTACCGTGACCGATTTCACGACGACCGGGAGGGCCGAAACGCCCAACTTCACCCACCGAGTAGGGAGGGAAGTTGTAGTGCAGCAGGAAGTTCGACTTAAAGTTGCCGTGCAGCGCGTCGATGAATTGCTCATCGTCGCCGGTGCCGAGCGTCGTAACAACCAGACCTTGCGTTTCACCGCGTGTGAACAGCGCCGAGCCGTGGGTCCGTGGCAGGATGCCAGTCTCAGAGACGATCGGACGCACTGTATCAAGGGCACGCCCGTCGATCCGCTTGCCGTTTTTGACAACGTCGCCGCGCAGAACAGCCGATTCCAGCTTTTTCAGTGCGGTGCCGAGGTTCTCGTCAGCCAGTTGCTCTTCGGTCAGTGCGGCTTTGATCGCGTCTTTTGCAGCGGCAACAGCGGCGGTGCGCTCTTGCTTGTCGGTGATCGCGTATGCGGCGCGCATTTGCTCTTCGCCAGCGGCTTTTACAGCGGCCGAGAGGTCGCTGAAATCAGGCGCTTGGAAGTTGAAGGGCTCTTTTGCGGCATCTTCGGCCAGATCAACGATCAGGTCGATGACAGGCTGCATTTGTTCGTGACCAAACTTAACAGCACCCAGCATTTCGGCTTCCGACAGCTCATAGGCTTCGGATTCGACCATCATCACGGCGTCTTTGGTGCCGGCGACAACCAGATCGAGACGCTGCTCGGGGTTGTTGCGCAGGTCCTGCATGTCGTCCACGGCTGGGTTCAGCACGTATTCGCCATCCACGAAACCAACACGTGCGCCAGCGATGGGGCCCATGAATGGTGCGCCAGAGATCGTCAGAGCAGCGGATGCCGCGATCATTGCAACGACGTCTGGGTCGTTTTCAAGATCGTGGGACAGCACGGTGCAGATCACCAGAACTTCGTTTTTGAAGCCGTCCACGAACAGTGGGCGGATCGGGCGGTCGATCAGACGCGAGGTCAGTGTTTCTTTTTCGGTGGGGCGGGCCTCACGCTTGAAGAAACCACCGGGGATTTTACCCGCAGCGTAGTATTTTTCATTGTAGTGCACGGTCAGGGGGAAGAAGTCCTGGCCGGGCTTTTGCGCCTTTGCAAAGGTGACGGCCGCCATGACGGACGTCTCACCGTAGGTGGCGATTACGCAGCCGTCTGCTTGGCGCGCAACTTTACCTGTTTCCAGAGTAAGGGTGTCGTGACCCCACTCGATTTCTTTCTTAACAACGTTGAACATTCATCGTTTCCTATGAGGGAGCACTCCCGGGCCTTCCCGGGTCTCCCGTGGCTTGGCGGCCCCATTGCCGCCGACCCCAATCCTTTTGCACAACGCCGGGGTCTGCTGCGTTACGTCTCAGATGGTGCGCGCATACAGTGTTTGGTGCCGTTTGGGAAGGGTCTTGCTGGCGCGCGGGTTTTGGGCGCGCGTGACTGATTGCTCCAAGTTGATTTGGGTCAAGGCAATCTCGGGGAGACGCGTCAGGTTGGGCGGTGCCCGGTTGGTGAATGGTCCGGGCGCACCAGACATCCCGGAGGACACATGAGCAACACACCCCACGAATTGGCCGAAGAATTTCCCGAAAGCGCGGACCACATGAGCACGCTCAAACAGTCGGACGCCCATTTTGCGAAACTGTTTGAGGATTATCACGAAGTGAACCGTGCCGTGCATCGGGCCGAAACAAATGTGGAGCCTACCTCGGATGAGCATATGAATATGCTGCGCAAGCAACGCATGGCTCTAAAGGATCAGATCGCTCAGTACTTGAACTGACAATCCGCGCCTAGACCGGCACCCCACAACGAAAAACGCTCGCACCAAGATGCGAGCGTTTCTTTTAACTATCGAAGCGACTTAGCGGCGGATGCCGAGACGCTTGATGATGTCTTGGTAGCGCGCTTCGTCTTTGCCACGTGTGTAGTCAAGAAGCTTACGGCGCAGAGCAACCATCTTCAGAAGGCCACGACGGCCGTGGTTGTCTTTTTTGTGTGTTTTGAAGTGCTCAGTGAGCGTGGAGATCCGCGAGGTCAGGATCGCAATCTGCACTTCGGGCGAACCAGTGTCGCCTTCTTTGGTTGCGAATTCTTTGATCAGGCGGTTTTTTTCTTCAACTGTGATCGACATCGGGGTCTCCTATGGTTTGAGTGAATGGCACAAGCCGGGATGTCGTCCAGCAGGGCCCTTGGAGAAGTGAGGGCAGTTAGGACGATTCCACATCCGATGCAACCCATTGCGCGCAGCCGCGGCAGCGACCTTTGTGCGAAAATGCACGTGCGGTGCGTTTTCGCGGCAGTGGCGCTTTGGCGTTTTTACATCATATGGTTAACAAATTCCCTACGGCCCCGCAGTCAGAAAGGTGACCCAGATGAGTTGGAACCCGACCCAAAGTCCCGAATGCCCAAGCGCCGCCGGTGCGTTGGAAACACTGATCGTTCCCCGTGCGCGGGATATCGGCGGGTTTGATGTGCGCCGCGCGCTGCCATCGCCCAAGCGCCAGATGGTTGGGCCGTTCATCTTTTTCGATCAAATGGGTCCGGCGGAATTCATCACCGATGGCGGGATCGATGTGCGCCCGCATCCGCACATTGGTCTCGGGACCGTGACATACCTTTATCAAGGTGAGTTTGAGCATCGCGATAGCATCGGCACCCATCAAATGATTTATCCCGGTGAGGTGAATTGGATGACGGCTGGCCGAGGTGTCACCCACTCGGAGCGGACCTCAGAAGAGACACGCGCCACCCGCAACAAGCTGTTCGGCATTCAGACGTGGATCGCCCTGCCAGAGGACAAAGAGGACATCGCCCCCGATTTTGAGCACCACAAAGAGGCTGCTCTCCCGGTGATTGCGGACACAGGTGTGACTGCGCGGCTGATCCTTGGGGATGCCTACGGCGAAACCAGCCCTGTCACGATGCATTCTGAGACGTTTTATGCTGACGTTGTATTGGCTGCTGGGGCCTCCTTCCCCCTGCCGGATAATCATGAGGATCGCGGGATCTACGTGACCGAGGGCAGCATTGAGGTCGCGGGTGATACGTTTCCAGCGGGTCGGATGATGGTGTTCCGCCCCGGCGATTCCATTTCCGCCAAAGCAGGTCCTCAGGGCGCGCGGCTGATGGTGCTGGGCGGCGCGACGATGAATGAAAAGCGCTATATTTGGTGGAACTTCGTGTCGTCCTCAAAGGACAAGATCGAAGAGGCCAAAGAGGCGTGGATGGCGGCCGATTGGGAAAACGGCCCGTTTCAGCTGCCACCCGGCGATGATGATGAACACATCCCAATCACGCCTGAGTATGCGCGCACCACGCCCAAGGACTAGGGTCTAGGCGGGGTGCCACGGCTCTGGCTGGGTCGTGTAGCTGATGTAAAGCGGGTGTTTCGGATGGCCCGCTTTGCTCAGCCCTAGGTGCAACAACGGCACGCCCGTTGGGCGCAACAGCGCCTCAACCGCAATCCCGCGCCCCATATGTGCGCCGTGCGTGCCCCAAGCGCAGACCACCTGTGTGGCCCAATCCGCGGCCTCTAGGATGGCGGCGTCATTACCTGCACCGATGGGATCGGCAGCGGCGCGCATGTCGCGCGGGTCTGTGGCGCGAAGTGCAAAGATATTCGTGACCCGAAATGCGCCGAACCCCAAGGCCCGCGCCCGGCGTTCGCAGCGTTCCACCGTGGGGTCGTTTTGCACCTCCGTCGCGGTGGAGGGGTTGAGCATCAGGAAATTCACCCGCGCGCCGCTGTCGTCCCATGTGCGGGTCAACGCGTAGCGGTATGTTTCACAATTCGAATAGGTCGCCACGGAGGGGGCGTCGTCTTTGATATGTGTGCGTGTGATCATGACGGGTGGCATATACGAACGGCCACCCCTGAGGAAAGGGGCGGCCGCGTGTTGGTCTGTTTAGGCGTGTGCGGGTTCTTCGGCCTCTCGCTCTAGCACCCATGCGGCGACAAGCGCGAAGAGGATATGCCCCCAAAGCGCGACCCAAGTGATGCCCGTAAACCCGAGGAAGGGTTTCAGCCCGGCCACAAGATGCGCCATACCATACAGGGCAAAAACCCACAGCCCGATGCCATAGCCAATGGCGACACCGCTCCAATGCAGGTTTGGCAGAATTTTTCCAGCAATGGGCCGTGCGACGAGCAGATAGCCCAGCGGATAGGCAAGCAGCCCCGTCATGATATGCAGCGCATCAGCAGCGCCTTTGGGTGAGCTACCAAAAACCGCGTTGAGCGTGCCATTGGCAAGGCCCACAGGGGCAAGTTTTGCAAAGCCAAAAAGCGGGGAAAGCCCTTGGCCGAATAGGTCAAACGCGATGGTCGCGAGCGCACCTGCGGTGAGGATTTGAAAGAAAGAGCGGTTCATTGTGCAGTCCTAAAAATGGTGGACCGTGCGGTGTGTGTTATGTGTGTGTGACGCACGGCCCGTTGATGTGATTGCACTTAGGATGCAGGCAAAACGCGCAGCGGGATACACGCCTCACGGCGAGGTGTAGGCGCGTTCCTATCACCGTGATTGGCTGTAACAATTAGACGGTGTTTGGGGGGCAACGGGCTGCGACTGACATGCCTGTCCCCCCAAATGTTTCAACTTTGGAAGGTTTGAAACACCTTCGAGGGGTGCAATTCACCGCTCCGGTAGGTTCCGATGGCAACGGCTTTGCCATCTAGCGCGGCCCACGCCTCTTCGCCGTAGTCAACGTCAGAGGAAAAGACCATTCCGGGATTGCCGTTGCGCAGTTTCGCGGCGCCGTCGGCGGCGCAAGGCAGCATTGGCAAATCCTCTAGGCCTAATTCCAAGGGTTGGATGTGGGTGTCTAGCTCGGGTGTTTGTGCCAAGGCATCGACTTGGTCAAAGGGCAGCGCGGCTTCGGCCTCAAACGGGCCAGACCATGTGCGGCGCAACCACGCGACATGCCCCAAGCAGCCCAAATCCGCGCCCAGATCGCGCGCGATTGACCGGACATAGCCGCCTTTGCCGCAGACCATCTCAAGCAGGACAGTATCAGGGCCCGTCCGCTCAATCAGATCCAGACTATCCACCCAAAGGGGGCGTGCGGCCAGTTCCATCACCTCACCCTCGCGGGCGATGTCATAGGCGCGTTCACCATCGACCTTTACGGCGGAAAACTGCGGCGGGACCTGCATGATATCGCCACGGTAGGCGGCAAGTGCAGATTCGATTTCAGCGTCCGTGGGACGGGCATCAGACGTTTCAATCACTTCACCGCTTGCGTCGTCGGTGGTGGTAGAGGCCCCCAACCGCACTTCGAACCGGTAGCATTTCAGCGCATCGGTAATGTAGGGCACGGTTTTTGTGGCCTCACCCAAGGCGACGGCCAGAACGCCTGTTGCGTCAGGGTCCAAGGTCCCTGCGTGGCCGGCTTTCTGAGCGCCCAACGCCCAGCGAACCTTGTTGACCACAGCGGTTGAGGTCACGCCCGCAGGCTTGTCCACAACCAGCCATCCGTGCACTGCGCGACCCTTGCGTTTGCGTCCCATGTGTTTTGATCCGTCCTGAAAGATGAAGGCCGCGTGCTACTGCGCCCGTGTAAGCCCGTCAATCCGCGATCACGGCGACGATCGGCCCCAGAGGCAGGCCAAAGTCATTGCGCCCCACCGCGGGAGCATACAGCCGTGAGATCCGGCCATCGAAATATAGTGCATTCGGCAGGTCCAGAGCATCGCGGAAAAGGGTTCCGAATTCGTGAAAGGTGACCGCATCATCCGAGATGGCAAAAACAACGCGTTGCCCATCGGCCGAAGTGCCCACCCCGTTGCGAATGTTGCGTGACGTGCTGCCGGGCAGAAACCGTGGGTGCAGTGCGCCGTCGATCACCAACATCGGCCCCGATTGCGTGGCATCGGTGCAAGCGGGTTGGTTTGCGGCAAATGCGCGGCTTTCGATCACATCTGAGCGATCCGCGCGCAGGCAAAAGACCCCGTTGGGAAGAAGGCCAAAGTTCCCCGGCCCAGCGCGGGTGACGATCGGGGCTTCTTGGATGCCGTCCTCAATGTACAGGCCCACGGGGCGGCGATCATCGTGATACATGCCCGCGTTCATCGCCATGACAATGGTGCCGTCAACGCGGGATTTCACGGATGAGAACGCACCAAGGATGTTTCCCGCTTCATCACGCAGGAACAGTTCCACACGGGCGTCTGGCGCGACTTCGCATACGGTAAAGCGCGCATCACGGTGCGTGATCTGCTCACAGGCCACTGCGGGCGCGGTCAACAAGCAAAGAAGTGCAATGGCCGCGCGCAGTATCATTCGGTGTCGGGGTCTTGGGGGGTATCCGGCTTGAGGTCTTGGGCCACGTGGTCGCTTGCCAAAAGCCGTTTGGTTTCGTCCATCTTGTCGAATGTCTCATCGATCAAAAAGCGGATCTCGGGCGAGTGTTTGATGGTCAGACCTTTGGACACGGCCCGGCGAATTTCACCCTTGTTGCGCTTGAGTGCTTCGATTGCGGCGGTCTTGTTGTCACCACCCAAGGGCAGGACGTAGGCCGTTGCGATCCGCAGATCGCCGGACACACGCACCTCGGACACAGTGATCGACAGCGCGTTTAGGTCGGGGTCATGCAGATCACCGCGCAACAGCAATTCCGACATGGTGCGTCGGATTAATTCGCCAACACGTAGCTGGCGTTGCGAGGGTCCGGCCCCATCAGAGAAAGTCGACTTGCCCATGGCGCGCCCCTTGGTTGTTTCGCCTCAGATAGGCCCGCAAGCGCAAGGGCGCAAGCAACCCGTTGCCTTTGGGCTGCGGATTGCGCATCAACGGGGCTCAATTCCCAGGAGGCAAAAACATGGTCCAATCACAGTCACAGACGCCCGGTATCGTTGTGATGGGCGGCTCGGGTCGCATGGGGCGGATGCTTATCGACGTGGTGCAAGCGTCCCCCGATTGTCGCCTTGTGGGCGTGACGGAACGTCCAGGCCACGACTGGGCGGGCCGGGATCTGGGCGCGTGTCTGGGTGGGGCGGATATCGGCGTGCCGGTGACGGATGATCCCATTGAGGTGGTCGCCAATGCGCAGGCCGTGATCGATTTTACAACGCCCGCCGCAACCCTCGCGATGTCCGAACTGACCGCACAGGCCCGTGCCGTGCATGTGATTGGCACCACGGGGCTATCGGATGAGGATATCGCAGCCCTCGGCCCTGCCGCGCGTCACGCTACGATTGTCCGCGCAGGCAACATGAGCCTCGGGGTTAACCTGTTGACCCAGGTGGTGAAACAGGTCGCCGCTGCGTTGGACGCCGACTACGATATTGAGGTCATTGAGGGCCACCACCGTCACAAAGTCGACGCACCCTCTGGGACTGCGCTGATGTTGGGTGAAGCGGCAGCCGAAGGGCGCGGCGTTTCACTGGCGGATGTTGCGGACCGTGGCCGGGACGGGATCACTGGCGCGCGGGAACGCGGGGCCATAGGTTTTCACGCCATCCGCGGCGGCGACATCATTGGTGAACATGACGTCCTCTTTGCCGCCGAGGGAGAGCGTTTGACCCTGCGCCACGTTGCCAGCGACCGTTCAGTTTTTGCCCGCGGGGCACTGAAGGCCGCCCTTTGGGGGCAGGACAAAGGCCCCGGTGCATTTGATATGCTCGACGTTTTGGGGCTGAAATAAATCCAAATGTCATAGTCCTGCGTATACTCTGCATCACCAAGGAGTGATGTTATGGTTAAACGTTGGACGGCTTTGGCAGCCTTTGGGGCGGTCATGCTGATGTTGCCGGTGACGGCGCATGCATTTGAGAAAATAGATTCGCGGACGGATTTCGTCTCTTTGATTGATGGCAAGGCGCTGACACGCTTTGGGATCAAACTGGATGTCACCGGGCAGGGGGGCATCCTTGGCCGTGGCTTTGGGCGTGATGTCACGGGCGCTTGGCAATGGCAGGGCAACTACTTTTGCCGGTCGCTTTACTGGGGCACCTATGACCTTGGCTACAATTGCCAAGAGGTCCGCGTGAACGGAGATACGCTGCGGTTCACGTCCGATCAGGGTGCTGGAGATTCCGCCGATCTGAAGTTGCGCTAGGCGCAATCAAAAATCGATCGCGATGCCCTTTTTCTCCCAATCGCCATAGCGGACGGGTTCCGGCCCGTCGCGTCCGCCCAATTCTGTCGGCATCTCGGCGGCGGCTTGCGCGGCTTTGCGTGCGTCGGCTTCCTCAAGGGCGCGGCGCGCGACTTCGGGAAGCTTGGCGCGACGCTCAGCTTCGGTTTCCCGTGGGGTGTCGGGATCAACTTCGGGCGGGGTGGGTGTTGTGTCAGCCATGGCCTTTGATATACGCGTGACTTCCGCAGACTCAAGAGAAAGCGCCATGTCCGCAACGCCCATCGCCTCAGGTCAGGACGCCCGCAACGGCGCGCTCAGGCTGCTTCACGCTGTTCTTATCGAAAAACGGATGCTCACCGAGGCGCAATCCGACCTTTCCATGTATGGGGCCGATGCCGCGCGCGCCGGCCGTTTGGCGGGGTTGGTGCTGCGCCACCTCAGTCGGATTGACGCCTTGTTGCGCCCGCACCTCAAACGCGCCCCCGCGCTTCGGACGCAGGCAATTCTGCGGCTGGCCGTGGCGGAATTGATGCTGGACGACGCCGCTCCGCATGGTGTGGTCGATAGTGCGGTGTCCCTTGCCGGGGCAGTGCCCAAAACGGCCAAGCAATCGGGTCTTGTGAATGCCGTTCTGCGCAAAGTGGCACAGGACCGCGCCGGGTGGGATGCGTTGCCCAGTGCAACCCTGCCGCCGTGGCTGCGCAAACCTATCGCCAAGGCCTATGGCCGGGACCGGCTTGAGGCGATTGAGGCCGCGCATTTGGCGCAAGTGCCGCTAGATTTAACGATGAAAGCCGCGATGCCAGATGGGCTGCCCGGCACCGACTTGCCCACCGGTTCGCGCCGCATTGAGGGCGCGCAAGTGACGGCCCTTCCGGGGTTTGAGACCGGCGATTGGTGGGTGCAGGATGCGGCTGCCGCAACCCCTGTGCGCACTTTGGGCGATATTTCGGGGCTTCGGGTGTTGGACCTATGTGCCGCCCCCGGCGGCAAAACCATGCAAATGGCAGCGGCTGGCGCGCACGTGACTGCACTTGATATCTCTGAGGGACGCG
Organism: Thalassobacter sp. 16PALIMAR09; assembly: GCF_000765485.1. Classification (NCBI taxonomy): domain Bacteria; kingdom Pseudomonadati; phylum Pseudomonadota; class Alphaproteobacteria; order Rhodobacterales; family Roseobacteraceae; genus Thalassobacter; species Thalassobacter sp. 16PALIMAR09. The sequence continues at coordinate 140,552 of NZ_JHAK01000006.1, forward strand.
TGCGGCGTCTGCGGGACAACCTCGCGCGGACCGGTCTTGCGGCGGATGTTATCGTTGCCGACGTGATGGAGTGGGAGCCCGAGGCCCCCTTCGATGTGGTCGTTCTGGATGCGCCATGTTCGGCCACGGGAACTATTCGCCGTCACCCGGACTTGCCGCATTTGCGGAAACCCGCCGAGATTGAGACCCTCACTCAGCTGCAGTATCAGATGCTCGACAGGGCGCTGGGCTTTGTCGCGCCGGAGGGGCGTTTGCTGTATTGCACATGCTCGCTTCTGCCCGTGGAGGGAGAATTCCAAGTCAAAGCAGCGCTTAAGCGTCACGCAGGCTGGAACGCGCTGCCGCTGGACCCCACCAACCTTGGCCTACCGGAGCAAGCTCAAAGCCCCCATGGCCTGCGGCTTTTGCCTGATCTTTGGGCGGAGCAGGGCGGCATGGACGGCTTTTACATCTCGGTGCTGCGTCGCGATGGGTGACAGGTTGCGCGTCAGCCCCTAGGATTGTTGCAAAACAAGACTGAGCAGACGCGCCATGGTGGCTTTCCCCACCTCACATCCTCGCTGGCCCAGACCGGGTACGGCCCGCAGGTTGCGGGTTTTGCTTGCGCATCCGGGGCGCGGCGCGCGCGCCTTTGTTAGTCATCCTCAGCCGCAGGCCATCGGGTCCTATCCCAAGGGGCGTCAGATCATGGCGGGTAACCTGCTGTTTGCAGGCGCACTGGTTGAACATCCCATATCCACATCTGTTTGGGCGGTTGATCCCCCGTCTGATGCCTTTGCCAACGCTTTGCACAGTTTCGAGTGGCTTGAGGATATTGCGGCCATTGGTGACACCGCCGCGCGAGAGACGGCGCAGGCATGGACGCTCGACTGGATCGCGCGGTTTGGCACCGGAAAGGGGCCGGGCTGGACCCCTGCGGTGACGGGTCGGCGGTTGGTGCGGTTGATCACGCATGCGCCAATGCTGCTGATGCATATGCCGCCCAAATCGCAGGCTTTGCTGTTTCACAGCCTCTCCCGACAAACGCTGTTTTTGCGCCGTGAATGGCCGCGTGGTCCGCAGGGGTTGCCTCGGATCGAGGCGTTGACCGGGTTGATCTATGCGGGTCTCACGCTTGAGGGGTATGAGCCCATCCGTGAAATCGCCCTCAAGGCGTTGGCGCGCACGGTTGCGGCCTGTGTGACGCCGGATGGTGGCGTGGCATCGCGCAACCCGGATGAGTTGCTTGAGGTCTTTACCTTGCTGGGGTGGGTTCGGTCCGCCCTAAGCGAAGGGGGCAAAGAGCCGGTATTTGAGATCGAGGCCGCGCTGCAACGGATCGCGCCCACCCTGCGGGCATTGCGCCATGTGGATGGTCAGTTGGCGCGGTTTCACGGCGGCAGTGGCGGCGCGCCGGGGCAGTTGGACAAGGCGTTGGTTCTCTCGGACATCCGCACACCCGCTGCCAAGGTTCAGGCAATGGGATACGACACGCTGCACCATGGCCGCACGACCGTCATTGTGGATGCGGCTGCCCCACCTACGGGTGAGGCTTCGGGTGCGGCCCACGCCAGTACGCTTGCGTTTGAGCTGAACTCCGACGGACACGGCGTGATCGTGAATTGCGGAGCGGGCTCTGCGTTTGGCCCCGATTGGGCGCGGGCCTGCCGGGCCACGGCAAGCCATTCGACAATGGGGTTGGATCGATATTCCTCGGCCCGCATCGGGCCCGAGGTGATTGGCGCAGAAGGGCCCATCGCACCGCTGGTTCAGGCCCCGCACAAAGTCATCGCCCAAAAGTCCGAAAGCCGCAAAATGACGACCCTAATCATGAGCCATGATGGGTATGTGCGCGGCCAAGGGTTGACCCACCTGCGCCGCCTCGCGCTAAGCTTGGATGGGCGCACATTGACGGCTGAGGATAGCCTGCGCGCCCTGACACGTGCGGACAAAGCACAGTTTGACAGGGTCATGGATGCCACCGGATTAGAAGGCATCGCGCTAAGCCTGCGGTTTCATCTGCATCCGGATACCGAGGCTGAAGTGGATTTGGGCGGTCGCGCCGTCTCGATCCAATTGCCCAACTCTGAGGTTTGGATTTTCCGTCCCGGTGAGGGCCGATTTGCCAGCCTTGCTCCCTCCGTGTATCTGGACCCGGCGCGATTAAAGCCACGCGCGACAAAACAGATCGTTTTATCCGACCGATTGGTGAAGTATGCCGCCACCATTGACTGGACCCTGACCAAGGCGCAGGACGCGCATGTGTCGCCCTAAGCCTAGGGCGTATCATCGCCGGGGCCGCCCGACCAAAGACCCAAGAGGACACCTCCTATGACCAATCTCGTGCCACTGCGCCGCGCGCTTATCTCCGTTTCAGACAAGACCGGGCTGCTGGACCTTGCACGTGCGTTGCACGCTCGGGGCGTTGAATTGCTGTCCACCGGGGGATCGGCCAAGACAATCCGGGACGCAGGTATCGCGGTGCGGGACGTGGCGGATGTGACAGGCTTCCCTGAAATGATGGATGGCCGGGTCAAGACGCTTCACCCCAAAGTGCACGGCGGCCTTCTTGCGCTGCGCGACAACCCCGAGCACACTGCGGCGATGGCAGAGCATGACATTGGGGCCATCGACCTGCTGGTCGTGAACCTTTATCCGTTTGAGGCCGCCCTTGCCCGTGGCGCGGACTACGGCGAAATGATCGAGAACATCGACATTGGCGGCCCCGCCATGATCCGTGCTGCTGCGAAAAACCACGGCTTTGTCACAACGATTGTCGATGTTGAGGATTACAGCGCCCTTTTGGCAGAGCTGGACGCCCAAGATGGTCAAACCAGCCTCGCATTCCGCCAGCGGCACGCGCAAATCGCTTATGCCCGCACGGGTGCCTATGACGCTGCGGTCTCAACCTGGATGGCCAGCGCCATCGGTGAGGAAACCCCCCGCCGCGTCGTTGTTGCCGGTGAGTTGACCCAAAGCCTGCGGTATGGCGAAAACCCGCACCAACAGGCTGCGTTCTATGTGGATGGCTCTGCGCGCACCGGCGTCGCCACCGCCGAGCAACATCAGGGCAAAGAGCTCAGCTACAACAACATCAACGACACCGATGCGGCGTTTGAGTTGGTCGCGGAGTTTGACCCCGCCGATGGCCCTGCCTGTGCAATCATTAAGCATGCAAACCCTTGCGGCGTGGCACGCGGTGCGACACTGGCCGAAGCCTACAGCAGCGCATTTGACTGCGACCGGACCTCAGCCTTTGGTGGGATCATCGCGCTGAACCAACCGCTGGACGGTGCCACGGCCGAACTGATTGGCGGCATCTTTACCGAAGTGATCATTGCCCCCGGTGCCGATGCCGATGCGCGCGAAATCTTGGGCAAAAAGAAAAACCTGCGCCTGTTAACCACGGACGGCTTGCCCAACCCACGCACCGCCCTGCGCAGCTACCGTCAGGTTGCAGGCGGGATGTTGGTGCAGGACAAGGATGCGGGCCACATCGGGCTTGATGACCTAAAAGTTGTGACCAAACGCGCGCCTTCTGATGCGGAATTGGCCGACCTGCTGTTCGCATGGAAAGTCGCCAAACACGTGAAATCCAACGCTATCGTATACGTCAAAGATAAGGCCACCGTCGGTGTCGGCGCAGGCCAGATGAGCCGTGTGGACAGCGCGCTTATCGCGGCCAAAAAGGCCGAGCGTATGGCTGAGGCACTTTCGTTGCCACAACCCCTGACCATTGGGTCGGCTGTGGCTTCGGATGCGTTCTTCCCGTTTGCCGATGGTCTGTTAGAGGCCGCTGCCGCCGGTGCCACCAGTGTGATCCAGCCGGGCGGTTCCATGCGCGACGATGAAGTCATCGCTGCCGCCGATGAGGCCGGTCTTGCGATGGTGTTCACTGGCATGCGCCACTTCCGGCACTAAGGTCCAAAACATGCGATTGATCTTCATATGGGCCACCGTGGCCTTTGCCATCGACCAGATGTCCAAGGTTGCCGTGGTTCATATGCTGGACCTCAAGACGCGGTTGGCGCTGGATGTGGTGCCGCCGCTGTTGAATTTTCGCATGGGGTGGAACCGGGGCGTGAACTTTGGGCTTTTTGCCCAAGACAGTGATATGACGCGCTGGGTTTTGATCGCGCTGGCGCTGGGCATCTCGGGGTGGCTGGTCCACTGGGCGCGTCGTTTGCCGCGACCCATCGCGCGGGTGTCGGCAGGGATGATTGTGGGCGGGGCATTGGCCAATGCGCTGGACCGGGTGATTTACGGCGCCGTTGCGGACTTTCTCAACATGTCCTGCTGCGGCATCCAAAACCCGTTTACCTTCAACATTGCCGATATCTTTATCTTTGCTGGCGCATTCGGTTTGGTGTTCTTTGCCGACGAGACGAAAAAGCCCGCGTGACGGCGTCCGTTCTTTGCGGTAAACGAACTCACGAGTAGCAGGAAAGTCTTGGACCAATGGGAAAACTTCGGGTCAGCCTAATGAGCCTTGCCGCCCTTGTGGCGTTGTCAGCCTGTGGGGACCGGGATGCGGCCCCTAACCTGATGAACCTGCGCAACACGGACAGAACGCCGGATGAATTTTCGATCCTGCCGACGACCCCATTGCTACAGCCCGAAACCTTTGCCGAACTGCCTGTACCGACGCCCGGTGGCGTCAATCGGACCGACCCAACCCCCGCAGCTGACGCAGTGGCCGCATTGGGTGGTCGCGTGGATGCGAGCGTTGGCGGTGACCGTGGGCTGATCGCGACCGTAACGCGCTACGGCGTGGGGTCCGACATTCGCACGACCCTCGCCACCGAGGATGAGGCGTTTCGCCGGGCCAATGATGGCCTGACGTTGGAGCGTTTGTTTAACGTTAACGTTTATTACAAATCCTACCGGCCCCAGTCGCTGGACAAGTACCGCGAACTGCAACGTTTGCGTGACGCAGGTGTTCGGACACCCGCCGCTCCCCCAAATCCTGCCCTGCTAGAGCAGTAGCCGCGCCCTCACGAGGTCGTCAGGAATAGGTACTGTCCGTTGACTTCGCGGCATCGGTGCCCATCTCCTATGCAATAGCCCTGACCTTCGGAGGCCCTATGCGCCGCTTTGCTCTCGCTACCCTCGCATGTTTCGCGTTCTCTGCCGCCGCACAGGCGCAAACCGCTGATCGCGTGACGACCTTTACCCTTGATAACGGGTTGGAGGCGGTCGTGATTGAGGACAACCGCGCCCCCGTCGTCGTCCACATGATGTGGTACAAGGTCGGCTCAGCGGATGAAACGTCCGGCAAATCCGGTATCGCGCATTTTCTGGAACATCTGATGTTCAAGGGCACCGAAACGATGGAACCCGGTGAGTTCAGTCGCGTGGTTGCGGCCAATGGCGGCTCTGACAACGCGTTTACCAGCTATGACTACACCGCGTATTTCCAGCGCGTCGCCTCGGACCGCTTGGAGCTGATGATGCGCATGGAATCGGACCGCATGCGCAATCTGGTGCTGGACGATGAAGACATGCTGACCGAGCGCGATGTTGTGGTCGAAGAGCGTGCCCAACGCACCGACAGCAATCCGGGCGCCTTGTTCAGCGAACAACGCCGTGCGGCGCAGTTTTTGAACCACCCCTATGGCCGCCCGATCATTGGGTGGCGCGATGAAGTGGCCGCACTGACACTCCAAGACGCGCTTGATTTCTATGCGCTGCATTATGCGCCCAACAATGCGGTGCTTGTGGTGGCGGGTGACGTTGACCCCGATGAGGTCCACGCGCTGGCTACGCAGTATTATGGCCCCGTGCCGCCGTCCGAAAACCTACCGCCTCGGGCACGCCCCGCGGAGCCTGAGCATTTGTCGGCTCGCCATATGGAAATGGTCGATGATCGCGTGTCCAACCCGTATGTGATCCGCACGTGGCTTGCGCCTGAACGGGATGCCGGCGCGCAGCAGGATGCGGCGGCCTATACCCTTTTGGCCGCGCTGTTGGGGGGCAATTCCGCGACTTCGCACATGGGAAACCTGCTAGAGCAGACTGAGAAATCCGCGCTTTACACAGAGGCGTTTTATAGCGGCATGTCGCTGGACGACACGACGTTTGGTATGTTGGTCGTGCCCGTCCCTGGCCGGACTCTCGAGCAGGCCGAGGCTGACATGGAGCGTTCGCTCAAAACCTTTATTGAGGCCGGGATCGACAGTGCCAAGCTGGAACGGCTCAAGGCGCAGGTGCGGGCCTCTGAGATCTATGGGCAGGACAGTTTGCAGGGGCGTGCGCGCAGCTATGGCGCGGCTTTGACCTCGGGCTTGACCGTAGAGGACGTGCAGATGTGGCCAAGTATCCTTGAGGCTGTGACCGAAGAACAAATCCTTGCCGCTGCCCAATCGCTGCTCGATCTGAACACATCTGTCACGGGTTATCTGACCAACCCATCCGCCGAGGAGGCCACGCAATGATGCTCCGTTTCGCTCTGATCATCGCCGTACTCGTGCCCTTCGGCGCACGCGCGGCCGTTGAAATCCAGGAGGTCACCTCACCCGGTGGGATCACAGCATGGCTGGTGGAGGAACCGTCGATCCCGTTTGTGGCGATGGACATCCGCTTCAAGGGCGGCAGCTCGCTTGATCCCGAAGGCAAGCGTGGCGCGACCTATATGATGATGGGCCTCCTAGAAGAGGGCGCCGGTGACCGCGACGCCCGCGCCTTTACCGAAGCGACCGAAGCCGTTGCTGCTAATTTCGGCTTTGATACCTTTCGGGATAGCGTCCAGATTGAGGCGCAGTTCCTGACGGAAAACCGTGAAGAAAGCCTCGCGTTGTTGCGTGACGCGATCAAGTTTCCCCGTTTTGACCAAGACGCGATCGACCGCGTTCAAACACAGATTGTGTCGATTATTGAGGGCAACGAAACCGATCCAAACGACATCGCGGGCACGACGCTGGCCGCGCTTAGCTATCCGGGGCACCCCTATGCGACTGCGCAAGAAGGCACCGTTGAAAGCGTGAATGCGTTGACGCGTGCAGATTTGATCGCCGCGCATCAGGCTGTTTTTGCCCGCGACAGGGTCTATATCGGCGTGACGGGCGATATTTCTGCGGCAGAGCTTGGGCCGTTGCTGGATACGTTGCTGGGCGATTTGCCTGCGACCGGCGCGCCTATGCCTGTTGAGGCAAAGCTTGCGCTGGAGGGTGGGCAGACCATCGTTGACTATCGCTCACCCCAATCGGTGGTTTTGTTCGGCCACGCCGGGGTGGATCGTGACGATCCCGACTTTTTCCCGGCCTTTGTGGCGAACCACATTCTTGGTGGCGGCGGGTTTGAATCGCGCCTGATGGTGAACGTGCGCGAACGGCGCGGGCTGACCTATGGGATCAGTTCGTTCCTTGCTTCGCGCGATTATGGCAACCAGTGGCTGGGGCAGTTTTCGACCTCAAATGAAAACGTCGGGCCTGCCATCGACTTGATCCAATCCATCTGGGCCGACATGGCCGAAAACGGCGTCACCCCAGAGGAGCTAGATGCCGCTCAAACCTATCTCACCGGGGCCTATCCACTGCGGTTTGATGGCAACGGGCGGATCGCGGGTATCCTTGCGGGGATGCAGGCGCAGGGGTTGGGCGTGGACTACATCGAGACCCGCAATGATCAGGTAAACGCCGTCACGCTAGAAGACATTCAGCGCGTTGCCGCTGAGCATTTGGTGGTTGAGGACATGCATTTTGTGATCGTTGGGCAGCCGCAAGGCTTCAACTAACACACTGGCAGAATCGGGCGTGAACATGCTACTTCTAGCGGTATGAACGCGCCCGACCGCAATATATCCCTTCCGACGATCCGTCAGCTTGATGAAAGCGCGGTCAACCGCATCGCCGCAGGCGAGGTGATCGAGCGCCCCGCTTCTGCCGTTAAGGAATTGGTGGAAAACGCGCTGGATGCTGGCGCGCGGCGCATCACTGTTGATATCGCGGATGGCGGTAAAACACTGATCCGCGTCACGGATGATGGCCACGGGATCGCGCCTATGCAGATGCCCTTGGCCGTTTCACGCCACGCCACGTCCAAAATCGACGGCTCGGATTTGACCAACATCCATTCCTTCGGTTTCCGAGGAGAGGCGCTTGCCTCTCTTGGGGCTGTTGGGCGGCTAACGCTGACGTCCCGCACGGCTGGTGAAGAAGCGACGAGCCTGACCGTCACAGGCGGTGCACTTGGCGTCGGCAAGCCCGCCGCGCTCAGCAGCGGGACCGTGATGGAGCTGCGCGATTTGTTCTATGCAACGCCTGCGCGGCTCAAGTTTTTGCGCACCGACCGGGCGGAGATGCAGGCGATATCGGATGTCATCAAACGCCTCGCTATGGCCGAACCCTTCGTTGGGTTCACTTTGCGCGATGTGTCTGCTGATGCGGCGCGGGTTACCTTTCGCGCGGACCCGCAAACCGGTGATCTGTTTGATGCGCTGCATGGGCGGCTTGCTACCGTGTTGGGCAAGGATTTCGCCGAAAACGCTTTGCCCATTGATGCAGAGCGGGATGGAATTGGCCTGACCGGTTATGCCGCCCTGCCTACCTATTCGCGCGGGGCAGCAGTGGCGCAGTTTTTGTTCGTGAATGGGCGACCTGTGCGGGACAAGCTGCTACTTGGGGCGTTGCGCGGCGCGTATCATGATTTTTTGAGCCGGGATCGGCATCCGGTTGCGGCACTGTTCATCGACTGCCCGCCGGAATTGGTGGACGTCAACGTGCATCCTGCCAAGTCGGAGGTCCGCTTTCGGGAACCGGGCATGGTGCGCGGCCTGATCGTCAGCGCACTGCGGCATGCCTTGGCCAATGCGGGGCACCGTGCGTCGACCACTGTGGCCGACGCCACGCTTGGGGCCATGCGCCCCGAAGCCCCGACCGCGCCGGTCTATCAGATGGAGCGTTCCCCGAGCCTCCGCCCCCAAAGCTATCAGATCGAAACGCCCGCCTTTGCCGAGCCAACAGCGCGGTTTGAGCCGGTCATCGACGCGGCCCCCGATACGCCTCAGGCGACTTATGGCCCCTTGGGAGCAGCCCGCGCGCAGGTGCATGAAAACTACATCATTGCCCAGACGCAAAATGGCATGGTTATCGTGGACCAGCATGCCGCCCATGAAAGGCTTGTGTACGAAAAGCTAAAGCGTCAGATGGCAGAAAATGGTGTTCCGACGCAGGCCCTTTTGATCCCGGATATCGTTGAATTAGGGACGGATGCGGACCGTCTGTTGGAGCTTGATCTGGGACGATTTGGCCTTGTGCTGGAACCCTTTGGCCCGGGCGCGATTGCCGTGCGCGAAACCCCTGCCATTTTGGGCACTATCAACGCCGAGGCGCTGTTGCGGGATATTCTGGATGAGTTGGACGACACCGGTGATACGCTGACGGTGCAATCCCGGATTGAGGCTGTGCTCAGTCGCATTGCCTGCCACGGGTCCATCCGTTCTGGCCGCCAAATGCGTGCAGAGGAAATGAACGCGCTGCTGCGCGAGATGGAAGCCACGCCCCATTCCGGCCAATGCAACCATGGACGACCCACCTATGTGGAGCTGAAACTGTCTGACATCGAACGGCTGTTTGGGCGCACATGATCCGTCTGGGCAGCATTGAGATTACGTTGGATGATCCGGTCACCTTGGCCCTGATCGGGGCGGGTGCGCTGGTCATCCTGCTGGTGTTTCTATCCTTGCGAACCGCCGCCCGTACCGCCCGCGCGTTAGAGCCTATCGCGGGGCAGATGACCTATTTCAGCACTCGTGTCCAAGCTCTGTCCGATGGTCAGATGCAGATCACTGGTGCGCTTGCAGCCGTGTCAGAGGCACAGGCCACAGCCCAATCCGCCATGCTAGCCAATATGGAACGGCGGTTGGAAGACGTGCAAAAATCCATGGGTGAGACGCTGCACGGCACCTCAAACCGTACGGCGCGTTCGCTGGGTGCGTTGCAAGAACGTTTGGAAACCATCGACCGCGCGCAGGCCAAGATCGAAAAGCTATCGGGTGATGTTCTGTCGCTGCAAGATATCTTGTCGAACAAACAAACGCGCGGGGCGTTTGGTGAAATCCAACTGAATGATATCGTGTCCAAGGCGCTGCCAGCAGACAGCTATTCGCTGCAAGCAACGCTTTCGAACGGCAAGCGCGCGGATTGCCTGATCCATTTGCCGAATCCTCCGGGGCCTATCGTGATTGATAGCAAATTCCCGCTAGAGGCGTATGAGGCCTTGGTGCGCGCGGACACGCCGCAGGCTAAAACGGAGGCTGAGCGCGCCTTTCGTGTGGCCATCCGCACCCACATCAAGGCGATCTCTGAGCGGTACATTCTAGAGGGTGAAACTGCGGACGGCGCGTTGATGTTCCTGCCCTCAGAGGCTGTTTACGCCGAGTTGCATGCGCATTTCCCTGAGGTCGTGCGCGATGGGTTCGTCGCGCGGGTTTGGATCGTATCGCCCACGACCTGCATGGCGACGTTGAATACGATGCGCGCGATCCTCAAGGATGCGCGGATGCAGGCGCAGGCGGGCGAAATCCGCAAACAGATCTCGGCGTTGCACCGCGATGTGGAATTGGTGGTTGAGCGTGTGGGCAAGCTGAACACACATTTCGGCCAAGCTCGGCGCGATGTTGAAGGGATCAATATCGCAGCGGAACGCGCGGGCAAGCGCGCCGGTCAGCTTGAGAGTTTCGAGTTCGAGCCAAGCGCGCCAGATACTGTGGTTCCTTTGACCAAGGCCGCGACCCCGCCCGCTGAGTAGCCGATAAGGACGGCCCCGCCGCTTTCGGGCTGGGCGTACACCGGGCCGCGTGCTAGCTGGATGCCTATGACACAGGTACCCACCAAGCCGCAGATCCTACAATGGATCGCCGATAACCCATCGCTCACTTCTAAGCGTGACATCTCCAAGGCCTTTGGGATCAAGGGGGCCGCGCGGATTGATCTAAAACGCGTCCTGCGCGAGTTGGAGGCTGAGGGGCATCTGCAAAAACGTTCTCGCAGTTATACGGACCCTGATACGCTGCCACCGGTTGCGGTGGTTGAGGTCACGGGGACTGACGCAGACGGTGACCTGTTTGCCCGGCCTTTGCAGTGGAAGGGTGAGGGCGATGTCCCGCGCATCCTGATGGAGCTAAAGGCCTCGGACCCGGCAATGGGGCCAAGCGATCAGGCGCTTGTGCGGTTGCAGGCTGTACAGGACGAAACGCACGAATACATCGGTCGGTTGATCCGCCGCATTGGCACCAACCCCAAGCGGATTTTGGGGGTTTACCGTGCGGGGGCCGAGGCCGGTCGCATCGTGCCGATCGATAAGGGTGCAGACCGCGAATGGCACGTGCCTGCCGGTGCCCGAGAGGGCGCGCAGGACGGAGAATTGGTTGAGGCCGAACAGACCGGGCCCAAAGGGCGCATGGGTATGCCCCGCGCCCGTGTGGTGGCGCGGTTGGGTGATCCGGGTGCGGCCAAAGCCGTTAGCCTGATTGCGATCCATCAACATGGTATTCCCGATCACTTTCCTGATGCGGTCATGGAAGAAGCCGACGCCGCAACGCCTGTCGATCTGGGCAAGCGCGAAGATCTGCGCGAGCTGCCGCTGATCACGATTGATCCCCATGATGCGCGGGATCACGACGATGCCTGTTTTGCGCACGCCGATGATGATCCTAAAAATCCTGGCGGTCATATCATCTGGGTCGCCATTGCGGACGTTGCGCATTATGTGCGCCCCGGCTCCAAACTCGACCGAGAGGCGCGTCGGCGCGGCAACTCAACATACTTCCCTGACCGTGTGGTGCCGATGCTGCCGGATCGGCTTTCGGGGGACCTATGCTCGCTTCACGAAGGGGTTGAGCGGCCCTGTATCGCGGTGCGGATGCAGATTGATGCGTCAGGTGAAAAGATTGGTCAGCGGTTCACGCGGGGCCTTATGAAATCACATGCGTCGCTGCATTACGAAGAGGTTCAGGCCGCTATAGATGGCGCGCCCACGGACCGTACTGAGCCGTTTCTTGAGGATGTTTTGCGTCCGCTTTATGCGGCCTATGACGCGCTCAAGACCGCGCGGGCTTCACGGCAACCGCTAGAACTTGATCTGCCGGAGCGAACCATCCAGCTGAGCCCCGAGGGGGAGGTGACAGCCGTCGCCTTTAAGGACCGCTTGGATGCGCACCGTCTGATCGAAGAATTCATGGTGCTGGCCAATGTCGCCGCCGCCGAAGAGCTTGGCACCCGGGGCCAAGCTCTGTTGTACCGTGCCCACGAAGAGCCCAACGCCGACAAGCTGGAGGCCCTGCGGGACACCGCGCAGGCCAGTGGCTTTTCGCTGGCCAAAGGGCAGGTTCTGCAAACCCGGCAGTTGAACAAATTGCTCAATGACGCGTCCGAGAGCGACTTTGCCGAGCTGATCAACATGTCCACGCTGCGTAGCATGACGCAGGCCTATTACACGCCCAAACACATTGGGCACTTTGGTCTCGCGCTGAAGGCCTATGCGCATTTCACGTCGCCCATTCGGCGCTATGCCGACCTGATCGTGCACCGCGGTTTGGTTGCGGCGCACAAATGGGGCGATGACGGGTTGAGCGTGCAGGACACCGAAACGCTGGATGACACGGCCAAGCTGATCTCTGACACAGAGCGGCGGTCGATGGTGGCCGAGCGGGACACCTCGGACCGTTACCTCGCGGCCTTTCTGAGCAACCATGTTGGCGCAGAATTTACCGGGCGCATTAGTGGCGTGCAGGCGTTTGGCGTGTTTGTACGGCTGGATGAGACGGGCGCGGATGGGATGATCCCGGTTCGCAGTCTGGGGCGTGAATATTTCCGCTATGACCGCGATGCGCAGGTGCTTGAGGGCACCGAGAGCGGCCTGCAAATTGGAATTGGGCTGCGCGTGACCGTCAAACTGGCCGCAGCCGTGCCCGTGACGGGGGGGCTGACCCTTGAAATGCTTGAGATCGATGGCGCGGTGACCAAACAGTTCACCAAGCGGCGCGGAAAAGGGCCTGTTCGGCACAAAGGTAAGCGTGTCAAAAAGTCGACGCGCCGTCGATCCACCAAGTAGCACAGACCCGCTTATCCTCTGCGAACTGTCTTTGTGATTTTTCCCATTCGCGTTACGCTCTGCGTGCGAACAGTCAAATGGGAGACACCATGCGCGGCGCAGCAGCAGTCATCGGATTTGTTCTATTATGTGGAGGCGTAGAGGCCAGCCCTTTGGCTGTGGACACTTCTGAGCGGCCAGCGCCTCGCGTTCAGGTTTCGACGGTCACACTCTCAACGTTAAGCCCCGTGCCACGCCCGAAGGCCCCGACGCTCCAAACGCCGGTAATTGAGGTTGCTGCGAATGCGCGATTTGACCGCTGGGTGGGGGCGTTCAAGCGTCGTGCGCGGGGGCAGGGTATTTCGCAACGTACATTGGATCAGGCATTTGAAGCGGCGCAGTATTTGCCTGACGTGATCCGCCGGGATCGCAACCAAGCCGAGTTCACCAAGACGCTCTGGGAATATTTGGACAGTGCTGTGTCTGCGACGCGTGTGCGCAACGGTAAGGCCGCTTTGCGCAAACATGCCCGTGTTTTAGACCGGATTGAGGCGCAATACGGCGTGCCGAAAGAGATCGTTGTGGCGGTCTGGGGGCTAGAAAGTGCCTATGGCACCTTCCGCGGCTCCGAGCCGACTATTTCCGCATTGGCTACTCTCGCTTTTGATGGCCGCCGCGCGCGCTTTTTCGAAAGTGAATTAGTTAACGCGTTAACAATTTTGCAAAACGGCGATATTGCGCCGCAGAATATGACCGGGTCTTGGGCGGGTGCTATGGGGCATACGCAATTCATGCCCTCTAGCTACAACGCTTATGCCGTTGATTTTACCGGGGACGGCCGCCGTGATATCTGGTCGGACGATCCGAGCGATGCCCTTGCGTCAACTGCCAATTATTTGGCGCGGTTCGGATGGCAGAAAAGCATGCCTTGGGGTGTAGAAGTCGAATTGCCCAATGGATTTGATTACGGTCAAACCGGTGACCGAATTCGCAAATCCGCGAATGCGTGGCGTCAATTGGGTGTGCGTCCTGCACGCGGCGGACAATTGCCCAACAGTGATCGCGTTTCGATTTTGGTGCCCGCTGGTGCAAAGGGCGTGGCCTTTGCGATCTATCAAAACTTCCAAGTGATTGAGCGATATAACCCAGCAGATGCCTATGTGATTGCGGTGGGCCACCTAGCAGACCGCATTGCAGGTCGGCCGGATTTTAAGGCGTCTTGGCCCCGTGGAGACAGGGGGCTGCGGTTTGTAGAGCGGAAGGAAGTTCAGCAATTGCTGGCGCGCAGGGGGTTTGATCCCGGCGCTGTGGATGGGAAAATTGGGCCCAACACGTTGTCTGCCGTGAGGCGGTATCAAGCGAGCATCGGAGCGACGCCCGATGGATATGTCTCGCTTGATTTACTAAATCAATTACGCCGTTAAATGGCGAAGGATTCGAGGTCTTTTCCAGCGTCGAGAGCCTCAACAATCCACTTTGGTTTACGTCCACGTCCGGTCCATGTGAGGGCTGAATCTTCGGGGTGGCGATATTTTGGTGGATTAACGCTTTTCGTTGTTTTCTTCATGCCGGCAACTTCGTTCAAATCAACGCCAATTTCCTTAGCGTAATCTTCGAGCTTTTTGCGTGCTTCAAGCAGGCGCCGTTCCTCAAATGAAGTGATGGCTTTTTCTACATCACGTTTCAGCTTTTTTAGCTCGTCGAGCGAAAGTGTATTCAGGTCCATGATAGCTCCCTTCTGAATAGGTGAGGCCGCTAACAGTAAATAGAGCACCTATCAAGAAAAATCATGATTTCTATTGTATTTCGCGAAATACGCGCAGGTCTAAGTGTGAGTTGATCGTACTTAGGCACGAGAAAGATCGCGATCCGCGTTAAGGGCGGGTAAAAACATCTCGGAGCAAGCGTTCCAACTCGGCCGCATCTTGGGCGGTAAATGCGTCTGGCTGATTGCTGTCGATATCAAAAACCGCAATCAGCTTGCCTGCGTTATCATGTACCGGCAGGACCAACTCGGATCGGGTGGAGCTGGCGCAAGCAATATGGCCTGGAAAGGCGTCCACGTCCGGTACCAATTGCGTCGTCTCGGTGCGTGCAGCGGCCCCGCATACGCCACGCGAAAAGGGGATCACAAGGCAGCCATGCCCGCCCTGGTAGGGTCCAATTTTTAGCAGTTCAGGGGCGACAACGCGGTAAAATCCGGTCCAATCAAATCTGTCGTCGGCGTGATGCACCTCACAGGCGACGGTCGCCATCAGAGCGACTAAATCATCCTCGCCTGCCGTTAGCGCGGCGGTCGTTTGATGCAGCATTGCGTAGTCGGCCATGATCGTCCTTTGGGATGTAAGTGCCACAAGATGTGAGGCTACAGATACTCATGTGTCTTCGTAGGGTCGAGCGTTTTGATCGATGGAAACGGATTGGTAATAATTGTGGCGTACGGTTTTCGAAATGTGTGAGAGTTTGAAGGGAAGCCGTGATGCAGTTGACGACCCAGATAAAGCCCGATGCGCTTTGCGTAACGGTTGAGGATGAGCGCATTGATGCGGCGATTGCTGTGCAGTTCAAGGATGCGTTTCGCAAGCTTTTGGTCGGCCATAAGGGTCGTGTGGTCGTTGATTTGGAAAAGGTCGCATTCCTTGACAGTTCGGGCCTTGGGGCACTTGTTGCCGTGATGAAGATGCTGCCGAGTGGACAGAAACTTGAGCTCGCGGGGTTACAGGATGCCGTGCAAAAGGTGCTCAAGCTCACGCGGATGGATAGTATTTTCGTCCTTCACTTAGATGCCAAAACCGCCTTCGGCTCCGAGCAAAGCGCCGCATAAGCTTTGGGAGCGGGTCATGTCACCTCAAACTCTGATCGACTGTGCATTTCCGGGCACGTTCGCTCATGTTTCGGATCATCTGAAAAAGCTACAGGTTGAGTTGGAGCGTAATGCGGTTGAGCCTGAGCCCAAAGACGACATTTTAATTGTATTGGCTGAACTGCTTAATAATATCGTGGAGCATGGGTATTGCGCGTCGGGGAAGGGCAATATTCACCTCACGGTTCATGCGCACAAGCGGCCCGACAAAAATGCGGTCTACATCCGAACCGTAGATCAAGGTCCGCCTGTCCCCGCCGATGCCTTGATCGGTGCGTCCCTGCCCAGCTTGACCAAAGACATCCAAGACATGCCCGAGGGCGGGTTTGGCTGGTTCATGATCCATACGTTGACCGACAGTATCAATTACGAACGAATTGATGACGAAAACAGGTTCACGTGCTGTGTGGGGTTTTAGGGTGCGACCTCGAAAGTGACCAAAGCCTGTTCCGCTCACTTGGCTCGCTGAAATCCCCATCTTGGCTTCTGAAATTCTCGCGCTAAAGTCACGCTTCACACTGAGCGGAGAACAAAATGCGCGACTTACAACTTCCGGGCCGGTCCCCAGTACTCGCTTCCCGGGGCATGTGTGCGACCTCGCACCCATTGGCGAGCCGGGTGGCAATCGAAACCCTGATGCGGGGCGGCAATGCGGTTGATGCCGCAATTGCGGGCGCTGTTTTGCTTGGGCTCTGCGAGCCACAGATGACCGGGTTGGGCGGCGACTGCTTTGTGCTGCTCAAACCAGCGGGGTCTGAAGATGTGATCGCACTAAATGGCTCGGGCAAGGCACCGGCAGGCGCGTCTGCTCAATCGCTGCGCGACCGGGGTCTGACAGCCGTGCCGCTCTATTCCGCCGATGCGGTCACGGTGCCCGGCGCAGTCGATGCGTTTTGCAAACTGTCCTCCGATCACGGCAAGCTAGGCATCGCCGATACCCTTGGGCCGGTTATTCCATATTTCCGCGATGGGGTTCCTGTCGCACCTCGGGTCGCTTTTGATTGGGCCGAAGCCGAAGAAACGCCGCAGGGTCGCGCCCGCGAACTGTTCTTGCCATGGGGCAAAGCGCCCAAAATGGGCACACACTTTGCCCTGCCGGATCAGGCAAACGCACTAGAGGCTATTGCCAAAAACGGCCGCGCCGGATTTTACGAAGGCTCGGTCGCCGAAGACATGGTGAATAGCCTGCGAGCCTTGGGTGGTCAGCATACCTTGGACGATTTTGCGGCAACATCTGCGGATTACACAACGCCTGTAAGCGGTATGCACAACGGGCTAGAGCTGGTCGAGCATCCGCCCAACGGCATGGGCGCGACGGCGATTTTGATGAACGCGATTCTGTCGCAATTTGATATCGCGAGCCTTGATCCATTCGGCACCAAACGCGCCCATATTGAAGCCGAGGCCGCGAAGCTTGCCTATGATGCGCGGGACCGGTTCATTGCGGATCCTGACCACACGACTGCTTTGGCGCATATGCTGGCCCCAGAAACGGCTTCGGGTTTGGCCGCGCTGATAGACCCAAAGCGCGCCGCGCAAGAGGTCCACACACGGACCGAAGCCGTGCACAAAGACACCATCTACATCACAGTTGTCGACAAAGACGGAATGGCTGTGTCGCTGATCTACTCGGTTTTCCACAGCTTCGGCAGTGGTTTGGCATCTGATAAATATGGTATTTTGTTCCAAAACCGCGGTGCTGGCTTCACTCTGCAAAGCGGGCATCCCAACGAATATGGTCCGGGCAAACGCCCTATGCACACTATTATTCCGGCCATGCTCAAGCAGAACGGCAAAGTTATCATGCCCTTTGGTGTGATGGGCGGCGCGTATCAGGCGAACGGACACGCGCGGTTTGTTTCCAACCTGACGGACTTCGGAATGGATGCACAATCGGCCATCGATGGGCCACGGTGTTTCTCGGACACGGGCGTGCTAAAGGTTGAGCGGGGCTATAGCGATGCTGTCCGCGCTGAGCTGCAAAGCATGGGCCACAATGTCGAAATTCCGCATGGGCCGATTGGCGGCGCGCAAGCGATCCGCATTGATGAAAGCGGTTATCTTGAAGGTGCCTCTGATCCCCGCAAGGACGGTTGCGCGCTCGGCTACTAAGCGCGCAACAGTTTAGCGTTACAGGCGTTCAATCGCCAAAGCGATGCCCTGACCGCCGCCGATACACATGGTGATCAGGGCACGCTTCCCGCCAGTACGGATCAACTCATACAGCGCTTTTACGGTGATAATCGCACCCGTCGCGCCGACGGGATGACCCAGCGCGATCGCGCCGCCATTGGGGTTAACACGCGCGGGGTCGAGCCCAAGGCCTTTGTTGACCGCCAGTGCTTGGGCGGCAAAAGCCTCATTGCTTTCAATCACATCGAAGTCAGCAATCGTAAGGCCGGTTCGTGCGCACAATGCCTCAACGGCTGGGATCGGACCAATGCCCATCACGTCGGGGCGGACGCCCGCGTGGGCATATCCCAGCACGCGGGCCATCGGCTTGTGCCCGCCTTTCGCGGCGGCTTCTGCGGTGGCAAGCACAAGTGCGGCTGCCCCATCATTGATCCCGCTAGCGTTGCCCGCAGTCACGGTCCCGTCCTTTTGAAACACCGCGCGCAGACCACCAAGTTTTTCTATGGTGGTCGCTTTGGGGTGTTCATCGCGGGCAAATTCGACCGTATCTCGTTTGACGCGGACCTCAACCGGCACGATCTGGCTGTCAAAGTAGCCTGCATCGATCGCGGCGGCTGCGCGGTTTTGGCTTTCTAGCGCAAAGGCATCTTGCTCAGTGCGGGTGATGCCATGTTCACGCGCGACGTTTTCCGCGGTGACACCCATATGCCCGGTTCCGAATGGGCAGGTCAGCGCGCCGAGCATCATGTCAGTGGCCCCGATGTCGCCCATTTTCTGGCCAAACCGAAGGGAGGGAACGGTATAGGGGGCGCGGCTCATATTCTCGGCTCCACCAACCAGCGCAAATTCGGCATCGCCCAATTGCAGGGCCTGAACTCCCGATACAATCGCTTGCACGCCCGAACCGCACAGTCTGTTGATGTTCATCGCGGGAACGGTTTCCGGCACGCCCGCCTGCATTGCAGCGACCCGCGATAGGTACATGTCGCGGGGTTCTGTGTTGATGACATGGCCGAAAACGGTGGTGCCGATGGCCGTGCCCGCAACGCCCGCGCGGTCCAGTGCGGCTTTGGCCGCAACGGTGCCCAGGTCAATGGCTGAGGTTCCCGCCAGTGCGCCGCCAAACGTCCCGATTGCGGTTCGCGCGCCTGATAATATTACGATTTCTTGCATTCTATCCTCCGCATTGCTTCGATCACCGTGCGGCAAATAAGCAGTTAATCCCCCTGCTGCCGCATGCATTGAAGTGTGACTTGTCAATGGATAGGTGGCCCGCAACATCGCGTCCAGCGTAACGTGACGGTGTTGCGCTTAGGGCCAGACTTCAGGCTTCGCAAAGATGTTTGGGGGGCGTGACGCGGATTAACGGGCCGCTAAGACGCGGCCCGCAATGATCTTTTTTAGCTGAGGATTAGGCCACGTTGAAATGCAGCGGAGCAACCGACTGGAACAGACCCGTGGCGCGCAGCTTTTCAAGGACGGCGGCAGGCGGTGGACCATCAAGGTACAAAAGCGCAATCGCATTTGCGCCCGCAGCCGAACGGCCCAGCGTAAAGTTCGCGATGTTCACGTCGTTTTCGCCCATCGTTTGACCCAGCGTCCCGATGATGCCGGGAACGTCGGTGTTGGTGGTATAGAGCATGTGAGCGCCCACCTCGGCGTCGATGTTGATGCCTTTGATCTGGATGAAACGCGGCTTGCCGTCAGAGAATACGGTGCCGGCGATGGAACGTTCACGCTCTGCGGTTTTGACCACCAGCTTGATGTAGCCATCAAACGCGCCGGATTTGTCTTGGCTCGTGGTCGAGATTTGGATGCCGCGTTCTTTGGCGATCACTGGTGCCGATACCATGTTCACATCAGGGTTTGTGGCCTTCATGATGCCTGCGACGGCTGAACAGTTCAGCGCCTCTAGGTTCATTGCGGACACGGTGCCGTTGTAGATGATTTCGATCGATTGGATCGGCTCATCGGTCATTTGACCCACGAATGATCCCAAATGCTCGGCCACTTTGACCCAGGGGCCCATGACTTTGGCTTCCTCAGCTGTGACCGATGGCATGTTGAGCGCGTTTTCCACGGCCCCCGTGAGGAGGTAGTTGGACATTTGCTCGGCCACTTGCAGGGCCACGTTTTCCTGTGCCTCTGTGGTTGCAGCCCCAAGGTGTGGGGTGCAAACCACGTTGGGCAGGTTGAACAGGGGGCTGTCGGTGGCGGGCTCAACCTTGAATACGTCAAATGCAGCACCTGCGACGTGGCCGGATTTCAGCGCTTCGGCCAGCGCGTCCTCATCCACCAGACCGCCGCGGGCACAGTTGATGATACGAACGCCTTTTTTCGTTTTGGCGATGTTTTCGGCGCTGAGGATGTTGGCGGTTGCATCGGTGAATGGCACGTGCAGCGTGATGAAATCAGCGCGGGCAAGCAGGGCATCCAGCTCAACCTTTTCAACGCCCATTTTGTCGGCACGCTCTTCCGAGAGGAAGGGGTCATAGGCGACAACCTTCATTTTCAGGCCACGTGCACGGTCACATACGATACCACCAATGTTGCCTGCGCCAATCACGCCGAGCGTTTTGCCGGTCAATTCAACGCCCATAAACTTAGACTTTTCCCATTTGCCCGCATGCGTGGATGCGCTGGCTTCTGGGATTTGGCGTGCAACGGCGAACATCATGGCGATGGCGTGTTCGGCGGTGGTGATCATGTTGCCAAAAGGCGTGTTCATAACGATCACACCTTTTTTCGAGGCGGCCGCTTTGTCCACGTTGTCGGTGCCGATACCAGCGCGACCCACCACTTTGAGGTTGTCGGCAGAGGCGAGGATTTTCTCGGTCACTTTGGTGGCTGAACGGATGGCGAGACCATCGTATTGGCCGATCACTTCGGCAAGGCGGTCTTTGTCTTTGCCAAGATTGGGTTCGAAATCCACATCAATGCCGCGATCGCGGAAAATCTGAACGGCGGTTTCGGAAAGTTTGTCGGAGACGAGAACTTTGGGCATATCATTGTACCTTCTGAGAGCGGATGCGCCTGTGCACACCCTACGGGTCAGTGAAAAAAGGGGGGTGAGGCGCGCAATCAGCGCGCCGGAATTGGATTAGGCTGCGACGGTTTGTGCCGCGATCTCGGCTTCGAACGCCCATTCGATCCAAGGCATCAACGCCTCAACATCTGACGTTTCAACCGTGCCGCCGCACCAGATGCGCAGACCAGCGGGCGCGTCGCGATAGGCGCCAACATCCAGTGCGACACCTGCCTTTTCGAGGCGCTTAGCGACGGCTTTGGCGAATGTTGCGCCGTCTTGGATACGGGCATCCGCGAACTTGAGGCAGACGGACGTGTTCGACCAAGTCGCCGGATCTTCGGCGAGGTTTTCGATCCAATCGTGCGCGGCCACAAAGTCATGCACTGCCTGCGCATTAGCGTCGGCGCGTGCAATCATGCCAGCAGCGCCGCCCTTGGATTTGGCCCAATCCAGTGCCACGAGATAATCCTCAACACACAGCATCGAGGGCGTGTTGATTGTCGCGCCGGTAAAGATACCGTCGATCAGCTTGCCACCTTTGGTGAGGCGGAAAATCTTGGGCAGGGGCCACGGGGGCGTGTAGCTTTCAAGGCGTTCTACGGCGCGGGGGCTTAGGATCAGCATCCCATGCGCACCTTCGCCGCCTAGTACTTTTTGCCAAGAGAAGGTGGTCACATCCAGCTTGTCCCACGGCAAATCCATCGCGAACGCGGCCGAGGTGGCATCGCACAGCGTCAGCCCCGCGCGGTCCGCGGGGATCACATCTCCGCTCGGGAGGCGCACGCCCGATGTCGTGCCGTTCCAAGTGAAACAAACGTCATTGTTAAAATCGACCGTGGTGAAATCGACGATCTGACCATAGTCAGCGGTTTTAACCTCTGCGTCGATCTTGAGCTGTTTGACAGCGTCGGTCACCCAGCCTGAGCCAAAGCTTTCCCAAGCGAGCATCTCAACCTTGCGTTCGCCCAGCAGGTTCCACATCGCCATCTCATAGGCGCCGGTATCAGATGCGGGAACGATGCCGATTTTGTAATCAGCGGGAATGCCGAGGATCTCACGAGTCGTCTCAATCGCGGCTTTGAGTTTTTCTTTGCCAACGGCCGCGCGGTGCGAGCGGCCCAGTGGCGCATCGGCAAGCATCTCTAGCGAAAAGTTGGGGAGTTTGGCGCAGGGGCCAGAAGAAAAACGCGGATTATCGGGCTTAATGCCCGGTTCGATCATACCCATGATGGATACCCTTTCAGATATTTGCCTCGCGTTGGGGCGAGGTGTCCCGCCACTGCACCTATCGGGGGAAACCGACTCGCACAAGCGGCAATCCTGCGCTAAAGCGCCGCTCATTGGATCAAATGCGACACGCCCTGACGACGATCGGAAACTTTGATGAAGTGTGTAACCCTGCTGACCGCGCCCGCGACCCCCGTGCTAGAGCCTGCTTTGGTGGAAAATCTCCGCAACGCGTGGGGTGGGGGGGCTGTGCAATGGCTTATGCCTGATGTCGCCGCTGAGTTTGAGGTGAACGAGGTGCCGGGCAACCGTTGGGATGTGTGGGAAAGCTTGCAATCGGTCGGCGTGGACCTTGTGGTGCAGCCAAGTGCGGGGCGGCGCAAAAAGATGCTGTTGGCGGATATGGACAGCACCATGATCCAGCAAGAATGCATTGATGAATTGGCCGCTGAGGCGGGTGTGGGGCCTCGCGTGGCTGATATTACCGCGCGCGCGATGAACGGTGAATTGGATTTTGAGGGGGCCCTGATTGAGCGTGTCGGCCTGTTAAAGGACCTGCCCGTTGCCACGATCGATCACGTGCTTGCCACGCGGATCACCCATATGCCCGGCGGTGCCGCCCTTGTGGCAACGATGAAGGCGAATGGTGCCTATGCGGCATTGGTGTCGGGCGGTTTCACGGCATTCACCGCGCAGGTTGCGGCCGCGCTGGGCTTTGATGAAAACCGGGCCAATACGCTGTTGGCAAATGGTGACAAATTGACGGGCGATGTGGGGCGGCCAATTTTGGGTAAGGAAGCCAAAGTTGCTGCGCTGCAGCAAATCACTGCCCGTTTGGGAATTTCTGAAGAGGATGTGCTGGCTGTAGGAGATGGTGCAAACGATTTAGGAATGCTGAGTCGCGCAGGTCTTGGGGTGGCTTTGCACGCCAAACCATCGGTTCAGGCCCAGTGCGATGTGCGCATTAATCATGGCGATTTGACAGGTTTGTTGTTCATTCAGGGGTATAGCGTTGCAGATTTTGCCTAGTGGGTTGATTTATTAATGCTGCAAGTGCGAAATTGTTAACATGACGGAGCGTTCACTAGAAACGGCATATCGCCTTAGGACACCCGAAGACTCGCGCAAGCTGTATGCGGCTTGGGCGCGGGACTACGACTCCAGTTTTGCTGCTGCGATGGATTATCAACTGCCGTTTTCAGTGGCCCAGACTTTTGTCGAGCTTGGTGGCAAAGGTCCTGTTCTGGATGTGGGTGCGGGCACTGGGCTCGGTGCATTTGCGTTGCGGCAGCAGGGTGTGCATCAGATTGATGGCACTGATATTTCTGCCGAAATGCTGAGCGTTGCAGATGAGAAAAACCTGTATGAGCGGACATTTATCGCCGATATCACAGCTGGTATGCCTGTGCCTGACGGTGCCTACCGCGGTGTGATCAGCAGCGGCACCTTTACCCTTGGCCACCTTGGTCCGCTCGCCCTGCCAGAGGTCCTGCGGGTTATTGCGCCGGGTGGTTTGGGTGTGATCTCTGTCGGGTTGGCGCACTACCGCGCGGCTTCGTTTGACCTTGCGATTGCGGACCTGCCCGAGAACATTCGCGTGACCGAAATTGAGGTGCCGATCTATGGCCCCGATCACCAGGGTAGCAATGGGACCGATGCCGCGATCCTAATCTGCGCCTACGTCAGTTAACACTCGTTAAAAATTCGCTAACTGTCGTCAGCCTTGCACGCACCGCCCTTGCGGACTACCTCAGGGAAGACCTCGATCAAGGACTTCCCATGACGCAATCGCTCTCTGACCTGACCAAAGCGCTCCTTTCGGCTGCAAAGGCTGCGGGGGCTGACGCCGCTGATGCCTTGGCCGTGGATGGCACATCCGTGAGCATTGATGTACGTGGCGGCGCGTTGGAACATGCCGAGCGATCCGAGGGGATCGAAATTGGCCTGCGGGTTATGATGGGCAAGCGGCAGGCCTGTGTGTCGGCATCGGATACGTCCGCCGCGACACTGGCGCAGATGGCTGAGCGGGCGGTTGCTATGGCCAAAGAAGCCCCTGAAGACCCCGTAATCGGACAAGCAGACCCGGACGATCTGGCGAAAAGCTGGGATTTGGACGCGCTTGAATTGGCGGAAAGCGCGGAGCCACCAACTCCTGCTGAGCTTCAGGATATGGCCGCGCGGGCTGAGGCTGCGGCGCTCGCGTATGATGGTATTGCGCAGGTATCGGACGCTGGTGCGGGATACGGTGGCCGCCGGCTTCACCTCGAAATGTCGAATGGTTTTTCAGGTGGTTATCAGCGCACAGGCACCAGCCTAAGCGTCGTGGCCATCACCGGGACGGGCACCGAAATGGAGCGTGACTATTACGGCGACAGCCGTATCCATGCGGCCGATCTGGATGCGCCCGAATTGATCGGCCGGATGGCTGCTGAGCGGACATTACAACGTGCAGGCGCGCGCAAACCGCCAACCGGGGCCTACCCGGTGCTGTACGATGAACGCGTCGCCAACAGCCTGATCGGTCACCTGATGGGCGCAATTAACGGCAGTTCCGTGGTGCGCGGGGCATCGTTCCTGCGCGATGCCATGGATACGCCGGTTCTGCCGGACGGCATGACCCTGTGGGAGGATCCCACCCTTGCGCGGGTCAACGGCTCGCGTCCCTTTGATGGTGAGGGCCTGCCCGTTTCACGTCGCGATATTGTTGCTGACGGGGTCCTCAAGGGCTGGGTGCTGGACCTGGCCACTGGCCGCAAGCTTGGCCTGGCCTCAACGGGCAATGCCTCACGCGGGACGTCCGCACCGCCCAGCCCCTCTGTGTCGAATTTGCGGATAACGCAGGGCACCCAAACGCAGGCAGAGCTACTGGCTGAAATGGGGACAGGGCTTTTGATTACCTCGATGATCGGGTCCTCGATCAACGCGACTACGGGTGATTATTCCCGCGGTGCCTCGGGGTTTTGGGTGGAAAACGGTGAAATCACCTATCCGGTGAATGAATGCACGGTGGCCGGTAATCTGCGCGATATGCTGCGGACCATGACGCCGGCGAATGACGCGCGGATGCATCTGACCCGCGCGATCCCGTCGATGCGGGTAGAGGGGCTGACGATTGCCGGAGCCTGATCTCGCGCTCCTGCGCGATGCCGCAAAGGCCGCGGGAGAGATAGCCGCCAAGCACTTTTGCAAAGACCCCGAGGCGTGGGACAAGGGCGCGGGCCAAGGCCCCGTGACCGAAGCCGACATTGAGGTCGACACCATGCTGCGCGAGGAACTAACCGCCGCGCGCAGCGACTATGGCTGGCTGTCAGAGGAAACCGCCGACAACGCGACGCGCCTTGATCGGAGCCGCGTTTTTGTTGTCGACCCGATTGATGGCACCCGCGCGTTTATGAATGGCAAAACCGGGTTTTCCCATGCACTCGCGGTGGTTGAAGACGGGGCGCCCATCGCCGCAGTCGTCTACTTGCCGATGTTGGATTTGATGTTCACCGCTGCGCGCGGGCAGGGTGCGATGTTGAACGGTATGGCGCTGGGCACATCATCGCGTACTGCGCTTGATGGGGCGCAATTGTTGGGCAACAAGAAGATGTTCGCGGAAGAGCATTGGGGCGGTCCACTGCCCGTTACGCAACACTTTCGGTCTTCGCTGGCCTACCGCATGGTTTTGGTGGCTGAGGGCGCATTTGACGGGATGATCACGCTGCGCCCGTCATGGGAATGGGACATTGCTGCGGGTGATTTGATCGCGCGCGAGGCGGGCGCCACCGTGACCGACCAAAGGGGCACACAATTGCGCTTTAACAACCCGCACCCACAGGTCAACGGCGTGCTTGCCGCGCCCGCAAATGTACATCAGGGGTTGATGGCGCGTTTGGTCCCCGCGACCTGAGCGCTTCTTGACGTACCAAGGTCAACGCCTATGGTGCCCGCAAAGTGACCCGAAAGGAGCCTCCTATGGTTCAGCGACTACATCTCGTCTTTGGCGGCGAACTGGTGGACCCGACTAAGAATGTCTTCAAAGACGTGGAAGCCATTCACATCGTTGGGATGTACCCGAACTATGCCTCGGCCTACGATGCGTGGAAATCTGAGGCTCAGAAGACCGTCGATAACGCGCATATGCGGTACTTCATCGCCCATATTCACAGGCTTCGGGATGAGGAGGCAGCAGCCTCCCCCACCGAGGAGCTGGACACCTAAGCTGATGGCACGCTCACTGGCTTTGGCCGCTTATCTCGCGTGGTCCGCCCGCGCGGCCCCTTTTGCTGAGGGCAAGCTGAAGGCTCGCCTCGCTGATGGTAAAGAGGACGCCGACCGGCTGCCTGAGCGTAAGGGCATTCCAGGGAGAGCGCGCCCCAAGGGGCGTTTGATTTGGATCCACTGCGCCTCCGTGGGCGAGTCAATTTCTGTGTTGGATGTAGTGCGAGGGCTTATCGAACAGGACCCAGACCTGAATATCTTGATGACGACCGGCACCGTAACGTCGGCACAATTGATGGCCAAACAACTGCCTGAGCAAGTAATCCACCAATATGTGCCGCTGGATGCCACGCTCTTTGTGCGCCGTTTTCTGGATCATTGGCGCCCGAACCTTGCCGTCTGGACCGAGAGTGAGCTGTGGCCATCGCTGATTCATCACACGCACGCACGCGGCATCCCCTTGGCGTTAATCAATGCGCGCATGTCTGATCAGAGCTTTTCCAAGTGGAAATGGTTTTCTGGTGCGGCAGCTAGCTTGTTGCAACGGTTTGACCAAATCCGTGCCCAAGATCGAGAAACCGCTCGTAAACTTCGCCGTCTCGGGGCGAAAGGCAGTGCGGTTCGTGTGACCGGCACGCTCAAGGAAGGTGCCGCTCCACCACCTTGCGCAGAGGTGGAGCGGGCGGCGTTTGCCGCGCAACTGGCGGGACGACCCTGTTGGCTCGCGGCCTCTACGCATCCCGGTGAAGAGGCGGTGGTGGCGCAGGCGCATAAGTATGCGCGCCGCGCGTCATTGCGGCTTTTGTTGATCCTCGTGCCTCGGCATCCGGAGCGTGGCGATGCGATTGCCGCCGACTTGCGCGCAGACGGGTGGAACGTCGCGCAACGCTCTGCCGATGAGAATTTGACCGAGGACACCCAGATTTATCTGGCTGATACGCTGGGTGAAATGGGCCTGTGGTTCCGGGTTTGCCCGGTGACGTTTCTGGGCGGATCATTGGTGCCGATCGGTGGGCACAATCCGTTCGAGCCGGCGGGTTTGGGATCTGCGATCCTGACAGGGCCGCACACGGATAATTTTCGCGAAATCTTTGGGCGCTTGGCGGATGGCAACGCGATGCGACTTGTGTCCTCGGCTGATGATCTGGGCCAGCAAGTGGATGCTGCCCTGTCCCCAGAGGAAGCCGCGCGTCTTGCACATGCCGCGTGGGAGGTCGTGTCCGACGGGGCCGAGGTTGTCGATGAAACGGTGAACGCCCTTTTGGCAATGATAGAAAAGGCGAAACGCTGATGCGCGCGCCGGGTTTCTGGACGCGCCCCCCGGGCCTTTGGTCTGCGTTGTTGTCACCACTTGGTGCCATCTATGCGGCAGCGACAGCGCGGCGGTTGGCTAAGGGCACGCCCTTGCGATTGCCCGTACCTGTTGTGTGTGTTGGCAACCTAAACGCGGGCGGCACGGGTAAAACGCCGACCGTGATTGCATTGATGCAGCGCCTTACGGAATGGGGCGTTGCGGTGCATGTCGTTTCACGTGGGTATGGCGGATCGTCGATAGGGCCAGTGCAGGTCGACGTACGCAAACATCGTGCCGAACTTGTTGGGGATGAGCCACTTTTGATGGCGGCCTTTGGTCCCGTTTGGGTGGCCAAGGATCGCGCCGCGGGGGCCAAGGCGGCCGTCGCGGCTGGTGCGCAGATTATCCTGCTAGACGATGGGTTTCAGAACCCTGCGCTGGAAAAGGACTTGAGCATCGTGGTTGTCGACGCCCGCCAAGGGTTCGGCAACGGCAAGGTCATTCCGGCGGGCCCTCTGCGTGAACCCATCGCAACGGGCCTTGCGCGGGCTGACTTCACGCTCAGCATCGGGGCTGCTGAGGATCATGTGAATATCCCCGGCCCACCCCAGCTGCGCGGGACACTTGCGCCCCTGCCCACGGGTATGAGTTGGCAGGGCGTGCCTGTCTTCGCCTTTGCGGGCATCGGCCAGCCGGAGAAATTCTTTCGCACTTTGAAAGCGCTTGGCGCGGACCTGCGCGGGACCGAAGCCTTGTCGGACCACCAGCCGTTGACCCAAGCGCTTTTGACTCGTTTGGGTGATAAAGCCGCCAAACTTTCCGCTCAGCCGGTCACAACGGAAAAGGATGCCGTCCGACTGCCACCCGCCCTGCGGGGGCGGGTGATGACGCTGCCGGTTCGGCTAGAGATTGAGGACTGGGCCCCGCTAGAGGCCCGCCTGCGCGCGCTGCTTTAGCTGGCGGCGTCGACCAATTCACCCAGCCTGCTCAGCGACATGTTGCCGGAATGCATAGTGCCGTTAATCACGAAGGATGGTGTGGATTCAATGCCATCGCGGCCCGCGTTGTCCTGAAACCAAGCCACAAGCGATTGAGCCATGTCGGCGTCCTGCATGCAGGCGTCTAGCGTTGTGCTGTCCATACCGGCTTGCAGGCCAATTTTCTTAAGCGCATCTGCTACCAGCGCGGGCTGGGATTGGCGCGCCCAGTCACTTTGGGTGGAGTAAACCAAATCGATCAAGCCGAAATACCGGTCTGCCCCGCCACACCGCGCCATCATCGAGGCCCACAACCCGTACCGGTCAAAAAAGACTTCGCGGTGTGTGAAATGTGCTTTGCCGGTGTCGATGTATTCCGCCTTGAAATCCTTGAACGTATCGCGGTGGAAATTCGCGCAATGTGGACAGGTGAATGAGGCGTACTCGACCACTTTGACCGGTGCGTTCGGGTCGCCAATGGTCATGTCTTCGATGGTGATCGACCCTTCTTGGGCATTGGCGCGCAGGTCAAACGCTGGGGGCGTCGTGCCCTCGGCGCGGGGCCAATAGCTGTATGCGACGCCAGCGGCAGCTGCGGGGATCATGATCATGAGCGAACGACGGTTCAGCATCGGGGGGTCTCCGGTTCTTTAGGGGGCCGCGTTACCGGCTTTGTTTTGAGATGATGTTTGCGCCAAGGTGTTCAAGGGCGGCGCGCAATCCTTCGTCTTGCACATCTGAGGTATGGACGGCGGCTTTCGTGCGGTTGGCATGTTGCTCTTGGGCCGAGAGGCTGGGTGTTTTGGGGCGCGCTTGGAATGAAACCTGACCTTCGGCAAAGCCGGTGGGGGCCGTTTGAGTGATGCGGATTTTGCCAATTGCATTGTAGCCGTAGCAGGCATTCACGCGTTCACGGATGCCGGGCTCTTGCATCTTGAGGATCGGGGCCATTGCCCCGGTTGTCAGCAGGGTAAGGGTCGCGCCGACATGTTTGCGCGTGTATTTTACATCAACGGGGCGGCACATTGAGGCTGTCTCTGGGCCGACGATGTCATCCCAATGGGTCAGGATGCGGGTTTCCGCAAAGCCACGCTGTCCGGTCACGGCGCGGACTTTTTGGTCCACCAGTGTGCTGGTCCGCCGAAATCCTTTGGAGCGCCGTGCAGGCTGCATGTGGTTGTCTCCCCGAGTCGTCCTATCCTACACCACGGTGAGCAGAGGGGAACAAGGGCTGTGATAACCAATGCGTGAGCAATTAAGCGAAGATTTGTTAGGGTGGTATGACCAACATGCGCGGGTGATGCCGTGGCGCGTGGGACCTGCCGCTCGCGCAACCGGAGAACGACCCGATCCCTATGGCATTTGGATGTCCGAGGTGATGTTGCAGCAAACCACCGTCGCTGCGGTGCGGGATTATTGGCGTAAGTTCATGGCGAAATGGCCAACCGTGTCGGATTTGGCGGCGGCTGAGGACGCCGATGTGATGGCCGCATGGGCAGGGCTTGGGTACTACGCGCGCGCGCGTAACCTGTTGAAATGCGCGCGCGTTGTGGCCGCAGATCATGGTGGGGTGTTTCCTGACACGGTTGAGGCGCTGCTAAAACTACCGGGAGTTGGCCCGTATACGGCGGCTGCTGTTGCCTCTATCGCGTTTGATGCGCCGGCAACGGTTGTAGATGGAAACGTGGAGCGGGTGATTGCCCGTCTACGTTTGATTGAGACGCCGCTACCCAAGGCCAAACCAGAAATCACCGAGGCTGCCGAAGCGATCACGCCACAGGACCGGCCCGGTGACTATGCGCAAGCGATTATGGATTTGGGGGCGACGATCTGTACGCCACGGAACCCGGCCTGTGGGATTTGCCCGTGGTCCACGCCCTGTCTCGCGCGGGCGCAAGGCGTGCAGGCTGAGTTGCCCAAGAAACTGCCGAAAAAGACGAAGCCAACGCGCCATGGGTATATCTATCTTGCGCGGCGGGGGGATCATTGGTTGGTGGAGCAACGTCCCGATAAGGGGTTGTTGGGCGGGATGATCGGGTTTCCGGGGTCTGATTGGTCAGATGATCCTGCGCCAGCCGCGCCTTTTGTCGCTGACTGGCGCGAGGTGGGCGAGGTCCGCCATACGTTCACGCATTTTCACCTAGTGTTGCGCGTGCACACAGTGGAGCAGTCATCTGGGGGCGTGGAGTTCCAGCCCGTCGTTCGGGATGATTTGCCGACGGTATTTCGCAAGGCGTTTGATTTAGTATCAGCGTACGAATAGGGGGCTTTGCCCCCGTCGGCCGAGGCCGCCTCCCCCAGGATATTTGAGAACCAAAGAGGGTTAGCGTTTTTTCCAGCTACGACGGCCGCCAGGTGTTTTGGAGTGAAAGTCTGCGGGCCGTTTGCGAATCCACGCGATGAATTTAGCCAGTCTTGGGTGGGTGCGGAGCGTTTCGGGGGTGTTCCAGAGGCGGGCGAGTTCCGCCTCGGAGGCGCTTGCGTGAATTTCGTTGTGGCAGATTTGGTGGACAAGGACTGTGGGTCCGCCTTTGCCGCCGCGAAGTTTTGGCACAAGGTGGTGCAAACTTTGTGGAGCGTCCGGCGGAACCGGCCGTTCGCAGAGCGCGCAGATGGGATGTGGTTCGGACATTAGGCTGGCTCCGATCGTGTGTCGCGCCTAATGGTGGGGTTATGTTGGATTTGGACAAGAGCATGGATGCGTTGGTCATTGGCGCGGGACCTGCCGGGTTGATGGCCGCGGAGGCTTTGGCCCGCGCTGGGCGCAGGGTGGTCGTGGCGGAGGCTAAGCCGTCGCCTGCGCGTAAATTCCTAATGGCGGGCAAATCTGGGCTGAATTTGACCAAGGTTGACGCTGAATTTGGGGCAGCTTACGCGGAAGCCGAGGATTGGTTGGCGCCGATGTTAGCCGAATTTGGACCTGAGCGGGTGCAGGAATGGGCCCTTGGTTTGGGGCAAGAGGTGTTTACGGGATCAACGGGGCGTGTGTTTCCAACGGCGATGAAAGCCTCACCACTGTTGCGGGCGTGGTTGGCGCGCTTGGATGAGTTGGGCGTTGTGTTGCGGCACAATTGGCGTTGGACCGGGTGGGATGGTTCATCTGTGTGTTTCGAAACGCCCGAAGGGGCGGTAGCTGCGCGCCCCGAAGTGACGGTTTTGGCGTGTGGTGGGGCATCATGGGCGCGGCTTGGATCTGACGGGGCATGGGCAGATTGGTTGGTGCAAGTTGCTCCGTTTCAACCCGCGAACATGGGGTTTTTCGTGGATTGGTCCGACCATATGGCGCGTCATTTTGGGACTCCGGTTAAGAATTGCGGCCTGTGCGTTGCGGGGCGGATGCATCGAGGTGAGATTGTTGTTTCGGGCCGTGGGCTAGAGGGCGGGGGCATTTATGCAATCTCGCGCGCGCTGCGTGAAGGCGCGGGGCTGGCGCTGGACCTGAAGCCTGATCTGTCACGTGATGAGGTGGCCGCGCGGTTGGCACGCCCGCGAGGGAAGGCCAGTGTTGCAACTCATTTGCGGAAGGCGCTGGGCCTGACGCCAGTGCAAATCGCGCTGTTGAATGAGTTCGCCCGACCGTTTCCGGATGATTTGGCATCCGTCATCAAAGCCCTGCCCATCCCGCTTGGTCCGCCACGCCCTATGGATGAGGCGATTTCAACTGCTGGTGGGGTGCGGTGTGATGCCTTGGATGATCAGCTTATGCTGCAGGACAGGCCGGGCACGTTTGTTTGCGGTGAAATGCTGGATTGGGAGGCCCCTACGGGCGGCTACCTTCTAACGGCCTGTTTTGCGACCGGGCTTTGGGCTGGACGGCATGCAGCGACCTATCGGTTGGCGTAAACCGCAAGGCGCAGCAGGGTCCGTTCCATCACCGCCATTTGCGGTGCCATGGAGGACGAGCGCAGGGTTAGGTCAGCGGTTGTCAGCTCGCGCAGGGCGTCTTGGAGTTTATGCACGCCCCACTGCTGCGCCTGACGGGCCATCCGGTCACGCCGTGGGCCAAAGACGGGCGGTTTTGCGCGGCTAAGCCCTTGGGCTGCGCCGCCGGGGTCACAGGCTGCCGCGTACAAGGTGCGGAAATGTCGGGTGGCCCCAATGCACAACGCCACGGCCTGCACGCCTTGGCCGCCTAGCTTTTGGATCAAGGGGCCGATTTCATTGCCGCGGCCCTCCGCGCTGGCGTGGATCACGTCATCAAGGGCCGCCTCAATCGTCACAGGCGCGCAGTTTGCGACGTCTAGAGGGGTTACCGGGGTGGTATCGCCACGTTTGTATAGACCCAGCTTTTCGACAGTTTGGCGAAAGTCGCCGGGGTCCAGCGCCCGTGAAAGCGTGTCAAGATCGCGGTGCGCCTCATTGCTGATTTGCTCTAGTCCTGCGGCGCGCAAGGCAGCTTCGATTTCCTCACGCGAGGGTGGATCATCATAGAGGCCCACAGCATAGGCCCGGCGATGGCCTTCAAACGCCTTGCGCAGTTTCGATGTCGCGCGGAGCGAGCCGCAGGTCACGATCAAAGACGCGTCGCCGTCTTGCCATTCCGCCAATGCGTCGATGATCGGGGCGGCCAGGGCTTCGGTCGCGTCTTCAATGAAGACCACGCGGGGGCCGGGAAAAAAGCCGTGCGCCTTGAGGCCATCTAGGGCGGCGGCGGGGTCTTTGCGCAGATCAGTCGCGGGCATCCGGGTGAGCCGCATCTCGGCCTCACCTTCGGGACCTACAAGCGCGGCTACCACTTCTTGGCGGCGCAAAGCCACGCGCATTGCATCCGCGCCATAGATCAAAAGACCTGCAATCCCCGCCTCTGGCTTGGCGAAGAACCGTGTGGCCTGTGCGCCCGCGAGCTTCATGTGAGAGCAGGGTCCACGAGCAGTTGCGCCACCAGCTTATCCGCGAGGATAACCATCAAACGCGCGCTTGCGTCCCGCTCTGAGGCGAGTGTCGAAATGGTCGAGCCGCTGGCGGAGTAGGATGTGAAGCCTGTCACAACGCCCTCGGTGACCGGATCGGCGGCGCCGACGGGGCGAACGGCATAGGTTAGGGTGCCCTGCACATTGAAGCGGGTCACAAAGTTAGAGCCGGTGATGGCCAGCCCGCTTTCACGCGTGGTGATCACATAGGACAGATCGTAGCGCGGTGCGTTTGAGCGACCCAGCCGCTGTTCCATTTGGGCTACGAAATCAAAGCTATCGCGCGTGTTAGGTGCATCCATACGGATCGCATCGCGAATGCCATTGGCTCCGCCGTCAGGCCCATAGACAGGGGTAAAGCCGCAGCCAGCAAGAGCTGCAGCCCCCAAAAGTACGTTTCGTCTAGATGACCACATTCACGATCCGCCCCGGCACCACGATCAGCTTTTTGGGCGTGCCGCCGTCCAAAGCCTTGACCACAGCTTCATCCGCGAGCGCCAGCTTTTCAACCTCATCCTTGGGAAGGTCTTTGGCGATCTTTAGCTCAGAGCGGCGTTTGCCGTTGATCTGGATGGGCAAAGTTATTGTGTCTTCGACCAACATGGCGGGGTCGGCTTTGGGCCATTCTGCGTTCAAGACGAACCCTTCGCCATCGAGCAAAGCCCAGATTTCCTCAGCCAAGTGCGGGGTCATGGGTGACATCAGTTGAGCCAACGTGCGGCATGCGGTGCGGCGGGCTTCGGCCCCTGCATCGGATTTGTTGAGCGTGTTGGTAAAGCCATAAAGCTTCGCCACCGCCGCGTTGAACGCAAAGCCATCAATGGATTGGGTGACCTCTTGGATGGTCTTGTGCATAGCGCGCAGCAATTCGGCGTCTGCATCGTTGGCCGCACGATCCGCCCGCGCCACGTCTGAGGCGATGCGCCAGACACGTTGCAGGTGTTTGTACGACGCTTCCGCGCCGGATGCGGTCCACTCAACGTCCCGCTCGGGAGGCGAATCGCTCAGCACGAACCAACGGGCGGTGTCCGCGCCGTATTGCGCAATGATCGCCTGCGGGTCGACCACGTTGTTCTTGGATTTGGACATCTTGGCGGACGGGATGATGTCGACCTCGGTGCCGTCCTCAAGAAAGCCTTTGCCGTCGCGCAGTTCGACTTCCTCGGGGTAGTGATACTTTGGCCGACCGTCTGCACCGGTTGTTTTGAAAATCGCGTGGGTGACCATGCCTTGGGTGAACAGCGCGTTGAACGGCTCTTTCGCGCTTTCGGGGAGGTGGCCAGTGACCTGCATCGCCCGGGCAAAGAATCGTGAATAGAGCAGGTGCAAAATCGCGTGCTCAATCCCGCCGATGTACTGATCGACGTTCATCCAATAGTCGACCTCGGCCATATCCGTGGGGGTCGTTGCGCGCGGCGCGGTGAAGCGCGCGTAATACCAAGACGAATCGACAAAGGTGTCCATCGTATCGGTTTCACGTTGGGCCGCGCCACCACATGTGGGGCAGGTCGCGTCACGCCAGGTTGGGTGGCGATCCAGTGGGTTGCCGGGCACGTCAAAGCTGACATCATCAGGCAGCGCGATGGGCAGGTTTTCTTTCTTTTCAGGAACCACACCGCAGGTGGCGCAATGCACCACAGGAATGGGGCAGCCCCAATAGCGTTGGCGGCTCAGGCCCCAGTCGCGCAGGCGGAATTGCTCAACCCCTTTGCCCCACCCAGCGGCCTCGGCGAAATCGATTGTGGCCTCAATGGCCTCTTCACCCGTCGCGATATCCAGCCCGGCAAAGTGATCAACCCAGCGCACACGCTCAGTCTTGGTCGGCACAAAGGCCTCTGCCTCAACGGGGGTCGCATCCTCTAGGCCAAAGAAGGTGTCGATCACCGGCAGATCGTACTTGCGGCAGAAATCGAGATCACGCTGATCGTGGGCGGGGCAGGCAAAAATAGCGCCCGTGCCGTAATCCATCAGGATAAAGTTTGCGATCCAGACGGGCAGTTCCCAGTCGGGGTTAAGCGGGTGTTTGACCCGAAGCCCAGTATCATAGCCCAGCTTTTCCGCCTTTTCGACGGCTTCGGCGGTGGTTCCGCCTTTGCTGGCCTCTTTGATAAAGGCTGCAACCTCGGGGTTTTCTTCTGCCATCGCTTTGGCAATGGGGTGACCGGGCGAAATACCAACAAAAGACGCGCCGTTCAGGGTGTCGGGGCGGGTGGTATAGACCTCAATCGGGTCGCCCCCATCAACACGCTCAAACCCAAATTGCAGGCCGCGCGATTTGCCGATCCAGTTTTCCTGCATCAGCTTCACCTTGGGGGGCCAGTCGTCCAGATCACCGATGGCTTCCAACAGCTCATCCGCCATGGATGAAATGGCAAAGAACCACTGCGTCAGCTCTTTGCGCTCTACCTCAGCGCCAGACCGCCAGCCTTTGCCGTCCTCGACCTGTTCGTTGGCCAGAACGGTCATGTCCACGGGGTCCCAGTTCACGACGGCCTTCTTGCGGTACACAAGGCCCGCGTCCAGCATATCTAGGAACAGTGCCTGCTGCTGGCCATAATACTCCAGATCGCAGGTCGCGAATTCGCGGGTCCAGTCGATGCTCAGGCCAAGGGGCTTCATCTGGCCACGCATCACGTCGATATTGGCGTAGGTCCAATCCTTGGGATGACCACCCGAGGCCATCGCGGCATTCTCGGCAGGCATGCCGAACGCATCCCATCCCATCGGGTGCAACACCGAAAACCCACACGACATCTTATACCGCGCGATCACGTCGCCCATCGTATAGTTGCGCACGTGCCCGATGTGGATCCGCCCCGAGGGGTAGGGGAACATCTCTAGCACATAGTATTTGGGCCGGTTCGGATCGACCTTGGCCTCAAAAACCTGCGCGGCATCCCATTTCTCTTGCCACTTTGGCTCAACTTCGGAGGTTTCATACCGGCTCATGGGATATCCTTCTTAAACGCGGGCCGCCCTTTGGTGTGGCGTGCTCACGGGACGCATAAAGCGCTGGGCGCAGAATTTCTATAGGTCGCCGTCGGCAATCCGCAGTTGGCGGGCGCGGGTCATGATCGCATCTTCGATCTGGCGCTGAATTTCGGGACTAACGGCGCCGGAGCGGGTCCGCAGCGCAAGGTTCAGCGACCGAGCATCGAGCGCGGGGTCCGTCACGAACACGGTGGCCTGATACGCGCGGCCGCTGCCGGGGGGCGTGCCGTAGCCAAACTGGATCACGCCCGAAAACGGATCAGCGGCTTCAATGGGCATAAAGCTCAGGACATCCAGC
This sequence comes from Thalassobacter sp. 16PALIMAR09, assembly GCF_000765485.1. Taxonomy (NCBI): domain Bacteria; kingdom Pseudomonadati; phylum Pseudomonadota; class Alphaproteobacteria; order Rhodobacterales; family Roseobacteraceae; genus Thalassobacter; species Thalassobacter sp. 16PALIMAR09. The sequence goes on from NZ_JHAK01000006.1 coordinate 177,484, forward strand.
GTTGCGTTCCACAAGTAGCGGTTCACTTCGACCGTTACATTTGGGTCGTCCGCGTTGTCGAACAGGTCAAACACAGACCCGCGGGCGCGGCGTTCGGCCTCTAGTTCCTTGGCGGGGTTGGTCTGGTTGGCGATCCGCTCGTCGCGGGTTTGCCCGAACAGGCCGGTTCTTTCGCCGCCGCCACAGGCGCCGAGCATGGTGAGCAGGGCCACCGTTCCGATTGTCTTGGCCGTAATCCCCAGCGTCATGCGTCTCGCCCCTGCATCTATATCTATTCACGTTGGTCTATCCGAGCGGGGATGCACCGGCAAGACCCCGCGCTCTATATCCGTTTGTGCGTGTATATAGTGGCCTGCCACCCAACAGGTGCCGGTGGCGGAAACAGACTGTGGCATGTCTGCACCATTTTGATGGCGAAAAATCCGCAGTCAATTCGCCTCGCTTGCAAAGCTATGACGAAACCGTGAGAGAGGGGCATACCCAGTACGGATTCCCCGTGGTGGGCCTAATTTTGAAAAACACACGAGGGAAAACTATGAAAAAAGTTCTCTTTGCAACGACCGCAATCGTCGCATTCGCTGGCGCTGCATCCGCAGACGTCGCAGTTTCTGGTTCCGCTGAACTGGGTATCGCTGACAACGGCACCGCCACTGAAAACGTTGGCTTCTTCTCCTCCGTAGACGTGCGCTTCTCCATGACTGGTGAATCCGACAACGGTTTGGCTTTCGGCGCGACCATCGATCTGGATGACGCTCTGGAAGCTGGTGGCAACGCAGCCGCACAAGGTAACCTTGCTGACGCTGGTCAAGGTATCGGCGACAACTCCGACAACGACTCGATCGACTACACGATCTTCGTGTCCGGCGCATTCGGCTCCTTGACCTTCGGTGACACCGATGGCGCAATGGACTGGGCTCTGACTGAAGGCGGCAACGTCGGCAACCCAGGTTCCATCAACGACGCTGAAACATCCTACGCTGGTTATGCAGGTGCTTACCTTGACGGTAACGGCGACGGCATGATCGCTCGTTACGACTACGCATTCGGCGACTACGCGCTGGCAGTATCGGTTGAGCAAGGCGTTCTGGACGAAGAAAATGGCTACGCCATCGGCTTCAAAGGCAACGTTGCTGGCGTGTCCTTCGGTATCGCTCACCAAGAAGGTACTGCTGGAGCTGTTGGCGGCGCAAACGCTGACCTGACTGGTGTGTCCCTCGGCTACGGCTTCGGCGACCTGAAGGCTGGCATCATGCTCGCAACCGGTGAAAACCGCCTAGGTCAAGACGATGACCTGATGCAGCTGGGTCTTGGCTATACAACTGGCGCCGTGTCCCTGCACGCAAACTACGCCGAGCGTGAAACCAACAACGTCCAATCCGATGGTTTCGGTGTTGCTGCGAAATACGACCTTGGTGGCGGCGCTGGCGTACACGTCGCCTACGGTTCCGGTTCCGTTGGTACTGCTGCTTCCGTCGACCGTTGGTCGCTCGGTCTGGCAATGTCCTTCTAATCCATCTGGATTATTTGGTTAGGGAAGAGCGGGCTTCGGTCCGCTCTTTTCTGTTTGGCACTACAGCATGGCTACCGTGTGCTGTGCTTGCCAGTGTGCTGTGTGAGTTTGGTGCGCAGTATCAGTATGCGTTTGTGGCACTGAGACTGTTGTACTGTGCCCTGCAAGTGCTTGGCGAGCCAAGCTTTGTGCTCCAACTCACGAACCAGCTGTTTGCGCAGCGCTACTTCGGTCTTTCCTGCCATCACACCAGTTCCACAGCACGTGCAATCATGGCGTCGTTGACTGTTAGGTAGCGCTGAGTGGTGGCAATGTTTCTGTGCCCAGCAATAGCTGCCAACACATGTACACTGATGCCTTTGTCCGCCAATCGAGTGATCATAGTGCGTCTACCACTGTGGCTGCTTGCACCATGGATCCCACAAGCAGCGTACACCTCCAAAAACAGCTGACACATGGTGTTGCCTGAAAAGTGCCCACCCTTTTGACTGGGGAACAGTGGTTTGTGGGGAGTATTGGTTTTGATGCATGCACGGTATCGCCGGAGTGCAGTGTGCAGGCGTTTGTTCACAAACACCCTTCGCGCATATCCGCCCTTGGTGGTGGTGAGATTGATCACATCACGTATTGTGCCATCATCAGTGTATGCATCACCCACAGTGAGTGCGGCAATCTCCATTGCGCGCAGTCCAGCATTGAAGCTGACAGCAAAGATGGTTTGATCTCGCACTGCATGACGGCGTGTGTTGAGATAAGTGTTGATCCGTTTTTGTTCTGTGTCTGTTACAATACGTGCCTGCCGCATGTGCGCCTCCAATTCCCATCGATCCAGTGCACGCAGTGTAAGCGATGAGGTATTGGGTGGACGACCAGAACTGCCTTTTAACACACCGTCAGTGATCTCAACGACTTATGCGTTTAAGTCAAAGAGTAGTAATTCTATGAGGTTTTCTTGGTCAATCTTACGCTCGTTGATAAATAAACACAGTTGCGCGAAAGCGCATTGAAACTGGATCAAGGTTGGCGTGCCGAATGCAATTACGCTGTGAAACCCGTTCTGCTGTGTGGCGGTTAGCGAGAGTGCCAGTTCTCTAACTTCGATGGACTACCCACTGGGCGGCTGGTGGATGCCTCAAACTCTGCCTGACAGGGTTTCCATCGTCGTAACGGTTGGAGTTTAGAGATAAGCTCTAGGACAAGTGAGACGGAAGAACCGTCAATGCTTGGGGTAGCTGCGCTGTATCGGTCCCAAGTATGCGTTTGATGAGCCTGTAATAGAGATGATAGCAAGACCTGCTCTTCCCTGCTGTGTCGGGGTTTGGTGACTACAGCCTGTTCAAAGCGACGTGCAATGACAGATCCACGCCCTACGGGGCGTGATCTATCCTGCTCCTTGCAATATCATTAGAAAATAGGTTTGAAGCAAAAAATATGTGAATGCTGTGTGATGAGCGAGAGCGAACATCAAAGCAGCATTGCACTGCTTCCTCTGCAAGAGGAGCACATAGAATATCCATATTGTGTTGATAAATAACAATAAGGAGAGACTATGGCTGAAAAATTAACGATTGAGAACATCTGCAACCTCGTGATTGCTGAGGGCTTGGCTGACAACGAACAAGACTTTTGTGAGCGTTGGCTTTGTCGAGGCGAGGGGTATATGCGCACATTGCGCTTTAGGGGACTGCAACCCAGCACTGATGCTTTGGCTGTGTGTGCCAACAAGTTGGGATTTTATGCAGATGCGTTTTTGTCCAGTGGTCGTAATTACTCAGTGCAGACAGGCAAGAACCTCAGGCAGTTGCAGCAGCTGTGTGAGCACGAACTGACCCAAGCAGCAAAGAGCAAATGGCAGGGGTACAGCATCCAATGAAACAGTCATGCCGCAGTCCACTGCTGGAACGTGTGGATGCACTAGATCAACGCCTCAAAGCTTTGCGCCAACAGCAAGACCGCATCAAACGACAAAAAAAGCAAATCAAGCTGCAAAAGGCTCGTCAGGCACTCGCATCACATAACAGCAGTGCCTGACGAGTAACCTACTTTTGGGGGAACTGTCCCAACGCCACATTTTTGATGTAAGCGTTGGCGGTCTTGATGTGGCGGTTAACGGTTTGAGCTTTCCTACGACGCACGACCCTTCTGGCTTCGCGCAGGAATACATCGTCATAGCCGAGTGTTCTTGCTTCTCGTTCAGCCTTGGCGAGGTGCAATATATACGGTTTGTCGCCATCATCTCCTTTGATGATTATGCGTTCATCCACTGCAATCATTGTGTGTTCTGCTGCAATGTCAAAAAGTTCGTGCAATTTTAAATCAGGGTTAGATTGCTGGATGTCCCATACAGTCAAGCTGGTGTGTAGTGCGCTTAAATTAGGCTTTGTGTAGACCGGATATTGAGCACGGCTTTTGGCACGCGCCGTTTGTATGCGGTCTGAGTTTTTCTGCAGCAGGCGGCGGAACATGCGCACGAGATGCACAGTTCGTACTTCAAGCGGCACGGATATCACCAACTCGTCTTCAGTAAAGTGTCTGTTTAACAGACACTCTTGAACCCCTCTAGATGGCGGTTCGCAGAACAATTGTTGGTGAGCACGCCACCATGCCCAGAAATCGTCAGTGGCATGCACATCACCAAAGTCAGCATATAAACCTGCGTATTCGCCTTTGCCCCTCAAGCGACAAGTGTCACGATAACCTTCATGACGACGTAGGTATTCCCACCAGAAATAATAAACCGAACATTGCCACGGCTTTGCGCCATGAAATGGTGGGTTGGGCAGCTTACGCTTGCTGATCAGTGTTCCATCTTTGCGTGTGCGTCCTTTGCTTGGTGGGGCATAGATGAAGAACAATGCTCCGCTTTTGTGGCGTTTCTCGTCAGGTATCATGATCAGTATCTCTAAAGTTAGTCATCATCATCTTAACCATAACGACATTCAATTTGGCTACAATTTTTAAGGTATATTGAGGTTGTAGCGAGTGATTTTGCTTGCTGCGTTTTAATCAATCCAATCGGAGAAAATAGCATGACTATGTCAAACATCATTGAGCCCAAGACCCTCGAAACCACACTGTCGAACCTCGTTGCTGAGCGTGAAGCTTGGGAGGCAGGTAGCTACCTGAAGTCCAATCAAGAGCTGTATGCACTGCTGGAGAAATGCCTGAACCAGTATACGCAAGTGAAGCACAGCCCATCGTTGCGCAATGTTGTGTCTCAAATGCTGCGTGAACGTAACATTGCCTTTAATGCCAGCACTAATACGCTGACTAAAATTGTACGCTTGATCTTTGGGGACTGTGGCAAGCGTGCGTATACTTACGCCCGTGTCATCCAAGTCGCACTGGCTGAAAAGCCTGAGAATGTGTCTCTCGCAACATTCATCACCAATGCTGGTGGTGTGGAAGAAATCCGCCGCCGCAATGCAAGCGGTGTCAGCCCTGCACAACTGCGCCAACAACGCATTGAAGCTGCAGAGAAGCTGTTCGTAGGAGCCGATGGTATCGTTACCGTTGATACAGTTGACGGCATCACGCCCAATGCAGAGACCGAAAACAACCTGAGCCTCGCCATTTTGCGCCTCAATGCAGATGGCACATCAACAGTAGTGTGCGGCATCCAAAACATCGCACTGTTGAATGCAGCTTTGGAGCACGCGGCAAAGCAGCAAAGCATGTTGAACGATCCTAAGGCGGAGTTGTCGCAAGAGCGGACACGCCAAGCGACGCTTGCGCGTGCAGTTAAAGAGGCGGTAGCAGCTTAAATCTGCTGTGTTGGGGAAAGGAAAAGCTATGAGCAAGTTTGCGATACAACACGCACCTGAACAATTTAGTGAATTGGTTTTTGCGCAGTCAGACATCCAGAGGCGGCTGGAGGAGTATGCCGCCTGCAAGCGCACCAAACCCATAATTTTGCATGGGACCTATGGCGGAGGAAAAAGCACAATTGCAAAATTACTGGTCACAACACGAGACCCTATCAATCGTGGGTTCTGGCAGACGATCAATTGTAGTAATGTGGAGCAGGGTTTTTTGACGCCTATTGAAGGCACTTGGCGGTTTGCTGAGCTGCTTGAGGTTGAATCCATGTGCGTGCTTGAGGAAGCCGATCTGTTATCGCGGCGCAACCAATTCGACTTACGTGCGTTTATGGATCAACATGGTGGCATGTTCATTATGACCACCAATCATTTGCATGCGATTGATCCGTCAATAAGAAGCCGCTGTGACTGCATTGAGATCAAACCACCTGTGGCAAAGAATTATTTGCCTGTTGTGCAGAAAATCTTGGCTAGTCATGGCGTTGCAATGGGTCCACAACCCTTGTTGAAGGTTCTGGATGTATGCGGAAATTGGCGGGATGTGTTGGGTGCTGTGGAGGATATGGTTCAAAATGCATCTCTTGGATGTGATCTATCTGCAGCATGATGATGGTGTCTGTTGAAGTTGTTGGTTTTTATCCAAGAGTGTCTGTTTAACAGACACCTTCAGCGACCCTAGCGCTGCATGCGCGACCAGTAGGTAACAATTGTACTGTCCAAACCCGCCCAAGTGGCGGGTTTTTTTGTAGTGTGTTGTGAAACACTGACATCGCGGGAGTGGAGTGTTTGAATATCGGGATCAAGGATACTTTGTGCAGAGCCAATATCCCTAGTGCCTTTGGTATCAAATACTCAAACTGCTGATGGTTTTGCTGACAATCTCAGTGCGTTGATGCAGCAGGTTTGGCTCTAGATGTGCGTATCGCTGTGTCATCTGCATGCTGCTGTGTCCCAGTAGCGTCTGTACTTCGTACAAGCTTACACCACTGTTTATCAGCATGCTGGCATAGGTATGGCGTAGGTCGTGTATGCGTACATCACTGAGGTCTGCTCGGTCACGTGCTACAAACCACGCTGCATAGAAGCTGTGATAGGCAGTGAGTGTTTTGGGGTTTGTGAACACGTAGTTGTCTGGCTTGGTGGGTAGACCCAAGTGCAGTGCTTGCGTGCGTGTGCTGTCCAGTGTGCTGAGTGCTGCAGAACTCAATACAATGCGTCTTGAGCGTCCATTTTTACTGCGTGGTACTGTCCAGATGCGCTTGACTGTGTCTACATCGCGCCAACGCATGCAGCGTGCTTCGCCTTTGCGTGCACCGGTGAGTAACAACAGCTGCACAAACAAATAGAGGAATGGATTGCTGTTGGCACGACAGGCTTTGAGTAGTCCTTCGATCTCAGTCTCGCTCAAGAAGCGCTGTGTATAATCACCAGTTGCCAGCTTCTTGAGGTTCTGCTGCTGCTTGCTGTAGCCCATGATGTGTCCCCAGTGTCTGGCTAGGTTCAGCATTCTGTTGACGAGGTGGATGTGCTTGTTGATGGTGCTGCGCTTGTAGCCTTTGACCACCTGCTCTCTAACCCACACATCCAGTACAGGGTTGGTCAGCTCATCAAGTGTGTAGCTTCCCAACTGCTCACGCATGTGCGTGTTGTATATGCTCCAGTCATGGTAGGATAAGCGCTTGGTGGCTTTTGCGTGTGGAAAGTAGTGCTGATCGAAGAACGCATTTAGTGTGAGTAGTGGCGCGGTACTACTACGCTGTAGATCGGTGGTCTTGGATTGTCTGAAGAATGAGATCATCTTGTGCTCCTGCCTATGCTGCACAAGCAGTATTGTCTGATGTACACTTGGACGAGAGCCTAAATATGATGTGTTTATCGTCGCTTACAGTCGTCGACTGCGACTAGACGCTGGTCTTCAATCGTCTCTTTGCAACGACCGCAATCGTCGCATTCGCCGGCACTGCATCCGCAGACGTCGCTCTGTCCGGTTACGCTGAGCTGGGTATCGCAGACAGCGGTGAAGCTGCTGAAGAAGTTGGCTTCCACTCTTCCGTAGACGTTCGTTTCTCCATGACTGGCGAAACAGACGGCGGCTTGGCATTCGGCGCAACCATCGATCTGGACGACGCTCTGGAAGCTGGTGGCGGCGCAGACACGCGCGTCACCGCTGTGACAACTGATACAAGTGATACTGGTGCTGCACTCGACCCTGGCACACTCACAACTGGTACAATTGCTGACGCAGACGGCGGCCAAGGCATCGGCGACAACTCCGACGACGACAGCATCGACTACACGATCTTCGTATCCGGCGCATTCGGCACATTGACCTTCGGTGACACCGACGGCGCAATGGACTGGGCCCTGACCGAAGGCGGCAACGTCGGTAACCCAGGTTCGCTGAACGACGCTGAAACATCCTACGCTGGCTATGCAGGTTCGTACCTCGACGGTAACGGCGACGGCATGATCGCACGCTACGACTACTCCTTCGGCGACTACGCTTTCGCAGTGTCGGTTGAGCAAGGTGTTGCAGACGCAGAAAACGGCTTCGCAGTCGGCTTCAAAGGCAACGTTGCTGGCGTATCCTTCGGTATCGCACACCAAGCAGGCACAGAAAACGCAACTGGCGACGCTGAGCTGACCGGTGTGTCCCTCGGCTACGGCTTTGGCGCTCTGAACGCTGGCATCATGGTCGCAACTGGTGAAGATCGCGTCGGTGCTGACCGTGACCTGATGCAAATCGGCCTCGGCTACTCCGCTGGTGCGCTGTCCCTGCACGCTAACTACGCAGAAGACGACGTAGACGGCACAGGCAAAGCAGACGGCATCGGTGTTGCAGCTAAATACGACCTCGGTGGTGGTGCTGGCGTACACTTCGGTTACAGCTCGTCCGAAACAGCTGGTGGCGTTGACGCCGATCGCTGGTCGCTCGGTCTAGCAATGTCCTTCTAATCCATCTGGATTATTTGGTTAGGGAAGAGCGGGCTTTGGCCCGCTCTTTTCTTTTGTGCAGTGGCCTTCTAGGGAAGATTGCATGAGTGATTTTGAAAAAATAAACAAATTGCTGGCGACAGGTTCGGGTGAACTTGCGCTTAAGCAGGCCAAACGTTTGGCCAGCCGCACCAAGACGCCGATTGTGTTGGACCTATTGGCCCGGGCCTATCAATCCCAAGGTGACAGCACGCGCGCGCTTGCCACATTTGACCGCATCGCCGCCATCGCCCCCCGCCACGTTAAGCCGCTGGCGGACAAGGCCCATTATCTGCAAACACTGGGCCGTCGTGACGAAGCCGAGCCGGTTTTGCGCCGCGCCCTTAAGCTGGAAACCGAAAGCGGTTCGCTTTTGCGGCTGTTGAGTATTAGCTCAAAGCTGACCGCCACCGACCCAGATGTCGTGCGCGTTCGCGCCGCGTGGGACCAAGGTCGCCTACCGCCTGAGCAAAAGATCGAAGCAGGTTACGCGTTGTTCGCGGCCCTTGGCGCGGATGGGTTGCCCTATCTGTCCGAAGGGAATGCAGAACAAAAGCGCGCGGCGCCCAGCAGTTTCAAGGACCGACAAGCCGAAATGGCGGCTTTGCAGTCCGCCTACGACGCCCGCCCTTGGCCGACGCCAAAACGACAAACCAACGCGACACCATTGTTCATCACAGGGATGCCTCGCTCGGGCACTACGCTGGTTGAGCAAATCCTTGCCAGCCACAGCACCGTCAAGGGCACCGGTGAAACGGGTCTGCCCGTCCGTGCGGCGTTTTCTGTTTTGCAGCAGGGCACCCGATTTCGGCACCTGTCTAAACTGAACCCTGATGAATATTCGCTGATCGGCCAGCGCTATGTGGATGGGATGGCCCAAATCCACAAGGCGACGGGGACCTATACGGATAAGTCGATCACGACATATCTGGTGGCTGGTATCCTCAAGGACCTGATCCCGAACGCCAAGATGATCTATGTGCGCCGTGATCCCCGGGATATCGGCTGGTCCATCTGGCGCAACCATTTCAAGGTTGGCACCCACCGCTATGCAAATGACCAGCGTGATATCGCCCGGCAGATCAAGGCCGTGACCGAGATGGTCAGCTATTGGCGCGCGCAGGATCCTGATATGTTCATCGAAGTGTCCTATGAGGCATTGGTGCGCGATCCCGGCCGCGAAATCCCGGCCTTGCTGGCTGCGTGTGACCTGCCGATGGAAGAGGCGTGCTTGCACCCCGAGCGGAACACGCGATCTGTGCAGACCCTGTCGATTGAGCAGGTCCGCCAGCCGATTAGCCCTAAATCCATCGGGGGGTGGCGGGCCTATGCCGACCACCTTGCCCCGATGATCGAAACCCTCAAAGCGTTGGACGTGCCATGGGACTGAGTGAGATTAACGATCGGATCGCAAAGGCGGAACAAGAGGCGGGCCGCGTGGGGCAGACGACCCTAATCGCCGTGTCCAAGGTCCAGCCGCCTGAGCGGGTCGAGGCGGTTTTGCAAGAGGCCCACCGGGTTTTCGGTGAAAACCGCGTGCAAGAAGCCCAAGACAAGTGGCCCGCGTGGCAAGAGACCTATCCGGGTGTTGAGTTGCACCTGCTTGGGCCGCTGCAAACCAACAAAGCCCGTCCCGCGATGGAGCTGTTTGACGTGATCCATTCGGTGGATCGTCCCAAAATTGCGCGCCGCATTGCTTCTATGGCGCAGGAGCTGGGCCGTTGCCCCGGCGTGTTCTTGCAGGTGAATACCGGGGAAGAACCGCAAAAGGCCGGTGTTTTGCCTTCGGAGGCGGATGCCTTTGTGGCAGAGGCCCGCGCGCTGGAACTGCCTGTGCTGGGGTTGATGTGCATCCCGCCGGTGGATGAACATCCGTCGATGCACTTTGCGCTGTTGGCGAAATTGGCTGCGCGCAATGGGCTCGAAGGTCTGTCGATGGGCATGTCCGGTGATTTTGAGCAAGCGATTGCCCTAGGGGCGACCCATGTGCGTGTCGGATCTGCGATCTTTGGCGCGCGGGCGGGAACTGCTTAGCGCGTCCGCCTACCGCACAATCAACCGCGTGGCGTACCGGATGCGTGGGGCGATCCACGCAAGGTGATCTGGCCGCAATCCGACGCACCCTTCGGTCGGGTATCCGGGCCGCCGCCAGCGGTGAATGAATATCGCCGAGCCTTTGCCCATCTCTGCCCGCGGCCAATTCCAATCGGTGATCAGCACAAGATCATACAGTGGATCGGCGCGGCGCAGGTGTTCGTGGCTGTGGGCGTAGGGCGCGCGCACCATGAGGTTATAATCCTCATGGGTCGGGTCGTCGGACCACAAATCACCCGGACCAATCGGGACCGCCCAATTCGTCGGCCGCGCCATCCGGTCGGGCCGGTACAACAGGCCCACAATCCGGTGCGTCCCGCGCGGTGTCGCGCCATCGCCTTCGCGTTTGTCGCTCGTGATACCGCCGCGCCCGACGACGCAGGGAAACTGCCGCCCCGCAAAGCGAAGGCCCGTTGGCCCCACGACCATATCCAAAGGGGTCACAGCAGATGCCCGGATTTGGCGGCCTTTACGGCAAGGTAATTGGCGTTTTCGGGCGTTTGGCCAACTTGCAGCGGCACCCTTTCGACGACTTCGATACCTTGGGCCTGCATCATCGCGATCTTGGCGGGGTTATTCGTCATCAATCGGACGGAGGTGATGCCCATTTCGCGCAAGATCCCCGCGCCTAAACGGAAATCACGCTCATCATCTTCAAACCCAAGACGGTGATTGGCCTCGACCGTGTCAAACCCCTGATCCTGTAGATCATAGGCGCGCATCTTGTTGGCTAGGCCAATGCCGCGTCCCTCTTGGTTGAGGTAAAGCAACACGCCCGCGCCCTCAGACCCCATTTGGCCAAGCGCGCCGCGTAACTGTGGGCCGCAATCACATTTGAGACTGCCCAGCACATCACCCGTAAAACAAGCTGAATGTAGGCGAACCAAAACCGGGGCGGCGCGATCAGGCAAGCCGATTTGCACCGCATAATGTTCCTCGCCACCATCGGTGGGACGGAAAATTTCTAGCCGGCCACGGCCCGCGTTCATGGGCAGTTTTGCCCCGACGACTTGACCAAGGGTGGAGGCTTCAACCAGCGCCTGCTGCACCGAGTTGAGCGTCAGAACAGTCAGCCCGTCCAGCGGGGTATTTAGGTCAACGCCGACAACTGCGGGCAGCAAATGCGCAGTCTTGGCCAGACCAACCGCCGCCTGCCAAACGGCAGCACCCTCGGTACGGAGGGTTTTGAACGGCCCCTTCATTGGGGTTCGCAGATCATCGGCAGGGTCCGCGACTGCCTGCATCCATGCCAAATCCGCCTCGCTTGGCACTACGATCCGCGCGACGTCACCGTCATAGGCGCGCGCCTTCAGCGTTTGGGCACGTCGCCCGCTGAGGCATAGAATCAACTCACCCAAACCGCGCATCTCGGTCAATCGCGCACTCGACACAGTTTCAACACTGGCCAGAATGATCCGCGAGGGGCCATCAGAAATCACCACAGGCAGCCCAAGCCGCAGGTCCGCGCGGGCGCGGGCAACCAGTTCAGCGGGGGTGGGCAGCAAAATCATGGGTGATCTCTGTAACAATCGGGCTGGACGGACAAGGCCGTTCCTCATGATATGAAACAAAACCCCCTTTGGCGACACGTCCTTGTGAACGCGCCGTGAGAAGATCGCGAAGTCTCTTGTTTGTGTCGCGCCGAGAGGCAATCCTTTGGTTAACAATTGGAGACATGAGATGGCTAACCTAAAGAAAATTTTGCTGGTCGATGACGATGACGATCTGCGCGATGCATTGGCCGAGCAATTGGTCCTCACTGAAGATTTTGATGTGTTTGAGGCGGACTCGGGCGCCAGCGGAATGGTCCGCGCCAAAGAGCAGCTTTATGATCTGATCGTGCTTGATGTTGGTCTGCCCGACACTGACGGTCGGGAGTTATGCCGTTTGATGCGCAAGCAGGGCGTGAAGTGTCCCATCGTGATGCTGACGGGGCATGACACGGATGCCGATACCATCCTCGGCCTTGACGCTGGTGCGAATGATTACATCCCCAAACCCTTCAAATTCCCTGTTCTTTTGGCCCGCATTCGGGCGCAGTTGCGGACCCATGAGCAATCAGAAGACGCGATTTTCACCCTCGGGCCGTATACTTTCAAGCCTGCGATGAAGATGCTCATCACCGAGGACGAAAAGAAAATTCGCCTGACGGAGAAGGAAACCAACATCCTGAAGTTCCTGTACCGTGCGAATGATGGGGTCGTCGCACGCGATGTCCTGCTGCACGAAGTGTGGGGGTATAATGCGGGTGTGACGACCCACACGCTTGAAACGCATATCTACCGTTTGCGCCAAAAGATTGAGCCTGATCCCGGTCAGGCCCGTATTTTAGTGACAGAGTCCGGTGGATATCGTCTTATGAGTTAATGCGAACCGGTGAGTATGTCGCACTAATGTCATCCAGAAACTTGATCTCGGTCATAGTTTCGCCCGACATCAAGGCGTATTGCTTGTCGTGACCAGTGGCATCTGCTGGCTCTCAGATGCACCTCCCTGTTGGACTTGGCCCGGATCTTTTGGTCCGGGTTCTTTTTTGTCCTCGCGGGTTTGGCGATGCGTCGTAAGGTGAGGCAGGCCACGACAGGAGGCACCATGTCAGACGGATTCAACGCGCTTATCCCTCGCGCGCAGCAGTTCTTTACCGATCTTAAGGCGAACAACACGCGTGATTGGTTCAATGAGCGCAAAGCGTTTTACAACGATGATATCCGCGCGCCGGGCGTTTTGTTTGCTGAGATCATGGCCGAAGAAATCAGCCGCATCGCGCATATTCCTATGACGCCCAAGGTCTACCGCATCTATCGCGATGTTCGTTTTGCCAAGGACAAGTCACCGTTCAATCCTTGGCTGCACATGATTTGGTCGGACGCCGGCGCGGATGAGGCGCGGCCTTGGTATTTCTTTGGGATCGACCATGATGCGGTGTATCTGGCCACTGGGGTCTTGGGGCTACAAAAAGAGGGACTTTTGCGGTATCGCCGGATGGTTGATCGCGTGGGCGATGACCTGACGGATGTGATTGATGCCACGGGCGGTGATGTTGTGGACTATGGGCCTGAGCCGTTGAAGCGTGTGCCCAAACCGTTTGATCCCGACCACACCCACGGTGATCTGTTGCGTCGCAAGGGGCTGATCGTGCAGCGGAACGTTCGTGCCGATCACCCCGACGGTTTGGTGAAGGCCGCCGTAACTGAGGTGAAGCACCTTTTGCCATTTCATCAAATGCTGCGAGAGCATCTTTGACCCGACTTGCTAGTCGTAGATGCAGCCTTGGATCAGGTTTTCGCGCATCAGTCGCTGTTCAAGGGTCCCGCGTGGGACGGCGATATGCGCCAGATAATCGGCTGCGCGTTTGGCGCATTCACGGGCTTCAGTGATCGCTTGCTGGCTAGATATAGCGGTGAATTGGATCGTGTCGCCCGCACGCGATTGGGCCAATCTACCGATGTCCGATGAAATAACGGTCGCGACTTTGGGGTAGCCGCCCGTGGTTTGGTGGTCCGCCAATAGAACCGTTGGTACTCCGTCGCCCGACACCTGAACCGAGCCGCGGACAATAGGCTCTGACGGAATGGACAGCGCGCCGTCCAGTTCAAGGCCGGGGCCGTTCAGCCGCATGCCCATTCGGTCATAGGCGTCCGTGATCTTGAATGCGCTGGATAGAAATTGCGCGACGGTTTCGGGCGCGAAGTGTTGATCTTGGGGGCCGGTCACAACGCGGATGGGGCCAGTGGGTATGAAATCAGGGCGTTCAATGTCGCCCAACCGGTCCTCGCGGGTGCTGGCATCTGACACGGTCAGGGACTGTCCCGTTTGCAGCGCGCCGCCGCCAAAGCCAGAGGTTGAATGTGTGGCACGGCTGCCCAGCCATTCCGTGGCCTCTAGCGTGCCGGCAAAGGCGATATAGGCCCAGCTGCCGGATTTGCCCGCGCGTACGGCCAAACGTTCGCCTTTGCGCAGAGTCAGAACGGTCCATGACCGGGTTTCTGCCGCACCATGGGCCACGACGAAATCCCCGCCGGTGATGGCGATGGTCACATCGCCTTCGCGGCACTGCAAAATCACCCCGCCGAGTGAGACTTCAATCGCGCTTTGGCCCGTTGCATTGCCGAGGGCCGCGTTTGCGGCGTCAAAGGCCAAGCGGTCCATCGGCCCAGAGGCGGACACGCCAAAGCGCATGTTGCCTGGGCGGCCTGAGTCCTGAACCGTGACCAAAGGGCCGGCAAAGGCGACGGAGAGGGCGGCGTTAGGCATGTGCATCCTCCCCCGTGAGGCGTGCGAATGTTGATGCATCGATCCGTTCAAACGCGACGCGGTCTCCGACATCGAACAAAAAGGGATGGTCGGGATCGTTGGTCAGGATCGGCGTGGGCGAGCGTCCGATGATCGACCAGCCCGTCGGCATCATTAGCGTCGTCACAAGACATTGCGGTCCTGCGATGATCACACTGCCCGCAGGTACATCGCGTACCGGCGCCAGTTTGCGGGGGACTTGGATTTCGGGGGTCACCCCTGAAAGGTAGGCATAGCCCGGTGCGAAACCGTACATCAGGACGTGAAAATCACCGGCCAAATGCGCGTTTATGACCGCGTCCCGTGACAGCCCTGTGGCTGTTGAAACGGCCTCTAAGTCTGGCGCAAAGGGGGCCTCGTAACAGACCTGAACGACCCGCTGCACGCCCGAGACTTTCTGGATGTTGAGCGCTTTGAGGCAGGCGCGGATGTGGGTTTCGACAGCGATGTGGTCCGTGAGGATCGGATCGAACGACACCAGCAGGTTCACCAGCGCGGGCACCGTTTCGATCGTCCCCTCGGGCGGGTTGGTCGCAATCGCGTGGTCAAGCGCGATGACGGCCGCATGTGCCGCTTCGCTTATTTCGTCCGCGAAGGTCACCAACAGCGCGTGATCGGCAATGGCTTTGAGCTGGGGCTGCATTCAGTTGCTCACACAGATGAAAACGCGCGAATTTCAACGCCGTGGGCCGTAAGGCGTTGGTGGATTTCGCGGGCCATATCGACGGCACCGGCGCTATCGCCGTGGACGCAAATGGAATGTGCGTTCAGCTTGATTGGATCACCATCAATGACAGGCATAAGGCCGGTCTCAAGAAAGGCAATTAGCCGTTCAGCGGCTTCACTGGGGTCATGGATCATCGCGCCGTCTTGGTCGCGGGGGACTAATTGGCCTGAGGATAAATACCCACGGTCTGCGAAAATCTCTGAAAATACCGGTGCGTTGGCGGCGCGGGCGGCCTGCTCGCCTTGGGTGCCCGAAATGGCGAGCATGGCCAAAGTCGGGTCAATCCGTTGCACAGCCTCGACGATGGCATCGGCTACGTCGCGGTCCCGTGCCGCGAGGTTGGCAAGCGCGCCGTGGGGTTTAACGTAGCTCACCCGCGCGCCGACTTGTGCAGCCATCCCCATCAGCGCCCCGATTTGCGCGGCACAGACCCGGCCAACCTCAGCCGGTGACATCGGTATCACGCGTCGGCCAAATCCTTCGCGGTCATTATAGCCGGGGTGTGCGCCCACACTCACGCCGTTTTGCGCCGCCAGCGTGAGGGTGCGGAACATCGTTTCGGGATCACTTGCATGCCCCCCACAGGCGATGTTGGCAGACGTCACAATCGAGAGCATCTCCGCATCGTTGCCCATAGGCCAAGGGCCGTAGCCTTCACCAAGATCGGAGTTGAGGTCGATGCGCATTTTGTCAGCTCCCGCGTGAATAAGGTCAGATTGATTTAAGGGGCTGCGTGGAAAAAGAGCAATGCTTGGCGGAGCTATCAAAAGAAAACGAGGCTGTGACGCGGGCCTTTCAAATAGCCGCTCACGGGCGGTTGCTTTCCTCCCGATCCAAGACAGGTTAACCCTGCAACAAAGGTCATTGGCTATTGCCTCGGGCCACACCACTGAGTGCAACGCTCAAAACGCTCCAAGGAGAGGTTATGCCCTTCACACTTGCCACCTGGAACATCAACTCCGTGCGCCTGCGCGAAGCCCTCGTGGCGCGCTTGATGCAAGAAGAAGCCCCCGATGTTTTGTGCCTACAGGAGTGCAAAAGCCCGGTGGACAAGATCCCGCTCGAGATGTTCGAGGCGCTTGGCTACACCCACATGGTGGCTCGTGGGCAAAAGGGATACAACGGCGTCGCGATCCTGTCGAAGATGCCGATCCAGGAAGCAGGCGCCGCGGACTATGCCAACCTTGGGCATGCGCGTCACATCGCGGGGCGGCTGGAAAACGGGGTCACGATCCACAACTTTTACGTGCCCGCAGGCGGTGACAAGCCCGACCGTGAGATCAATGAAAAGTTCGGTCAAAAGCTCGATTACCTGACGGACATGCGCGATGCGTTTCGCGCAAATGCCCCCGAAAAATCCATTCTGGTCGGTGATCTGAACATCGCCCCCCGCGAAGACGACGTGTGGGATCACAAAAAGCTGCTGCGCGTGGTCAGCCATACACCCATTGAGGTGGATCATCTGGCTCAAGTCCAAGAGGCCGGCGATTGGGTGGATGTGACCCGCGCCGATATCCCCACGGGGCGGCTTTATAGCTGGTGGTCCTATCGCTCTCCCGATTGGGATGCGGCGGACAAAGGGCGGCGTCTAGATCACGTCTGGGCCACGTCCGATATTGCCAATGCGGCGCACTCTAGCCGGGTTTTGCGCCATGTGCGCGGGTATGAAGGTCCCTCGGATCACGCCCCGGTCTTTGCGACGTTTGACTTGTAAACCGGGCCTCGCACGCCGATATACGCCGCACACACGACGATGGAGAGAGACATGCTTGAACTAGGCCAAACACCGCCCCAGACGCCCGCCGATGCAGGTGATCTGATCAAGGACGTGTCCGAGATGACGTTCATGACGGACGTGATCGAAGCCTCGCAGACGGTCCCCGTCATCGTGGATTTCTGGGCGCCGTGGTGCGGCCCCTGCAAAACCCTTGGCCCCCAGCTAGAGGCCGCCGTGACCGCAGCGGGCGGCAAGGTGCGTATGGCCAAGGTCGATGTGGACCAGAACCAGCAGATTGCCGCGCAGTTGCGGATTCAGTCGATCCCTACGGTTTATGCTTTCTTTCAGGGGCAACCGGTTGATGGATTTCAGGGCGCGGTCACACCCGCCGAAGTGACCGCGTTTGTCGAACGTGTTGCGGCCATGGGCCCAGAGGAAGACGGCGGTTTGGCCGAGGCTGTTGCGGCAGCCGAAGAAATGCTCGATGCGGGCGAAGTCGTGGATGCGGCACAGACCTTTGCGGCCGTTTTGGGCGAAGAGCCTGAGAACGCAGCCGCCTACGCCGGTTTGATCCGCGCGCATCTTGCGCTGGATGAGCTGGACCAAGCTGAAGGGTTGCTTGCTAGCGTGCCGGAGGCCATCGCAACCGCCTCAGAGATTGAGGCCGCACGCGCCAACGTCGAGCTGGCCAAACAAGCCCAGAGTGCCGGTCCCGTAGCGGAACTAACCGCGGCAGTTGAGGCAGATGCCGCTAATCATCAGGCTCGGTTTGATTTGGCCACCGCACTGCACGCCAACGGCGATACGCAAGCGGCAGTGGATCACCTGTTGGAAATTTTCCGTCAGGACCGGGAATGGAATGAGGGCGCTGCAAAAGCCCAGCTTTTCACCATCTTTGATGCGCTTGATGCCAAAGATCCGATCGCTTTGGCGGGTCGTCGCAAACTCTCGTCGATGATATTTGCCTGAGCCAACAGAGGCACTACCTGTATCCACATGATCAGACAAAGCGACCTGCCCGACACCATCCCTGTGTTCCCATTGCCCGGTGCGCTCTTGCTGCCGCGCTCACGGCTGCCATTGCACCTCTTTGAGCCGCGCTATTTGCAGATGCTTGAGGACACCATGAAAACCTCTGCGCGGTTGATTGGCATGGTTGCGCCCAACAGCGGTAGTGGCGACCGGACCCTGCACACGATCGGCTGTGCCGGACGCGTCACGCAATTTTCTGAGACCGAGGATGGCCGTTATATGGTCACACTCGCGGGGGTGTCGCGCTTTCGCGTGATGCGCGAAGTGTCGGGGTTCACGCCGTACCTTAAGGCCGACGTCAGTTGGACCGGCTTTGAACGGGATTTGGGCAAGGCTGAGATCGACAAGGGCTTTGACCGGCCCGTGTTCATGAAGACGCTGTCGCGGTACTTCGAAAGCCAAGAGCTGAGCACCGATTGGGATTCGTTGAAGGAAGCGGATGAGGAGTTGTTGATTAACTCACTGTCCATGCTGTGCCCCTTTGATCCCGAGGAAAAGCAAGCCCTGCTAGAGGCACCATCTTTGCAAACCCGTCGAGAGACACTTGTGACGTTGATGGAATTTGCCATGCGTGGCGGACAAAACGAAGAGATTCTGCAATGAGCGAATTTGACCGCCGCATGCTAGAGGCGCTGGTTTGCCCGCAGACCCGTGCGCCCCTGAAATACGATGCGGAGGCCCAAGAACTTGTGTCCAAGGCCGCTCATCTTGCGTTTCCAATTCGCAACGGTATTCCCGTGATGCTGATTGATGAGGCCCGCAAGCTCGATTAAAGTGGGCGGCCTGTCATCAGTTGTGGCAGGTCCCCGGTTAATCCAGCGGCCTGTCGGATAAAGCCCCGGCGTAGGCCCGGCATGGATTGCACTGCCCCCATTCCCAAATCACGTGCAGCCCGCAAAATCGGGTTGTCGTTGGAAAACAGCTTGTTGATGACATCGGTGCCAACGGCCAGCGTCATGGTGTCGAACCGCCGCCAGCGTGCGTAGCGGTCCAGCACGTCTATGGCGCCGATATCCTCACCCCGCCGCTGCGCGAGTGTTACGACCTCAGCCAAAGCACCGATGTCGCGGTACCCGAGGTTTAGGCCTTGGCCCGCAATCGGGTGTATGCCGTGGGCTGCATCCCCGACTAGGGCCACGCGCGGTGCGGTCAGGTTTTGCGCTAGTGTCAGGTTCAGCGGATAAGTAAAGCGCGCGCCGGCCAGTTTGATCTGACCCAGAAAGCTGCCAAATCGTGGGCGCAGGATATCGAGGTATTCGTCTTCGGGCAGGGCGTTGATTTGGGCGGCGGCATCGGTGCGTTCGGACCACACGATAGAGGACCGATTGCCGGGCAGCGGCAAGATCGCGAGCGGACCAGCCGGCATAAAGAACTGGTGTGCGATGCCATTGTGCGGTTGCTCATGTTCAATGGCGCAGACCAGCGCAGTCTGGTCGTAGTTCCAACCGACACGCTTGATACCCGCGCGTTCGGCTGTGCCCGATGCCCGTCCGTCACAGCCCACAATCAATCGCGCGCTCAGTGTTGTGTCGTCGTCCAGTGTGACGGCGCCTGCGGTTTGGGCCACAACTGTGCGGCCATACATGCAGGTGATCCGATCATCCGCGTCGATCGCGTCCAACAGGGCCGCGCGCAGGATGCGGTCTTCGGCCATGTAGCCCATGGGCCCTTCCTCGATCTCGGCATAATCGAAGTGCAAAAAGTAAGGTGCGGGGCCTTCGCCAGCACGACCATCGGTGGCTTTGATCTCTAGCATCGGCTGGCAGGCGTCTTTGATCCCGTCCCAGATGCCCAGCGCGCTGAGCAGTTTGGTTGAGGCCAACGCCAGCGCATAAGAGCGGCCGTCGAACGTTTTGGCAAAGCTGGCGCGGGGCATGGCGTCAATGACTGCAACGCGAAATCCGCTCGCAGCCAGTGCAAGGGCAAGGGTGGGGCCGTTGAGCCCGCCGCCCACGATGATGATATCTTGGTCCATAGGGGGAATATGCGCGGGCGGGCGGGATTGTCCAATGCGCAGCCGACGGTTAGCGTGGCCTGCGACCATTTGCGGGAGGGGTGCAATGCAAGATTGGCTAACGATGACGGCGGCAGATTTGGGTCGTGGCATAGCACGCGGCGAGATCGACGGCGAAGCCTTGTGTGAGACCTATCTGGCTGCAATCGCGGCACACCCCGACGCGGACCGCATCTATGCCCGCACTACGCCAGAACGCGCACGCGCTGAGGCGGCAGCGGCGGCCAAGCGTGCCCGTTTGGGCCTGCGCGTTGGGCCGCTGGATGGCGTGCCGGTCAGTTGGAAGGACCTGTTCGACACCGCCGGTGTCGCGACCGAGGCAGGCAGCAAGCTGTTAGAGGGACGGGTGCCCGCACAGGATGCCGCTGTACTGAGTGCCGCAAGCCATGCGGGTACGGTTTGTCTGGGCAAAACGCATATGTCGGAACTGGCGTTTTCGGGGCTTGGCCTTAATCCGACGGTCGCCACTCCGCCGGGGCTACATGATCGCGGTTCGGTTCCGGGGGGATCCAGTTCCGGTGCGGCGACCTCTGTCAGCTTTGGGTTGGCACCGATTGCAATCGGCTCTGATACGGGCGGGTCGGTGCGTATTCCTGCGGCATGGAACGACTTGGTCGGGCTCAAGACCACGGCGGGACGTTTATCATGCGCGGGCACCGTGCCCCTTGTCACGAGTTTTGACACCGTCGGCCCGTTGGCTCGGTCGGTTGAGGATGCGGGCCTGATGCTTGCGGCCCTAGAAGGGGCGAGCGCGGCAGACCTGCGCGGTGCCACACTAAACGGCGCGCGGTTTTTGGTGCTGGATACCTACACAGAGGACGCACGCGAAGCGCCCCGTGCTGCGTTCAACGAAGCGGTGGCCAAGATTGCGGACGCGGGGGGCAATGTCACCCACGGGACACTTCCCATGGTGGATGAGGCGATGGCGTTGGCCGCAGTCCTGTTCACGCCCGAGGCCTATGGCACATGGGGTGATGTCATTGAGGCCGCTCCATACAAGATGTTTGACCGCATCCTTGAACGCTTCCGCTCTGGCAAGGATTTCAGCGGCCCTGATGTGTGGAAGGCTTGGAACACACTCAACCGGTGCCGCGCAGAATATGCAGCCGCCACGGCGCAGTATGATGCAGTCCTTTTGCCTACGGCCCCAATTTTGCCGCCCGATGCGGGCCGTTTGATGGCTGATCAGGATTACTACGTGACAGAAAACTTGTTGGCGTTACGTAACACGCGGGTCGGAAACCTGATGGGGTTGTGCGGCCTCAGCCTGCCCACCGGCACGCCTGCCTGTGGTTTGATGGCGTTAGCGGCTCCAATGGCAGAGGCGCGACTGTTGCGGATCGGTGCCGCTCTGGAGGCTGTGCTGGCCTAGAACGCGCCATTTCTCTGGACCCATCGGGGTGCGGCGGCTATCCTGTTTGAAATGGGGCCGTTAGAGCACCCGAATTGAGGCCAGTCGTATGCATCCACCCAAGCGGTTTTCCGAGCTGCCTGAGTACGCGTTTCCGCGTCTCCGCACCCTTTTGGGCGATTTGCCTGCGGGGCATCCGAACCCGATCCAAATGACCATTGGTGATCCGGGCCATGCCGCGCCGGGTTTCATCACCGAGGAAATCAACAAGCACGCCGCGCGGTTTGCGAACTATCCGCCGAATGACGGCGCGCCGGAACTACTGGATGCGATTGGTGGCTGGCTGGAACGTCGGTTTGGGTTTTCGACCGTGCCGGAGCAAATTCTAGCTCTGAATGGCACGCGTGAGGGGCTGTACAACACCTGCATGGCCCTTTGCCCCGAGGACAAGAATGGCCAACGGCCCGTCGTCCTGACGCCGAACCCGTTCTATCAGGTCTATGCCGTTGCCGCGCTGAGCGTGGGGGCTGAGCCCGTGTATGTTAACGCCACTGCTGAGAGCGGGCATTTGCCAGATTTCGCAGCACTCTCAAACGATCTGCTGGACCGGACAGCGGTCGCCTACATCTGTTCGCCCGCAAACCCGCAGGGCGCTGTGGCTGACAAAGCCTATTGGCGGCAGCTTTTGGCATTGGCCGAGAAGCATGATTTTATTGTTTTGGCGGATGAATGCTATTCTGAGATTTACCTCGATGCCCCGCCGACGGGTATCCTAGAGGTCGTTGCCGAAGACGGGATCGACCCTAACCGCGTTGTTGCGTTCCACTCATTGTCCAAGCGGTCCAACCTTGCCGGTCTGCGTTCGGGTTTTGCGGTGTCAGGGGCGGAAACGATCGCCCGGATGCGCCTGTTGCGTGCGTATGCTGGTGCGCCCCTGCCGTTTCCGTTGCAAATGGCTGCCGCGCGTGCATGGTCGGATGAGGACCACGTCATTGAGAACCGCGCGCTTTATGCCGCCAAATTTGACGTTGCAACCGAGATTTTGGGCAATATCCCTGGCGTGCATATCCCTGAGGCGGGGTTTTTCCTGTGGCTTCCCGTAGACGACGGAGAGGCCGCAACCCTGAAGCTGTGGCAAGAGGCGGGCGTTAAGGTTCTGCCCGGTGCGTATCTGGCGCGCGACACCGAAGACGGAAACCCCGGTGAGAAATTTATAAGGGTGGCTCTGGTGGCCCCCCTTGATCAAGTTCGCGATGGTCTGACCCGCCTGCGCGATTGTCTGTATTCCTAAGAAGAATAAGAGCACATTCATGGCCTATCCTACTCGCACACGAGACCCGCTTTTGGACAGTGGCACCCAAGCCGCGCTGAGCCGACGTTCGCGCGAAGGTATGGGAGTCGCGCTTTTGGGCGTGACGGTGTGTATGGCCCTGATGCTGTTTTCATATGTGCCGGATGATCCGAACTGGCTGGCCGCAACCGAGGCCGAGCCGCGCAATTGGTTGGGCCGGTTTGGGGCGTCCGTGGCGGCGCCGTTGATCCTTGTGCTGGGCGTAGCGTCATGGGGCATTGCGCTGTGTACGGGCGTTTGGGGCGTGCGGTTCTTGTTGCACATCGGCTCGGACCGCGCGTTCAGCCGGTCAATTTTTGTGGCCCCTTGGGTCGCGCTTGCGGCGATTTTTGCCTCAACACACGCGCCGGGGGCGTCTTGGGACCAAAGCTTTGGTTTGGGCGGGTTGTTTGGCGACACGGTTCTGGCCGCAATGCTGGGGATTTTGCCAATTTCAGCGATGGTCGGGCTAAAGCTGTTGTCGTTCGTTCTGTTCCTTGGGTTGGTTGCGCTGGGCAGCTTTGTTCTGGGCTGCGATCGTGCAGAACTTCAAAGAATGTGGACCTTTTTGCTGATGGGGCTGGGCACAAGCGCTGTTGGTGCCAAGGCTATGGGTCTGCAAATTGGCCGCGGGTCTGCGCGGATTATCGACATGATCCGCGCCCGTCGCGATGCGCGGCGTGGTCAGGTGGCTGAGGCCGCTGCGCAATCGCGTACCGCGACACCCCCGATGGCTGCGGCCGCGAAAACACCTCTGCTCAAGCGGATGCCCATCATCGGTGGGCGCTTACCCGAACCTGAGCTGATCGACCTAGACCCGATGTCTGGCGATGATATCCACGCTCCGACCGAGGATCGTGTGAAGGCTCGTATCGCGTCTGCGATTGAGGGTCGTGTGCAGCGCGGTCAGCCCGTAGCACCGCCCACCGCTGAGGCGGATGCAGGCTATGCGCATGTCATTCCGGATGAGCCGCCTTTGTCTGCGCCTACTGGCATGACGGAGCCCGCTGCCCGAGCGGAGCCGATGCTGACCCGCGATGAGCCACAGATCACATCCTATGATGCGGGCTTTGAAGCGGACGAAGACGGTCTCGTGGAGTATGATGCAGCGGATTACGCCGACGATATGCCCGACATGCCTGCGCCAGAAATGCGGCCTTCGTCGACCTCAATCATGCCCGGTGTGCAGCCCGGCGCGGTGATCAACCGAAAGGTTGTGCAGCACCCGCCCAAGAAACCTGTTGCGCCCTCACGGCAAGCGATGGCCGAGGCGCAGCCAAGCCTTGCGCTGGAACCAACCGCGCAGGTAGCGGGCTATGAGCCGCCGCCCCTATCGCTTTTGACCAGTCCTGACACGATTGAGCGCGCAATCCTAAGCGATGAAGCGCTCGAAGAAAACGCGCGGATGCTGGAAACGGTTCTGGATGATTACGGCGTTAAAGGTGAGATCGTGAGTGTCCGCCCCGGCCCTGTTGTCACCATGTATGAGCTAGAGCCTGCTCCGGGTCTTAAGGCCTCTCGTGTGATCGGCTTGGCCGATGACATCGCCCGGTCCATGTCGGCCTTATCGGCGCGTGTTTCTACCGTGCCTGGGCGTTCTGTCATCGGGATCGAACTACCGAATGAGACCCGGGAAAAGGTGGTCTTGCGGGAGATCATGTCCGGCAAAGACTTTGGCGATACGGGCATGAAGCTGCCCCTCGCACTTGGCAAAGACATCGGCGGCGCGCCGATTGTGGCCAACCTAGCCAAGATGCCTCACCTGCTGATCGCGGGGACCACGGGGTCGGGTAAATCCGTTGCGATCAACACGATGATCCTGTCGCTTTTGTACCGGTTGCCGCCCGAGGACTGCCGGATGATCATGATCGATCCGAAAATGCTGGAACTCAGCGTTTATGATGGCATCCCTCACCTGCTTAGCCCCGTTGTGACGGACCCCAAAAAGGCGGTTGTCGCCTTGAAATGGGTCGTGGGTGAGATGGAGGAACGCTACCGCAAGATGTCCAAAATGGGCGTACGGAACATTGAAGGTTATAACTCCCGCGTGGCAGATACGCTCGCCAAGGGCGAGATGTTCTCGCGCACCGTTCAGACCGGATTTGACGACGAAACCGGTGATCCCGTGTTTGAGACCGAAGAGATCACACCAGAAAAGCTGCCCTTTATCGTCGTGATCGTCGATGAGATGGCTGATTTGATGATGGTTGCAGGCAAAGAGATCGAAGCTTGTATCCAGCGGCTTGCACAGATGGCGCGGGCGTCGGGCATCCACCTGATCATGGCCACACAGCGTCCGTCGGTTGACGTGATTACTGGTACGATCAAGGCGAACTTCCCCACCCGGATTTCGTTCCACGTGACGTCCAAAATCGACAGCCGTACTATCCTGGGTGAGCAGGGCGCCGAGCAACTGCTGGGCATGGGTGATATGCTGTATATGGCGGGGGGGTCCAAGATTACCCGTGTGCACGGCCCGTTCTGTTCAGATGAAGAGGTCGAGGAAATCGTCAACCACCTCAAATCCTTTGGCCCGCCGGATTATGCGGCCAGCGTGCTTGACGGTCCTGATGATGAAAAGTCGTCGGACATTGATGCGGTGCTGGGACTAGGCGGAAACACCGATGGTGAGGACGCGCTCTATGATCAGGCCGTGGCGATTGTGGCTAAGGATCGCAAATGCTCAACTTCCTACATTCAGCGAAAGCTGGCGATTGGCTACAACAAGGCCGCGCGTTTGGTTGAGCAGATGGAAGACAACGGCATCGTGACGCCTGCCAACCATGTCGGCAAACGCGACATCCTCCTGCCGGAGCAATAACAACCCCACCGCCGCGCCCGGAATTGACAAAGATCAGGCCGGGCCGGCGGTGATCTGTCACCCTGACTATGCATCGCAAAGCAGGGGTGATGGTTTGATTGGTCAAAAAACAGTGGCCGCGTTTGCGTTAGGCGCGATGGTTCTATCGCTAACAACAGGGGCGCTGGCAGAGACTGTCGTTTGCAGCGAAAGCTTGGTTTCGGTGACCGCCCCAAACGCCAGCCGCGCGCAGTCGGTTTGTACCACGGCTATGGCAACGCTGCCCAAGTTGGCTCAATGCGATCTTCGACTTTCACATCCGCTCTCGATTACGGTTTTGAATGACTTGCCGGGGGTGAGCGACACATGCTTTGGGTACTATGTCTGTGACGGTCACCGTATCTTTGTCAGATCGCCCGGTGGGATCGCTGAAATTACGCAGCTTAGTCGGCTGTATAAGGACATTGCGCCTGAAGTCGTGTTCGACAGCATTGTGGTGCATGAGGTATCTCATGCGGCGTTTGAACAGACGGCCTGCGAAGATGCGCTGTGTTTGGCCAACCACGAGTATGTCGCCTATGTCATGCAGATGTGGTCATTCCCGCTGGTTGTTCGACAAAAGATTGTTGAGCAATTTGGCCAAGATGAGCCAGTGGAGCCGATCCGGTTGAATGATCTGATCGCAGTTATCGCACCGGAAAAGTTCGCGGCTCTTGCGTGGCAACATTTCAATCAGCCCGGAAATGGGTGCGATTTTGTCGGGGCTCTTGTGACTGGAAACGTTAGCCTTGAGATCCTCTGGCAATAGCGGCAAAGGCGATTTCCCGCGCGGATGTGATGGTGCGTGTGCAGACTGCTCTTGGCGATGGGGCTGCAGTTGTTATGTGTTGGGGTATGAAACATGTTCTCCTTGCGCCGTTGCTTTGGCTGGCCCTAACGCTTCCGTCCTTTGGTGAAGAAATCTCGCTTGAGGCGATCAATGGATATTTGAACAGCTTTACGACGGCGCGAGCGGATTTCACGCAGGTGAATGGTGATGGGTCAGTGTCCACTGGTACGCTGCTGATGCGGCGTCCGGGGCGCGCCCGGTTTGATTATGACGACAGTGATGCATTGGTGATTGCCGGGGGCGGACAGGTCGCGATCTTTGACCCGGTGTCCAACACGCCCCCCGAGCAATATCCTCTGCGGCGCACACCTCTGACCCATATCCTTGCACGGAACGTGGATTTATCGGCATCGGGGCAATTGGCGGGTTATGATTACAACGGGACCGCAACCTCGGTCGTGTTGCAGGACCCCGAACAACCCCAGCTGGGTAATATCCGCTTGGTGTTCACCGCAAACCCCGTGGCTTTGCGCGAATGGATCATCACCAACGAAGGCGGCGGCCAGACGACGGTCATGTTCGATACGCTGGAAACGGGTGTGCAGATCGGCGCACGGGAGTTCAGCATCGTGCAGGAAAGCCAAGCGCGCGGCTTGAACTAGATCGCGATCCGCCCAAAACTGGTTCTGTATAATGTAGGGAGCCAGACTGTGACGCGCACGATCGAATTTTGGTACGAATTTGCCAGCACTTATTCTTATCCTGCGGCGATGCGGGCGGACCGCGCTGCTGCGGAGCACGGAGTTCAGGTGATTTGGCGGCCGTTTCTGTTGGGCGTGATCTTTCGCGACATGGGCTGGACCACATCACCGTTCAACGAGCATCCCGCCAAGGGCGCCTACATGTGGCGCGACATGGAGCGTATTTGCGCCAAGCAAGGTTTGGAGTTCGAACGACCTAGCCCATTTCCCCAAAACGGTTTGAATGCAGCGCGTGTTGCGATGGCTTTGCCGAATGACGCGCGGGGTGCGTTTAGTCGTGCGGTATACGAGGGGCAGTTTGCCCAAGGCCGCGATATTTCGAACCCGCAGTTCCTGATGGATGCCTTGGCTCAGATTGGCCAAGACGCATCTGCGGTTTGGGAGACTGCAATGAATGACGCGAACAAGACGGCGTTGCGGGATCAAACAGCACAGGCCCAAACGCTTGGCATCTTTGGGGCCCCGACGTGGCGCACCCCCGATGGGGAGTTGTTTTGGGGCAATGACCGGCTTCAGGATACCTTGGACTGGATGGACACCGTGCCTGTCTGACACATCTGCTCACGCAGCTACTCTAGGATCACGGTCAATTACGTTCCCGTGATCTGGCGGGTTTGTCCCTGTGCGGGTGCCCAAATCAGTGCAATGTCGTCCAAAGACACGAACCCGAGGAGCCCGTGATGTTTAAGCCTTTTACGCCCGACCTGACTGCTGCGGATGTGACGCCACAATCGATGTGGCTAAACCGGCGTCAACTTCTTGCGGGTGGGGCTGCGGCCTTAGCGACCGGTAGCATCGCACAACCCACACGCGCCGAGATGCTCACGCCGAACACGTTAGAGGAAATCACGAGCTACAATAACTTCTATGAGTTCGGCACTGGTAAGTCAGACCCTGCAAAGTATGCCCATATGCTCACGACCAGCCCGTGGGAAATCAAGATCGACGGGATGGTGGACAACCCCGGCACCTATCCCTTGCAAGAGTTGATTGGTGACTTGGATATAGAGGAACGCATCTATCGGTTCCGCTGTGTTGAGGCGTGGTCGATGGTGATCCCTTGGAACGGGTTTGAGCTGAACAAGGTGCTAGATAAGGTCGGCGTTCAAGCTGGGGCCAAGTATGTGGCGTTCGAAACACTGGTCCGCCCAGAAGAGATGCCCGGCCAGCGCGGTTTTCGTAGCAATATCGAATGGCCCTACCGAGAGGGGCTGCGCCTGGATGAGGCGATGCATCCCCTGACCATGATGGCGACGGGCATTTACGGTGAGCCGATGGCCAACCAAAACGGCGCGCCTATCCGTTTGGTTGTTCCGTGGAAGTACGGGTTCAAGTCGATCAAATCCATTGTGCGGATCACCTTGGTCGATAAAGAACCGCCAACGACATGGAACATGCTGCAATCCAGTGAATATGGGTTCTATTCTAATGTGAACCCAGAGGTGGATCACCCTCGGTGGAGCCAAGCGTCTGAGCGGGTTATCGGCGGCGGATTGTTCCAACAGCGCAAAGATACGTTGATGTTCAATGGGTATGAGGATCAGGTTGCCTCTCTGTATGAGGGTATGGACCTGCGGGAGTTCTTTTGAACCGGGTTCAAGTCATAGGTCACCGCATAAGCGGGGGTGTGCGTAAGGTTCCAACATGGCCAGTTTACCTGTTGGGCCTGCTGCCACCTGTGTGGTTGTTGTACCAAGGGATTACAGGCGGCCTTGGTGTCGATCCTGTTAAGGTCATGGAACACCAGCTGGGTATATGGGCGTTGCAGCTTTTGCTTGCTGGTTTGTGCATCACACCTCTTATGCGGTTTGCTCGGCTCAACCTGCTCAAGTTCCGTCGTGCGGTAGGGGTGTTGGCCTTCCTCTATATACTCTTCCATTTGGTTGTATGGCTGGTGCTGGATATTCAGCTCCGCTGGGGAGAGATCTGGGCCGACATTGTAAAGCGTCCCTATATCACCGTGGGGATGGCTGCCTTTGTTCTGGCAATCCCATTGGTGGCGACATCGTGGAATGGGGCGGTTCGTCGTTTGGGGGCTGCCACCTGGGGCAAGCTGCACCAACTGACATATATAGTCGTCCTGCTGGGGGCGGTTCACTTCATAATGCAAGAGAAGGTGTGGACGATTGAGTCACTTCTCTACCTTGGGTTGGGCATCGGGCTGGTTGGTCTGCGGTTGCCAAAGCTGGTTGGACGTCTGCGAGCACGTAGCGACCAAAAACTGACACCAGGATGAGTTGCGACGACTCGGAGCGACTCGTTTTTGTCAGTCGGACGATGCGAGTCGGCGTTTCGTAGTATTTTTCCCCCCTCGAACCCCCAAATATAGGGTGTGGTC
>NZ_JHAK01000007.1:0-170539 GCF_000765485.1 Thalassobacter sp. 16PALIMAR09
CAGCGTGAAAGAACCGGTCTATGGGGCGCCCGCGCGCTGGATACCCAAGAGCGAAGAACAGGCTATGGCGCTTGCCGGGTTTACAACGGTTTCGCCGGGTGAGGTGCTCGCGACGCACCTTCTGGAGGTGATCAAAGGCAACCTGCCGCGTTTGCTGGGGCTCAAGTCGCTGCAACGATTGTTGGATGAATTTACCAGTCCCAGCAATCCGGTGCGGGCATCAAGTAACCGCCGCCTCGTTGATGATTTGATCCCCGACAAGGTGCCGATGGAAACCTTGATGGCTGTCTTGCAAATGCTGCTTAGTGAACGCGTTTCTATTCGCAATCTCCCTCTCATCTTAGAAGCAATCGCAGAAATGCGTGCTGCTCAAGCACCGCTCGAAACCATTTGTGAGCACGTTCGTCAGCGGCTTGGCTTCCAAATTGTAGCTGAGTTTCGACGCGCCGATGGGACGTTGCCGTTGATCCAACTTGCCCCGGACTGGGAGACGGTGTTCGAGTCTCATCAGACACGCGGGGAGCATGGCAACATAGACGTGGCTCTTCCGCCCGCACTGTTTTCAAAACTGGCCTCTGGTATCGGGGAGCGGGTTGGTTCTGCTGCAGAACGGGGCGATTTTCCCGCTCTAATTACGTCGAGCAGGCGCCGAAGATATCTACATACCGTTTTGCGTTCCAGTGGCCTCAGCAACCCTGTCCTTGCATTCGAAGAACTTGGCCCAGATGTGAAACCGGCAATCGTGGGTCTCGTTGCTACATGATGGCCCAGATCCAAGAGATAATGGGATTTGGGCAAGATGCATTGACCCTCTTTGGTCTCCTATTCCTGCGGATTGGCGCCTTTGTCTCTGTCCTGCCCGCTCTTGGGGATCAGATGATCCCGGCACGTGTCAAACTGGCCATTGCGCTTGTTGTGGTCGTTAGCGTTTTTCCGGCGGTGAACCTCCCAAGCATCGAACCGGGCGCGCCATTGGTGTTCTTATTCTTTTCAGAAACGCTTGTGGGCTTCATGTTTGGCATCACGCTTCGTTTTCTAAGCCATGCTCTGTTGGTGGCGGGGGCGATTGCGGCCCAATCCACATCCTTGTCGCAACTGCTGGGGGGGCCATCCATCGATCCCCAACCGGCACTATCCAATATCATATACATGGCGGGTTTGGTGTTGATTATATTGGCAGATCTCCACATCAAAATCATATGGGCACTTGTTGAGTTATATAGGTTTTTGCCCATCGGCGTCTTCCTTGTGCCACTGGATGTGATGACATGGGGCGTTGATAGCGTCGCGAGCATCTTTGGCTTGGGGTTCGTCTTAGCAGCACCTTTCGTCTTGGTTTCGCTCATTTACAACGTTGCAATGGGCATCATTAACAAGGCGATGCCGCAGTTGATGGTGGCATTTGTCGGCGCGCCGGCAATCACAGCCGGTGGCATGATCCTGCTGTTTATTTCGCTTCCGATCCTCTTGCCGATCTGGTTGCAGCGGTTTGATGCAGTGCTCGCAGCACCCTTGCAGGCCCTGCCATGAGCGACGATGACAGCTCTGAAAAATCCCATGAGGCGACGGAGCAAAAACTGCTCGAAGCGCGCAAGAAGGGTGATTTCGTAAAATCAACTGACCTTCATACGGCGGCCAGCTATGCCGGTCTTCTGCTATCCCTCGGGATCGCAGCACCGGCGGCTTTGTCCTATTTTGGACAGTTTTCGAGCGGGCTTCTAGAAAACGCGGATGCCTATTCCGAAACGCTGTTGTCCTCGGGCGGTGCGCATTTGCATGGTGAGATTCTATTAGCCGCAGGCCTTGCCGCAGCGGCATTTTTCATTTTTCCGGCCTTCGGGACGTTGATCTCGTTGGTTGCGCAGCAGGCGATCGTGTTCGCGCCAGCTAAGCTGGAACCCAAGCTTTCAAAGGTTTCGCTTTTGAGCAATGCGAAGCAGAAATTTGGACCCTCAGGCCTGTTTGAATTTCTCAAGTCGGCCGTCAAACTTATCATTATCTCCGGCGTCCTTGTCTGGTTCTTTGCGCGCAATTTGGACCCCATGATTGGTGCGATGAATGCTGAGCCGGCCCAATTGGTGGCGTTGATGGGGGCGCTGCTTCGCGAGTTCCTCATCATTGTGTTTGTGATTGCTGGCCTGATTGGTGCGATCGATTATTTCTGGCAACGCTTTGACCATTTGAAAAAGCAGATGATGTCCCAGCAAGAACTGAAAGAAGAGGCCAAAAAATCTGAAGGTGATCCGCATGTAAAAGGCCAGCGAAGACAGCGGGCACAAGAGATTGCGCTCAACCAGATGTTGGCAGACGTACCTGATGCCGCGGTGGTTGTGGTTAATCCCACGCATTATGCGGTCGCCTTGAAGTGGTCTCCGACTGATCCGACGCCCCCCATGTGTGTGGCGAAGGGAGTGGACGAAATTGCAGCGCAAATTCGCAAAGTTGCTGCGGAACATGGCGTGCCAATTCACCGTGATCCGCCAACGGCACGCGCGCTGCACGCCACTGTGGAAATTGGCGCGCCAATCAATCGTGAACATTTTGCTGCTGTCGCAATCGCTGTTCGTTTTGCCGATGAGATGCGCAAAAAGGCAAAAGGGAGCCGCGGGACATGACACGTAAACTTCAGCAGTTGAATGCGCTTAGGGAACTCACTGAGCTGAAATCAGAGATGAGCCGCGCTAAGCTGTCCACCCATCGGGCGGAGATTGATGGAATTGCTGCGGTGATGCGTAAAGTCACAGCTGCGCGCGCCACTATCGTCGCCGAGACGCCGACACAGGCAGCGGCCGATGACCGCTATGCCATTTGGGCTGCAAAGCGGAATGAGGTTTTGCAGGCTGATCTGGCCATGGCGATGGCCCGTGCGCAGCCGGTGAAAGAGATGGCGGCCAAAGATGAGGGGCGATCACAGGTGATAAAGCAGTTGATTAAGGATCGAAAAAAGCGACCCTAGGCGCAGGTACGCGTTCCAGCGACAAACCAATATGGGTTCAGAACGGCCCTAAGCGCCGACTTGTGGTGTCTGCAACACCTGCACGCTATTGATTTTCCAGCTGATTTCCCCCTCAATCATCGTGTAGCGTAGCACATGTACGACACCTGTTTGATCTGTGATCATGACATCCTGAAACGTGCGGTTCGGCTCTGATTTTAGGGGTAAAAAATCAACCTGGCCTGGGCGCCAAACCATCGGATAGCCTTGGCGCACCATCATGCCAAATTGCTCAGGCGTTCCAAAAAGCTGGCGGATCGTGGGGCTTGCGTAGGTGAAGGCCGTCGCAAAATCATCCTGCTTGAAGGCTGTTATCTGCGATTGAATCACAGATTGGATGGCCGCTTCATCAGCGCGTGCAGACATCCCAGTCACGATGAGGATCAACGAAAAGAGTAAAGTGCGCATAGCGGCCTCCGGGGTTTTGTTCCCCTTATGCTAGCCGCAATGCGCTGTTTGGCAAATTAGCCGAGCTGACCTTCGAGTGCAGCATCGATGAGCGCGATTGTTTCGGCAACGCCATAAAGGGCGATGAAGCCCCCAAAACGCGGGCCTTGTGACGCGCCCAGAAGGACCTCGTATAGCGCTTTGAACCAGTCACGCATCGGATCAAATCGCTCACGCCCGCAAGCAAAAACAAGGCCTTGCAGCGCTTCTGCGTCCGCCTCACCCTCCCACGATACTAGCTCCTCGCGCAGAGCTGTTAGTGCCTCGCGTTCGATGTCGCTGGGCGCGCGGTAAGTTTTGTGCGGCTCAACAAAATCATTGTAGTACCGAACGGCAAAACCTGCGGCGGCATCAAGGCCGGGGTGCGTAGCGGGTGCCGCGTCTGGCGCATAGCGTTGGATGAAGCCCCACAGTTGGTCTTTGTTTTCGGCGTTTGCCACACTTGCCAAGTTCATCAGCATCGAAAACGGCACCACCAAATCCGACTGCGGCACGTCCGCACCATGGATGTGGAATACCGGGTTTGCCGCCTGCTTTTCAGGATCTTGCGTGTGATAGGCGCGAAGCTGTTGATGGTATTCATCGACAGCTTTTGGGATCACATCAAAGTGCATCCGTTTCGCTGTTTTTGGCTTTTGATACATAAAGTAGGACAGGCTCTCAGAAGACGCATAGGTCAACCATTCATCAATACTGATGCCATTCCCGCTCGTTTTTGAGATTTTTTGCCCGCTTTCGTCGAGGAACAGTTCATACGTGAAATGCTCAGGCTTCTTGCCCCCAAGGATTTCGCAAATACGGTCGTAAATTGGCGTATTGGTCGAGTGATCCTTGCCATACATCTCAAAATCAACGTCGAGTGCAGCCCACCGTGCACCAAAATCAGGCTTCCATTGTAGCTTAACGTTGCCGCCTGTGACCGGCAGCGTCCATTCCCGGCCGGTGTCGTCATCAAATGTGATCTCGCCTTTTTGACCGTCCACATGTTTCATCGGCACATAAAGAACACGCCCCGTTTCGGGATGAATTGGCAGAAAGATCGAGTAGGTTTGGCGCCGCTCTTCGCGGAGCGATTTAAGCATAACGGCCATGACGTCATCGTATTTTTCAGCCGCGCGCAGTAGCACCGGATCAAATTGCCCAGAGCGATAGAAATCCGTGGAACTGATGAACTCGTACTCAAATCCAAAGGTATCAAGAAAGCGGCGGAGCATCGCGTTGTTGTGATGCCCAAAGCTTTCATATTCGCCAAATGGGTCAGGAACTGAGGTCAGCGGTCGCTGTAGATGTTCGTCCAAGTCTCTGGGATTGGGTACATTTCCAGGAACCTTCCGCATTCCGTCCAAATCGTCAGAAAAACAGATCAATTTCGTGGGAATGTCGGAGATCACCTCAAAAGCGCGCCGCACCATTGTTGTTCTAGCAACCTCGCCAAAAGTACCGATATGAGGCAGTCCACTGGGCCCGTAACCCGTTTCAAACAGGACATAGCCTTTCTCGGGGGGACGTTTTTCGACCCGTTTGAGCAGACGGCGAGCCTCTTCAAAAGGCCAGGCCTTGGAGGTGAGTGCAGCGTCGCGAAGAGTGCTCATGATCGGGATTATCCTGTTGAATGCGTCCGGATTTGGACAGATGCGACCACTCCCTATTGCGGGTGGGGTCTGGGGTCAATAAATTGGTCATATAGCCCTTAAACGAAAGCCAGTACGCCGTGACAGAAAACCCCCAAGCAATGACCGCGCAAGACGCGCTGGTCGCATTGATGATCGCGGTTTCGGCGTCGGATGCGAACATTCGCACTTCGGAACTGCTGACGATCCAACAAATCGTAAACCATCTGCCGATTTTTGCAGAGTACGATATCGACCGTATGCAGCAGGCCGCACAGACTGTGTTTGATTTGTTGGAAGAAGAGGACGGGTTGGATGCACTATTCGGTTTGATCAAGGATGCGATCCCAGTGTCACATTTTGAGACAGCATATGCGTTGGCTTGTGATGTTGCTGCTGCGGATGGGCGGTTACAACAGACAGAGCTCGAACTGCTAAAAGAGGTGCGCTATGAGCTTGCAATTGATCGCCTGCATGCGGCTGCGATTGAACGCGGAGCGAGAGCGCGTCACCTCCCTCTCTAGCGTTTGCACTGAAGAGTGTCCGACGAATTGATTTAAGAGTGTGAAGAAAGTGTTAGGCGCTTACGTGCCGATGATGGGGTTCGTCCGTCACTCATCCGCGGATGTTTGGGTGAGCGTAAACTCTGTGACGGGGGCTTTGAGGTCGTCAGTGCCCAGTAGTCCTTCGGGGCGAGCAAGGGCGTACCGTTTCACCCAAATGAGACGCGACGCGGCGCGGGTAATTGCAACATAGGCAAGGCGCTTCCAAAGAGCTTGACCTGCTTCCATACGGCCAGCACGAGATGCCGCGTATAGGTCTGGTGCAAATACTTGCACGTCATCCCATTGAGATCCTTGCGCTTTGTGTATTGTGACTGCCGCACCGTGTAAGAATGCAGCACCCATATGTGCTGCGAAAGGAAGGAACGGTTCATCTTCATCCGGCAGTTCGATTTTGACGATCGATGCGGCTGAGATCTGCGGGTCAGGTGCCCCGACGACATGAAGTCGTGAAAACCCGGGTTTTCGTCCGGGGCCTAGGTATACGACCTGGGCGCCTTTGATTAATCCGCGGGCTTCCAGGTCAATCCGGCGTTTACGATGTTTAAGCGGCAGCTCGATCCCATCGCATATCAAGGGCTCCCCTGGGAGAAGCGCATCCTTGGGTGCCTCGTGCGCCATCCTAAAAGCACGGATCAGCCGCACACGTGTTGCGTTGCGCCAGACCAAAACGGGGCTGCGGGCCATCAAATCGCTGTTCACGCGCGCTGCAACTTCAACACGCGGATCTTTCTGCGCAGCTTCTTCGATCATGTCTTCAAAGCGAGAAAACTCTAGATCAGGGTCGCCAAGCGCATGTGCAAGGTCAAGGATTGGGTTATCGTCTGCTTGGCGGTGGATGCGGTTTAGGATCAGTCGTTTCTTGTCGCTGAGCCGGTCAAACACCATCTCTCCGGATTGGCCGACGGGAGCCAACTGCGCTGGATCTCCGAAAAGAACTAGAGTTGGAAAAATCTCACGCAGGTCATCGTACTGTTTTTCGTCCAGCATTGACGATTCATCAACGAAACCAATGTCTAACGGAGATTCTCTGCGCTTCCAGCCTGTGATGAAATCAGAGCCTTTGAGCCCAGCGGCGGCCAATGCTGCAGGGACTGATTTCGTCTCAGAATAGACACGGGCGGCGCGATCCAATGCCTCATCTGTGATGTCGGCGATTTTGGGACGGTTCCCATCTTCGGCGAGCCACTCCGCAATCTTTTCATACTCAGGGTCATAGACCGGTGTGTAGAGAATGCGGTGAATGGTTGTGGCGGGCACGCCACGATTGCGCAAAACTGAGGCGGCTTTGTTTGTTGGAGCCAGTACCGCGAGTGTGCGTTTGTCCTTGCGGCTTTTCCCCTCATAGTCGCCTGACACGAGTTCTAGACCAGCGTCTTGGAGTGCCTCTACAAGCTTGGCCAGCAGTAGTGTTTTGCCGCTGCCAGCCTTGCCAATGACGGCTGTAACGCTGGATTTTCCATCGCTCAGCGGTGTTAACAGGGCATCATCAAGATTAACGCCCGCGCTTTTCAAAATCTTTGAAATGCTGTCAAAGGCTTCGGCCTGATCGTCGGAGAATTTGATGGGTGTTTGCGCCATGGCCGCACACTAGGCTAGGCCATGGCGGTGTGCCAGTGGGATCAGCCGGTCATCATGGGTAGGGGGCCAAATGCGTTTTGGAACCATTGACCGGACAATACCGTTGAAATTTCGGCCTTTGCAGCCATTTTTTCGCGCATGTCCGGCTGGAAGGCCCAAAGCCCAGTTGAGATACCATCTTGTGTTCCCAATACGTCTGGCGCCCAGCCCAAGCGTTTGTAAATACGTGGCATTCTAGCGTCAAAGACACCGACGGAGTGGGATAGGTTCATGCCAATTCCAAGCTCAGCTGCGCCCAACATCAAGGCAGCGGCTGTATTTGGTGTGGCGTCGGGGGCAAGGCAAAACCGCGTGCATTCCCAAATCAAAGGGTTGCGAATAGTCACGCCATCAGTCAGGTGATTGAAAACATCGGCGGTCATATTATCACCGGTGGTGGGTAAGAAACGCATGGAACCGCCATGTGTGCCATCCGATTTTTCCCAAATCAGGTAAAGCGGGTTCATTGCGTCGTATTGGTCGGTTTCCCAACCTTTTTCATCGACGCTGACATCCCACTTGAGGCGATCGCGGAATTGTGTGGCGCGGTCGCGGAACATGGTGTCGGTCAATGTGGGGAAGGTAGCGAGTTCGGTGGCGTAGAGATAGCGGATCATTTTGGGGCTCCTGTCGTCCGTGATAGGGACGAGGAGCTAGGGTCGTGCAGGTTAACGGTTTCCTAGCGTGCGCGAAGACAAAGATCGCGCAACCGCAGTTGCTCAGAGGCAGATGAGCCCCCGCAAAAGCGCGTTTGCAACAGCATGGGTCGTGTTTGCGGCGCCCAATTTGAACCGGGCAGATTCGATATAGACCCGCAGTGTATGCTCCGAAATCTTGAGCCGTTCTGCAGCTTGAGAGCGATTCATGCCGGCAGCCAAAAGCGTCAAAGCATCTGTTTCACGCGGAGACAATGACTGACCGGCTTTGATTTCATCACTCCCCTCCATCGCGAGTGCACGCTCATTCATATAGTGCGCCGCCAAGATCAGTTCGTGCATGTATTCCGTCGTAAAGGAGGCCCATTGCTCATCACTTGCTTTGTGATTCACGGTGAATAGAGCAAACTGCCCGGCAGGGCCGCGGATAGGTATTGAAAACCCTTGGTTCCCAAGACCCGCAGTAATTCCGTCTCCAAGCAGGGTGCGGGCGCTTTTGTGGGACCAATCTAGGCGTTTCCAATCCACTGGGGTAAAGCGTTGGAAGCACCCTTGCACGACCGGGTCAATTTTTTCGAAACCTTCTGCAACATAGTGATCGACCCAGCTTGGGTCATAGGTCAGCGCGGCGTATTGCTGACCGGTTGATTTAACCGAGTGATAGACGAGGTGCTCAACCTCATAGACGTCGCGCAAGCGAACGACTGACGACTGTAGGTCATCAAGACTTGAGGCCTGAGTGAGGCTGTCCAGAAATGTTTCTAGTCGTCGCGTCATACACCACAGTTCCGTTTTGGCGGTGCAACGCGTTCTCCGCGAGCTCTGCAGCAGCCACGAGTACTGTGTCATCGAGGTGTTCAGCCAATGATGGTAGCTCGTTAAGATGCGCAAATGCCCGCAGGTCGGTCAGCACGTCAATAATCCAGTCTTTCGACATCACCAGAGTCCCCTTTGAATGGTTAACGGTTGGTAAAGAGAACACTACCATTCGACGCTTTTTCGCGAAATTCGCGATAATTCCCTCCCCAGAAATAGGGAGGGAGGTCAAAATAAGGCTCGGAAAACGCTCAAACTGTGTTTCGCAACGCAAATGGCCCGCGCAAATCTCTCTGCGCGGGCCATGCTTGGGAGTGATTCTAATTAAGCTTTTGGACCAGCTTCCAGCACGTCTTCTAGGGTGCGCAGGCCGGTCTTGGGGGCTTGGACCAAAACGGACATGTTGCCGGGCTTATGCTCATTGCGGAGCATTTTCATGTGCGCCTCGGGTAGGTCGTCCCACGGGAACACTTCGGACATGCATGGGTCAAGACGCCGCTCGACCATCAAGTTGTTTGCTGCTGCCGCTTGCTTGAGGTGCGCAAAGTGCGACCCTTGCAGGCGCTTTTGGTGCATCCACATGTAGCGCACGTCGAATGTACAGTTGAAGCCAGTGGTGCCGGCGCAGATTACGACCATACCACCCTTCTTACACACAAGGTTCGAGACGGGGAATGTGCTCTCACCGGGGTGTTCGAACACCATGTCGACGTTCACGCCCTTGCCGGTGATGTCCCAGATGGCCTTGCCGAATTTGCGCGCCTCTTTGAACCACACTGCGTATTCAGGAGTGTTCACGGTGGGCATCTGCCCCCAACAATTGAAATCGCGACGGTTGATAACGCCCTTGGCGCCGAGCCCCATGACAAACTCACGCTTGTCTTCATCGGAAATCACACCGATGGCGTTGGCGCCCGCCGTGTTGATCAGCTGGATCGCGTAGGAGCCAAGGCCGCCGGATGCGCCCCATACCAGAACGTTTTGACCAGGCTTCAGGTCGTGGGGCTCATGGCCAAACAGCATACGGTAAGCGGTTGCGAGCGTGAGCGTATAGCACGCGCTTTCTTCCCACGTCAGGTGCTTGGGGCGTGGCATCAACTGCTGTGCCTGTACCCGCGTGAACTGTGAGAACGACCCGTCAGGCGTCTCATAGCCCCAAATCCGCTGAGTGGGGGAATACATTGGATCGCCACCGTTGCATTCCTCATCGTCGCCGTCGTCTTGGTTGCAGTGAACCACAACTTCGTCGCCAACTTTCCAGCGCTTTACCTTGTCACCAACGGCCCAAACGATGCCAGACGCATCAGAGCCCGCGATGTGATAGGGCTGTTGGTGGCCGTCAAACGGGCTGATCGGCTGGCCAAGAGCCGCCCACACGCCGTTGTAGTTCACGCCCGCAGCCATCACGAGGACGAGGACCTCGTTGCTGTCGAGGGTCGGGACTTCGACGACTTCTTTGAGCATGGCCTTGTCGGGATCACCGTGACGCTCGCGGCGGATCGCCCAGGAATACATCTGCTTGGGCACGTACCCCATGGGAGGCATCTCGCCCATTTCGTACAGGTCCTTTTGCGGCGCGTCATACACAGCCAGTTCGGCGTTCGTGTCCAAAGCCATACTCCATCTCCACTTAATTCTCAGTTGCCGCGTCGCAGAATCGCATCCACGCTGCGTTGCAACATGGAGTAAACTCGGCTGCGCAATAATGCAAACTTAATTATGTCTTTTCGGTAATTTTATGTCTCTGGTTCGCGCTTGAGGTGTCTGATACTGCGTCAGCAGCTCCTTTTGGCAGCATGTTCGCGTAATAATGCAAAAGCCGCGCTTCCTTTTCGGTGGCCTGCAGCAATCCGTCACGCGTTTCCACGATGCCCCGCAGCGTGAGTGCGCGCAGGCCAACCTCTGCCGCATAGGCCATGTCGGTCCGAGGGATATGCACATGACTGCCGGTTTCTTGAATTTTGGCGAGATACCCTTCAAACGCTTCATGCAGTTCGGACAGGGGCAAAGGTGCGCGGTCGCGAATGACCGACGCCATTATGGGCACGGGCAAAACCGGTAGGATGTGGTCAATCCTTCCCATCAACTCTTTAGCAAGGGCTTCGGCGGTATTTTCGCTCTCTCGCTCAAGAAAGGCGGTCAATGACAAGGGGGCGCCAAAGCTGACCGCGGCGTAGCCAAAGCGGTGAAAACCACCTCGCAGGCGCAGTAGGAGGTGAAGATAGAGGTAACGCAAGATCATGATGGGTCGTAGCCGAAACCGCCGGGTCGAGCCGTTAGAGCCGTCTTTTGCGCGAGTCAGGACGCGGTCTTCAATTACGCGGTCATAGTTAAGCCCCACGGGCACAAACACCACTTCGCGGCTCTTGCCGGGGGTGAAGCCCGCAATCACATAGCTGAGCAGGCCCAGCTTGGGAGCGCCCAAATTGCCATCCATGCTTAGGCGACCTTCGGGGAACATCGCTTGGGTCACGCCACCCTCGGTGGCCATTTGTACATAGCGGGACAGGACCTTGCGATACAGTGGGTTCAATTGTCGGCGCCGGATGAAATAGCCACCCAAGGCTCGGATCAACTGTTGTAGGGGCCAAACGCGGGCCCATTCGCCCACGGCGTAAGCCAGTGCAGATCGCTCTGCTGCAAGCCATGTTACCAGAACGTAATCCATGTTGGATCGGTGATTGATCACGAAAATGACGGTGGCTTCAGGGTCGACCGCGCGCAGGGCTTCCTCGTCAAAATAACCCAGCCGCACGCGATACAGCGATTGGGACAGCCACTTGGCTGCACGGATCGCAAAACCAAAATAGGTAAACGCAGAAAACCCCGGCACAATTTCACGCGCGTAGCGCTGGGCTTTTTCAAAGGCGACCTGCTCTGGGATGTTGTTCTCTGCGGCATGCTCGGCAATGGCGCGGGCAACCTCTGGATCATAGGAAAGGCGTTGGATTGTGTCGAACCGACGCGCCAACTTGAACGGCTGAATCGGGCGCTCTAGCCGTGTGTTCAAACGCTCCACTGCGCGTTCCAGCCGACGCCGCAGGAACCAGCGCACCGAAGGCAGCAGGATTTTGTCCAGTGCGGCGATAAGGGCCAAAAGGCCCGTGAGCACGATGGCCCAAATAGGGATTGCGACGGTGTCAAACATGGTGTCGCTCACCCTGACGTGTTTTTGTGCGGCGGTAAATGGTAGGCGTAGGGTGTTATGCCGCAGCGCGGCGATTGACAGCGTTATATTCTGTCGCATAGTAACGCTGTAGCGGAATAAAATTGCCGAAACTGATTCAGGAGTTCCCCATGTCCGACGCACCAGCCGTGAAAAAAGACCGCCCTTGGCTGTTCCGGACGTATGCGGGGCACTCCACGGCGTCGGCCTCCAACGCGCTTTACCGATCGAATCTGGCAAAGGGTCAGACAGGTTTGTCCGTGGCTTTCGATCTGCCGACGCAGACCGGCTACGACAGCGACCACATTTTGGCGCGCGGTGAGGTCGGCAAAGTCGGTGTGCCCGTCAGTCACTTGGGTGACATGCGCACCTTGTTTCAGGACATTCCGCTGGAACAAATGAACACGTCGATGACGATCAACGCTACGGCACCATGGCTGCTGGCGTTGTATATCGCCGTGGCAGAAGAGCAGGGCGCGGATGTGTCCAAGCTTCAAGGCACCGTGCAAAACGACCTGATCA
This sequence comes from Thalassobacter sp. 16PALIMAR09, assembly GCF_000765485.1. Taxonomy (NCBI): domain Bacteria; kingdom Pseudomonadati; phylum Pseudomonadota; class Alphaproteobacteria; order Rhodobacterales; family Roseobacteraceae; genus Thalassobacter; species Thalassobacter sp. 16PALIMAR09. Next base: position 12,396 of record NZ_JHAK01000007.1, read on the forward strand.
AAGAATACCTCAGCCGCGGCACCTACATTTTGCCGCCTGCGCCATCGCTCAAGATGATCGCGGATGTGGCTGACTATTGCTACACGAACGTGCCGAAATGGAACCCGATGAACGTGTGTTCCTATCACCTGCAAGAGGCCGGTGCGACGCCAGAGCAGGAGTTGGCCTTTGCATTGGCGACGGCAACGGCTGTGTTGGACGAACTGCGCCCACGCGTCCCAGCCGAAGACTTCCCCACGCTTGTTGGGCGGATTTCGTTCTTTGTGAACGCAGGCATCCGCTTTGTGACCGAGATGTGCAAAATGCGCGCCTTTGTCGATCTGTGGGATGAGATTTGCCGTGAGCGCTATGGCGTCGAAGATCCCAAGATGCGCCGTTTTCGCTACGGGGTTCAGGTGAACTCGCTTGGCCTGACTGAGCAGCAACCAGAAAACAACGTGTACCGGATCTTGATCGAAATGCTGGCCGTGACGCTTTCGAAAAAAGCACGTGCGCGGGCGGTACAATTGCCCGCTTGGAATGAGGCGTTGGGCCTGCCGCGCCCATGGGATCAGCAATGGTCCCTGCGGATGCAGCAGATTTTGGCGCTGGAAACCGACTTGTTGGAATATCCTGACCTGTTCGACGGGAACCCGGCAGTCGATGCCAAAGTTGAGGCGTTGAAAGACGGCGCTCGGGCAGAATTGGCTAATCTGGATGCGATGGGCGGTGCCGTTGCTTCAATCGAATACATGAAATCCCGCCTGGTCGAGAGCAATGCAGATCGTCTCAACCGGATTGAGCGCGGTGAGACCGTCGTCGTAGGCGTGAACAAGTATGAACAAGGTGAACCTTCGCCATTGGTTGACGAAGAAGGTGGCATCATGGTCGTCGATCCTGCTGTTGAGCAGGATCAGATTGACCGTCTGAACGCATGGAAAGACGCCCGTGATGCACAAGCCGTTGAGGCCGCGCTGGCGGACCTACGGGCTGCTGCACAAAGCGGGGAAAACGTCATGGGCCCCTCGATTGCTGCGGCAAAGGCCGGCGTGACCACGGGGGAATGGTCCGGTGTGATGCGCAAAGTACACGGCGAATATCGTGGTCCCACGGGCGTCTCCCGGTCGGTTTCAAACAAGACAGAAGGTTTGGATGATTTGCGGGCTTCTGTTGATGCCGTCAGCGACAAGCTTGGCCGCCGGTTGAAGTTCTTGATGGGTAAGCCGGGGTTAGATGGCCACTCAAACGGTGCTGAACAGATCGCTTTCCGCGCCCGTGATTGTGGGATGGATATCGCGTATGAGGGCATTCGGCTTACGCCGGAGCAGATCGTAAAAGCGGCGCTTGAGGATGAGGCGCATGTTGTCGGCTTGTCGATCCTGTCGGGTTCGCATGTGCCGCTGATCGCGGATGTGATGGACCGGATGCGCGCGGCAGGTTTGGGCAATGTTCCCGTCGTTGTGGGGGGGATCATTCCCGACGAGGATGCCGAAAAGCTGCGGTCCTTTGGGGTGGCACAGGTCTACACGCCCAAAGATTTTGAACTGAACCGGATCATGCAAGACATCGTCACTTTGGCAACGCCTGAGCCTGTCGCTGCCGAGTAGGCTTGCGCCCCCGTGCCGCGCATGGCACGGAAAAGCATGGGTTTAGGCCTTCCATATGCGCGCCCCGGTCAGGTGATCGGGCTGTTGGGCGGGTCATTTGACCCGGCTCATGCGGGGCATGTGCATATCACACGTGAGGCGTTGAAACGCTTTGGCCTTGATCATGTTTGGTGGCTGGTTACGCCGGGAAATCCGCTAAAGTCACGCGGCCCAGCGTCGCTTGAAGCGCGCTTGGCGCACGCGCGCAGTTTGATGCAGCACCCTCGTGTGGCAGTCACGGATGTAGAGGCGCAGCTAGGCACCCGTTACACGGCCGAAACCATTGCCGCTTTGCAATTACGCTACCCGGGCGTGCGTTTCGTTTGGCTGATGGGCGCAGATAACTTGGCGCAGTTTCACCGCTGGGAACGTTGGCGTGAGATTATCGAACGTGTTCCGCTCGGGGTGCTTGCCCGACCGGGTGACCGTATTCCAGCGCGCACGTCAAAGGTCGCACAACTGTATGGGCAGTACCGTGTCCGCAAGCGGGATGCGTTTGGGCTGGGGTTTCATGCCGCTCCGGCATGGAGCTTCGTCAACATCCCGATGCAACGCATTTCAAGCTCTGAAATCCGCGAAAAAGGCGAATGGGGCTAGTGCGTCCAAACACCGCGGCGGTTGGTTGCAAAGTTTTCACCGTAGCCACCTGCACGCACATTCGCGGCTCTGGCTTTGGGTTTTTGCACAACGTAATCGAGGCCTTTTGACTTCGCGTAGGCCTCCGCAGCCTTTTGGCTGTCGAACGTCAGTTTGACTTGCGATTGGGTGTCCGACGATGAGGTCCACCCCATCAAAGGGTCTACTTCGCGGGCTGATGCGGGCGCATATTCCAAAACCCAAGACTTTGTTTTCGCGGTGCCGGATTGCATTGCAGTTCGTGCTGGGCAGTAGATGCGTGCGCGCATGGGGAGCTCCTGTCGTCGTTGTGTCTCTTATCCTCCACATCGCGCATCTGCGCAATAGATCGCGGGCGCTCCGAGGCGGGATGTCACTGTTTATGTGGAGGGAGTGATTGTCAGTCGGGCTCGAGGGAGCGAGGGGTGGGGTGGGTGGTACGACCCCGACCGACAATCGATCTGCTGCTTGCCCGTTAACCATAGACCTATCTAAAAGTTAGGTCGAGTATTTTTTCGCCCTAAAGTTGTAACAACTTTCTTAAAATTTGACTTAATTTCGCAAGGTACCGAAATTACACGTATAAATTGGATTTTCGTCATGAATTTATATGAAATGGCAATAATTCATGACCTTGAATTGCGCTATGATCGCCTCAATTTGGGAGTTGTAAGAGGAATCATGGCATGACCGACGTAACGATTGAAGCTCCCCGCGCGAAGCTTGAGGGTGGCAAACGCTTTGTGATGGCGACTGAGTTCTCACCGGCAGGGGACCAGCCGACAGCCATCAAAGAGATCAGCCAAGGCGTTCTATCAGGTGAGCAGGATCAGGTTCTGCTTGGCGCGACAGGCACGGGCAAGACCTTTACGATGGCAAAGGTTATCGAAGAAACCCAGCGCCCTGCGATCATTCTAGCCCCTAACAAGACACTCGCCGCGCAGCTCTATGGAGAGTTCAAAGGTTTCTTTCCGGATAACGCAGTAGAATACTTCGTCAGCTACTATGACTACTACCAGCCCGAGGCCTATGTTGCGCGCTCTGATACTTACATCGAAAAAGAAAGTCAGATTAACGAACAGATTGACCGCATGCGCCACTCTGCGACGCGAGCGCTGTTGGAGCGTGATGATGTGATCATCGTCGCGTCGGTATCTTGTATCTACGGTATCGGATCGGTCGAGACGTATGGTGCTATGACCATGGATTTGGTTGCCGGCGATGAATACGACCAACGCAAAGTCATGGCCGATCTGGTGGCCCAGCAATATCGGCGCAACGATGCATCGTTCCAACGGGGCAGTTTTCGCGTGCGTGGCGATAGTCTTGAGGTGTGGCCCGCTCACCTTGATGACCGTGCTTGGAAGTTGTCATTCTTTGGGGATGAGTTGGAGGCGATCACAGAATTTGATCCTCTTACTGGCGCAAAAACCGGCTCATTCGATAAGATCCGTGTGTATGCCAACAGCCACTACGTGACGCCACGTCCGACTATGCAGCAAGCGGTTAAGGGCATCAAATCTGAGTTGCAAATGCGGCTTGATCAGCTGGTGGGTGAGGGCAAGTTGTTAGAGGCGCAGCGTCTAGAGCAACGCACGAAATTCGATCTTGAGATGCTAGAGGCTACGGGTGTCTGCAATGGCATTGAAAACTATTCTCGCTATCTGACCGGGCGCGCGCCGGGTGAGCCGCCCCCCACGTTGTTCGAGTATATCCCTGATAATGCCATCGTCTTTGCCGATGAATCTCACGTTTCTGTGCCCCAAATCGGCGGCATGTACAAAGGTGACTATCGGCGCAAATTTACTTTGGCAGAGCACGGTTTCCGGCTGCCATCATGCATGGATAACCGTCCCCTCAAGTTTGAGGAATGGGATGCGATGCGGCCGCAGTCGGTCTTTGTTTCGGCGACGCCAGCCGCTTGGGAGATCGAACAAACAGGTGGGGTATTCACCGAACAGGTGATCCGTCCGACGGGCCTGTTGGATCCGCTGGTAGAGATCCGGCCGGTCGATATGCAGGTGGACGACCTTTTGGATGAGGTGCGTCGCGTGACAGCGGCAGGCTACAGGACGCTGGTGACGACGCTGACCAAGCGCATGGCCGAAGACCTGACCGAATATATGCACGAGCAGGGTATCAAAGTGCGCTACATGCACTCCGATATCGACACGATTGAGCGGATCGAAATCTTGCGTGACTTGCGATTGGGTGCGTTTGACGTGCTGATCGGCATCAACCTTTTGCGCGAGGGCTTGGACATTCCCGAATGTGGGCTGGTTGCTATTTTGGATGCCGATAAGGAAGGTTTTTTGCGATCCGAGACGTCGTTGGTGCAGACAATCGGGCGTGCCGCGCGAAACGCGGATGGCCGCGTGGTTATGTATGCGGACCGGATCACCGGCTCAATGGAGCGCGCTTTGCGCGAAACCGAGCGGCGTCGCAACAGGCAGATGGCCTACAACGAAGAACACGGCATCACACCCGCGACGGTGAAAAAGAACGTCGAGGACGTGTTGGCGGGGCTGTATCAGGGTGATGTCGACATGAACCGGGTCACCGCCACGGTTGATGCTCCCATGGTTGGTGCGAACCTTCAGGCGCATTTGGACGGGCTACGCGTGGATATGCGCAAAGCGGCTGAGAACCTTGAGTTCGAAGAAGCGGCGCGACTGCGCGATGAAGTCAAACGGCTTGAGGCTGTGGATTTGGCGGTGTCAGACGATCCTTTGGCGCGTCAGTCTGTTATTGATAAGGCTGTCGCGGATGCCACCAAGATGTCTGGTCGCTCAACGGCTGGTCGGCCCGGGCAGCGCGGTGGGGTGAAGCGTCGCAGCAAATAGCGGCGCTAGCGCCGTATGAGGGCCGCCCCAGTGCCTGCGATCAAAATAACGGCTAGTCCGAGCCATGTCAGTGTGTCGGGCAGAGTGGCAAATACGACTGCACCTAGTGCAGTGGCAGCTACGATCTGAAAGTAGACAAAAGGCGCCAGTGCGGATGCATTTGCACGTCCGTAGGCCACGATCAGCAGCATGTTGCCCGCTGCCGAAAAGCCAGCGGAGAGAAACGTTAGTCCCGCGATAGGTGCCGAAAATGCCGGTAAAGAGGGCATGCCGACGGGGGCAAGTAGGATACTGCCGACCAGCAGCTGGCTCAAAAGCAGATGCGGGGCCGGGGCGACAGGGGCCAGCCACTTTGCGGTGGTTAAAAAGGCGCCATAGAACACACCTGCTTGGACGGCGAACAGCAAGCCAACGCTCATGTTCGGGCCGGGTTGGACCACCAGTAAAACGCCGAGAAAGCCGAGGATTACCAGTAAAAAACGCTGCGGTGAAAAGGGTTCATTCAAGAGCCAAACAGAAAGCATGTAGCTGACTGCAGGGCCGATGAAAAAGGCACCAAAGACGCTTGCGATAGGTTCTGTTTTGAGGGCTGTGAGAATGCTGAGAATGCCACCCGAGATAAGCCCGCCACGCAGCCAGATGCGCCAGTCTAGCATCAACTTTAGGGGGGGCGCTTGGCGGAGCACGATGAACGCGAGGCCCGCACCAAGGAAAAAACGACTCCAAGCGATGAACCCAGTGTCAATGCCATACCACGCCATGAGCAGCTTGCCCGCCGTGTCCCCCATGGGAATGAAGGACATGCCAAGCAGCATTAGCCCGACTGCGCTTAGAGGAATTCGTGCATTCATTGCGCAGCCGTAGCAGGCGTGGGGCCACATGCAAGGCCATGATTTCGGGTGGTGGGTCGGTGCTTTTCGTTTAGTGTGGGAATAGGACAAAAAGGCTACTTAATGGACCGACGTTTCTTCTTGCATGGGCTGTTCGCAAGCGTAGCGGGGCCTGCATTGGCCAATAGCCCCGCGCAGTCGGTGCGCCCTGTTATGCGGCCCGATGGGACGTTGCCCAGTGCGCAGCAACTGGTCCGTGCGTCGAAACTGTCCGGGCAAACCTCATTGGTTTTTTCCGACCTGAAAGATGGGCGCATTCTGGCGTCATCCTCACCCCTGCGCGCCCTGCCACCGGCGAGTGTGGCAAAGGCTTTGACCGCGCTTTATGGGCTGGAGCGATTGGGTCCGGAATTCCGTTTTGAAACACGGCTTGGCTATGCGGGCACGTTGGTCGATGGTCGGCTTGAGGGGGATTTGGTGCTGTTGGGCGGTGGTGATCCTACCCTTACGACAGATGATTTGGCGCATTTGGCAGCACAGGCCAAGGCGGCTGGTCTGCGCGAAGTTACAGGACGATTGCTGGTTTGGGGGGGGCATTTACCACAAAGCGATATGATTGACGCAAGCCAGCCTGATCATGTCGGCTACAACCCGGCCGTTTCGGGAATGAACCTTAATTTCAATCGCGTGCATTTTGAATGGCGGGCGGCTCAATCAGGGTATGAAATCTCGCTGCAGGCGCGCACAGCGCGCTATCGGCCAAGTGTGCAAGTCATTGCGATGGATGTCGTGGACCGATCTGCCCCAGTATTCGCCTATCGGGATATGCCAGAGCAAGAGCAATGGTCAGTCGCGCGCGGTGCGCTTGGTAAAAAAGGCGGGCGCTGGTTGCCGGTTCGAGTGCCGACTGCTTATGCTGCAGATGTCATGACAACGCTCTTGCGATCGCACGGAATTGTCGCGAATGGGTATGCCGAAGCCACATCCGTGCCATCAATAGATGTGCTTTCGACAGTTCAAAGCCGCCCCTTGAAAGAAATTTGTGCAGACATGTTAAAATACTCCACCAATTTGACAGCCGAGTGTGTGGGCTTGACGGCTTCGGGTGCATCAAGCTTGCGGCAAAGTGCTGAGGCGATGTCGGCATGGGTAGAGCAAGAATTCGGTGCGCGTCGTATGGATCTTGTGGATCACTCTGGCTTGGGTGACGCAAGCCGAGTGGCTGCGCGTGATGTTGTAAAAGTGTTGGCATCGGATAAAGCGCAAAACCGATTGCGCCCGATCTTGAAGCCTTTCAAATTGCGCGACGGCGATGATGCGGAATCATATGACGTGAAAGCTAAAACCGGAACGCTGAATTTCGTAAGTGGCTTGGCTGGGTATGCCGATTTTCCGGGTGACTCTGAGCGCTCAGTGGCATTTGCAATATTCTCGGCAGATTTGCCAACGCGAGGGCAGCTTTCCAAAGCAGAGCGTGAACGGCCCCCCGGTGGGCGCGCTTGGTCGCGCCGCGCGCGCGTTTTGCAGTCGCGCCTGATCCGCCGGTTTGGTGCCGCGAAGTGACCAACCGTCCCAAAGTCGTTTTGGTTGCTCCCGAAATCCCGGGCAACACGGGTGCAATTGGTCGAACATGCGTCGCCCTCGATATGGAACTGATCCTGATTAAGCCTTATGGATTTGAGTTATCTGATAAAACTGTGCGTCGTGCAGGCTTGGACTACTGGAAACATGTCGACCTGACCGAGTTCGACACGTGGGAACAGTTTATAGTGGCGCGACAGCCGCGGCTTGATGTGACTTTCTTCTTCGAAGAGTTCGGAGCGCAATCCATCTACGATGTCGCTTTTCCGGAAAATCCCTATCTTGTTTTTGGCCGGGAGACGAAAGGCTTGCCTAAGGAATTGCTCGTGGGTGCAGAAAAGCAGATCGTGAATTTACCAATGCGGTCTGAGCATATTCGCTCTCTCAATCTCGCCAATACTGTGACTGCAGTTGCCTATCAGGTTCTACGCGGAGCGTTTTAGCGACCGCCCAATAGGACCAAAGCGTTGGCCGCTGGGGAATTGATCCCGCTGCTGCCTTCGATTGAACTGGATACCAAAAACCGTTGGATCAATAGCTCAGACCTTTCTGGGCTACCCAAATCTGCTGGATCCGACGTGCCCAAAACGCTTTCTGCTCGTATCTGAATCTCTTCTAGTTGGCGGTCGATCGGCAGGCTCCCGAAACTTGTGGGGAGGTTGAGAGCCCCTTCAAATACTGCCCTTAGTGGTGGTGTGCCAAGAATTGTGAACCACTTGGTGGTTTGCGAAGTTGAGGCTCCTGCTAGTTCACCGATCTCACGACGCATGTTGAGCGCAAGGCGCATGTCGTCGTTCGTTTGCCCCACAGCCGTTTCAAAACTCCGGTCCGTGAATTTCGCGGCAATTTCGTTGGGAAAGGTTGAGAGGGCAGTGTTTGGCGTATCAAAATCGCCAAAGCCGAATGCCTTTGACAGAGCAAGATAGCGTTTATCAGATAGCTTGTTGGCAAGTGCATCGTCATCGGTCGTGCCTTCCTCTAGCACTGTTTTGATGAAGTACTTGTTGCCGATATCGTCATCGAGACCAAAGGCGCCCAGAGCGACCCTTAGGAGGCGAAAGTCACCCACGAGTTGCTCTGGCGTTTTTATGTCGCCTATTTTCTCGCGAAAATAATCGAGATCGCGCTTGGTTGGTCCGCTGGCGGCATAAGTTTCCCTCTGTGACTCTTCGGTCCGTTGCAAAATTTGCCAGCCCGCGATGCCACCCACCGGAATGATGGGTTGAAACGTCATGACGCCTGTACTGCCAAGAGCCGCTCTTCGCGATCCAGGAGAGATCTGAGCGTTTTTAGTGCGGGGTAGTAGTTGGCATCCACGAGGTGGCCGGTCGCAATCGCAAGGATTTCGCGGCTGTCAGGATCTTTGAAAACTTGGCTCAATTGCTCAACGCCCGTGAGCAATTGCCGACGCGCAACCTCTACGTCAACGTCACCCGACAGAATCAATTGGGTGATGTAGCAGATACGTTTGACAGGCGTGTTGGCTTCTTCGGGATGAATAGCGTCGCGAAGTCGCAGAATATTCGCGTTGGGCGAGACGATGTTGATGCGTGACCGCCGCTCCCCGTTTTCGATGACGGCGCCATTTATCAAGACGCGTTCACGGGGGCTGAGTTTTAGGACAAGACCAGACATTACGAGGCCTCCTGTGCGTTCAGGCCGCCCATAATGGCTGCGTTGATATCAATTAGTGGTTGGATGCTGGCGTCTTGTGAAAAGACTTTGCTGCTATGTTGCGCAACAAATTCAGCCAAGTAGAACAAACGTGCGCGAAGATCTTTTGGCAGTTGATTGTCGTCATCGGCGACCAAGGCTGCGATTTCGGTCCAGAGGCGTCTGTTAGCATGCATTGCGGCGGCTTTGTAACCGAGCGGCAGGCGTTTGCCGCTTTGAACCTCTGTCAACATCTTGGTTACATGGGTAAATGCCGCAAACTCGATCCGTTTCGGATCGTTGGTCAGAGCGTTCTGAGGGGCATAGGCTGATTTTGCGAGTGCGTGGGGGGTCACGGCGGGTTCTCCAATCTCGTGTACGTAGCGTAAAGGGAGCTGACGCGCCGTTGTGACGCGTCAGCGTGAGTTACGTGCTTATCTGAACAGCGAGAGGATCGACTGTGGTGCCTGGTTCGCGATCGACAACGACTGGGTCGCGAGCTGCTGCTGAACCTGAAGGGCCTGTAGGCGCGCGGATGCTTCTTCCATGTCTGCATCCACCATAGAGCCGATGCCCGACTTAAGTGCGTCGGTCATGTTCGAAACAAAGTTGGATTGCGTTTCAATACGGCCTTGGGCCGAACCAAAGCTGGCGGCAGCATCGATCGAGTTCTGGATCAACGTTTCAATATTGTCCAAAGCTGCGGTTGCGCCCTTGTCAGTCGTTACGTCCAGTTTGTCCAATCCAAACAGACCGCCCGAGGCCTTGCCGCCTTCTTGCGCGTCGTCAGCAAGGGAGATGTTTGCGGCCGAACCCTCGTAGTCGATTAGGACCTTCCAATCATCGCCTTCTTTGGCAACCTGTGTGGAAACACCATCGACTGCCCCACCATCAACAGCCGTCTTTAGGCCGCGCGCAATGTCCTCCATCGTTTCACCCTTGCCGGCGATGTAGTCGTAGTTCGTGCCTCCCAAGGTGATCCGGTAGCTGTCGCCTTCGTTAACCTGGGTCGTGCCGGAGAGCGTTACTTCCTCAGCGCGGCGGCTCAATTGTGTGGTGCCGGCCGCGCTGGTCGATGTGACGTCAAAGCTGTTGTCTTCTTCGTTGTCGACTACAAATGTGTTTGCACCACCAGCGTCAAACCCAACCTCAAACTCAGCAAAGCTGTTGGTGTTTGTGAGGGTCAACACTCCAGAGGCATCGCTTGCCGTGATGCCGGTCAGGTTGGCTGCGTTAATTGCTGTGGCAACGGCAGTTGCCCGCGCTGCGGCTGTGTTCGAATTATCGCTGAATTCAAGCCCTGCTAGGGTAATGGTGTCACCGTCGGTGGCGGTACCGCCAAACGTGATATTCAGCTGGTTTGCGTTAGCGTCTTTGTCGATTTGAGTATTTGAGCTGGTGATCGCACTATTAATCGTACCACCACCATTGCCGTAGGTGCCTGCCTCAGTTGTAAGATCACTTCGCGCCACGCTGATGCTGCTGGAAACAACGGTGCCATCGCTATTACGATCGAGAGAAGACAGAATAGAGACATCATCGGTCCCATTGACCAGATTTAGGCCGTTGAATTGCGCGGCGTTTGTTACGGACTTGATCTGATCTCGCAAGGCGCTGATATCGTTTTGAATCGTTTCGCGCGGAACGTTGCTTTCTTGAGCCGCAACAATCTTGGCTTTGATATCTTGAAGAAGCTCAGTCGTTGTTTCAGCGGCTTGACGCCCAACTTCCACAGTTGATTGACCTAATGAAAGGCTGTCAGAGATTGCTTTAAATCCCTTTACATCAGATTCCATAATTTTGGAAATAGCCCAAATTGCAGCATTGTCTTTTGCTGTTTCAACCGTCTTACCCGTAGAAATTTCTGCCTGTGTTTTGGCCAAATTGGAATTGACGGATTTTAGCGTTTGTAGCGCAACCATCGCGCCATTGTTTGTCAGAATACTAGACATTGTTAACGTTCCCGTTTTGCGTACCGCTTTTGCGGTACAGTCAAAGATTCCACCCGCTCCGAGCGTGTGAGATGATACGTCCTTCTGACGCGGTGGCGGCGTGCCACGCACCCTTCGATGCTTGAGTGATTATTGCTGGGTATTGCTAACACTGTGCTAATTAAGTTACTGAGAAAAATGGAGAATAATGAGAATTTTCTTTAAAATGATCTCGAATTTACTTGGCTGCGTCTCGAAGTCAAAACCGTGGATTTCTGACCGTTGGCGCCATAAGTAGCCAAAGGCTTGGGGCCGTTACTCAAGGCGCTTCTTAGATTATTTGCGAGTGCGATACCGTCTCTTGCCGCCAAAAGGAGTTTTGCATTATGCGTTGCCATTTTTTGAATACGTGACAGGTCGCTTGCGTTTCCCGGTTCATGCGTTACCTGTAAAATGTTCCATGCTTTATTCTTTGCATGCTCTAATTCAGGTAAGTCCTTTAGGGTTCCAGTTGTCAGCACTTTCGCCTCTGCCTCAAGAACGCCTTCAAGCCATAGGATCGTTTCGTCGCAACTCGTCATTATTTTGCTCTCGCAATTAGAGATTGGAAAATACTTTCCGCAAGTCCGATACCGCCTGATCCTGTTATCTGTTTGGCTGTTTCCTGTAGACGCATAGACGAAAAGTGTTCTTCTCCAATTCCGCCATTAAACGTGCTTTGGGTGGTTCCCAGGCCAGAATGCTTTAACATTTCAGTAAGAAACGTTGTTTCTAGATCGATAGCGAGTGCGCGAAGCTTTTCGGTCTGTGTGGGGTGACCTTGAGGCGTAATAAGAGCTGTGCCTAAAGGGTTCATGGTTATTGCTCCAATTGAAGTGATTTTGATCACATTGACTGCTTTGAGTAAATAAATCGGTAACTACCGGCAGTTAAAAGCGATCTCATCCGGAAGAAATCCGCATTGGAGAGAGCATGGTCGATCTCAAAGTAAATCCGTCCCTCAGTCCTGGGCGAAGCACCGTAGCGACAGGGCGGATGTTTGCACCTGAGTTGAAAAGTGAGTTCGATGCCGCTTTGACAAATGCGGGTGATACCCAAGCCGTGGGCACTGTTTCACGTGATCCAGCCATTGCCACAAGTCCGAATGCCTTGGAAAAGGATGAATTCGTAGGGTTGGATAAGCGACAAGAAGGCGAGTTACCTACTGCTTCGTCGGATCTGGCATTCATCGCGAATTCCACAAATGAGAAGATGGAAGGGCTAACTCTTGGGAGGCCGCTTCACGGAACCCCAGAAATATTAACTGAGAATTTCAATGAGATGGAGGTGTCGCCAAAGGTTTCATCACCCGAGGCGGTGGCTGTCAGAGGCTTCGAGAATAAACATGCATTGGATTATGGCGTAGATGAGGGGCGTTTTGGGTCACAGGCTGCAGTGCTCGAGCCCTTGTTGAAACCCACGCAGGTAAGCTTTCAGCCGTCCAGTAGTGGAGCAAACTCTCAAGGCGCCAATATTGAGAGTGATGCAGATCGCGACGTAGTGGTGACGGTTCCTAACGAGGCTGCTGCACAGGTTACGGGAAAAGGTGAAAAACTTGGCGTATATCCCAATACTGATATGCAACGTAGTGTTGATGGCCATGCGCTTGATGCGAAACGCTCGGGATCAAAGCTATCCTTACTTGAAACAGCGGCACCGACCGTGTCAGTGGCCGGAAGTAATGCCTCTTTTGGTCAAAAAACACTGATGAGCGCTTCGGTTGAGCGCGAATTAGGGATGGCCGGTTTTGCAGGGACTGTGCAAAGTGTGAATAGCGTAGGGCTTGCAGATAACAGAGTTACTGCTGAACAAGTGTTGGCTGCGGGCAAACAGGGTTCGACTGTCGAGGCGAAAAGTCTTGCGCCCCCTTCATTAGTGATACCTTCCGAATCGACCAAGATCACACAACCAATTTCTCCACGTCTTGAAGTGCAGGGAGCTTTGGCTAATCGAGTTGAGTATACAAAGATTGTGGGTGCTGATCAGGGTTACGCCGGCTCGGTGTCGAATACTAAAGGCGAACCAATCGCTATGGCGGGTTCCAGGGGTGAAACCAACGCTCCCCCAGGTCGTTCGCTTTTGACGGTACCATCGTCGTTTCACCCCACCGTTCCAATTAATGATGGTGATACGCAAAGACCCGTAAAAGTCGGGCAATATGCCGGTCAAATAGACGAAGAGGCCACGAGCCCCTCGCAAGGTTCCTTACCTAATCAAGGGATAGCGGAGAGTGGGCTGCAGCTAACCAAGCTCCCTTCCTCGCCAAAGTCGGCCCCGATATCGGACATTTCGGTGCAACTGGTCGGCCCTGCTGAGATTAAATCAGACAAAGCTACGGCATCGATGGAAAAGCAGATGGGTATCGGCTCACCTGTCGCCGCTAGTTCCGAGTCTTCAATGTTGAGGCAGTCTGTGCCAGACGGCGTGATGTTTAAGGTGTTGGGCACGGATCAGATTGGCAATACCGATCGAACTGAACTGCCCAAACCCGTCGTGGGTGATTTTGACAGCCCAGTTGGACAGACCTCTGGCATCAAAATTGATCCAGCCGCTTCCGGAGCCAAAAAGCTACAGCCAGAAGCCATTTCAACGGTGCCAGCCCCACCACAAGACCCCAAGATTTCACCTACGATTACATTGGATCCAACATACGACGTGAGAGAAATGGGGCCAGCGGCGCCCGTTGGAATAAATCAGACGACAAGCATGATGCCGGTGGCCGTTGCTCAAGTCGCTCCGATGGTGGAACGAAGCTTAAGGGATACGGGCCGAGCCGCTGGAGACTTGCTTATCGCGACGCATGTCTCCAGCGAGGTCCAGAGTAGTTCTTCACGCAGCCCTGAAGCAATTTCTCGCAACCCTGCCACGCCTCTTCCGCAGGAAGTTTTGAAGATCGCAGAACAACTGCGTGCTGGTGCCCGAATGGATAGGTATCCGCTCGAGATTGCACTGGATCCGCCAGAACTAGGGCAGGTGCGGATGGTTCTTCAAACGAGTGAAGCAACGACAACGCTCGTCATCATTGCAGATCGGCCCGAAACCGCTGAACTCATGCGCCGGCACGCAAACTTCTTGCATGAGGCCTTTGCGGAAGAAGGAAAGGGCGGTCTTAACCTGCAGTTTGGGACGTCCTCGGACGCTCAACAGGACGTTTCTCAAGGGAGGAGCGGATCAAGCCACGCCACCCAAGAAGAGGCAGTAGTCGATATCTCCCCTAATGCGCTTCCCGCGGGTCCATCAACGGCAGCCCGTTCAAATTCAAGCACGCCGAGTGGGCTCAATCTGACATTTTAGGAGGCCGTTATGATTATCGGTGACACGATCCAATCCATTGCAAAAACGCAGATATCAAATGCTGATGAAAGCAATGGTCTTGCCTCAGACTTTGATACCTTTCTGCAGCTGCTTACGGCTCAGATTCGGAACCAAGACCCGCTCAACCCCGCCGACTCGACTGAGTTTGTTGCACAGCTGGCGACGTTCTCGAACGTGGAGCAGGCAGTGCAAACAAATGATCTGCTAAAAGAAATGTCGGCACAAATGTCGTTACAGAACATGAGTGAAATGTCCTCGTGGGTCGGCATGGAGGCGCGAGCGGTGATGCCGGTGCCCGTGGATGGTACCGACAAGACACTTATTTTGAACACGCCAGTGGTTGCAGATGCTGCCGAGATCGTTGTTAGAAATACAGCGGGACAAGAGGTTCAGCGCATTGCGATTGATCCTGACGTCGCGCAAGTCACATGGTCTGGACGATCTCCGACCGGAGAGCAGCTTCCCGAAGACATCTACAATCTTGAGATTGAGAGCTTCAGCAGTGGAAGTTTGCTTGGTGTTTCTGATGTAGAGACATTCGCTCAAGTCAGGGAAGCGGCGCTGATCGACGGGCAAGTTATTTTGCGTTTCCCGGGCGATATTGGGATGCCGAGTTCGTCGGTCCTTGGGGTTCGGAACGCTCTGTGATTGACGGTAAGGGCTTCAGAAAAGAACCGCCCCGATGACGCCTCCGATACTGGCTGTCGCTGCACCGATCGCGAACCAAGCAACAGAGCCGATACCCTGACCAGCCGTGGTCTCTGGTTGGTCTTGGGTCTGAGATGTGAACAGCCGCTCGGTGATGGTGGGCAGTTGCGGGCCAAATCTGGCAAGAACACGGGCCGTTTTGAACAGATCCCGGGCAAAGGCGCGGGGGCCCAGACTTTCGCGGATATAGTCTTCGACCACAGGCTGAGCGACCTGCCAGATATTCATGTTTGGGTTCAATGTGCGCGCAACGCCCTCCACAACGACCATCGTGCGCTGAAGTAGGATCAGCTCGGTGCGCGTTTCCATTCCAAAAGTCTCGGTGACTTCGAATAGAAAACTCAACAATCGTCCCATTGAGATTCGGCTGGCATCCATACCAAATATTGGTTCTCCAACGGACCGAAGCGCTTGAGCAAACTCATCCACGTCGCGATCTGCGGGGACGTATCCGGCCTCGAAATGTACCTCTGCAACGCGCCGGTAATCCTTGCGAATGAAACCAATCAGAATCTCTGCATAGACACGGCGTGTGTACTCATCCAGCCGCCCCATGATGCCAAAATCGAGGGCAATAATCGTGCTATCAGCCCCAACCCGAAGGTTACCTTGGTGCATATCCGCATGGAAATAACCGTCGCGGAGGGCGTGGCTAAGGAACAGTTGCAACACCTTGTCCGCGAGCGCCACGCGATCATGGCCAGCGGCATCTAGGGCATCGATGTCGGCAAATTGAATGCCTTCGACCCATTCCATCGTCATGATGCCGCGGCTGGACAGGGACCATTCGACCTTGGGGACAGCGAAGCCCTCATCCCCGGCGGTGGTCGCGGCGAATTCCGCAGCCGCGGCAGTTTCGATCCGCAGGTCAAGCTCCCGCAAAACTGTAGATTCAAAGTGTGCAATCACATCGCGTGGGCGCAGCCGACGTGATGCTGGCGATAGAAATTCGATTAGTCCCGCCGCAAAGTAGAACGCATCGATATCCTTGCGAAACGCGCGTTCGATGCCCGGCCGTAAAACTTTGATTGCGACCTGTTCGCCCGTTTCAGCCAATCGGGCTTTGTGGACCTGAGCGATAGAGGCCGCAGCGACAGGCTCGGACAGTTCTGAAAAAACCGCATCAACGGGTTTGCCAATTTCCCGGGCAATTGTTTGGCGTGCTTGCTCCATCGGGAACGGTGGCAGCTTGTCCTGTAGCACGCGCAGCTGTGTCGCGAGATCCACTCCAACAAAGTCTGGGCGCGTCGATAAAATTTGACCAAATTTTATATAGCTGGGGCCAAGCGCTGTAATTGCGCGTGTGACTGGCGGTAGCGCTGGGTCACCGCGCAGGCCAAGCCATTTAAACGGCCAGCCCAAGACGTGCGCCGCGATGCGCAACGGCCGTGGGGCATCAATCGCTTCAAGCACCACGCCCATGGCGCCCGTACGTTCAAATGTGGCGCCCGTGCGGATCAGGCGCCAAATGTTGTGGGGACCGCGCATTCGCTACAGCTTCCAACCCGAGTGCAGCGCCGCGACGCCAAATGTCAGATTGCGATACTTAACGTTATCAAAACCAGCGCGGCGGATCATGCCGGCGAAGGTGTCTTGATCGGGAAACTGGCGGATCGATTCGACTAAGTACTGATAGCTTTCGCTATCGCCAGCAATCATCTGGCCCATGCGTGGGATCACGTTAAACGAGTAAAGGTCATATGCCTTTTGCATCATAGGGTTGGGCAGTTGGCTGAATTCTAGCACCATCAAACGCCCACCGGGCCGTAGCACACGGTACGCTTCTGACAACGCGTCCGGGATGCGCGTGACGTTTCGAATGCCAAAACTGATCGTATAGACGTCGAAACTATTGTCTTCAAAAGGTAGGGCCATTGCGTCGCCGACAATCCATTCCAGGCTATCGTCTAGGCTGGCAGCTTCTGCGCGTTTGCGGCCTTCGATCAGCATGCTTTCGGTCATGTCGCACACAACGGCTTCGGCACCCGGTGCACGGCGCAGGAATTTGAAGGCCACGTCACCCGTGCCGCCAGCAACATCCAGCAACCGCTGATTGGCGCGCGGGGTTAACCAATCCATCATCGCATCTTTCCAGACGCGGTGGATCCCAACGCTCATCACATCGTTCATAATGTCATATTTTGACGCAACGTTCGAAAAGACGCCGTGGACCATGCCCGCTTTTTCTGTTTCGTCGACGGTCTGAAATCCGAAATGCGTTTTATTTTGTGTTTCGTCCATGCCTTCGGCCTTTCAAGCTTGCAGATCGCTCTGTCTGCCCTTTCTTATAGGTCGCCACGCCACAGGGGGAAGCCCGTATGCCAGAACTGCCCGAAGTAGAGACAGTCCGTCGCGGATTGCTGCCCGTGATGGAGGGGGCCGTGATCGCGCGGGCCGAAGTGCGGCGGCCAGATTTGCGCTGGCCATTTCCAGAGCAGATGGCCGCGCGATTGACCGGCGCGCGTGTGACGCGTTTGGCACGGCGATCGAAATATATCCTTGCTGAGCTTGATACAGGTGAGACGCTGATCATTCATCTGGGCATGTCTGGTCGGATGTTGATCGCCGGTGCTCCGACACCGGGAGTTTTCCATCACGAAGAGGTGGTTCCCCAAAAACACGATCACGTTGTCTTGCATATGGATAACGGCGCAACGATCACATTCAACGATGCACGTAGGTTTGGGGCGATGGATTTGGCTCCGACCGATGGCATTGATCGCCACTGGCTGATTGAAAAGTTAGGACCAGAGCCGCTGGGTAACGCGTTTAGCGAAACCTATCTTGCAGAGGCATTGTCGGGCAAAAACACACCGATCAAATCCGCGCTGTTGGACCAGCGGATCGTAAGTGGTTTGGGCAATATATATGTTTGCGAAGTGCTGTTTCGCGCACGGCTCAGTCCAACCCGCAAGGCCGGGAAGATTGCACGCGCACGTGCGAGCGCCCTGGTGCCCATCGTGCGTGAAGTCCTAAGCGACGCTATTGAGGCCGGAGGGTCATCTTTGCGTGATTATCGCCAAGCTGATGGTGAATTGGGGTACTTTCAGCACCGTTTCCAAGTCTATGATCGTGAGGGCGAAGCTTGTGTAACGCCCGATTGTAGCGGCACAATTGATCGAATCACTCAATCTGGCCGGTCAACTTTCTACTGCCCGCAATGCCAAAGATAGCTTGAACCTTGGGGCGTGACGGGCCAATGTCCGGCTTCAAAATGGATCACTAGGGACCTTGCTCACATGGCCTATGACACACTTATCGTCGACGTAGAGGACCACGTGGCCCTCATTCGGTTGAACCGACCCGAGGCGATGAATGCCCTGAATCAAGCTCTTTTGGCGGATCTGGCGAAGGCCTTTAAATCTGCGCAGGAAAACGACAAGGTGCGGTGCATCGTGTTGACTGGCTCCGATAAAGTGTTCGCAGCGGGCGCCGATATTACCGAAATGGCCGACAAGAATTTTGTTGAGGTGTTCGCCTCTGACATGTTCGGCCATGAGGTCGATCCAATGGCCAAGTGCCGCAAGCCAATCATCGCAGCTGTCGCGGGCTACGCGCTGGGCGGCGGATGCGAATTGGCGATGATGTGTGATTTTATCATTGCTGCGGATACCGCGAAGTTTGGCCAGCCCGAAATCAATCTTGGTGTTGTTGCAGGCCTTGGTGGCACTCAGCGGCTGACCCGCGCAGTGGGCAAATCCAAATCGATGGACATGCACCTAACCGGCCGCTTCATGGATGCCGAAGAGGCAGAGCGTTCTGGGCTGGTAAGCCGTGTGGTGCCCGCCAAAAAGCTGATGGAAGAAACGCTCGCAGCGGCGCAAAAGATCGCGCAGAAAAGCCAGCTTACGGCGATGGCGGTCAAGGAAGCGGTCAACCGGGCGGACGAAGTTTCACTACAAGAAGGTCTGCTGTTCGAGCGTCGGCTCTTTCACATGCTGTTCGCGACTGAGGATCAGTCCGAGGGTATGGCTGCATTCGTTGAAAAGCGCGAAGCTCAGTTCCGCGACAAGTAAGACATCGTACAATAGGGGCTTGGCAAGGCGCGGCCAGTGCCCTAAACACCGCGCCAGACATGCGTGTGAGGCTCGCTTAGCCAGATTCGTCCGGTACCAAACCCGGAGACCGGGTTTGCCCCTTGCACTTAAATTTGCGCCCAACGCACATGCAGCGGGCCCCGGAACAAGGATCAAATACCATGGCAAATTCGCCCCAAGCTAAAAAACGCGCCCGTCAGAACGAGCGTCGCTTTGCAGTAAACAAAGCCCGTCGTTCGCGCATCCGGACGTTCCTGCGTAAAGTTGAAGAGGCGATCGCCTCCGGTGACCAAGATGCCGCAAAAGCTGCGCTGCAAGCTGCTCAGCCCGAAATCATGCGCGGCGTGACAAAAGGTGTCTTCCACAAAAACACAGCCTCGCGCAAAGTTTCGCGTCTGTCTTCCCGTGTGAAGTCCATGGGCGCCTAAGTCCCAAAAATATACAGCTTACAAAACGCGCCCCTTTGGGGGCGCGTTTTGCGTTTGGGGTGTGACATTTCTCGGCCTCATTAGATTCTTTTTCAGAGACTCCGCTGTCAATATCATTGTTCCATTGATGGAGCCTTTGCGCACTTGCTATCACATTCCAGCGAGTCACATCGCACCTTAGGGGATTGGTATGAGTAAGAGCGGATCGACGCTGGTGTCTGAGATTTTACCTCAGGCAGCTTGGGAAATATTGTCTAACGACAGCCGCGCACTCATGATTGATGTCCGGACCCGCCCCGAATGGGGATTTGTGGGCGGTCCAGACCTGTCGGAAGTCGAGCAAACGGTCACGCAGATCGAATGGCTCGCTTATCCAGATATGTCCCCTAATCTTGCGTTCGTTCGGACGTTGATGGACAGCATCGGTGGAAATGTTCCATCGCACCTGCTGTTTATCTGTCGGTCCGGCGCAAGATCACTGAGCGCGGCATATGCCGTGGCCGACGCCCTGTCTGCTGAGGGTTTAGACGTGCCATGCATTAATGTCGTGAACGGGTTTGAGGGAGATTGTGACGCACAAGGTCGGCGCGGGGCGCTCAATGGCTGGAAAGCCAGTGGGTTACCGTGGCGGCAAACATAGATGCGACGACAGTCCGAGTTGGGAAAAGAGGCACAATGACAAATGATACCTGGGGGGCGGTGCGCGATCAGATTCGCAAATCGGTTGGGAACAATAACTACACTGCCTGGATTGAGCCTCTTGGGTTTGAACGTCTTGACGGAAGCGTCTTGCGCCTTGTCGCGCCGACCAATTTCATTGGGTCTTGGGTCACGCAAAACTACTCCGATGTGATTTTGCGCCATTGCACCGCAGCTGGTGTGCGCGCTGATCGTCTTGAGTGCATCGTGGCCAATACGGCTGCGGCACCTGCGCCAAAGGCCGCGGTCACGCCTGCGCCTGTCGCTGCACGCAAACCTGCTGTGGCTGTCAATGCCGACCTTCCGGGCGCGGCGCTCGACCCGCGCTTTACGTTTGACGCGTTTGTGGTGGGCAAGCCCAACGAACTGGCCCATGCCTCGGCTCGTCGTGTGGCTGCCGGCAATGCCGTCGGATTTAACCCGCTGTTTTTGTATGGTGGCGTAGGCTTGGGTAAAACCCACCTCATGCAGGCCATCGCGTGGGAACTTCAGGCCAGCCAACCGCACCTGCGCGTGCTGTATCTGTCGGCTGAGCAGTTCATGTACCGCTTTATCCAAGCCTTGCGCGAAAAAGACACGATCAGCTTCAAACAGCTGTTCCGTTCGGTCGATGTGTTGATGGTGGACGATGTCCAGTTCATTGCGGGCAAAGAAAGCACGCAGGACGAATTCTTCCACACGTTCAATGCCCTGATTGACCAAGGCAAACAGATCGTTATTTCGGCTGATCGTTCGCCTGCGGATATCACTGATCTTGAAGAACGCATTCGTTCGCGCCTCCAGTCCGGTCTGGTCGTAGACCTGCACCCGGCCGACTTTGAACTTCGCCTTGGTGTATTGCAGCACAAGATGGCGCAATTCCGGGCGCAAAACCCCGACTTGGCCGTCGCTCCCGGCGTCCTTGAATTCCTTGCTGACCGTATTTCGAGCAACATCCGTGTGCTTGAAGGGGCCGTAACCCGGCTTTTCGCGTTCTCAACGCTGGTTGGCGGAGAAATCACGCTTGATCGGGCCCAAGATTGTCTTGCCGATATTCTGCGCGCCTCTGAGCGTAAGCTGACAATCGATGAGATCATGAAAAAGGTCTGTGAGCATTATAACCTGCGGATGTCCGATATGGTTTCGGCGCGCCGCACGCGTTCTATCGCGCGGCCGCGCCAAATGGCGATGTACCTCGCCAAGAAGCTCACGCCTCGCAGCTACCCCGAGATTGGCCGCAAATTTGGTGGGCGTGACCACACAACTGTGTTGCACGGTGTCCGCAAGATTGAGGAATTGATCACTCAAGACTCGCAAGTTGCCGAAGATGCCTTGCTTTTAGAGCGGAAACTCGAAAGTTAACCTCTTAAAAGGCATTGAACCTGCTGGGGCTTTGTCTACTGTCAAAGCCCCACAGCCTACGAGGGATGGATCATGAAATTCAGCATCGAACGCGCCGCACTCCTAAAAGCGGTCAGCCAGGCGCAGTCCGTGGTCGAACGGCGCAACACCATCCCAATTCTTGCGAACGTGTTGATGGAAGCGGCTGACGCAGAGGTTAGCTTTCGCGCGACCGACCTTGATATCGAAGTTGTCGACAAGACACCGGCTCAGGTTGAGCGCGCTGGCGCGACGACCGTTTCCGCTGTGATCCTGAATGAGATCGTACGCAAACTGCCCGATGGCGCATTGGTGCAATTGTCCGAAGAACCTGCAACCGGCCGTTTGACCGTGAGCGCGGGTCGCTCGCACTTTAGCCTCGCAACTCTGCCAAAGGAGGACTTCCCCGTGATGGCCTCCTCTGAGTATGCGAGCAACTTTAGCTGCAAGGCCCCTGTTCTGCGCCGCCTGTTCGACAAATCGAAGTTCGCGATCTCTACCGAAGAGACGCGCTATTATCTGAACGGCGTGTACATGCATGTGGCTGATGCAGAGGGCGGTAAAGTGCTGCGCTGTGTGGCGACGGATGGGCACCGTTTGGCCCGTGTTGACGCCGACCTCCCCGAGGGGGCAGAAACATTGCCCGGCGTTATCGTGCCCCGCAAAACGGTTGGCGAAATGCGCAAGCTGCTCGATGATGATGAGGCGACTATTGCGGTCTCCGTCTCCGAGACGAAGGTCCGTTTCGCAACACCGGGGATCACCCTGACGTCCAAGGTGATTGACGGGACGTTCCCCGACTACACCCGCGTCATCCCGACCGGTAACACCCGCAAGCTTGAGGTGGATGCCGCCGAATTCGCAAGCGCGGTTGACCGTGTGGCGACAGTCTCTTCCGAGCGTTCGCGCGCCGTGAAGCTGCAACTTGACGAAGACCGCCTGGTGCTGTCCGTCAATGCGCCCGATAGCGGTGCCGCTGAAGAAGAGCTTGCCGTGGCCTACGGCGACGAGCGGTTGGAGATCGGCTTCAACGCCAAGTACCTTCTTGAAATCGCAAGCCAAGTTGATCGTGAGAACGCGGTGTTCTTGTTCAACTCCTCCGGCGATCCGACCTTGATGCGTGAGGGGAATGATACCTCCGCGGTCTACGTGGTCATGCCGATGCGGGTGTGAGACCCGATTGGTTCGACCGTCGCGCCACATCATCACATCTCTGCGCCTGTCGCACTTTCGGTCTCATCATCAAGTCCAGATAGGGCTTGATGGCAGGCCCGTCGTCCTGTTCGGGGCGAATGGCGCGGGCAAGACCAACATCCTTGAGGCGGTATCGCTTTTGTCGCCCGGGCGTGGTTTGCGCCGTGCCCTTGCGGAGGATTTGATACGTCGGCCTGAAGCGATTGGCTGGAAAATTGCAGCACAGGTGGCGACGGACGCGCAGGTCTATGAGGTCGATCTTCAGGCTGAGCCTGGCCAACCAAGGCAAACCCGGATTGACGGCAAACAGTTGCCGCAAACGGCATTGGCGCGATTGGTGCGTGTGCTGTGGTTGATCCCTGCGATGGATCGTCTGTGGATAGAGGGGGCAGAGGGGCGTCGTAGGTTCTTGGACCGTGCCACCATGAGCTTTACCCCCGATCACGCTGAAATTACGCTGGCTTACGAAAAGGCTATGCGAGACCGCAATCGCTTGCTCAAGGACGGTGTGCGCGATGCCCATTGGTATGCCGCACTCGAAAGTCAGATGGCGCGCTTTGGGGCTGAAATCTCGCTCAACCGGCGCAACGCGCTTGAGGTCTTGCAAGACGCGCAACAAAGCACGGTTGCAGATTTCCCTACGGGGGCCCTGTCGATTTCGTTGCCTGACGGCGCGGTTGCCCCTGAAAACCCAGATGATCTGCGCGCGGCCCTAGCGGAAAGCCGCCCGCGCGACATGGCAGCGGGGCGCACGCTTGTGGGACCGCACCGCGTTGATCTTGAGGCAATCTTTGTCCGCAAAGACGTACCCGCCAAGCACTGCTCCACCGGAGAGCAGAAAGCGCTTCTGATCTCGCTGATCCTCGCGAATGCCCGTGCCCTTCATGCTACAACTGGGGCGGCGCCTGTGTTGTTGTTGGATGAGGTCGCTGCACATTTGGATGCAGAACGCCGCAAAGCCCTGTATGATGAGATTACAGCCTTGGGCGCGCAGGCCTTCTTGACCGGAACGGACCGCAATCTGTTCACGGACTTTGGGTCCCGCGCCGCGGTGTATCAGGTAGCCGAAACAGAGGCCGCCTCGCTCGTTGAGGAGGCGACACTATGATTGGCAATCGCATCTCTTTGATCACACTGGGCGTGCGTGATTTGGAGCGCTCGGTCGCGTACTACAGGACCGTAGGCTTTGAGCCGGAGACCGTGCTGGAGAAAACCGCCTTTTTCGACCTCGGCGGCGCAAAATTTGGTCTCTATCTGCGCGATGACCTTGCACATGAACAAGGGCGTGCGCCTGAGGAATGTGGCGTTGGCTCTTCGAGCTTGGCGCAAAACCAGCTGAGCGAAGCAGAGGTGGACGCTGCGGTCAAACGCGCACTTGCCGCCGGAGCAACGCTTTTGAAGGCTCCAGAAAAGATGTTTTGGGGCGGATATTCTGGCTATGTTGCGGACCCTGATGGTCACGCGTGGGAGTATTCCTTCAACCCATTTTGGCCTTTGGATTTAGATGGTCGGATCGCCTAAGCGGGACGTCACCACAAACCGCTAAATGTGGGGGTCTGCGCGTGACAAGGGTAGGGTAAACCGCTATAAGTTGCGGACCAAACAAGAGGTCTGTCCACATGGCTGACGCCACTCAGACGCCGGAAACATACGGCGCCGATTCTATCAAAGTTCTCAAAGGCTTGGAGGCTGTGCGCAAGCGGCCCGGCATGTACATCGGGGATACCGATGATGGCTCCGGTCTGCACCACATGGTCTACGAGGTGGTGGACAACGGGATCGATGAGGCGCTGGCCGGACATGCGACCCACGTAAGTGTTAAAATCCACGCCGACAGCAGTGTTTCTGTGCGCGACAACGGCCGGGGCATTCCGGTGGGTCTGCACGAAGAAGAAGGCGTCTCTGCGGCCGAGGTCATCATGACCCAGCTGCACGCGGGCGGTAAATTCGACAGCAATTCCTACAAGGTGTCGGGTGGTCTGCACGGCGTGGGCGTGTCGGTTGTGAACGCGCTTTCGGATTGGCTGGAGCTGCGCGTTTGGCGTGAAGGCAAAGAGCATATTGCGCGCTTTGAGCATGGTGACACCGCAGAGCATCTCAAGGTCGTCTCCGAGACTGAGGAAACCGGCACCGAGGTGCGTTTCCTTGCCTCGCTCCAGACGTTCTCGAACCTCGAATACAATTTCAAAACGCTGGAAAACCGCCTGCGCGAGCTTGCGTTCTTGAACTCGGGCGTTCGGATTATTCTTGAGGATGAACGCCCCGCTGAGCCGCTTCGGACCGAGCTGTTCTATGAGGGTGGTGTGCAGGAATTCGTGCGCTATCTGGATCGTTCAAAAACCAGCGGCATGGCGGACCCGATCTTTATCACCGGGGAAAAGGACGACATCGGGATTGAGGTCGCGATGTGGTGGAACGACAGCTACCATGAGACGGTTCTGCCCTTCACCAACAACATTCCTCAGCGCGATGGCGGCACCCACCTTGCGGGTCTGCGCGGCGCACTGACGCGGACCATCAACGCCTACGCCCAATCCTCCGGGATCGCCAAGCGTGAGAAGGTGAATTTCACCGGGGATGACGCACGTGAGGGTTTGACCTGTGTGCTATCCGTAAAAGTGCCTGATCCGAAATTTTCGAGCCAAACCAAGGACAAGCTGGTCTCATCTGAGGTGCGTCCGGCGGTCGAAGGTCTCATGAATGAAAAGCTGTCGGAGTGGTTCGAAGAGCATCCGAATGAGGCCAAAACGATCGTTTCCAAGATCATTGAAGCCGCTTTGGCCCGTGAAGCCGCGCGCAAAGCCCGTGAACTGACACGCCGTAAAACTGCGATGGATGTGGCTTCGTTGCCGGGTAAGCTGGCCGATTGTCAGGAAAAAGACCCCGCGAACTCCGAGATTTTCTTGGTCGAGGGTGACAGTGCTGGCGGGTCCGCCAAACAGGGTCGCTCGCGGCGTAATCAGGCGGTTCTGCCCTTGCGTGGTAAAATCCTGAATGTGGAACGCGCGCGTTTCGACCGGATGCTCGGCAGCCAAGAAATCGGCACGCTGATCACCGCTTTGGGCACCGGGATCGGCCGTGACGAGTTCAACATCGACAAGCTGCGCTACCACAAGATCGTCATCATGACCGACGCGGACGTTGACGGCGCGCACATCCGGACGCTTTTGCTCACGTTCTTCTTCCGGCAGATGCCCGAAATCATTGAGGGCGGGTTCCTCTACATCGCGCAGCCGCCGCTCTATAAGGTGTCGCGCGGGAAGTCCGAAGTGTACCTCAAGGACCAAGCGGGCTTGGATGATTATCTGGTGGCTCAGGGCCTTGACGGAATGGTTCTGCGCCTGCCCTCCGGTGAGGAATTGGCGGGTCAAGACCTTGCACGCGTTGTAGAAGGCGCGCGTAGCTTCAAGCGGATTTTGGATGCGTTTCCAACGCATTACCCCCGTCGTATCCTGGAGCAGGCCGCCATCGCTGGCGCCTTTGATCCCGGCAAAGCGGACGCTGATTTGCAGTCCGTCGCGGATGCGGTCGCCAAGCGTCTGGATCTTGTTGCTTTGGAATACGAGCGCGGGTGGACGGGCCGGATTACACAAGACCACGGCATCCGCTTGGCACGCGTTCTGCGCGGCGTTGAGGAGGTGCGGACACTTGACGGTGCCGTTCTCCGCTCAGGCGAGGCACGCAAGCTGGCCGATGTCGCCGAGCGCACACGCGAGGTCTACAATGACCCCGCGCGTTTGCAGCGCAAGGAGCGTGAAACGATCATCCACGGCCCGCAGGAATTGCTGGCAGCCGTGCTGGCCGAAGGCGAAAAAGGCCTGTCATTGCAGCGCTATAAGGGCTTGGGCGAGATGAACCCAGACCAATTGTGGGAAACCACGTTGGACCCTGATGCGCGTACGCTCTTGCAGGTAAAGATTGAAGACCTTGCCGAGGCTGATGACGTTTTCACAAAGCTGATGGGCGATGTGGTGGAACCCCGCCGCGCCTTCATTCAGGAAAACGCGCTAAGCGTGGAAAACCTCGACTTTTAAAACAAACGGTGCGCCGGGACAAAGCTGACCCAGCGCACCGACATCCCTCCCCGATCTCAATCCTTGCAGAATGCCCCAAAAGCGGCTGATGTTTGAGTATATCTCTGGCTGGCCAATTGGGAGAGGCTTGAATGTTCAAAACAGTCTTGATCGCCGTTGATGTCTCTGAAGAGGCAGAAACCCAACGCATTTTGTCCGCAGCCAAGGCCCTGACAGCGGACTGGGACTGCGCGTTGCATGTCGTCAACGTTGTGCCCTCCGTCGGGATGGCGGTTGTTGGCTCTTTTTTATCCGACGATTTTGAGGCGCGCAGCAAAGAGGCCGCGCATGTCCAGTTGATGGAGGCAATCGCCGACGCCAACTTGAACGCGCGCACCCATGTTTTGACCGGCAAAGTATATGACATGATCCTAACGGAGGCTGAGGCCTTGGGCGCAGACCTCATCTTGGTCGGATCACATCAGCCAGAGCTGCAGGATTTCTTGCTAGGGGCCAACGCCGCTCGCATTGTGCGGCACGCCAAGGCATCGGTGCTGGTCCTGCGCGATTAGCTCTCGGCCGCCAATTGGGCCAATATGGCCATCGCATCATCGGCACGGTCTTCGGGCACAAAGAGGTGGTCGTGATAGAACCCCGACACCGGGTTAACCCCCATGCCGCCCTTGGCGAGTGCCGTTGTGATCCGGGCCAAAAATCCGACCGCATCCAAGGCTGAGTGAATGTTCAACGTGATCATTCGGCACGGAAATTCATAACTCCATCCAAGCGCTTCCGCTTCGTCACGCAGGACGATGAATGTGGTGCCCTCAGATTCTTGGAAGACCATGCGCGGGACAAGATCGGGTGGGATGCCTTGCCCCGGTCGAGACACGAAAACGTAGGTTTCTGGCTGAAGCACTGCATTTAGGCTCCGCAAAAGCGTCGCTAGATCATGTTCACCGCTCATGCGCTTTTGCGTCCTTCCCGTAACCAAGCAAACACAGTCAACAGTGCGGCCAGCATCAAAAACAGCCATGGCGGCACCAGCGATGTAATCCGCAGGCTAGTGGTCTGAAAGGCTTCGCGTGGGGTCAATCCAACCCACCCACGTCCTGTTGCGGTGCGGCCTTCGCGCACCGTGCGCAGGTCCGGTGTGCCGTCCTCCAACAATGCTGCACCGCCTCTGCGGGCCGCAAGCACGTTTGCGATCGGAGCAGCACTTGCGATTGTGTCTACAAATTCGCGCGGAGCGGCAGGGCCAAGGGCAAACACAGTCTCTTGGTCGCCTTCGCTCAGCCGATACAGACCTTGCTGCGTGCCCGTGAATTCGGCAACGAAGCGGCCCGGTGTGTCTTCATTCAGCGTGAGTGCGAATTCAGTTCCATCGGGGCGCGTGATAACCACCGTTTCTGGTGTCCCGCTCAGGGTGCGCCGCGTGATCGTGACGACCTGTCCAACGGCCGATGCGGTCAGGGCCTCTTCCTCCAACTCTGGCTCTTTCATCATCCAATGGGCGAGGCGGCGCAGCAGTTCCAACTGCGGACCGCCGCCTTCAAACCCGCGATCCCAAAGCCAGACGTGATCAGAGGCCAAGAGCGCGACACGACCTTCGCCCACGCGGTCCAGAACCAACAGCGGCGCGTTATCAGGCCCTTCCATGACGGTTTGCGCGTTGGGTTCTGTGCGCAGCTCGGTCATCCGGAACCAGCGACCCCAAGGGGCTGTCCCGTCGGTATCCGCGCTCCCCGGGCCAAAGGCTTCTAGGCCTTGTGTGACCGGGTGGCGGCTGCCCATTTCGGTGATTGCGGGGGCAAAACCCTGTTCCACGACACGGGCCGTTGGGGCCGCGGGCATGATATCTTCTAGCGGCGATCTATAAAGGCTATCGGCCGAAGCGAAATCCGGCCCTGCGGCGACTAAAACTGCCCCACCTCGCGCCACGTAATCCGCCACATTCGCGAGGTAGAGCGGCGAAAGGATCCCGCGACGGCGGTAGCGATCAAAGATGATAAGATCGAATTCGTCGATTTTTTCGAGGAACAACTCCCGTGTCGGAAAGGCAATGAGCGAGAGTTCCGTCACCGGCACCCCGTCCTGTTTGCCGGGGGGGCGCAGGATTGTAAAATGCACAAGATCAACGGCTGAATCCGCCTTTAGCAGATTGCGCCATGTCCGTTGCCCGGGATGGGGCTGACCAGACACCAACAGAACGCGCAGGCGATCGCGGACGCCGTTGATCTGGACAACGGCGCTGTTGTTGCGGGTCGTCAGCTCACCCTCCGCCTCGGGCAGGGTGAACTGCAGGATATTTATGCCGCCATGTGGCAGGACCAAAGGCACCTCTAGGTCCCGGCCCAAGGGGATGTCGAATGTCCGTGGAGCATTGCCGTCGATTGAGATTTGCACCGGTGTGCTGATCGCGCCGGCAGGGGCCGCACCCAGATCATCAGCGCGCAATGTGATGGTGAATTCTTCATCCAAAATCGCAAATGCGGGCGCGTTGCGCACGCTTAGGCGACGGTCCCAATCGGTGCTGCGTCCGGTTTGCAGCAGGTGCGTGGGCGCGGGGATGTCGGGTGCCAGTTCTGCGTCATGGATCTGTCCGTCAGACAGGATCAAGGCACCGGCCACGCGGGCGCGTGGGGTCTCTGCCAACAGGTTACCAAGGGCCGCCATCACGCGCGTACCAGCGTTGTTTTCCCCGTCACCAATACGCACGACGCGGGCATCCATGCCCAACTCGGTGATCCGATCAAGCGTGTCCTCAAGGGCGGCTTCTGTCTGCGCGCGACGATCGCCCAGCCCTTGGCTCGCGCTTTCGTCCACCGCGATCAACACGATGTCGGACAGGGGGCTGCGGTCCTCGGTCTGGAGCGACGGGTTGCCCAGTGCCAGCACCAACGCGGACGCGGCCAACAATCGAAGCCACCATCCGGGCAATCGACGCGCCGCGCACAGCGCGCACAAGGCGGCCATCATTAGGGCGATGCCTGCCAATAGGGTGATTGGGATCAGCGGGTCAAAAAGCACAGATTGCGTCATGTCATTGCCCCAACCGATCCAACAGCGCGGGTACATGGACTTGGTCCGATTTGTAGTTGCCCGAGAGCACGTGCATCACAAGATTGATCCCAAACCGATAGGCGATCTCGCGTTGGCGTTCGCCCGCAAAGCCGCGCCCCACGGGAAACAGATGTTGGCCGTTTGCGTTGGTGGCCCAGGCCGCTGCCCAGTCGTTGCCTCCGATCAAGACGGGTGTGACGCCGTCGTTCAGGGTGCGAAACGGGATGCCTTCGACCTCTTCGGCATCAGGTGCGGCCTCGACCCAAACATCGCGCGATGCGTGCCGCCCGGGAAAGTCCTGTAGCAGATAAAACGTGCGCGTTAGAACGTGATCCGCTGGCAGTGGTTCCAGCGGCGGAATGTCCAGCGGTCGTGCGATGGCCTGTAGGCGGCGGGCATTCGGGCTGGTCCCGCCAAAGCGGCTGACGTCGGCGTCACGCGTATCGAATACGATCATCCCGCCACCGCGCAAATAGCGGTTGAGCGCGCTGTAGGCGGCATCACTTGGGATCTGCTGGCGCTCTGTAATTGGCCAGTAAAGCATAGGAAAAAGGCTCAGCTCATCGCGCTCAATATCCACGCCAAGGGGTGGTTCTGGTTCAACTGATGTGCGCCGGGTCAGGGCTGCAGATAGCCCGGCAAGACCCGCTTCAGACACATCATCCATCCGCGCATCGCCGGTGATGACATAGCCAAGGCGGATGTCTGTGCTTGCCAGTAGGGCAAGGGCCTCATCCGTCGCCAAATTGTTTTGAGCGTGGGCGGGCGGGATCGGCATCAGCATAGTTGCCAATCCGGCTACCAAAGGCATCGCACCGCGCAGGCGCCCGCCCAACCACAAGGACGCCACAGCGTCGATCGCCAAAAAGAACAATGCGAGGGTCAGGAACAAGGGCATAAGCAGCAATTCCGGTTGGGTGGCGACGCCCTCTACGGGTAAGTTCAACGGCCATTCCGCAAGCGTGAGCGTGTCCTCAGCCCCCAAAACATTCAGCGCCACGCGCCGTTCAAGCCCGGCATAAAGCCCCGGGGGCAGTTCGGGGCCTAGCACGCCTTCGGCCAAGACCGTTCCGCTGACACCGGCAAAGCGCGCGGCATCTTGGGGCAGACCAAAGCCGTCCAACACCACCGATGGCACCCATGTCACACCGGCTAAATCCTCTGCCTCGGGGGTTGCGGGGCGGGTTGAGATTGCGAGGCGTTCGAGCATCTGCACAAACAGTCCCGACAAGGGCAGGTTGGACCACTCCGCGTTGGCCGTGACGTGGAACAGCACGACTTGGCCCTGTCCCATCACCTTTCGTGTCACTAATGGCGTGCCGTCCGCGAGCGCCGCGATAGAGCGTTCGGCCAAGGTCGGGTCCGGCTGCGCCATAACTTGGCTGGCAATGGTGACATCGGGCGGCACGGGCAGGCCAAAAAAGGGTGACGTATCGGCAAAGGGGCGTAGGGTCTTTGGTTCACCCCAACTGAGCGCGCCGCCGATTGTGCGGCCACCGGTGCGCAGGCGCACGGGCATCAGGGGGTCCTCTTCGGCGCGGCTCACGTCGGATCCGGCCAGCCGAGGCCCGGCAAAGCGTACGAGCAGTCCGCCGTTTTCGACCCATTCCGTCACGGCCTCCGTCTCGGATGCGGTGAACTGTGCGACATCGGCCAAGACCAACACATCAGGATTGGCCAGCAACATGTCGTCAAGCGCCCCTTCGATCAGGTCAGCGGTCGGTGCTAATGCGCGGTTCAGATAATAAAGCGGTGAGAGCAGGTCTTGGGTTTCGGCGTCTGCCTCGGCGGTCAAAAGTGCGACCTCGCGCCTTTGCAGCGCATCGTCCGTCAGGCTGACCGCCCCGGCGGAGCGTTGGCCACCGATTTCAAACCTCTGCACGCGGTTGCGCAACTCCGGCGGGAGGGAGAGCTCTAGCGTTGCAGTGTTTTCGCCATCTGCAAAGCTAAGCATGCCGGTGGCCAGCGTTGTGACAATACCGTCCGGACCCGGCCCAATTGCGTTAAGCGGATAGTCGGCGGCCACCCGGGCGCGGGCCGCACGCATCGCCGTCAGAGTGATGATCCCATCGGCATAGCTGGGCGGGACTAGGCCTAGCACCGGCTGCGGGCTTTGGATCACGCGTGACGGGGCCAAAGCTGCAATGGCAGCGTCCCTGTCGCGGGCAAGGCCATCGCTGAACCAAACGACTTCGCCTATGCCCTCAAGCCCGGACGCCCAATCGGCAACCGCTGCGTAATCGGGGGCGTAGGGCGCGGGGCGGAAACCTGTCAATTCGGGCAACCAGTCGCGCGGCGCGCGGAATTCGGGCGGTGTGAGAGGGCCTGTCAGAGGCTGGATCGCAACGGTGCGTTCGGCCCGTGCGGCCTCCGTCAGGATTTCGCCCAAGCGTTCTATGCGGGCTGGCCAGTCGCGGGCCGAGGCCCAGCTTGCGTCCATCACGATCAACATTGGGCCTGAGCCCTCAGCCGGTGTGCGTGGGTTCAAAACGGGCCCCGCAAAGCCCACGATGACGGCGGCAACTGCAAGCGTGCGCAGTACCAATAGCCACCATGGAGTTTTGTCCGTTTCGGCGTCGTCGTCACGTAGGCCCAGCAATAGGGCCACGCCCGGAAAGCGGCGTTTTGTGGGGGCTGGCGGCACTGCGCGCAGCAGCCACCACAGGATCGGCAGTGCCAGAAGAGCCAGCAATAAAAGGGGGGCTGCGAAGGACAAACCGCTCATCTCGCACGCTCCAACGCGGCATAGAGCCATAGAAGTGCAGGCTCAGCGGAGCCATCCGTGTGATGGCAGTAATAACGCCAGCCAGTCCGCGCGCACAGGGTTTGAAGGGTGGCTTTGCGGGCGGCTAGTCGATCAAGGTATGCGTCGCGCAGGGTCTTTGCGCGCATGGTTTCAAATTCGACCGCGCCGGTCATGGATTGAAATACGGTTCGCCCATCGAAGGGAAAGCTTTCTTCGGTGGGGTCGAGAACATGGACAATCGCCCCTTTCACGCCGCGGTCCGCTGCGGTGGTAAGGGCCGTCTCGGTCGCCGTGATGTCGCCCATAAAGTCGGAGAAAAACACGCCGCGCGATCCGTTAGGCAGGACTTGGGGGCGCGGGGCACCATAATCAGCGGCCTCGCTTGGGTCCATCAGGGCGCGCGCCATGTTGAGCAGCTGCGCTTTGCCCGAGCGGGGCGGTTCCGGCAGGTTCATCAAGCCGATCCGCTCGCCCGCGCGTTGGGCCAGGATCGCAATCGCCATGCCAAGGGTCTGTGCGCGTCGGAGTTTGGAGGGGCGGTCTTTGTGTCCCGAGTATGTCATGGACTCTGCGTCATCGACCCAGAGCATGACCGATTGTGCGGCCTGCCATTCGGTTTCGCGCACGTAGTGGCCGTCGCTGCGGCCAGATTGGCGCCAATCGATCCGACGCCGAGAATCGCCCGGTTGCGCGGGACGGTACTGCCAAAAATTGTCGCCCTGACCGGCCCGTTTACGCCCATGCTCCCCCAATAGAACCGTTGCGGCAAGGTGCTGTGCGTCCGCCAACAGGGCGGGCAGATAGGCCGAAACCTCCTCGGACCGAGCGCGCAGCGTATCGGGGGTATGGAGCGTTGTGTCGCTCACGCGGCGGCGTCCACATGGGTGACGGTTGCGGTGACCTCGCGGATGACATCAGTCAAAACACGCCCCTCGGCGCGCGCCGCAAAGCTGAGCGCCATGCGGTGCGACAACACTGGCATCGCAAGGGCGGCTACATCCTCGGGCGAGGGGGCAAGGCGGCCATCCATCAGTGCCCAAGCCCGTGATGTCAGCATCAGGGCTTGTGCCGCGCGTGGGCCGGGGCCCCATGCGACAGTGTCGCGCACAATGGCCGGTGCTTCGGGCGCATTGGGGCGGCAGGCACGGACCAGATCAAGGATCATGTCGACGGTTGCGTCGCCAACGGGCATGCGCCGAATAATACCTTGAGCGTCAATCAACGCCTCGGGGGTGAACACTTGTGTGGGTTTGGCCTGCTGTGTGCCGGTCGTGGCCAGCAGGATGTCACGTTCGGTGTCGCGATCCGGATAGGGCACGTCGATCTGCACAAGAAAACGGTCCAATTGCGCCTCGGGCAGGGGGTAGGTCCCTTCTTGCTCAATCGGGTTTTGGGTGGCCAACACGTGAAAAGGCGCGGGCAGTTTGCGGGTTTGGCCCGCAACGGTGACCTCACGCTCCTGCATGGCTTGTAGCAGTGCCGATTGTGTCCGAGGCGAGGCGCGGTTGATCTCATCCGCCATGAGAAGCTGGGCGAAAATCGGCCCTTCGATATAGCGAAACGCACGGCTGCCGTCGGGCGCAGTTTCCAGCACCTCAGAGCCAAGGATATCGCCCGGCATCAGATCAGGTGTGAACTGGATGCGGTTGCCGTTCAGGCCCATCACCGTCGATAGCGTTTCGACCAAAAGCGTTTTGCCCAGCCCCGGCAGCCCCATCAACAGCGCGTGCCCCCCCGACAGCATCGCCGCAAGCGACAGCCCGACAACAGTGTCCTGACCAATAATCGTGCCGGCGATCTCGGATCGGGCCTCTCGCAGTTTGTCGCCGAGTGCGTCAATTTCCTTGATCATGGCGTCATCAGACATAGGCTCTCTCCATGCGGGCGTTTACAGGCGTCAGTATGCAGATATGACGAATGGGCTGAATGGCAAAGAGACATGAGCGGACAAAACATCGTGAAACCGAACCCCGAGGGCATAGCTGCCAGTATAAACGCCACAAAAAAGGGCCGCGGATTGCCGCCTGTGCACCTGTGGAATCCGCCCTTTTGTGGGGATATAGACATGCGCATCGCGCGCGATGGCACGTGGTTCTACGAAGGATCAAAAATAACACGCCCCGGTTTGGTGGGGCTATTTTCGTCGATCCTTAAACTTGAGGACGGCAAGTTTTTCCTTGTGACCCCTGTGGAAAAGGTCGGGATCACGGTAGAGGACGCCCCTTTCGTGGCCGTCGATTTTGAGCAGAACGGCGCGGATATCGTGTTCGAAACCCACGTAGGCGATAGCGTCACTGTTGGGCCGGAGAATGCCGTCCGTATCGATGTCGCCGAGGATGGAGAGCCGTCGCCCTATTTGCATGTCCGGGCAGGCCTAGAGGCGTTGATCGACCGCAAATCGTTTTATCGGTTGGTTGAGGTCGGCGCGCATCATGAGGGCATGTTTGGCATCTGGTCTGGTGGCGCGTTCTTCCCGTTTGTAGAAAGTGCGGCTTTGCAGGACTGACCTGTGCGCGCGTGCATGTGGCGCGCCTGTGCGGGGTGCGCTAGGTCTCGGGCAACTGGAAAGGACGTTTCATGATCCCTGCACGCTTTGCCCCTGTGGTTTTTGGTTTCATCTTATCGGGGCTGATGTCGCTAATAGTGTCGGGCATTGCGACGCTGCGCGCCGTTGGCGTGCCACCGGATATTTTGGCCAAATGGATGGGCAGTTGGGCATTTAGCTGGGCTGTGGCATTCCCCACCGTGTTGGTCGTGGCCCCGCTGGCGCGCCGCTTGGTGGCGCGTTTGGTCCGAAACGAAGGCTAGAGCTCAATCCACTTACCCGGTGCGATGCCCTCCAACGACCAGTCCCCGATACGCCACCGCACCAGCCGCAAACAGGGCAAACCCACGGCGGCACACATGCGCCGAACCTGACGATTGCGCCCTTCGGTGATGGTCAATTCAAGCCATGCATCTGGCACGGTTTTGCGCACACGCACGGGTGGATCGCGGGGCCATAGGTCGGGCGCGGGGATTTCGCGGACCTTGGCGGGCCGGGTCTTGCCATCCTTTAGCGTGACTCCCCGGGCCAGTTGATCCAACGCGTCACCGTAGGGCGTGCCCTCGACCATCACAAAGTAGGTTTTTGGCACCTTGCGCTTGGGCGAGGTGATCTGCGCCTGCAACTGCCCGTTGTCCGTCAGCAGCAAAAGCCCCTCGCTGTCGCGGTCCAAGCGGCCAGCGGCATAAACGCCGGGCAGATCGATGTGATGCTTTAGCCCCGGCCATTTCCCCTCATCGGTGAATTGGCTCAGGACATTCATCGGTTTGTTGAACGCGATCAGCATGCGACGTTAGTGGGCCTGTGCCCAGTTCGCGCCCTGACCAGCCTCAACGTTCAGCTTCACATCCAGATGCACCACGGGGTCGGCCGCGCCTTCCATGATGTCACGAGCCACGGCGGTCAGTGTGTCCACGGCGTCTTCATCGACTTCAAACAGCAGTTCATCGTGCACCTGCAACAGCATCTTGGCAGGCAGATCAGAAATAGCGGCGGGCATCCGGATCATGGCGCGACGGATAATATCAGCCGCCGTCCCTTGGATCGGGGCGTTGATTGCGGCGCGCTTTGCAAACCCGGCGGAGGGGCCTTTGGCGTTGATCTCAGGCGTGTGGATTTTGCGACCAAACAGCGTTTCGACCCGCTCATGTTCTTTGGCGAATTTGACGGTGTCATCCATATAAGTGCGGATGCCAGGAAAGCGTTCGAAATAGGTGTCGATGAAGGCCTGCGCCTCGGCGCGCGGAATGCGCAGATTGCGTGCCAGACCAAAACCGGAGATGCCGTAAATTACGCCAAAGTTAATCGCTTTGGCTTGGCGACGCACGTCTGAGGTCATCTCATCGAGGGGTACGCCAAACATCTGCGAAGCGGTGATTGCGTGGATATCTTGACCGTCTTTGAACGCCTGTTTGAGAGCATCAATTCCGGCGACATGGGCCAAAATCCGCAACTCGATCTGAGAATAATCGAGTGCAACGAGCACTTTGCCCTCATCCGCGACGAACGCCTCACGAATGCGGCGCCCTTCCTCGGACCGGATGGGGATGTTTTGTAGGTTCGGATCAGTCGACGCCAAGCGCCCCGTGCTTGCGCCCGCAATAGAATAGGACGTGTGAACACGCCCAGTATCGGGGTTGATATGGTCCTGAAGCGCATCGGTGTATGTCGATTTCAGCTTGGACAACTGTCGCCAATCAAGAACGCGAGCGGGCAGATCATGCTCGGTCGCGAGGTCCTCTAGGACATCGGCACCAGTGGAATACTTGCCGGTCTTTGCGCTTTTCTTGCCGCCTTCTAGCCCCATTTTATCGAACAGAATTTCGCCGAGCTGCGCAGGCGATCCGACGTTAAAGCTTTGTCCTGCCAGTTCGTGGATTTCGGCCTCAAGTCCCGCCATCTTTTGGGCGAATGCATTGGACATCCGGCTGAGCGTGTCGCGGTCGACCTTGATCCCAGTTCGTTCCATCTGCGCGAGAACGGGTACAAGAGGACGTTCGAGCTTTTCATAGACCCGCGTGACCTGGGCCGCTGAAAGGCGAGGCTTAAGGATTTGCCACAGGCGCAGCGTCACATCTGCGTCTTCGGCGGCATACGGCACGGCATCGTCGATGGGCACACGATCAAAGGTGATCATGGATTTTCCGCTCCCCAAGAGGGACTTAATCGGGATCGGCGTGTGGTTCAGGTACTGATCCGCCAGCTTGTCCATGCCGTGCGTGTGCAACCCAGCATGTTGCGCATAGGACAACAACATCGTGTCGTCGATAGGTGCCAGCGTGATCCCGTACTTGGCAAAGATCTTCATGTCGTACTTGGCGTTTTGCAAGATTTTCAGGACTGAAGGGTCCTGTAGCAAAGGCCGCAACAACGCGAGGGCGTCTTCTAGCGGGATTTGCCCCTCCGCGAGGGCGTCATTCCCGAACAGGTCATCGGCGGCCGCGCCCTTGTGGGTCAGCGGTATATAGGCCGCTTCGCCCGGCTCGACGCAAAGGCTGACACCCACCAAATCGGCGGTCATTTCGTTCAGTCCGGTTGTTTCTGTGTCCACAGCGACGTAGCCGCGCGCATGCGCCTGCGCGATCCATTTGGCCAGCGTTTCGGTGTCGCGGATGCAGGTGTATGTCCCGGTGCCCATTGCGGGGGCTTCTGGGGCTTCGGGCGCGTCTGGGGCTGTGATTTCAGGGGCGGCAGGGGGTTCTACGCCCATGCGGTCGGCGATGCGTTTAGTCAGGGTGCGGAATTCCATCTGATTGAGGAATTTCAACAAATCCTCCGCCACGGCATCGCGGATTTCGAGCGACTCTAACGTGAACGGCAGGTCCATATTTTCGTCGAGTGCGACCAGCCGTTTGGACAGTTCAATCTGGGCGCGATGCTCGATCAACGTCTGGCGGCGCTTGGGTTGTTTGATCTCTTCGGCGCGGTCCAACAGGTCCTCTAGGGTGCCGAATTCGTTGATCAAGAGGGCGGCTGTTTTAATCCCGATGCCGGGTGCGCCGGGCACGTTGTCGACGCTATCGCCCGCAAGGGCCTGCACATCCACAACACGCTCTGGTCCCACGCCAAACTTCTCAACCACACCGTCACTATCGATGCGCTTGTTTTTCATGGGGTCCATCATCTCAACCCCGCCGCCGACAAGCTGCATGAGGTCTTTGTCAGACGAGACAATCGTCACCCGGCCACCAGCCGCGCGCGCCTGACATGCGAGCGTTGCTATGATGTCGTCTGCCTCAAAGCCTTCGATCTCTTCGCAGGCGATGTTAAAGGCGCGGGTGGCGTCGCGGGTCAGGGGGATTTGAGGGCGCAAATCCTCGGGCATCGCGTCTCGATTGGCTTTGTATTGGTCATACAGGTCATTGCGGAACGTATGGCTGCCCTTGTCAAAGATCACGGCGACATGGGTGGCTGCGTCTGGGCCGGAATTGCCCTCAACATAGCGTTGCAGCAT
Source organism: Thalassobacter sp. 16PALIMAR09 (assembly GCF_000765485.1). Lineage (NCBI taxonomy): Bacteria > Pseudomonadati > Pseudomonadota > Alphaproteobacteria > Rhodobacterales > Roseobacteraceae > Thalassobacter > Thalassobacter sp. 16PALIMAR09. Next base: position 51,074 of record NZ_JHAK01000007.1, read on the forward strand.
GTTGCAAAACCCGCTGACCGCGCCGACCGGCAGGCCATCGGATTTGCGCGTTAAAGGAGGCAGCGCGTGAAAGGCGCGAAAAATGAAGGCCGAACCGTCGATGAGGTGCAGGTGGCACCCTTTTCCGAATTGCGTGTCTGACATGATATTCCCCTGTTCGCCGTGCGCATGGTTCTAGCGCAGGGGGCGCTGGATGGCGAGGCTCTGCGGACACTGATTGGGGGAAACTAAGCGGCCCTCGACGCAGGGGAGAAAAAGGTCCGCCTTAGTCGGCGAACCCGTGTTCTTCGGCCGGAAAGCTGCGTGTCCGGACCTCTTGGGCATAGGCTTCTATGGCGGCTTCGGCTTGGCTGCCCAGATCGGCATAGCGTTTGACGAACTTCGGCTTGAATGCGGTGAACAGCCCGAGCATGTCATCGACCACAAGGACCTGACCGTCACAATGCGCCGATGCCCCGATGCCGATGGTCGGAATGGGTAGGGCTTCGGTGATTTTGGTGGCCAGTCCTGTTGGTACTTTTTCCAAGACAACGGCGAACGCACCTGCGTCGCTGACGGCTTGAGCATCGGCCATCAACATGGGCGCGGCGTCGCCGCGGCCCTGTACCTTGTACCCGCCAAGCGTATGGATCGCCTGCGGCGTCAGGCCGACATGGGCCATCACCGGAATGCCGCGTTCGACTAAGAATGCAATGGTTTCAGCCATGTGCACACCGCCCTCAAGCTTGACCGCGCCCGCGCCGGTTTCCGCCATCAGGCGGGCGGCTGCGGCAAACGCCACCTGTGGGCTGGCCTCGTAACTGGCAAATGGCATGTCTACGACCATGAGCGCGCGGTCCAACCCGCGGCGCACGGCTTGGCCATGCAGGATCATCATGTCTAGCGTGACTTGCAGGGTCGAGGGCAAGCCGTGCAGCACCATGCCAACACTGTCGCCAACCAGCACAAAATCGCAGTGCGCATCCATCAGCTGGGCCATAGGTGTGGTGTAGGCCGTCAGGCTGACAATTGGTGTGCCGCCCTTCATGTCTTTTATATCGCTTGGTGTTACGGCCCGCGATTGGCCTGTCGTGCTCATGTTAAATCAGTGCGCTGCTGCGCCCTCGGCGTCATCAGAAAGCATGAATTTCTTGTCACAATAGGGGCACTCGACGTAGCCCTTTGTGCTGTCCACAGTTAGCCATACGCGTGGGTGGCCAAGGGCACCGCCGCCGCCATCACAGGCCACACGCGAAGAGGTCACGATCTCTGTCTCAGGGGCATCAATGCTCATGGGTTGGCTCCAGACGATTCAAGGGGTAGGGGGGGTTATGCGGTAAACTGCCCCTTGTGGGCAAGCGGAATGGTGAGGGACGCCCCAATGGCAGCAGCGATCAAAATCGAAGGATTGCGGAAAACCTATGCTGGGCAGGGCGCCAGTGCACCGAAAGAGGCACTAAAGGGCGTCGATCTGGAAATCCCGCAGGGCAGCATTTTTGGCCTATTGGGGCCAAACGGCGCTGGCAAATCCACGATGATCAACATTTTGGCCGGTTTGGTTACCAAAACGTCCGGGAGTGTGAACATCTGGGGCTTTGACCAAGATGTGAACCCCCGCCAAAGCCGGGCCGCGATTGGTGTGATGCCGCAAGAGCTGAACCTTGATCCGTTCTTTACGCCCCGCGCAGCGCTTGAGGTGCAGGCTGGGCTATATGGTGTGCCCAAAGCGGATCGCCGCAGCGATGAAATCTTGGAGCTTGTCGGGCTGACGGACAAGGCTGAGGCCTATGCGCGTACGCTCTCGGGCGGTATGCGGCGGCGACTGTTGTTGGCCAAAGCGCTTGTGCATCACCCGCAAATCCTTGTGTTGGATGAACCCACAGCGGGCGTGGATATTGAGCTGCGCCAGATGCTGTGGCGCAACGTGCGCAAGCTGAACGAGGAGCGAGGGATGACAATCATCCTGACCACGCACTACCTCGAAGAGGCGCAGGAAATGTGTGATGAGATCGCGATCATCAATCACGGCGAAGTTGTTGTGCGCGATCGGACCGAGGTTTTGTTGGATCGGCTAGATGCCAAAACCCTCGTGATCGTACCAGAGGCCGAAGTCGGTGAAGTGTCGCTGCCCAAAGGCGTTGAGATGGTACGCAGGCCCCATGGTGAGCTGGCGTTCTCCTACGCGCGCTCCAACACCAGTGCTGAGGCCGTGTTGCAGGCGGTTCATGCGGCGGGGATCTCGATCCGTGATGTGCGCACCGAAGAGGCGGATCTTGAGGACGTGTTTGTCTCTTTGACGTCGTCAAAGGCATAGGCCGCAGCAAGTAGCGTATCGTTTAGCCGCGCCGGCTGACGACGCCTGCTGCAATGCCTGCGCCAAGGGTGATCAGAAGGCAGGCACCCGCCAATGACCACGTGGCGGCAGCCTGACCCGCAACCACCAAGACAATCGTGGATAACAGTGGGGCTGCGTAGCTGGCCGCGCCCAAGACCTGAATATCGCCGCGCTTGACGCCGACATCCCACAAAAAGAATGCAAATCCCACCGGCCCAAGGCCTAGTCCAATTATGGCAGCCCACTGGATGGCGGTAACGGGCCAAACGGTTGTCTCAATCATCAGGTGCGCCGCAGTGGCAAGGATGGCTGTCACAAGGCAAAAGCCGGTAACGGCCTCGGTCGGGACATGGGAAATTGTGCGCGATAGGACCGAATAGCTGGACCATATGAATGCCGCCAAAAGTGCAAGGGCATAGCCGCTGGTGTAGGTTGGATCAAAGGCCAAGGCCTCACCTCGGGTGACCAATAGGGCCGCTCCGCAAAAGCCGCAGGCCGCTCCGATCACATGCCGGGGCAACAAGCGCTCGCCCGGTGCCAGTGCCGAAAGCACCACAATCAAGAGCGGCCAGAGGTAGGCGATTAGGCTTGCCTCTACCGCCGGTGCGGCGCGCAGGGCAGAAAAATAGACAAAATGGTATCCAAATAAACCGCCCACGCCGATGGCCCAAACGTGGGGCGGTTGGCGCAATGCACCAAAGGACCGACCGGTAGCTAGCATGACGCTTGCGCCCGACAGGCCACCAATCGCAAAGCTTAAAGCCGCTAATTGTAAGGGCGGAACGGCACCACTGGCCGCCGTGAACAGTGCCAAAAGCGCCCACAAAAGGACGGCTCCAAATCCGATTAAGGTCGCGCGCGCTGAAGTCATGCCCCGGCGTATCGCCAACCTTTCGTCGCGTCCATATCGCACCCGCAGAAAATGCGCGCTGGCTTTTTGGGCTGACCTGCGCTAAGGCGCGCGCACCTACTCTCCTCCAAAGGCTGTTCCCATGGATATTCGCAATATTGCGATCATCGCACACGTTGACCACGGCAAGACGACGCTCGTTGACGAGCTTCTCAAACAATCCGGTACTTACCGGGAAAATCAGGCGACGACCGAGCGCGCGATGGACAGCAATGACCTAGAACGCGAACGCGGCATCACCATTTTGGCGAAAGCGACAAGTGTTGAATGGGGCGATACCCGGATCAACATCGTTGATACGCCCGGCCACGCCGACTTTGGCGGTGAAGTAGAGCGTATCCTTAGCATGGTTGACGGTGTTGTTCTGTTGGTTGATGCCGCTGAAGGCCCGATGCCTCAGACGAAATTTGTGACCTCCAAAGCGCTCGCGCTGGGCTTGCGTCCTATTGTTGTGCTCAACAAAGTGGACAAGCCCGATGCGGAGCCTGACCGCGCGTTGGATGAGTGTTTTGACCTGTTCGCTAACCTCGGCGCAGACGACAAGCAGCTCGATTTTCCACACATGTATGCCTCCGGCCGGTCCGGTTGGGCCGATCTGGAACTGGACGGGCCACGCAAAGACCTGACCGCGCTGTTCGATCTGATCGTCAAGCACGTACCAAAACCCGCACAGCTTGCGGCGGCGAATGAGCCTTTCCGTATGCTGGCCACGACACTTGGCGCAGACCCCTTCATTGGCCGGACGCTGACAGGTCGGGTTGAGGCCGGGACCCTTAAGGCGGGGACAACATTGCAGGCGCTGAGCCGTGAAGGCGACAAGCTGGAAAGCTTCCGCGTGACCAAAATCCTCGCGTTCCGCGGTCTGGGCCAACAGCCTATCGACGAAGCGGTCGCAGGTGACATCGTCACGCTTGCAGGTATGGCCAAGGCCACTGTGGCCGACACGCTGTGTGATCCAAGTGTGACCACGCCGATTGATGCACAACCGATTGATCCACCAACCATCACAGTGACCTTCGGGATCAACGACAGCCCGCTTGCAGGGCGTGACGGCAAAAAGGTGCAATCGCGCGTTATTCGCGACCGCCTGATGAAAGAAGCCGAGACCAACGTCGCGATTCAGATCACGGACACCCCCGGCGGTGAGGCCTTTGAGGTCGCTGGCCGTGGCGAATTGCAGATGGGTGTTTTGATCGAAAACATGCGCCGTGAGGGGTTTGAGCTGTCAATCTCGCGCCCGCAGGTTCTGTTCCGTGAGGAAGATGGCCAGAAGTTGGAGCCGATTGAGGAAGTCACCATTGATGTGGATGACGAGTACTCTGGCGCTGTGATCGAAAAGATCACAGGTACCCGCAAGGGTGAACTGGTCGAGATGAAACAAGCTGGCGCCGGCAAAACGCGGATCATCGCGCATGTGCCCTCGCGCGGTTTGATTGGGTACCACGGTGAGTTCCTGACCGATACGCGCGGGACCGGTGTGTTGAACCGTGTGTTCCACGAATGGTCGCCATTCAAGGGTGCGATCCCCGGTCGTCGTCAGGGTGTTCTGATCTCGATGGAAGATGGTGTTTCGGTGGCTTATGCGATCTTTAACCTTGAGGATCGCGGTAAGTTCTTCATCGGTGCGCAGGAGCAGGTTTACCAAGGTATGGTTATCGGCGAACACAGCCGCGATAATGACCTTGAGGTGAACCCGCTGAAGGGCAAAAAGCTGACGAACGTACGCGCCTCCGGTACGGATGAAGCTGTACGTTTGACAACGCCGGTCAAGATGTCCCTGGAAGAAGCGATTGCCTATATCGACAATGACGAGCTGGTCGAGGTCACGCCCAATGCGATCCGGTTGCGCAAGCGCTATCTGGACCCGCATGAGCGCAAGCGTCAGTCTCGTGTTGCCAGCTAAGGCTACATGGATATTTGAGAACCAAAGAAGGGCGCGTTTGTGCCCTTCTTTTTTGTTTGGATGGTCCCGATGACGACACTTGTATTGTTGGATTATGCATCTGTGATCGTGTTCGCTGTGACAGGCGCGCTTGTGGCATCGCGGGCGCAACTGGATGTGGTGGGCTTTGGCTTTGTGGCGTGTCTGACAGCAGTGGGCGGCGGGACAGTGCGCGACGTCGTATTGGATCGAAATCCTGTGTTTTGGTTGGCAGATCCGTTAAATATTGCAGCCGCGCTTTTGGCGGCGGTAGTAATTTTTTTCACCGCCCATTGGGTAGAAAGCCGCCTGAAGGCGGTGATTTGGTTGGATGCAGTGGCCTTGTCAGTTGCCGTGGCGGCGGGGGTGTTGGCGGCGCGTTCCGTGGATCAACCCGCGGCGATCCAAGTAATTATGGGCGTGATGACCGGCTGTTTGGGCGGGTTGATGCGCGATGTGGTCTGTAACGAGGTGCCTTTGGTCCTGAAGCAGGGGGAGTTGTATGTCACCGCAGCGCTTGCTGGTGCAGTGGGGGCATTGGTTGGCCTGTGGTTGAATCCTGGTTCCCCTTGGGCGGCAATCGCGTTGTGCGCGGCCCTTACGTTTGGATTGCGCGCGGGTTCTATCCTGTTTGGCTGGCGGCTGCCGGTGTACCGTGCGCGTCCGCCGCGGACATAGACCTAGTTGCTAGGAGAAGGCGCCATCGCGGGAGCGCCATCTGTGTCGGCGCGTGGTTCACGGGGGGGGCGGCCAATCACATCGCGCAATTCATCAAGTTCAATGAAGTTGTCGGCCTGACGGCGGAGTTCATCAGAAATCATCGGAGGCTGCGAGCGGATGGTTGAAACCACCGAAACACGCACGCCTTTACGCTGCACGGCCTCAACCAGCGGGCGGAAATCACCATCGCCGGAAAACAGCACGATATGGTCAACGTGGTCGGCGGTTTCCATCGCGTCCACGGTCAACTCAATATCCATGTTGCCTTTGACTTTTCGGCGGCCTTGACTGTCGACGTATTCCTTGGCGGATTTCGTGACCATGGTGAAGCCGTTGTAATGCAACCAATCTACAAGCGGGCGAATTGGGGAGTAATCGTCGTTTTCGAGGAGAGCGGTGTAGTAGAAAGCACGGAGCATTTTCCCCCGGCGCATGAACTCCTGGCGCAACAGTCGGTAGTCGATATCGAATGAAAGTGCTTTGGCCGCAGCGTAAAGATTGGAACCGTCAATAAAGAGCGCGAGCCGCTCGTCTCGGTAAAACATCCCGAATGTCCTTTAAAAATAATTTTGTCCCGCCTAAAGCGACAGGCCTTGTGAGTAAATATGAGCAAACCACACAAAGCGGTATGACAGAAAACATAAATCAAAACCTTAACGGCACAAGTGATACACAGGGAGATCGTCGCACAATGCTTCTGTTTGCGCTTGGAGGAAATTCGGACTTCGGCGGAGAATCGCCTAATTTGGTCGTGCAGCGCGCCATTTCTGCGCTGCGATGCAGTGAAATAGGGGACTCTTGGCGGTCAAGTTGTCTATATCGCACCCCAGCGTTTCCAGCAGGCAGCGGCGCTGATTTTGCCAATGCTGTCGTGATTTGTGAGGCCCCGGAGGTGAACGCTGAGGCGGCTTTGGCCATCGCGCATGGCATTGAGGCTGAGTTTGGCCGGACGCGTGCAGAGCGTTGGGGCGCGCGAACTTTGGACATCGATTTGATTGCGGCGGGGCCAGCGGGCGGGCAGGTTGCGCCCGATCTAGGCGTTGCCCAGCAGTGGCGTGACCTGCCGATGGATGCGCAGCTGATCACCACGCCACAGACCCTGATTTTGCCGCATCCGCGTGTCACTGATCGATCATTTGTTCTGGTTCCGTTGGTCGAGGTCGCGCCCGATTGGATAGATCCGCTGAGCGGCCAAAGCGCCTGCGCCTTGTTGGCGGCCCGTCCAGCGCAGGAACGCGCCTCGGTTGTACCGTGGTAGCCTGTTCGCGCTGCGTGGAGCCAATTGTTTCGCCCTTGTCAAGTCTTGCGTGAGGCTGTAAGTGATGCAGCTCACACCCCCATGATCTGGAGTGCACCATGGCCCGCGTTACGGTTGAAGATTGCGTTGATAAGGTTCCAAACCGGTTTGAACTGGTTATGCTGGCCGCTCACCGCGCCCGCGAAATTGCCGCTGGTGCGTCGATCACCGTGGATCGTGATAACGATAAAAACCCTGTCGTCTCTCTGCGTGAGATCGCTGATGAAACGCAATCCGCTGAGGACCTGCGTGAACGTCTGATCGAAAGCAACCAGACACAGATCGAGGTTGATGAGCCCGAAGATGACAGCATGTCTCTGCTGATGGGCGTCGAAAAAGACGCTCCTGCTGAGGACGATATGTCTGAGGAAAAACTGCTGCGCGCGCTGATGGAGGCGCAGGAGCCCCGCTAAGGGCCCCTCGCCCTGTTAGCAGATGATCCCAGTAGAGGACCTTCTCGCAAAGGTTCGCGCATATAACCCCAACACCAATGAGCCGCTGATCCGGGCGGCTTATTCCTATGGTTGGGATATGCATAAGGGGCAGACCCGGCAATCTGGTGAGCCCTACTTTTCGCACCCCGTTGAGGTGGCGATGCTGCTCACGGAGCAGCGGCTAGACGATGCCACGATCATCACAGCCTTGCTGCATGATACGATCGAGGACACGCGCACCACGTTCACCGAAATCGCCGAGATGTTTTCGACGGAAATTGCGGTGTTGGTCGATGGTGTGACCAAGCTGACCAACCTTCAACTGAGCAGCACGCAGACCAAACAGGCCGAGAATTTTCGTAAGCTTTTCATGGCGATGTCCAAGGACTTGCGGGTTATCTTGGTCAAGCTGGCTGATCGTTTGCACAACATGCGCACGATCCGTCACATGGCCGCGCACAAGCAGGCGCAAAAGGCCCATGAGACAATGGATATCTATGCGCCGCTTGCCGGACGCATGGGGATGCAATGGATGCGGGAGGAGCTGGAGGACCTGTCGTTCGCCGTGCTTCAGCCGGAGGCGCGCTCTTCGATTATGCGCCGCTTTGTGACGCTGCAAAAAGCCAGCGGCGACGTAATCGCGCGCATCACGCTCGACATTATAAATGAACTTAAAAAAGCTGAGGTCGCGGCTGACGTGACTGGCCGTGCCAAGCGTCCTTTTTCCATCTGGCGCAAGATGGAGGAAAAAGAGCTTGGTTTTTCTCGACTGTCCGACATCTACGGCTTTCGGGTAATTTGCGCGTCTGAGCAAGATTGCTACCGCGCCTTGGGAGTGATCCACCAACGGTGGCGCGCGGTGCCTGGTCGGTTCAAGGATTACATCAGCCAGCCCAAATCGAATGGGTATCGCTCGTTGCACACGACTGTCTCGGGGCGTGATGGCAAACGGGTTGAGGTGCAGATTCGCACCCGCGAAATGCACGATGTGGCAGAGGGCGGCGTGGCCGCGCACTGGTCCTATCGTGACGGTCAGCGTGCTGAGAATCGGTTTGCCGTTGATCCCGCCAAGTGGCTCGAAACGATCACGGAGCGATTCGAAGCAGCAGAAGACCACGACGAGTTCATGGAACACGTGAAGCTCGAGATGTATTCCGATCAGGTGTTCTGCTTTACACCTAAGGGTGAGGTTGTCGCCCTGCCCAAAGGCGCGACGCCCTTGGATTTCGCTTATGCTATCCACACGCGAATTGGTCACTCTTGCGCTGGAGCCAAGGTTGATGGGATGCGGGTGCCGCTGTGGACCCGGCTTAAAAATGGTCAAAGCGTTGAGATTACCACCGCTGAGGGTCAAAGCCCCCAGGTGACGTGGATCGACATCGTAAAAACGGGTCGTGCCAAACAAGCCATCCGCCGCGCGCTACGCGAAGAGGACATTGTGCGGTTCCAACGCTTGGGGCGCGAATTGATGCGCGTGGCGTTGGATCATGTGGGCAAGAAAGCCACGGACAAGGTGCTTGAAACCGCCGCTCGGGCGTTTGATCTGCCCAATACGGATGCGCTGTTGGCGAAGGTCGGGGCCACGGATGTGTCTGCGCGCAAAGTGGTGGAACGGCTCTATCCCGAACTTGTCGCCAGTGCGCCAGAGGCAGAAGTTGCGCCGAACAAGGCCATTGTTGGCCTCAATCCCGATGATAAATTCACGCGTGGCAGCTGTTGTCAGCCCGTGCCCGGTGAACGCATCGTTGGCATTACCTATCGCGGCAGCGGCGTGGTGGTGCATGGCATCGATTGCAAACGCCTTGTGACATATGAGGATCAGCCTGATCGCTGGCTCGACATTCGCTGGGCGGCGGGTCACCATGCGGCTGTGCACGCGGTGACGCTGGATCTGACGATCAGCAACGAAGGTGGGGTACTGGGACGTATCTGCACATTGATTGGCGAGCAAAACGCAAATATCTCGGACTTGCGATTCACAGATCGCAAACCGGATTTTTACCGCTTGCTGGTAGACGTGGACGTCCGCGACAGCGAACACCTGCACGCGGTGATGATGGCAATCGAGACGGACAGTGATGTCGCGGCGCTTCGACGCGAACGCGATGTCGCCAAGGCGCCGGCCTGAGGGCGGCATAAAGGGGAGGGCCCGGGTGGTCTTCAAACGCAGAGACGCCCGCCCATGGTGGCGTATCCTCAAGGAGGTGCTTTGGCCCAAAGGTGGCTGGGCGCGTGCGTTTCACTATGTCAAACACCGCCTGCGGCGATTGCCCGACAGCCCGCACAAAATCAGCCGCGGCATTCTTGTTGGCGTGTTCACCGCCTTTACACCCTTCTACGGGTTGCACTTTCTAGTGGCGGCCGTTGGTGCGCGCCTGTTGCAGGGCAATATCCTTGCGGCTTTGCTGGCGACGTTCTTTGGCAACCCTCTGACGTATGTGCCTATCGGGGTGATCTCGCTCCAGACCGGGCATTTTTTGCTAGGCACGGAATTCGACAAGGAATTTGACGACGGGCTGTTGGCCAAGTTCGTCGGTGCGGGCCAAGACCTGTTGCACAATGTGCGCGCGCCCTTCTCGGGGGAGGCTGCGGATTGGAGCCATCTTTCCCTGTTCTGGGATGAGGTGTTCTTTCCCTACATGGTGGGCGGTATCATCCCCGGCATCGTGGCTGGGATCATCTGCTATTACATGTGCCTGCCGGTTATCACCGCGTATCAAAAACGCCGCCGCGGCATGATCAAGAAAAAGCTAGAAGAGTTGCGCCGCAAGGCTGCCCGTGGCGATCAAACGCGCTAGGTTCAGCCCAGAGGGCGAGCAAGCGAATGAGGGAGTGGTCTGATGGAAAAACTGCGTCTTGGTGTGAATATCGATCACGTGGCAACGGTGCGCAATGCGCGGGGCGGTGTGGTACCTGATCCGGTGCGCGCTGCGGTGTTGGCAGAGCGTGCGGGCGCAGATGGCATTACGGCGCACCTGCGCGAAGACCGCCGCCATATCAAGGATGCTGATATCGGCGCCTTGATGGAGGCTTTGACCATCCCCCTGAATTTCGAAATGGCCGCCACCGCTGAAATGCAGGCCATCGCTTTGCATCACAAACCTCATGCCGTTTGCATCGTGCCCGAGCGGCGCGAAGAGCGGACAACCGAGGGTGGGCTTGAGGTCGCGCGCGAAGAAAACCGGCTGGGCGATTATATCGCACCGCTGCGCGAGGCGGGCTGTCGGGTGTCGCTGTTCATCGCGGCGGATGAGGCGCAAATTCGCGCAGCCCACCGCATCGGTGCACCAGTCATCGAGCTGCATACAGGTGCCTATTGCGATGCGGTCGCCGAAGGTCACACGAGCGATGCAGCGGCTGAACTGGCGCGGATCACTGAGATGGCGGCTTTTGCGCATGACCTCGGGCTAGAGGTTCACGCGGGCCACGGCCTGACCTACGAAAGTACCCCGCCGATTGCGGCCCTTCCCACCGTGAGGGAGCTGAACATCGGGCACTTTTTGATCGGTGAGGCGATCTTTGTGGGGCTTGAGGCGGTAATGACCCAAATGCGGCAGGTAATGGACGCCGCTCGCATAAGTGCTTCTGACTAGACAGCGCCCGATCACTCGCTACACACGTTGGCTGAACGCACAACCATCCACGGAGCCGGAATGATCCTCGGCATCGGCACTGACCTCGCGAATATTGAACGCATTCAAGGAACGCTGGACCGCTTTGGCGACCGCTTCCGCAATCGTATCTTTACGGAGGATGAGCAGCGTAAGGCCGAGAACCGCAAAGATGTCGCCGGCACCTATGCCAAGCGTTGGGCTGCTAAGGAAGCGTGCTCCAAGGCGTTGGGCACGGGGCTGCGCATGGGCATCGCCTGGAAAGACATGTCGGTCACCAATCTGCCCACCGGGCAGCCGGTTATGCAGGTTACGGGCTGGGCCAAAGATCGCCTCGACGCGATGACCCCGCCCGGTTACGAGGCGATTATTCACGTCACTCTCACGGACGATCACCCATGGGCCCAAGCCATGGTCATGATTGAGGCTCGCCCCGCCGAATAAGGCTCAAAACACCGTCAAATGGGCGTGGACGTGGCTCTGCGCGCGGTTGACTCTGGGCAGGCCCCAAGGCAGGACGGTGGCTTGAGTTAGCGCGGGAAAGAGGCCCTATGGCAAGCACGGCGAAAAAAGAGGGCATCGGTGAGACGCTCAGAACAGTTTTTTGGGCGCTGCTCATTGCTGGGGTCTTTAGAACACTGTTTTTTCAGCCTTTCTGGATCCCGTCTGGCTCCATGAAGGATACGTTGCTGATCGGTGATTTCCTGTTTGTGAACAAAATGGCCTATGGCTATTCGCGTCATTCCTGCCCGTTTTCGATGTGCCCCTTTTCGGGCCGTATCCTCGGATCAGAGCCTGAGCGCGGAGATGTGATCGTGTTCCGCCATCCCGTGAACGGTGCGGATTTCATCAAGCGGGTCGTGGGGATGCCCGGCGATAAGGTGCAGATGCAGGGCGGTGTGCTTTATATCAACGACACTGCCGTAAAGCTCGACCCCGTCGCTCCTTTTGTCGAGACGTTTGAGCGCCAAGGCTCCGCCGGTCACTTGCCACGCTGCGCGAACGAACCTGTGGGATTGGGCGGCCAGTGCGAGAAGAACCGCTTTGTCGAAACTCTGCCCGGGGGCGCGACGCATTCTGTCCTCGATACGTTAACAGGCCGCGGCGATAACACGCCTGCCTTTGTCGTGCCCGAGGGTAACTATTTCTTCATGGGTGATAATCGTGACAACTCGCAAGACAGCCGCTTTACGCAGGCGCAGGGCGGTGTTGGGATGGTCCCGTTTGAGTACCTAATTGGCCGTGCGGACCGTGTGATGTTCTCGTCTGCTGGCGACCGGATGATCTATTTCTGGACGTGGCGCGGCGACCGTTTTTACAAGGCGATCGAGTGAAGTTGAGTGCTGAACTGACGGCGTTTCAGACCCGGATCGGGCACGTCTTTGCACGCCCTGATTTGTTGGTGCGCGCGATGACGCATTCCTCGATTTCCAGTGCGTCGCGCCCGGACAATCAACGGCTAGAATTTCTGGGTGATCGGGTGCTGGGCCTCGTGATGGCCGAGGCGCTGATGGCCGAAGACAAAGCCGCGTCCGAGGGCCAATTGGCCCCGCGCTACAACGCCCTTGTACGCAAAGAAACATGCGCCGCCGTCGCCCGCGAAATCGATCTGGGCGCGGTACTAAAGCTTGGTAAATCCGAGATGGTGACTGGTGGTCGCCGCAAGGACGCGCTGCTTGGTGACGGGATGGAGGCTTTGATCGCTGCTGTCTATTTGGATGGCGGGTTTGAGGCTGCACATGCTTTGGTCCTGCGTCTGTGGGGTGACAGGGTCGCACAGGTCGAAGAAGACGCACGCGACCCAAAGACCGCGTTGCAGGAATGGGCGCAGGCGCGTCGCTTGCAGCCACCGACATATGCCTTGCTCAAACGCTCTGGACCCGACCACGCGCCGGTTTTCCTGATTGAGGCTCAATTGGACAATGGTGCGCGCGCGCAGGCATCGGCGGGCAGCAAACGCCACGCTGAGCAGGCCGCCGCCAAAGCGCTTTTCGCGCAGATGGAGAAGAATGATGGCTGACACAAAAGCCGGGTTTATCGCCCTCATCGGGGAGCCGAACGCCGGCAAATCCACGCTGCTGAACCGTATGGTGGGGGCGAAAGTGTCCATCGTGACGCACAAGGTCCAGACCACGCGCGCACGTATTCGCGGTGTCGCGATGGAGGGGCAAAGCCAGCTTGTGTTCGTGGACACGCCCGGCCTGTTCCGCCCGCGTCGTCGGTTGGACCGCGCCATGGTTGCCGCCGCATGGGGTGGTGCCGCGGATGCCGAAATCGTCGTGCTGTTGGTTGAGGCGCACAGGGGTCTCACCGAAGGTGTTGAGGCGATCATCGAGGCTCTTGAGGAACGTATTTCGCCGAACCAAAAAGTGGCACTTGCGCTTAACAAGATTGACCGCGTTAAATCTGAGGTCCTGTTGGGCCTGACCGAAAAGCTGAACGCCCGTTACCCGTTCGTTGAGACGTTTATGATCTCGGCCGAGAAGGGGCATGGCGTCGATACGTTGCGCGGGTGGCTGGCTGAAAATCTACCGGATGGTCCTTGGCTGTATCCCGAAGATCAGATCGCGGACCTGCCGATGCGGATGATCGCAGCAGAGATGACGCGCGAGAAACTGACCCTGCGGCTGCACCAAGAATTGCCCTACCAGTTGACCGTTGAGACGACCAATTGGGAAGAGCGCAAAGACGGCTCTGCCCGGATTGATCAGTTGATCTATGTGATCCGCGATGGTCACAAAGGCATCGTTTTGGGCAACAAAGGTGAAACGATCAAAGGCGTCAGCCAGTCCGCCCGCCAAGAGCTAGAAGAATTCCTTGGCCGTCGTGTTCACCTGTTCCTACAGGTCAAAGTCCGACCCAACTGGCTGGAAGAATCTGAGCGGTATTCCGAGATGGGCCTTGATTTCAAGGACGGTAATTCTTGACCCGACTGACCTCCGATTTTTGGGTGTCTGCCTATCGCAAGCATCTAGAGATGTTGGATATTCCCTGTTTCGTCGTGGCAAAAGGCCATGCGCAGGCGGGCGCGGTTTTCGTCAAGGTTAACACCCTAGACGGCAACGCCTGCGTCTATCAGCGCAGCTTTGACTTAATGACAGGCGAACGTCAGTGGGTGGAACTGACCAGAGGCCCAGAGGTGGACTGCGATGCGGCGCTGTCGCGGCAACGCGGGTTCGATCCAGACCTGTGGGTCCTAGAGGTTGAGGATCGGCAGGGGCGACATCTGTTGGACACGCCACATTTGAACGCCTAACTTTACGGCATGGATTGGCGTGATCAGGGAATGCTTCTGGCGGTTCGACCCCACGGAGAAAACTCTGTCATAGCAGAGGTTTTTACCCGCGGGCACGGGCGTCATTTGGGCGTGATCCGGGGGGGCACCTCGCGCAAGCTGGCCCCCATTCTGCAGCCGGGTGCACAGTTGGATGTGGCGTGGCGCGCGCGTCTCGAAAGCCATATGGGCAGTTTCACTGCGGAACCCATCCGGTCTCGGATGGCGGCAGTTCTGAACGACCCATTGCGATTATCGGCCCTGTCGAGCCTTTGCGCCACATCTGCCTTCTGCCTGCCGGAGCGGGAGAGTTTGCCCAACTTTCAAGCCGAGACCGAAGCCCTGGCGGACGCGATCCACAGTGGCGAAGGCTGGCTCAGCGCGTACATTTTCTGGGAGCTTCGCCTGTTGGAAGAAACCGGCTTTGCGCTGGATTTGAGCGCATGCGCCAACGGGGGCGGCGCGAATGATTTGGCCTATGTGTCGCCACGCACGGGCCGCGCGGTCAGTCGCATGGGTGCGGGCGAATGGGCTGACCGTTTGCTGCCCTTGCCAGAGTGCCTATTGGGCGGCCCGGTCACCTTAGACGGCGCACGTGCGGCACTGACCCTGACAGGGCATTTCCTGACCCAGCATCTTGCACCATCGCTGGGCGGACGTGCGTTTCCGGCGGCGCGCACACGCTTTGTTGAGCAGGTGGCCCGCGCTTAGCCGTGCAGCGCCATTGATTGGGCGCGCAGCTCTGGTAGGCTTACGTTCAGGTAAATCAGGAGCGACCCATGCGGTGGATCAAAAGACTGGCGATTGGCGTTTTGGCTTTGGTCGCATTGGCCGTCGGTGCGTTGTTTGTTGTGCCTACCGAGCGGATCGCCCGACTAGCTACAGATCAATTCGAACAAGCCACGGGCCGGGCGCTGACGATTAACGGATCAGTGCGGCCCACGGTCTTTCCCAGCCTTGGGGTTCGGATCGAGGATGTTGCGATGGCCAACGCGGATTGGTCTGCGCAAGGCCCTATGCTGGCCGCAGCACGGCTGGATGTTAGTGTTGGGTTAATGGATCTTTTGGGTGGTGCAGTCTCTGTGGATCGCTTGGAATTGGTTGATCCCGTCGTCTTGCTGGAACGGGCCGCTGATGGTCGCGTGAACTGGGACGTTGCGCCCAAGACCGCCGCCCCCTCTGGCGCGACCACAACAGGCGGCGGCAGTACGACGCTGCCAGAAATTTCCCTCGCAGAGGCGCGGATCATCAATGGCACGGTTGCGTTTATCGATGCGCAAGCGGACGCGCAGCACCGCGTGGAGGCGCTCGATTTGACCATGACCCTGCCCAGCTTCCAAGGCCGGGCAGAGGCGTCAGGCTCCGCTCTCTATAACGGAGCCGCCGTGACCTTTGATGGCACTCTAGATGGCATTGCGGGCTTGTTGAACGGTGATCTAACACCCATCGAGGCACAGGTTGCGGTGGGCGGCACAACAGCCTCTGTCACAGGCAATCTTGGGATGTCGCCCTTGGGATTTGAGGGGCAGTTGACCGCCCAAAGCAATGAACGGGCGACGCTTTTTGCAGCCATTGGGCAAGCGGCCCCTGACCTGCCGAGCGGCTTTGGGCGCGACCAGATAACCCTACAAACAGGCCTGACCTTGGCAACCGAAGGCTCACTGCATTTGCGGGATATGACGCTTGGGCTTGATGGAAATAGCCTCCGCGGTGATGTGGACGTTTTCCCCGGCGAACAACGCCCCAAAGTCGTGGCCACCCTCGATAGCCCCGGCCTAGACCTTAGCGCGCTGGCGGCTCAATCCGGCGGTGAGGCTGGCCCGAGCGCGGCGCCCACCACAAGTAGCGGTTGGAGCAACGCCCCCATCGACGTCAGCGCCCTCGGTCTTGCGGACGCTGAAATCGTACTGACGACAGGGGCGATCGGCTTGGGGGATGCAACCCTTGACGCCGTTTCTGCACGCCTTGTGCTGGACCGCGCGCGTGCGGTGATCACGCTTGCGCCTATTCGGGCCTATGGCGGCAGTATCACTGGTGAGGTGATCGTCAATGGCCGTGGCGGGCTGTCATCGCGCGTGAACCTCGCCCTTTCTGGGCTGCAGACCCAGCCGCTTTTGACGGAGTTTCTCGATTTTGAACGGCTGGTAGGGCAGGCCGATGTATCGGTGAATGTGCTTGGGGTTGGCACGTCGATGGCCGCTCTGATGAGCAGCCTAGAGGGATCCGGCAATGTATCGGTGGGCCGGGGTGAGATACTCGGCCTCGACCTCGCTGGGATGATGCGTAACTTTGATCTGAACTTTCAGGGCGAAGGCGCGCGGACGATTTTTGATGGGATCACAGGCCAGTTTTCGTTGACCCAAGGTATTTTGAACACGGACGACCTGACGCTCTCGGCTCCTTTGCTTGAGGCCCTGACACAGGGCCAAGTCAACATGGGTGCGCAAAACCTTGATCTAACGGTGGTGCCCGTGCTGTTGCAAAACGCCGAAGGCGCGGGTATTTCCGTGCCTTTGCGGATCACGGGGCCATGGAGCGCGCCGCGAATTCGACCAGACCTAGAGGCCGCGACGCTTCAGCAGCTCAACATCGACGGTGCAGCGATTGAGGACAACGCACGCTCCGCGCTGCAACAAAAACTGGCTGAGGAATTGGACGTTGCACGCGAGGGCGTCACCGATGGTCAAAGCATTGAAGATGCCGTCAAAGACCGGGTTGAGGACAAAGTCCGCGATGCCTTGGGCGGGCTTTTCGGCGGCAACTGATCCCTGGTGCCAAATAAAAGGGCGGGGCCGCTTTGCGTGGCCCCGCCTTTTCAATTCAAATACTGTATCAGCCTAGCGGCGACGATCGCGCCGCGATGACATTGGCTGGAAGGCCACGCCAACGTGGGCCTCACAATAGGGTTTACCCTGTTGCGAAGGCAGCCCGCAGAACCAGAAATCAGGTGTTGCAGGATCACCGATGGGCCATTTGCAGGTCCGCTCTGTCAGTTCCATCAAGCCGAGCTTTTTGGCCGACTTCTCGATCTCATTGACCTTTGCAAGAGCCTCTGGGCTGATTTCATTGGCCGAGGGCTGCGGCGGCAAAGGTTGACCTGCAGGCACGATCTGCTTGCGCAAATGCGTGACGTTCGCAGGGCGGTCCGCCGACACGGGCACAGCCGCTTCGGTCTTTGGCTCAGGCTTTTTCTCGGGCTGCGGAGCCGCAGCGGGCTTCGACGGTGCGGCCTTAGCTGCGGGTGCCGCCTTTTCTTTGGCGGCCGGTTTGGCAGCCGTACCCTGATTGCGGTTAGACAATCCAAGACGGTGCACCTTGCCGATGACCGCATTGCGGGTCACACCGCCAAGTTCTTTTGCGATCTGACTGGCGCTTTGCCCTTCACCCCACATTTTTTTCAGCAGTTCTACGCGGTCATCTGTCCAGGACATTGCGCCTCTCTCAAATTGGGGGCCGTTGCCCCAAGGATTACGCCATTGTAACTGGAGCACGGCTGGTTACAAGCGCCGGGAACGTTATATGGCAAGGGACAGGGCAAATGACAAGACACGAGATTGGTGATCTGGGCGTCCGTCGGTTCGGATTGGTCAACTGGCTGGGCCTTTATACCTTATGCTGGCGTGAAACGCGGCGGTTCCTTGCTGTTTGGACGCAGACGCTCTTGGCACCGCTGATTACGGCGGGCCTCTTCCTTCTGATTTTTTCTCTGGCGGTCGGGACGCGTCGCGGCGACGTGATGGGCGTGCCGTTCGTGCATTTCCTCGCACCCGGCATTTTGATGATGACAGTTATTCAGAACAGCTTTGCCAATGTTTCGTCTTCAATCGTGATCTCAAAGGTGCAGGGCAACATCGTTGATACGCTGATGCCGCCCCTGTCCGCGGGTGAGTTGATGGTCGGCTACCTTGCTGGTGGTGTCCTGCGCGGTGCACTTGTTGCAGTCAGCGTTTCGCTCATTTTGTTTCCGATGATTGGGCTCGGCGTGGCGCATCCGCTTCTGGGGCTTTTGTATGTTGTTCTTGGCGGGGCGTTTTTGGGTGCTCTTGGGGTTATTGCGGGTGTTTTCGCCAATAAGTTCGACCAGATGGCCGCGATCACCAACTTCATTGTGATGCCGCTGAGCTTTTTGTCAGGCACGTTCTACAGCCTTGATAGCCTGCCGCCATTCATGCAGGCGCTTAGCCACGCAAATCCGGTGTTCTACTTAATCGACGGTGTGCGCTTTGCCACGCTTGGGGTCTCTGACAGCTCGCCCTTGTTGGGGTTGGGCGTGATCCTTTTGGCGCTGGTGGCGGTCACGTCTTTGGGCTGGTGGATGTTCCGGACGGGCTACCGGCTGAAGGCTTAAGCCGCGCCTCGCGCCACGCAAGAAGTGCGGCACCAGCAATGATGATACTGGCCCCCCAAACGCTTGTGGCGTCCGGGCGTACGCCAAAGAGGGCGGCGTCATAAAGAGCGGCGAACACCAACGTCAGATAGCTGAACGGGGTGATAAAGCTCGCGTCAGCCCGTGACATTGCATTCACAAAACAAGCCTGCGCACAGGCCATTAACACGCCCAAACCTGCAAGTGCTGCCCATTGCACTGGGGTGGGGGGCGCCCAAACAAAGCTGACGGCGATCGACGAAATCACCACGCCGATTGTGTTGTTGATGAACAGGATCGTTAGCGGCCCCTCGCGCCCAGCGAGGCGTTTGATGAAGATCAGCTCAAGCCCCATGATCAAGGCTGCCCCAAGCGCCAGAAACGCGCCCATCTGTAACGCACCCGTCCCGGGGCGTAACAAGACCACCGCGCCAACCAGTGCGATCAGCGCCGCGCTCCAACGGACTGGACCCACCCGTTCGCCCAACAGCGGAATCGCAAGCAGCATGCAAAACACGACGTTCAAAAAGCTCAACGCCGTCGCATCCTGAAGCGGGATTGAGGCAACCGCGGCAAACATCAACGTCACGCCCAGCCAGCCGCAACTGGTACGCGCAAGGTGGAGTTTTAGGTTCGTTGCGCGTAGTTGTGGGCGCAGGACCAACACGACGCTGGTAATTGCGAGCCACGCGAAAATGAACCGACCATGACTGATCTGAAGCGGATGCAAAGGCGGGCCGAGCGTTTCGGTGCCCAGCGCCTTGGCGAGCAATGTGGTGGCTGCGATGAAAACCGTGGCCGCGACCATAAAGGCCATGGCCAAAGCGCGGTTTTCAGCGGCCAAGACACCACCGCATGATGGCTTTTTGCGCGTGCAGGCGGTTTTCGGCCTCATCAAAGATGACTGAATTCGGCCCGTCCATTACCTCAGACGTGGCTTCCTCATCCCGGTGCGCGGGCAGGCAGTGCATGAACAAACTATCGGGCTTTGCATGACGCATCAGTTCGGCGTTGACCTGATAGGGGCGTAGTTGGTTGTGACGGCGTTCGCGCGCGGTTTGGCTGTCGTGCATGGAAACCCACGTATCTGTCACGACCAGATCGGCGTCGGCGACAGCGCGGAATGGGTCACGCTCAATCTCGATGTTGCTACCCTTAGCGCGGGCTTCGTTCAAGAAAACCGCCTCCGGATCCAGCGTCGCGGGCCCTGAGAAGGTCAGATCAAACCCGAACTGCCCGGCCGCATGAGCGAACGAGGCGAAGACGTTGTTCCCATCGCCGCACCACGTCACTTTCTTACCCGTGATGGGGCCGCGATGTTCCTCAAATGTCAGGATGTCTGCCATGATTTGGCAAGGGTGCGTGCGGTTCGTCAGCCCGTTGATCACTGGCACGGTGGCGTGCTCTGCCATCTCTAGCAGGGTGTCTTCTTCAAAGGTGCGGATCATGATCATGTCGACATAGCGCGATAGGACTCGGGCCGTGTCGGCGATGGTTTCGCCGTGTCCAAGCTGCATGTCGGAGCCGGACAGAACCATGGTTTCGCCGCCCATCTGGCGCACGCCCACATCAAATGACACGCGCGTCCGGGTCGAAGGTTTTTCAAAGATCAGCGCGACCATGTGGTTTTCCAGCGGACGGTCCGCATCCGGTGTGCCCTTGGGCAGGCCCGCGCGAGCCGTTTTCATTGCGCTGGCTTGGTCAAGCATCGCCCGCAGGTCGGCAGGGTCGGTTTTGTTGATATCGATGAAATGGGTCATAGGCGTTCTTCGGATCGGCGGCGGGGTGGGACGTGTGGATCTAACACTCCGCGCTATGTTTCAATGGTACGGCGATCAGGCCGCGCTAAGGGCGGTTGCGGTGGCCTCTAGGCGGGTCAATGCCTCGGAGATATCCGCGTCCGTCAGGTTAAGCGCGGGCAACAAGCGCACCACGTTATCGCCGCCGGGAATGACGATCAGTTCAGCCGCATAGGCCGCATTGACGACATCCATGTTCGGGACTGCGCATTTCAGCCCGATCATAAGGCCCGCGCCGCGCACGGTCTCAAATACAGAAGGGTGGGTTGCGACCAAGGCCTCAAGCCCCTGACGCAAGAGTGCGGCCTTGCGGTTCACCTCCGCCAAGAACGCGTCGTCGGCGACGGTTTCCATCACGGCATTGCCGACGGCGCACCCGAGTGGGTTGCCCCCGTAGGTCGAGCCGTGGGTGCCCGCTGTCATGCCGCTGGCCGCGTTTTCGGTCGCCAACACAGCTCCCAGTGGAAAGCCTCCGCCAATGCCCTTGGCCACCATCATGATGTCAGGCGTGACCCCGGCCCATTCATGCGCAAACAGCTTGCCAGTCCGCCCCATGCCGCATTGCACTTCATCCAGCATCATCAAGACGCCAGTTTCGTCGCACAGATCGCGCAGGCCCTTGAGGCAGGCGTCGGGGATTGGAGTGATGCCGCCTTCGCCTTGCACTGGCTCCATCAGGACGCCAGCCACATCGGGGGCGCGCATTGCGGCCTCAAGTGCGTCATGGTCACCGACGGCCAAGTGGATGAAGCCGGGCAGCAGCGGGCCAAAACCGGCGGTCATCTTTTCCGATCCGGCGGCGGCAATGCCCGCAGAGGAACGGCCATGGAATGAGCCAGTAAACGCGATGATTTTGTGCCGCTCAGGCTGGCCTTTGTCGGACCAGTATTTCCGCACCATTTTGACCGCCAGCTCGCAGGATTCTGTGCCTGAGTTGGTAAAGAACACGGTGTCGGCGAAGGTCGCTTCAACCAACCGCTCGGCAAGCGTTTCTTGCTGCGGAATGTGATAGAGGTTTGATGTGTGCCACAGCGCGCTTGCCTGATCGGTCAAGGCCGTCACAAGGGCAGGGTTGGCGTGGCCTAGCACATTCACCGCGATGCCTGCGCCCATGTCCAAGAAACGTCGGCCGTCAGCCTCGATCAACCAGCTGCCTTCGCCTTTGACGAAGGTCAGCGGTGCCCGGGAATATGTCGGCAGAACTGCGGGTATCATGGTAGCGCCTCTTTTGAAAAATAGAGCGAAATCCGTGACCCATAATCCGCGGTGTGTCAATTGGATTGGGATTATTCCAACTGCTGATGCTCAATGCGCACAAAATGGCATGCTTTGTGTGGTTTGTGGATTATGCGTAAGCTGTGGCTTACGCAACTTCCTCAAGTTTAACCTCAGGCGTCACACCCAAAGCTGCACATACATCCCGAGTAAGCTCTGGCTTATTGAGAGTGTAGAAGTGCAGGTGATCAACGCCCTCATCCATGAGGGTTGAGCACAGTTCTGTGGCATGTGCCAAAGACATCAATTCCTCGCGGCCATCCCGAATTGCGGTCTCAAACGCGGCGTCCAGCTCGGCTGGTACAGGTGTGCCGCAGCGTGTGGCGAACCGCTTGGTGCCAGCCCAGTTTTCGATCGGAAGGATGCCGGGGATAATCGGGGCAGAAATCCCCGCGTCTGCGCATTTGTCGCGGAACCGCAGGAATGTCTCAGGCTCAAAAAAGAACTGCGTGATTGCCTCACACGCACCGGCGTCGATCTTGGCTTTGAGCCAAAAGATGTCTGCCATGTCGTTCTGGGCTTCGGGATGGCGATCCGGGTATGCGCCGACGCGGAGGTTGAATTTGCCGGTGCTGGAAAGGGCTTCAATCAATTCGACGGAATGGCGAAATCCCTCGGGGTGCGCAGTAAACTGACCACTGCCCTTGGGTGGATCGCCGCGCAGGGCCACAATGTCCGTTACGCCAGCGGCGGCGTATTGGTCGGCGATCTCAAGCGTCTCGGCCCGTGTGGCGTCCACGCATGTCAGGTGGGCGGCGACACGCAGGCCGTAATGCTTGTGGATCGTGGCCACTGCTTCGTGGGTCAGGGCCCGTGTCGTGCCGCCCGCGCCATAGGTCACAGATACCATCGTCGGGTCCAGCGGGGCCAAAGTGCGCACCGTTTCCCACAGGCGGAACGACGCCTCCAGCGATTGGGGTGGGAAGAATTCGAATGAGACGGTCGGGGCGGGCATGACGGTTTTGGTCCTTCTTGTGTCGCATCACGTCTTCGCATATGCGTGCCGTTGAATCAAACTCATAACACTCATCATTTACATGAGCCGCACATGCATCTTGAATTCCGACACCTCCGCACGATCAAAGCGATCCACGATTGCGGAGGGCTTTCTGCGGCCGCAGATCGCCTGAACATCACGCAGTCTGCCCTGTCCCATCAGGTGAAGGGCCTTGAGGATCAGGCGGGGCTAGAGCTGTTCGTGCGACGCTCCAAGCCGATGAAACTGTCCCCGGCGGGGATTCGCCTTTTGCGCTTGGCCGAGCGGGTCTTGCCCGAGATCGAAGCCTTGCAGGAGGAATTTCGATCCCTCAAATCCGGTAAAATTGGCCGCCTTCACATCGCGATCGAATGTCATGCTTGTTTTGAATGGCTCTTCCCGGTGCTGGAGGAATTTCGTCGCGCATGGCCGGAAATCGACGTGGATATCCGTCCCGGGCTTCAGTTTCAGGCACTGCCCGCACTTGAGCGGGAGGAGGTCGATCTGGTCGTCTCCTCAGATCCCGAGAGCCTGCCCGGCGTCGAATTTCAGCCGCTGTTTGACTATGAGCCAGTCTTTGTTGCTTCTAGCCAGCATCCGTTGGCGAAAAAGGACTTCATCGAGGCCGAAGACCTGCGCGATGAATTGTTGATTACCTATCCGGTGGAACGCCCGCGTCTGGATGTATTCAGCCAGTTTCTGCACCCCGCAGGGGTTGAGCCGCGCGCTGTTCGGCAGGTGGAACTGACGGCTGTGATCCTGTTGCTGGTTGCCTCTAACCGGGGTGTTGCGGTCCTGCCGGATTGGGTCGTGCGCGAGGTTCGCTACAATTCGGACTACGTCACGCGCCCCCTGACCCAAGGCGGCCTGACCCGACGTCTTTATGCCGCTGTACGCACTACGGATGCGGCCAAACCCTTTATGGCCAACGTCATCCGCCTGATGCGAACTGAGCCCGTAAAATTGCAGCGCGGAGATAAGCCTTGAGCGTAGGCTCTCAGCGGTCTATAGCCCGCGCCTGACCCCCCTGATCCAAGGACCGAGCCCATGCAAGGTAGCGCAAATCTCAATGTGATGATCAAAGCCGCGCGCAAAGCCGGGCGATCGCTGGTTAAGGACTTTCGCGAAGTCGAAGCCCTGACCGTGACGATGAAGGGCGCAGGCGACTTTGTCAGCCGCGCCGATAAGCGGGCCGAAGAGATCATCGAAGAAGAGCTGATGGCGGCGCGCCCGTCCTACGGTTTTCTGGGTGAAGAAAGCGGTGAGAAAGAGGGTGAAGATCCCACCCGCCGCTGGATCGTGGATCCGCTCGACGGCACGACAAACTACCTGCACGGGATGCCGCACTGGGCCGTGTCCATCGCGCTAGAGCATAAAGGCCAGATCGTTGCCGCGGTGGTCTATGACCCCGCTAAGGACGAAATGTTCTACGCTGAAAAAGGCCAAGGCGCTTGGCTCAACGACAGCCAGCGTTTGCGGGTGACGCAGCGGACCAAGATGATCGAAACGGTTTATGCGACGGGTCTGCCCTTTGCAGGCAGCAAATACCTGCCCGCCGCTTTGTCTGACCTTGGGCGGCTTTTGCCCGTGTGCGCCGGTGTGCGCCGTTGGGGTGCCGCCTCACTGGACCTCGCGTATGTGGCGGCTGGCCGGTACGACGGCTATTGGGAGCGCGGTCTCAAAATCTGGGATATCGCTGGCGGTGTGTTGCTGGTCCGTGAGGCCGGTGGCCTCGTTGAGCCGATCCGCGCTGAGCAAGACTTGCTGAACGACGGTCACGTGGTTGCGGCAAGCGGTGCTGTGTTTGAGAAGTTCTCGAACATCATTCGCAAGCGGCCTGAGTAAACGTTACTTGGCGCGCTCGCCCGGCTGACCCAAATGTGCGGTTGGTCGGGGCGCCAACACTTGATGGGCCATGCCTGCGCACAGCAGATAGATGCTGGCCGCAGTGAACACCAAGGCCGCGGTCTGGGGCAGATCAAACCGCACCCAAGTGGCCCAAATTCCCAAAATCATCCAGAGATTCGCAATTGGCAGCGTCACCCACCGCCAACGCACAGTGCGTGTGGGGTGCACGAACTTTAGCGGCATGAACATCGCCACAGCGAGTGCGACCGTCACGGCAAAGATCATCCATGCCGGCGGGCTCAGCACAAAGCTGACAAGTGCCACCATGTTCCAACACCCTGGAAACCCGAGAAAGCTTTTGTCATCAGTTTTCATGCGTGTGTCGGCAAAATACATTGCCGACGCGAAGGGGATCACGATCAGCACGCCCCAACCCAGCCATCCAGGCACCAAGCCCGACGCATAAAGCGCATAGGCAGGGATGAACGCATAGGTCAGGTAGTCGATGATCAGGTCCAGCAGCACCCCATCATAACGCGCGGCATGCAGCGTGACGTTATAGCGGCGCGCCAGTGGCCCATCGATCCCGTCCACGAACAATGCCACCAACAGCCACAAGAACATCATCGACCAATTGGCCTCGACGGCTTGCAGCATCGCGAGCATGGCAAAAACGGCCCCAGAGGCCGTGAGAAGGTGCACTGACAGGGCGCGGGCTTTGTCTTTTTTTGCGGACATGGGGCTTAATGACCGATCCGCCGCGCTCTGTCTATGGCAACCGGGTCTACTGCGTGGCTGAAACCCGGACCTCTTCGAGTGGGTAGGCAAGGGCGTCTTGGCTTTCCCAGCCGACGTGGCAGTCATGACAGAAAGCTTGTTTGAATTTCAGCGGCTTTCCGTTGGGCTGCACGCCCGAATACAGCCACCCGCCGGTGTCTGGCGCGTCATCTAGGCCGACCTTTGTCATGATGAACAATGGACCGATACGGGCTTTGCCTTCTTTGCCGATTTTGATGGATTCCTTGGCCAACACGCCGCCCACGGGGATTTCGACACCCTCAGACGCGAATTTCAGGTATTCGGGGGCCGCGATATCATTTGCGAATGTTAGCAAGAACCGCTCACCGTGGGCCCCGGCGACGGCGGCGCGCGTGGCAGTCTGGGTCCAGTCACGGTAAACGGGTGCCACGGAGTCGTCGCCCTTGGTATAGCCCGTGACCATACGTGCAGACATACAATCATACAGAGCCGCCACACCTGCGTCATCCAATTCCCAGTGATCGCCCTCGATCACGCAGGTATCCGCGGCGTGTGCGGTGCCTGCGATGCAGATCACGGCGCTGGCGGCAATAAATGTCCTAATCATAGTCTGTCCCTTACGATTTGATTGAATGTGTCATTGCAGACAATCACGCAATCAAACCCCATGCACATCACCTCTGCGCACGATGGCGTGAGGGTGCTGGCATGTTGGGCTGTAGCTCTTAGGCGCTGTCCTGCCCGTGGGGGTGGGCTTTGGCATAAACCTCCATCAGGCGCGCGGTATCGACCGCCGTATAGGCCTGTGTCGTACTCAGCGAGGCATGCCCAAGCAGTTCTTGGATCGCGCGCAGGTCACCGCCTGCTTCTAGGAGGTGGGTGGCAAAGCTGTGCCGTAGCGCGTGTGGGGTGGCGGTTGCGGGCAGGCCCAACTGCATCCGTACTGAGGCTACGACCCCTGATATCGCCCGCGCCGAGAGTGCTCCGCCCCGTGCGCCACGAAACAGCGGCGTATCTGTGGCCAAGTCATGCGGGCAGTCCCGGACATAGTCGTTCACCGCATCGCGCGCGATGGGCAGAACCGGTACGATCCGCTCCTTGCCGCCCTTGCCTTTGATCCGCAGGACGTCGGGCAATGGTACGCTTGCACCGGTCAGGCTGAGGGCCTCGGATATGCGTAGCCCGCACCCATACAATAGTGTGACCACAGCCATATCCCGCGCCGCGATCCATGGCGTGGTGTTTTGGATGCCTACAGTGTCGAGCATGGCTTTGGCCGCATCCGGCGATAGGGGGCGCGGCAGTTTTTTGCGGAACTTTGGCGCGCGTGTGGCCAAGACGGCGGTGGGTTCATGGCCCTCACGCTCACCCAGCCAGCGGTAGAAGGTTTTTACCGCCGAGAGAGAGCGCGCAAGCGACCGGGCCGCAACGCCGCGTCCACGCGCATGGGCCATCCATGCCCGCATGTCGCTTTGGGTGATCCGCAACAGGGGGCCAAGTCCGTCAGCTGCCCCTTTGTGCCCGGTCATAAACGATAGAAAGTCGAGCACATCTGTTTGATAGGCCCGCAAGGTGTTTTCAGCAGCATTGTCGAGGGCGCGAATGTGGTCGAGCCAGCCCGCAAGTGCATCGCGCGCTGCGGGGCTGATCGACAGGCTCATGCCAAATGCTGGCGCATCGTTCGTTCGAACACGCCAGTAAAGAAAGACAACAGGTCTGTCCCTTGATTGCTGCGGAACTGGTTCGGGTCTTCGGCACCCATAGCCAAAAGTCCCGGTAGCCGTCCCGGCCCAAGGTCCAGCTTTAGCAGCGCTTCGGAACGGATGTATTCCGCATCCTCGCCGTAGACAGAGGTGTTTGCAGTGCCGACGTCCCGCAGGGTGACTTGCCGCTGTGGCATATCCCGCCCCGCCGTCAGGTAATTCGCGATAAAGCCGGGGGCGACGATGCTCAGTAAATCTGACACGGCGGATGGGGGGGCAACGGCCGTATCGCGTGCCTCAGCGCTTTCGAGCACGAGGCGCATGCGGTCCACCCGCAAGATATCCATGACTTCGCCGCCGAGGCTTTGTAGGAACGGTTCAAACTCCGCCTGATCCAACAGTTTCAGGATCGCGCGGTGAACTTGATTGGTGCCTGCTAGGTTTTCATAGGCGGCGGCGATGACACTGCGGTGGGTGTCTTCTAGCCGGTCCAGCCGGGTTTCCAGCCGCTCCATGGCAAGACCGCGCATATCAACGATGTTGCCCCCCAATTGCCGCTCATTGGCAGCAATCAGGGCGCGCATCACGTCGCGGTCTTCCAATATTACATCGGGATCGGACAATACGATCGTGCGCCAATCCTTGTTGGCACTGGCCTGCTCTGACATCTGCTCTCCGGTCTTTCGCCGTGAATTTGAGAGCAGTTATAGCATGTCAGACGATTTTCTGGCCAGTCTTTTCCCAGTCCTTCATGAATGCGGCAAGGCCCGCGTCCGTTAGGGGGTGCTTGATCATCGACTTGATCACAGCGGGTGGCGCAGTGGCCACATCGGCACCCACAAGGGCTGCGTCCTTCATGTGGTTGGCCGAGCGGATGGACGCCGCAAGGATCTGCGTGTCAAAGCCGAAGTTGTCATAGATCGTGCGGATGTCTTCGATCAGCTCCATGCCGTCGATGTTGATGTCATCCAAACGCCCGATGAACGGCGAGATGAACGTGGCACCGGCTTTTGCCGCCAAGAGCGCTTGGTTGGCCGAAAAGCAGAGCGTGACGTTGACCATGTGACCCGCATCCGAGAACACTTTGCACGCCTTGAGGCCATCCCATGTCAGCGGCACTTTGATCGCGATGTTTTCGGCGATTTCAGCCAGCTTGAGGCCTTCTTTGATCATGTCTTCGGCTTCGGTCGCGACGACCTCGGCGCTGACGGGGCCTTCGACCAAGGCACAGATTTCGCGCGTGACCTCGATAATGTCGCGGCCTGACTTCATGATCAGGGACGGGTTGGTGGTGACGCCGTCGACCATGCCAAGGTCGTTTAGTTCAGCGATGGCGTCAATTTCGGCGGTATCTACGAAGAATTTCATGGGTGCGCTTCCTTCTTTCAAGGGCGGTGGTATGTTTGGCACACTCCTAGCGAAATACGCGCTGAGATACACCCCCGGTTTTGCGAAAGGACCACCTTATGCCTCTCGATCTTTGGCTTGCGTTTGTTGTGGCCTCGACGGTGCTGTGTATCATACCCGGTCCAACGGTGCTGTTGGTGGTCAGCTACGCGTTAAGCCAAGGGCGCAAGGTGGCAGTGGCTTCAGCGGGAGGCGTTGCACTGGGCGATTTGGTGGCAATGACTGCGTCGCTGGTGGGCCTTGGGGCGCTGGTCCTTGCGTCCGCCACGCTGTTCACGGTGCTAAAATGGATTGGGGCCGCCTATTTGGTCTATTTGGGGGTGAAACTGTTTATGTCAGCGGCAGAGGCTGCGCCGGGCGCGGTCGGGGCGCCCCGCGGCACACGGCCGGCCGAGATTTTCGCCCACGCGGCGGCGGTAACGGCGCTTAACCCCAAATCGATTGCGTTTTTTATCGCCTTTGTGCCGCAGTTCATGCGCCCCGAAGCGCCGCTGCTGCCACAGTTTATCATCCTGATCGCGACCTTTGTGGCCGTCGGGTTCCTGAATGCGCTTTTGTACGCACTCCTCGCGGACCGGATGCGTGTGGCAATCGCGCGCCCGTCGGTGTTGCGGGTGTTGACGCGGTTGGGTGGAGCAACGCTGGTGGCTATGGGTGTGGCCACTGCCGCTTTGCGCCGCGCCTAAGGGATGGACTCGCCTGACTTTTTTCCTGCCGGTACGCTGATCGGCGTGCTGACGACCCAGCCGCTAGACCGTGTGTTGGACTACAAAGCCCCAGAGGGCGGCTGCTGGCTCGGCGCGTTCATTGAGGTCCCCTTGGGGCCGCGCAAAGTGCTGGGCGTGGTTTGGGGGCCGGGGCGTGGGGATTGGGATATCGCCAAGGTCCGCTCCGCGATCCGTGTGCTAGAGGCCGCACCCATGCGCGCCGAATTGCGCGCGTTCATCGAAAAGGCGGCGACCTACACGTTGACTTCGCTTCCCGCGATGTTGCGGCTGGCCACGCGCGTGCCGGGCCTCAGCAACCCGGTGTCTATGCAAAAGGTCTACCGCCTTGGTGACCGCACTCCGGATCGGATGACTGCCCCACGGGAAAAGGTTTTGGCAGTTCTTGAGGAATTTGGGGGGCTGTCGTTCACTCTGAGCGAATTGGCGGAACACGCTGGTGTCACATCTTCGGTTATCAAAGGCCTCGTGAAACAAGGCGCCGTGCGCGAAGAAGACACCCCACGCGACGCGGCCTATGTCCCGCTTGACCCAAGCTTGCCCAGTAAGGCGTTGGCCCCGGATCAGGCCAAAGCCGCAGAGGCGCTGGCCGTCGCAGCTCGGTCCGGAACCTATGGCACGACCCTGCTAAAGGGGGTGACGGGGTCTGGCAAAACCGAAGTGTACCTAGAGGCTGTCGCCGCCTGCCTTGCTCAAGGGCGACAGGCGCTGGTGCTTCTGCCTGAGATCGCGCTGACGGCTGAATTCCTCACCCGGGTTGAAGAACGATTCGGGGCCAAGCCGGCTGAGTGGCACTCAGGCGTGACGATGACCGAACGCCGCCGCTGTTGGCGGATGGTGGGCGAGGGGGGGGCGCAATTTGTCGTAGGGGCGCGGTCCGCGCTGTTCCTGCCATTTCGGGATTTGGGGCTGATCGTCGTCGATGAAGAACACGACACGTCCTACAAGCAAGAGGACGGGGTCCTTTATAACGCCCGCGATATGGCGGTTCTGCGGGCGTCGCTCTGTAGTGCGCAGGTGGTGCTGGCTTCGGCCACGCCCTCGCTCGAAAGCTGGGCGAACGCGGAGGCTGGCAAATACACGCGGCTCGATCTGACGTCCCGGTTTGGGGATGCCGTCATGCCCGAAATGCGCGCGATTGATATGCGCAGTGAGGATTTGCCCGGTGGGCGCTGGGTGTCGCCCACGCTGCAAAGCGCAATTCAAGCCCGGCTTGATGCGGGTGAACAGGCGCTGATTTTTCTCAACCGCCGGGGGTACGCACCGGTCACATTGTGCCGTGCCTGCGGGCAGCAAGTGGCCTGCACTCAGTGCGATGCGCGGATGGTTGAGCACCGGTTTCTCAAGCGGCTGATGTGCCACCAGTGCGGGGAAAGCACACCAATCCCCACAGCTTGCCCCTCTTGCGAGGCTGAGGATCGGCTGGCCCCGGTTGGTCCGGGTGTTGAGCGTATGGCAGAAGAAGCCGCTGAGTTGTTTCCCGATGCGCGTCTCGCGGTGCTTAGCTCGGACTTGTTCAGTTCCGCCCGTGCGCTGAAGGCGCAGATCGAAGACATCGCCAGCGGTGGTGCGGATTTGATCATTGGTACGCAGTTGGTGGCCAAAGGGCACAACTTTCCTTTGCTCACGCTTGTGGGGGTGATTGACGCGGATTTGGGCCTGCAAGGATCAGACCTGCGCGCGGCGGAGCGGACGTTTCAGCTGATGCGGCAGGTTGCTGGTCGCGCTGGGCGGTCGTCGCGGCGCGGCACTGCCTTGTTGCAAACGTTTCAGCCAGAGCATCCCGTAATCCGCGCAATCCTGACCGGCGACGAAGAGGCGTTTTGGGGCGCTGAAGCCGCAGAGCGCCGGGAGGCCGGAATGCCGCCCTTCGGTCGTATGGCGGGGGTCGTGATCTCGGACCCCGATCCGCAGGTGGCGTTTGACGTGGGCACGGCTTTGGCGCGCAATGCGGGGCCGCTGCATGCGCTGGGTGCTGCGGTTTACGGGCCCGCACCTGCGCCGATCTCACGGATCCGGGGACGGCACCGGGTGCGGCTATTGGTAAAGGCCGCCAAGGGCACGCCGCTTCAGTCGGCTCTGTCGCAGTGGGTGGGTGCGTTGAAATTGCCACCCTCATTGCGTCTTTCGATCGATATCGACCCGCAAAGCTTCTATTGAGCTGCGTGCCCTTTCCAAGGCCCGCGCGGCTCGCTAAACCCGCAATAACCTCATCTCCAAGGGATATCGACAATGCCCCAAGCGCCCCAGCCGCAGCCCGGAATTATGGACATCGACCTTTACGTCGGCGGCGCATCCCATGTGGAGGGCGTCACGGATGTAATCAAGCTCAGCTCGAATGAGAACCCGTTTGGAGCCTCGCCCAAGGCATTGGCCGCCGCGCAGCAGGCTGCAACCAAACTGCACGTGTATCCCAACACGGACCACGCCAGCCTGCGCGCCGCGATTGGAGCAACCTATGATCTTGATCCCGGGCGCATCATTTGTGGGGCGGGCAGTGATGAGATTATCGCGTTTCTGTGCCAAGCCTTTGCTGGGCCGGGTGATGAGGTAGTCCACACCGAACACGGCTTTGCGATGTATGCGATCAGCGCGCGCGCGGCCGGTGCTACACCCGTCGTCGTAAAAGAGACAAACCGCACCGCTGATGTCGATGCGATCCTTGCGGGCGTAAGCGAGAAAACCCGCCTCGTGTTTATCGCGAACCCGAACAACCCGACGGGCACGATGATCGGCGGTAACGACCTGCGTCGCCTTGCGCGTGGCCTACCGGATGGCTGCATGTTGGTCATTGACGGTGCTTATGCAGAGTTCGTGGAGGACTACGACGGTGGTGCGGCGCTGGCCACAGAGATGCCGAATGTCTTTATGACCCGGACGTTTTCAAAACTGCACGGACTGGGCGGGCTGCGCGTGGGATGGGGCTACGGCGCCCAAGAGGTGATCGACACGCTCAACCGTATTCGGGGGCCGTTCAACCTGAGCCATGTTGGTCTTGCGGCGGCTGAGGCTGCCATTCTGGACACTGAGTATCAAGATTGGTGCAAGTCTGAGAACACGCGCTTGCGGGCGAAGCTGGTCGCGGGGCTGGATGCATTGAACCTGCCTTCGGATAGATCAGAGGCGAACTTCGTGCTCGCGCGTTTTGCCGATGGTGATGAGGCGGCGGCGGCGGATGCGCACCTGCGCGGCTTGGGCATTCTGGTGCGGCGCGTGTCCAGCTATGGATTGCCCGCAGCCCTACGGATCACCGTCGGGGATGAGCCGGGCGTGGCCCGCACGCTTGCCGCGTTGCGCAGTTTCCGGGACACACAGGCATGATTTATCAACGCGTTGCATTGATCGGGCTGGGCCTGATCGCGGGGTCTATGTCGTTGGCGATCCGTCGCGGTGGCCTTGCGGGCGAAACCGTCGGCACCGCGCGCTCTGCGCAGACGCGAGACACCGCGCGCGAAATTGGGCTGTGCGACCGTATCGTCGACACAGTTGCCGAGGCTGTTGCCGGCGCCGATCTGGTGGTTTTGTGCGTGCCCGTGGGTGCGATGGCAGCGGTTGCCGCGGAAATCGGCCCGCACCTTGCGCCGGGGGCCACGGTCACGGACGTCGGGTCGGTTAAGCAAGCGGTGATTGACGCGGTCGGCCCGCATCTGCCCGAAGGTGTTCATTTTGTGCCGGGCCACCCGATTGCGGGGACTGAACATTCCGGCCCGCGCGCGGGCTTCCCTGAGCTGTTTGATTCCCGTTGGACGCTGCTGACCCCGCTCGAAGGTGGCGACCCCGAGGCCGAGGCGAAGTTGCGCGCGTTGTGGGAGGGCATGGGGTCCTTTGTCGAAAGCATGGACGCCAACCACCACGATCTGGTGCTTGCGGTGACGTCGCATGCGCCGCACCTGATCGCCTACACGATGGTTGGGGTTGCGGATGATCTACGCCGCGTGACCGACAGCGAAGTTATCAAATATTCTGCCGCTGGTTTTCGGGATTTCACCCGGATTGCGGCGAGTGACCCGACGATGTGGCGCGATGTCTTTTTGTCCAACAAGGATGCGACGCTCGAAATTTTGGGTCGTTTCACCGAAGAGCTTTTTGCCCTGCAGCGTGCCATTCGCACAGGTGATGGAGAGCATTTGCACAGCTTTTTCACCCGCACGCGGGAGATCAGGCGCGGTATTATTGAAGCGGGCCAAGACACCGATGCACCGGACTTTGGACGCCGCCCCAAATCTTCGTCCTAGGCAGTTGACCTTTGGGCCATGTGGCTAGCGGATCACCAGCCGTGGCGCTGGACCCAAGGGGATCAGCCCAAATCGGATAAAGCCGCCCGCCAGCGTTAATGTTGCATCGAGCGTATCCGCGCGACCGCTGGCTTGCGCCAAGCTTTCCACCGCGCGTAGCGCAAAGGCGTTGATCTGCTGGGGCAGGACGCCATTGGATTGCAGCAGCTCCAAAAGCGCTTCCCACTTGACGATCTGAACAGCGATGTCGCCCTCGGGCACGCCATTCGCGTCAACGGTCAGGGCACCGGCGATCCGCACCTCGATTTCGCCCCACTGCATATCAACGGTTTGTAGGTCGATGGCGCGAGGCTGGGGGCGCCGATCCTCTAGTGCTGTGATGTCCCACGCTTTGTCAAAGGTCGCGGTTGCGTCGATGTGCATGGATTGCATGCTGTCCGGCAGCAGGTTTGCAGGATCAAGCAGTTGCAGGATCGGGCCGCCGGGAGAGACCGCCGTCAGGGTGGCGCGGATCACGTGAGACATAGGCTCTGCGCCTTGGGTGGTTGAGATTTCTGCACCGTCAATGCGGCTGGTCCAGCCTTGGGATGAGGTGATCGCAAAATCCTCAAGCGCAATCTGACTGTCCCAAACCGTTAGGTTGGGCGTCGGCGCCACAGACAGGCGCGCGGTGCTGGTTTGGCTGCTGATCGTCAGGTTAACGAAGGGACTTGATAGTGTGTGCTCAGGCGGCAGGCTGACGGTAATATCGGTGGGGCCAAAGGTGGGGCGGGTCAGGGTGACAGACGGAGCTTGCCACGCGACACCCGTCGCAGGGTCCGCAAGGCGCAGGCCTTCAAGTGTTGTGGCCAGCTCCATTGGAAAGCCTGTTGTGTTTAGGTTTTGAGCGTCGGCCGCCCACCCTTCGGCGCGGCGGTCGTCTAACCACGCGCTCAGCACTCGGTCGATCGCAACGGCATTCGTATACCACCAGCCGCTCCATACAACCGCGCAGACCAAGACTAACCATCCTAAGCGTTTCATGTCGCCCCCTTTTCTTATGAGCCTACTGTCGTTATGTCGCCGACAGATGCAAGGGAGCCGGAGCGATGGACACACTTTGGGTATTTGGCTACGGCTCGCTGATTTGGGACCCGGGGTTTGCGGTTTCTGAGCAAGAGATCGCGCGGCTAGAAGGGTTCCACCGCTCATTTTGCATGTGGTCCATTCACCACCGCGGTACTCAAGAGGATCCGGGCCTGGTCCTCGCGCTAGACGCCGCCGAGACGTTTTGTGATGGCGTCGCCTTTCGCGCGGCCGAACCTGAGGCCGCGTTGGAGTACTTGCGCGAACGTGAATTGGTCTCATCCGCGTACTTAGAGGAATGGCACGACATCACCCTGCGTGACGGGCGCCGCGTGTCGGCCGTATGCTACGTAATTAATCGTGACCACGTTCAGTATTGTGGTGACCTGACCCTTGAGCGACAGGCGCAAGTTATTGCGAGTGCGGTCGGCGGGCGCGGTCCGAACACGGAATACCTTTTCAATACAGCTAAACATATTAACGATTTGGGTCTGCCGGATGCCGATCTGGATTGGCTGTATGACCGGGTGAAGGCGCTGACCGGCGGTTAACCTTTCCCCATTGGCAGTCTGGGCTTGCGCGGGTAGGGTTTCCGCGATGCGCCCCACCACAGGCCTAAAGGGGATACCGGGATGAGACCGGACATGAAAAAAGCGCGAACGCAGTTCTCTCAACCGATCCGGCAGATCGTTCAAATGCTTGTCATTTTGGCGGCTACCGGGGCAGGCGTGTACATGGCCTATCCTGCGATGGCGCCTATTTTTTCGGCTAGCCCGTGGTTGAATGGCACAATTATCTTTGTGTTCTTTATCGGGGTGATGGCGTGTTTTGCCCAAGTGTTTCAGCTGTTTTCATCTGTCGCGTGGATCGAGGGATTTGCCATTCAGCGAGCGGGGCATGACCTGACCAAGGCGCCCTCGCTGCTGCTGCCCCTCTCGGGGCTGTTGCGCGAACGGGGAGCTCGGACGCAGATGGCCCCAAGCTCGGCACGGTCCATTCTCGACTCCGTCGGCGCGCGCATGGAAGAGGCCCGGGACATCACGCGGTTCATCGTGAACATGCTGATTTTCTTGGGCCTTTTGGGCACGTTCTATGGCTTGGCTACGACGGTTCCCGCCGTGGTTGACACCATCCGATCGCTCAACCCCAGCGAAGATGAGGGCGGCGTGGCGGTCTTTACGCGGTTGATTGGCGGGCTTGAGGATCAGTTGGCGGGTATGGGGACGGCGTTTGCATCCTCGCTTTTGGGGCTGGCGGGGTCCCTCGTGGTTGGCCTGTTGGAACTGTTTGCGGGACACGGGCAAAACCGCTTCTACCGTGAAATGGAGGATTGGCTCAGCACGATCACACGCGTTGGGTTTGTCGGCCAAGATGGTGAAGAAACGATTGATCAGTACTCGCTTGCGGCGGTTCTGGATCACATGAATTACCAGATGGAGAGCCTGCAGGAGATGTTCCAGCGGGCGGAGGCGGGTCGTTCCGCGACCGAAGACCGTCTTGCGGCTTTGGCGGCGGCGGTTTCCACGATGTCATCAGCCGTTGAAAGCGGAGGGGCCAACGCCCGTGCGCTGGAACGGGTCGCCGAAGGGCAGGACAATATCGTTGCGGTTTTGCAGGGTTCCGGCGGTGGTGAGGGCGGCTTGGATGCCGAAAGTCGCATGCGCATTCGGTCGATCGACGTGCAATTGCTGAAGATTTTCGAAGAGATGGCATCAGGGCGACCGGCTTCTATGGATGATTTGCGCGGTGATATCGGCTCGCTCACCCGTGCGATCCGCCAATTGAACCGCATCGCAACGTCGGCGCAGACGCCGGACACTCGGCCCGAGTAGAGCATGGCGTTTCACCGGCGCAACGGACAACGATTTACCGCCAACGTGTGGCCGGGTTTCGTGGACGCGATGACCGCACTTTTGTTGGTGCTGATGTTTGTTTTGTCGATCTTTATGATCGTGCAGTTCATTCTGTCGCAACGCATCGCGGATCAGGACACAGAATTGGATGCGCTAGGGACGCAAGTCGCCTCGCTCGCGCGGGCGCTGGGGTTGGAACAGAAGCGTGCGTTTGAGTTGGAAGAGCAGGCCAGCGAACTTGCAGTCACCCTTTCGGCGGCCAACGCGATGACGGCGGCACAGGCCGAGGCGATCTTAGTTTTGCAGGGCGAAGCACAGGAATTGTCGACGCAAATTGCGAGTTTTGAGGCGCAGGTTGCCGGGCTTTTGGCGGAGCGGGAACAGTTATCTGGCGCGTTGGAAACCTCAGAGGCTGAGGTGGCGCGCGTGATAGATGAGCGTGAGGCGTTGCAATTGGCGTTGGCGCAGGTTCGGTCCGAGGTGGATGCGCAGGCGGAAGCTGCCCGCTTGGACGCGGCTCGGCGTGAAGCATTAGAGGCATTGGTGGCCGATCTTCGGGCGGAAGCGAACACTAACGCCGCGAACCTTGCTGAAATTGAGGACGCCCTAAGCGATGAGGAAGCCGCACGCTTGGCGGAGGCGGCTGCCGCCGAGGCATTGCGGGCTCGACTACGGGATGCTGACGCGGAATTAACCGCTATGACCCTCGCGCTCGAAGAACAGCGCCAAGCGGCTGAAGAGACACTAACTTTGCTGGCTGCGTCAGAGGGAGCTCAAGAAGATTTATCGGCGCAACTGGCAGCTGCATTGTTGGATCAAGAGGCGCTGCGGGCGGAGGCTATTGATCAAGAAAATGATCTACGGGCGCAATTGGAGCGGGCATTAGATCGCTTTTCCGATGCTGAGCAATCGCAAGCGGACGCGGCGCAACAGGCGGCAGAGCTGCGTGCGCAATTGGCAGCTGCCCTAGCCGAAAAGCTGGCGACGGAGCAAACAAGCCGCCAGGTCTTGAGTGCGGCCGATGCGCAGGCGGTGTTGTTGGCGGAGGCCCAGCGTCGTTTGCTGGAGAGGGATGCCGCGCTGACTCAAACAGAGGCAGAGGCGTTGGAAGCTCAGCGGGAGGCGGCACTTTTGAACCAACAAGTCAGTGCTTTGCGAAGCCAGCTCGGCGCCCTTCAGTCGATATTGGATGAGGCGCGCGCGCGGGATGAGGCCGCGCAGGTTCAGCTAGAAAGCCTCGGGTCCGATTTGAACGCAGCGTTGGCACAGGTTGCTGCCGAACAGCGGCGCCGCGCCGATCTTGAAGAAGCGGAGCGGTTACGGCTCGAGGCGGAAGCGCAGGATTTGGAACGTTTTCGCTCTGAGTTTTTTGGGCAATTGCGGGATTTACTGGAGGGCCAGGACGGCGTTCAGATTGTGGGTGACCGGTTTGTTTTTTCGTCTGAGGTTCTTTTTGCGCCGGGGTCGGATTTATTGTCATCGGCTGGACGGGATGAGATCGCAAAGGTCGCGGAGCTATTGCAAGGGATTGCAGGCGATATTCCCGTAGGTATCGATTGGGTGTTGCAGGTGGATGGTCACACCGACAACGTGCCGCTTAGTGCTGGCGCGCCCTTCGCAAATAACTGGGAGCTGAGCCAAGCGCGGGCTCTGTCAGTTGTATTGTATATGGTAAACCAACTGGGCCTGCCGCCGGAGCGTTTGTCAGCTAATGGATTTGGTGAATACCAGCCCATTAATACCGCGGATACCGCATTGGCACGGGCGCAGAACCGTCGAATTGAATTGAAATTTACTGAGAAATAGCTGCGCGCGACGT
Source organism: Thalassobacter sp. 16PALIMAR09 (assembly GCF_000765485.1). Taxonomy (NCBI): domain Bacteria; kingdom Pseudomonadati; phylum Pseudomonadota; class Alphaproteobacteria; order Rhodobacterales; family Roseobacteraceae; genus Thalassobacter; species Thalassobacter sp. 16PALIMAR09. The sequence continues at coordinate 89,385 of NZ_JHAK01000007.1, forward strand.
GCCCGTTAGCGTGTTGGGCAAAAGAAAACCGCCGCACCTAGTATGGCGCGGCGGTATATCTTGGTAAATTCAACGAGCGGTTATCAATCTGCCGTCAGGAGTGGTGGCTTTTTCTTCGGCTTCAAGGACAGTGCACCAGGCTCAAAAGTCCGCAAATCCAGTTTACCATCCTTGACGCCCACTTGCACAACGCCGCCCTTGGCGAGTTTGCCAAACAGCAGTTCCTCAGCGAGCGGTTTTTTAATGTGCTCTTGAATGACACGACCCAGAGGACGTGCACCCATTTTGTCGTCATAGCCTTCTTCGGCGACCCACTCAGCTGCGGCACGTGTCAGTTCGATGCTGACGCCACGGTCCATCAGTTGTGCCTCTAGTTGAAGCACAAACTTTTCGACCACTTGCAGGATCACTTCGCGGCCGAGCGGCGCGAACGAAATCACAGCATCAAGGCGATTGCGGAACTCAGGCGTGAATGTCCGCTCAATCGCGGCTTGATCCTCACCTGTGCGGCGATCACGTCCAAAACCGATGGCCTCTTTGGCTTGTTCAGCCGCACCCGCGTTGGAGGTCATGATCAAGATCACGTTACGGAAATCAACGGTGCGCCCGTTGTGGTCCGTCAGTTTGCCGTGGTCCATCACCTGCAGAAGGATGTTGTAGACGTCAGGGTGCGCCTTCTCCATCTCATCGAGTAGGAGAACACAGTGTGGATGCTGGTCCACCCCGTCTGTCAGCATGCCGCCTTGGTCAAACCCGACATAGCCAGGAGGCGCGCCGATGAGCCGTGAAACCGCGTGCTTTTCCATGTACTCAGACATGTCAAAGCGCAGCATCTCAACGCCCAGCGTATCGGCAAGCTGCTTGGCAACTTCGGTTTTCCCGACGCCGGTTGGACCCGCGAAGAGATAGTTGCCAATGGGCTTTTCTGGTTCCCGCAGGCCTGCGCGGGCCAGCTTGATCGCGGAGGACAGGGCATCAATCGCAGGGTCTTGCCCAAACACGACCCGCTTGAGCGATGCCTCAAGGTCGCGCAGGACCTCTGCATCGTCTTTGGAGACGTTCTTGGGCGGGATGCGCGCAATTTTAGCGACAACAGCCTCGATCTCTTTGGCACCGATGGTCTTGCGTCGTTTGGTTGACGCTACAAGATGCTGAGCCGCACCCGCTTCATCGATCACATCAATGGCTTTATCGGGCAGCTTACGGTCATTGATGTAGCGCGCGGATAGCTCCACTGCGGTCTTGATCGCCTCAGAGGTATATTTGATCGCGTGGTGATCCTCGAAATACGGCTTCAAACCTTTGAGGATTTTCACCGCATCTTCGACGGAAGGCTCATTCACGTCAATTTTCTGGAACCGACGGCTGAGTGCGCGGTCCTTTTCAAAATGCTGACGGAATTCTTTGTAAGTTGTTGAGCCCATGCAACGTAGTTTGCCACCCTGAAGGGCGGGCTTCAGCAGGTTCGACGCGTCCATGGCACCGCCAGAGGTAGCGCCAGCGCCGATCACGGTGTGGATTTCGTCGATAAAGAGCACCGCGTCAGGGTGGTCCTCCATCTCGGTCATCACTGCCTTGAGGCGTTCCTCAAAGTCGCCGCGGTAACGGGTGCCAGCCAGCAGCGCCCCCATATCGAGCGAGTAGATCGTGGCACCCGACAGCACTTCGGGGGTCTGCCCCGAGATGATCTTGTAGGCCAAACCCTCGGCAATGGCGGTTTTGCCAACGCCGGGATCTCCGACCAAAAGAGGGTTATTCTTGCGGCGGCGGCAGAGCACTTGGATACACCGCTCAACCTCGCTGTCGCGACCGATAAGGGGATCGACGTCGCCCTTGGTAGCCTTTTTGTTCAGGTCCACGCAGTATTTCGCGAGGGCGGATTCTTTGTTTTCACCTGGGTTCGGTCCGTTATCCTGTGGCTCTACCGAGGCGTCATCTTCGAAGTCCGATCCCTGCACGGGGCGCGCTTCGCCAAAGTTGGGGTCTTTTGCCACGCCGTGCGCAATGAAGTTCACCGCATCGTAGCGGGTCATGTCCTGCTCTTGCAGGAAGTAGGCGGCGTTGGACTCGCGCTCTGCAAAGATCGCGACCAGTACGTTTGCGCCAGTGACTTCTGTCCGGCCGGAGGATTGCACGTGGATCGCCGCGCGCTGGATCACGCGCTGGAAGGCTGCGGTGGGCACAGCCTCTGATCCATCCACTTCGGTCACGAGGGTCGAAAGCTCATCTTCGATGAACTCTTCTAGCGTGACGCGAAGCGCATCCAGATCGACGCCGCAGGCCTTCATGACCTTTGTCGCGTCTGGCTCTTCCAGCAGGGCCAGAAGAAGGTGTTCTAGTGTGGCCAGTTCATGGCGGCGTGCGTTGGCTTGGGCCAATGCTGCGTGAATGGCTTGCTCGAGCGTATTTGAGAACGAAGGCACGGAGTGCTCCTTTCGTATGGGTCGGCGGGGCGGTGCGCGCCCCTCGCCGGACTTTGAGCCCTTAGTATTAAGTTTTGGTTGTCAGACCGCTCTCTTCAAGCATTTTCTGCTTATTTATTTATAAAACGTAGGAAATTTCCTGTGAGCGGATGAATACCTCGGGAAAGTTAAAAAAACGTGCAAACCGTGTTTGAGGCGTTAAAACGCGTCTTTTGATGCGCGAACGGCCGCAAATGTCGCCACATCGGTGCTATTGGGCAGGTTTACGCCCGCCTTTACGGCGTCAATGTGGCATCGCAGGAACGGGTTGGTGGCGCGCTCCTCACCCAAACGTGAGGGCACGGTAGGCTGATTGGCCGCGCGCGCTTGTGCGACAGATTGCAACCGTTGCGCGAGGGCCACGTTGTTCGGTTCGATTGTTTTGGCAAAGCGGCCATTGGCGGCGGTGTATTCGTGGCCCGAACATACCAATGTTTCGTCAGAGAGGCTGTCGAACTGTTTGAGGCTGGCGTGCATTTGCGCGGGAGTGCCTTCAAACAGACGCCCGCAGCCCAGTGCCATCAGGCTGTCACCCGTGAAGACGTAGCCGTCAAAGACAAACGCGAGGTGGTTGATCGTGTGCCCGGACACATCCCAAACTTGCGCGGCACTCTCACCAAAGAGAATCGTATCGCCGGGTGATACAGGGTCCGTCAGCGGCGGCAGGCGGTCTTGATCAGCGGCCGAGCCCCAAATGCGCACACCCTCAGCTCCAAGCGCAGGAAGGCCGCCGATGTGGTCATGGTGGTGGTGGGTGAAAAACACATCTGTCAGCGTCCAACCAGCATCCGTAAGCGCGGCTTGGATCGGGCCAGCCTCTGGCACATCCACCACGCCGACGCGCCCCGAGGCTTCATCTTTCATAAGAAATGCGTAATTGTCGCTCAGACAAGGGACGGTGATGACCTTTAGCGGCATGTGCTGGCTCACTTTTGTTATAACTGCCGCATGATTTAAGCGCTTTGGCTGCATTGCAAGGGAAAACGAAATGCATCTCGACGTGCTCGATCTGCGACACTTCTATTACAGGACCCGGCTGGGACGGGTGGCGCAAAAGGCGATCCGTGACCGCCTGCTGGGGCTGTGGCCGCGTGCGACGGGACAAACCGTGGCGGGGTTTGGATTCGCGGTTCCACTTTTGAGGCCCTATCTGGCCGACGCGCGGCGTGTGTTTGGCCTGATGCCGGGGCCGCAAGGCGTCATGCCTTGGCCTGCGGGCATGCAAAACGTGGCCGTTCTGTGCGAAGAAACCCTGTGGCCGGTGGAAACTGGGTCGGTTGATCGGCTCGTGTTGTTGCACGGGTTAGAGACATCTGAGCATCCCTCCGCCGTGCTGGCGGAATGTGACCGTGTGCTTGGCCCCGGTGGCAAGGCGATCTTTGTGGTGCCCAATCGCTCCGGCCTCTGGGCCCGCCGCGATGCGACGCCTTTTGGGTTTGGCCGTCCATATTCGCTGAGCCAGTTGGAAATGCAGGTCAAACAGGCGGGTTTCGTGCCTGAGCGTCATGTGTCCGCGTTGTTTGCGCCCCCTAGTGAGGCGAAGTTTTGGATGCGGACGTCCGATGTGGTGGAGCGTATGGGCGCGCGGATGCCGGATTTGCGCGCCGGTGGTGTCATCATGTTGGAGGTGTCCAAACAGGTCTACGCCCCTAAACGGCCCCGCTTGGCGGAGCGTGTCAGGCGGCCTTTGCGCGTGCTGGAGCCCGCGATGCCTGGCGTAAAGCCCGTCGGCCGCAATTAACCCCAAAGCCCACTGAGTGCAGGTGCCTGCCAAACGTACCGCAACGGGTGTCGACGCAACCTGTAGCGGAGCCCACCTGCTTTTGTGCCAGTTGGTCGCAAAAAAGCTAACGCAAAAGGTCGCACTTTACCATTTGGTTGAGAATCCTCTTTGACTGCGCGGTGGCGCCTCTGTAAGTCGCCTCAGAGCACGCCATTGCAGTTGCAGAAATGCTTTGCTAGAGCGTGCACGATTTTAAGTGGGAGCCGCATTGAACCGCAGCTTCTGATCGTGCCGAGCGGGTCGCTGATGTTCCGTTTGGCCTAGCTATCGAAAGGGTGGACGTGTCCGAACCAGCTTCGATCTCCATGGGCATCGCCAAGCGCTATGCCTCGGCTATCTTTGACCTCGCGATTGAGGGCAAATCCCTGCCAAAACTCGAATCCGACGTGAGCGCACTTGCGGGGGCCCTTGCGGACTCTGCTGATCTGCGCGACCTGATCTCGTCTCCCGTGTACACGCGGGACGAACAGGGTGCGGCCATCACGGCCGTTGCACAAAAAATGGGATTGACCTCGGTCATGGCTAACAGCCTCGCGCTGATGGCCTCCAAGCGTCGCCTCTTTGTGGTGCCGCAACTCATGGCCGCGCTGCGCGCCATGATCGCCGAGCACAAAGGCGAGACAACTGCCGAAGTCGCCTCTGCCAAGGCGCTGACCAAGGCACAACAAACAGAACTTGCCAAAACGCTGAAAGCGTCCATCGGCAAGGATGTGAACCTGAACTTGACCGTTGATGAAAGCCTCATCGGCGGTCTCGTTGTTAAAGTGGGCTCGCAGATGATCGATACATCGATCAAAGCGCGTCTGAACGCACTCCAAAACACCATGAAAGAGGTCGGATAAATGGGTATCCAAGCAGCCGAAATCTCTGCGATCCTCAAGGACCAGATCAAAAACTTTGGCCAGGAGGCCGAAGTGGCCGAAGTGGGCCGCGTGCTTTCCGTCGGTGACGGTATTGCCCGTGTGCATGGCCTTGATAACGTACAGGCCGGTGAGATGGTCGAATTCCCCGGTGGTATCCGTGGGATGGCGCTGAACCTCGAAACCGACAACGTCGGTGTCGTGATCTTCGGTTCCGACCGTGACATCAAAGAAGGCGACACTGTTAAGCGTACGAACTCCATCGTGGACGTTCCCGCTGGTGACGGCCTGCTGGGTCGCGTTGTTGATGGTCTGGGTAACCCCCTCGACGGCAAAGGTCCGATCGTGTCGACCGAGCGTCGTGTTGCTGACGTGAAAGCGCCCGGCATTATCCCACGTAAATCCGTGCACGAGCCGATGGCGACTGGCCTCAAGGCTATTGATGCGATGATCCCCGTTGGCCGTGGCCAGCGTGAGCTGATCATTGGTGACCGTCAGACCGGTAAAACGGCTGTGGCACTGGACGCGATCCTGAACCAGAAATCCTACAACGAAGCCGCTGGCGATGACGAGAGCAAGAAGCTCTACTGCATCTACGTGGCTGTGGGCCAAAAGCGCTCCACTGTTGCTCAGCTGGTGAAAAAGCTCGAAGAGTCCGGCGCGATTGAATACTCGATCGTTGTGGCTGCAACCGCATCCGACCCAGCGCCGATGCAGTTCCTCGCACCCTACGCAGCGACTGCCATGGCGGAATACTTCCGCGACAACGGCCGCCACGCGCTGATCATCTATGATGATCTCTCGAAGCAAGCTGTGTCCTACCGTCAGATGTCCCTTCTGCTCCGTCGTCCACCCGGGCGTGAAGCATACCCTGGTGACGTGTTCTACCTTCACTCCCGGCTTCTGGAGCGTTCGGCTAAACTGAACGAAGACTATGGCTCGGGCTCGCTGACAGCTCTGCCAGTCATCGAAACTCAGGGCGGCGACGTTTCGGCGTTTATTCCAACCAACGTGATTTCGATCACTGACGGTCAGATCTTCCTCGAAACCGAACTGTTCTACCAAGGTATCCGTCCCGCTGTGAACACCGGTCTGTCGGTGTCCCGCGTGGGTTCGTCGGCTCAAACCAAGGCGATGTCCTCGGTTGCGGGTCCGGTGAAACTGTCGCTGGCTCAGTACCGTGAGATGGCTGCATTCGCGCAGTTTGGTTCCGACCTTGACGCCGCAACCCAGCAGCTGCTGGCCCGTGGTGCCCGTCTGACCGAGCTGATGAAGCAGGCTCAGTACGCGCCATTGACCAACGCTGAGATCGTCTGCTCGATCTTTGCTGGCACAAACGGCTACCTCGACAAAATCGACGTCAGCGAAGTTGGCCGGTTTGAGCGTGAAATGCTGTCCTTCCTGCGCAACAAGCATCAGGACGTCCTCGATTGGATCACCAACGACGATCCTAAAATCAAGGGTGATGCAGCCGACCGCCTGAAGGGTGTTCTTGACGCCTTCGCCGCGACGTTCGCTTAAGGTAGAGCATCATGCCCAACCTTAAGGACCTCAAAAATCGGATCGAGAGTGTCAAAAGCACTCGGAAGATCACGAAAGCCATGCAAATGGTGGCCGCCGCAAAATTGCGGCGGGCACAGGATGCTGCTGAGGCCGCACGTCCCTACACTGACCGCTTCAACGCCGTAATGGCGGGGCTGGCGGCTGGTGTGAGTGGTTCAGACTCGGGTCCCAAGCTTCTGGTGGGCACTGGTTCCGACCAAGTGCAACTGCTGGTCGTCATGACCTCAGAGCGTGGATTGTGTGGTGGCTTCAACGGCAACATCGCCAAAATGGCCCGCGCCCGCGCCAACGAATTGTTGGCTGCTGGTAAAACGGTCAAGATTCTCACAGTCGGCAAAAAGGGTCGTGAGACCCTCAAGCGTGACTTTGGCAATCTGTACATTGGCCATGTGGACCTGTCGGAAGTGAAGCGCCTTGGATACGGCAACGCACAGGACATCGCACGCGGCATTCTTTCTCGTTTCGACGACGAAGAATTCGACGTGGCTACGATTTTCTACGCCCGTTTCCAGTCCGTCATCAGCCAAATTCCAACGGCGCAGCAGATTATCCCTGCCGCGTTTGAGGATGCCGGTGCGGGCGAAGACAACACGCTTTATGACTACGAGCCCAGCGAAGAAGCCATCTTGGCCGACCTGCTGCCCCGTGGCGTGGCGACACAAATCTTCGCGGCCTTGTTGGAAAACGCCGCCTCCGAGCAGGGTGCACGGATGTCCGCAATGGACAACGCGACCCGCAACGCAGGCGAAATGATCGACAAACTGACCATCCAATACAACCGGTCGCGTCAGGCTGTCATCACCAACGAGCTTATTGAAATCATCTCGGGCGCTGAAGCGCTCTAAATCTGGAGATACCCGATATGGCAAACCCTACCGGAAAAATCACCCAGGTCATCGGCGCCGTCGTCGATGTTCAGTTCGAAGGCGACCTGCCTGAGATTCTGAACGCCCTGAAAACCCAAAACCAAGGCAAAGACCTCGTTCTCGAAGTGGCCCAGCACCTTGGCGAAAACACAGTGCGCGCCATTGCTATGGACGCCACCGAAGGCCTCGTGCGTGGCCAAGCTGTTGAAAACACTGGCGGTCAGATTTCTGTACCCGTGGGTTCCGCAACACTGGGTCGCATCATGAACGTCACCGGCGACCCCGTTGACGAAAAAGGCCCCGTGAACGCAACTGCGACACGCGCCATTCACGGCGATGCACCTGAGTTTGACGAGCAGTCCACCGAGACTGAAATCCTCGTCACAGGCATCAAAGTGATCGACCTTTTGGCCCCCTACACCAAGGGTGGTAAAATTGGTCTGTTCGGCGGTGCCGGCGTTGGCAAAACCGTTCTGATCATGGAACTCATCAACAACATCGCAAAAGTGCACTCGGGCCTGTCCGTGTTCGCTGGTGTGGGTGAGCGGACCCGTGAAGGGAACGATCTGTACCACGAGATGATCGAATCCGGCGTTATCGTTCCCGATGATCTGGAAAAATCCAAGATCGCACTGGTCTACGGCCAGATGAACGAGCCTCCCGGTGCGCGTATGCGGATCGCTCTGTCCGGTCTGACACTGGCCGAGCAGTTCCGCGACGAATCCGGTTCGGACGTTCTGTTCTTCGTGGACAACATCTTCCGCTTCACACAGGCCGGTTCTGAGGTGTCCGCGCTTCTGGGTCGTATTCCTTCTGCTGTGGGCTACCAGCCGACACTGGCAACCGACATGGGCGCAATGCAGGAGCGTATTGCGTCCACGAAGTCCGGTTCGATCACGTCCGTGCAAGCCGTTTACGTGCCTGCGGATGACCTTACCGACCCTGCACCTGCAACATCGTTTGCGCACCTTGACGCGACGACCGTTCTGGATCGTTCGATCTCGGAAAAAGGCATCTACCCGGCTGTGGACCCACTCGGTTCCACATCGCGTCTGCTCGATCCGCTGATCATCGGTGATGAGCACTACAAAGTCGCCACAGACGTCCAGCAGGTGCTTCAGCGTTACAAGTCGCTGCAAGACATCATCGCCATTCTCGGCATGGACGAACTGTCCGAAGAGGACAAACTGGCCGTGGCACGTGCACGTAAACTGGAACGCTTCCTGTCCCAGCCGTTCGACGTTGCGAAGGTCTTCACCGGCTCCGACGGTGTGCAGGTTCCTCTTGAGGACACCATTGCATCGTTCAAAGCGGTTGTTGCCGGTGAGTACGATCACCTCCCCGAGAGCGCCTTCTACATGGTCGGCGGCATCGAGGAAGTGAAAGCGAAAGCTGAAAAACTGGCAGCGGAGGCAGCCTGATCATGGCCGCTTCGCTCCAATTTGATCTCGTTTCGCCGGAACGGAAGCTTGCTTCCGTCGAGGCGACCGAGGTCCAGATCCCAGGCGCGGACGGGGACATGACGGCTATGGCTGATCATGCTGCCACGATCACAACGCTGCGCCCCGGTATCTTGCGGGTCATCACGGCCTCTGGCGCGGATGAGTACCTCGTGACTGGTGGTTTCGCGGAGATCACAGCGACTGCCACGTCTGTGCTGGCCGAACAGGCCATGCCTGTGAGCGAAGTCACGGGCGCGATCATGGATACCCTGATCGCCGACGCTGAGGCTGCTGGTGCTTCGGATGAGGCTGCCAAGGTGGTCTCTGACATGCAGGCAGTACGGGCGGCTCTGAACGTCTAAGCAAGCTACCTTAGCTAAGATTTAAAAACCCCCGCTCTTGTGAGTGGGGGTTTTTCTTTGGGCAGATGTCGGCATAAAAAAGCCCCGCATCCCATGTGGAATGCGGGGCCGTCTTACTCTTGGAACATGTCAGCTGCGATTATTCCGCCGCGAGGCCGGTCATCCCACGGGGGTAAAGCGGCTCATAGATCGGCTCTAGCGTCGCGGTATCAAATAGCGATGATACCGATGTGCCGTTCCAAATGTTCAGGATCGCTTGGGCGAACATTGGCGCGGTGGGCACGATGCGGATATTGGGGCAGGCTTTGACAGCATCAGTGGCTTGGATCGAATCCGTGATAACCAGCGACTTCATCACCGAGTTTGTGATCCGTTCAACCGCAGGGCCGGACAGGACACCGTGGGTGATGTAGCTGTGTACCTCGGTGGCACCCGCTTCGATCAGGACCTCAGCGGCTTTGCACAGGGTGCCCGCCGTGTCACAGATGTCATCCACGATGATACATTTCTTGCCGCGAACGTCGCCGATAACGGTCATCTCAGCAATTTCACCGGGCTTTTCGCGGCGTTTGTCGACGATCGACAAAGGTGCCTTGATCCGTGTTGCCAATTCACGCGCACGGGCCACGCCGCCTACATCGGGGGACACAACCATCACGTCTGCCATGTTGCCCGCAAAGTGGTGCATGATATCCAGCGCGAAGATCGGCGAGGCGTAGAGGTTATCAACTGGAATATCGAAGAAGCCTTGGATTTGGGCTGCGTGCAGGTCCATGGTCAATACCCGCTCGATCCCGGATTGGGAGATCAGGTTCGATACAAGTTTGGCCGAAATTGGTGTCCGGGCCTTGGTACGGCGATCCTGACGGGCGTAGCCAAAGTAGGGGATGACTGCCGTTGCGCGCCGGGCCGAGGACCGTTTCATCGCGTCGGCAATGATCAACAACTCCATCAGGTTGTCGTTGGCCGGGTTCGAGGTGGGCTGGATAATGAACATATCCTCGCCGCGCACGTTCTCATAAACCTCGACGAAAATCTCACCGTCGTTGAACCGCTCAACCCGTGCATCCACAAGACCAACAGTCATTCCGCGGTGCATCGACATGCGCTTGGCGATAGATGCGGCCAATTCGGGGTTAGCGTTTCCAGAGATGAGTTTGGGGTCTTGTGCGGGCATGGCAGGGCCTTTCGAGGAGGCGCGGTCTATTAGCGACTCGCGCCCGGATGACGTTGACACCGCCTAGCACGGGCCTAGTGTTCGGGCAAACCAAAGCAGGGAGGCCAGCATGGCCCATATCGACTACTTCTTTTCTACGCTTTCGCCTTACACCTACCTGACAGGCACGCGCCTAGAAGATGTGGCTGCAAAGCACGGTGCCACGATTACCTATAAGCCACTTGATACCATGACACTTTTCACCCGGACGGGTGGGCAAGCGCCCAAAGATCGTCACCCCGCGCGGCAAGCCTACCGCTTGGTTGAGATGCGCCGTCAGGCCGCGCAACAAGATATGGCAATTAATCTTAAACCTGCGCATTGGCCCACGAACCCTGCGCCCTCAAGCTACGCGATCATTGCCGCGCAGAAAGTGGGCGGTGGTGATCTGGGCGCACTGGTGCAGGGTATCTTGCGCTCGGTCTGGGCCGATCAAAAGGACGTCGCAGACGATGAGGTCGTGGCAGATGCGCTAGAGGCTGCGGGTTTTGACCGCGGCTTGGTCAACGCGGGCCTCTTGGAAGGGGCGGAGGAATATGCCGCCAACCTGGAAGAAGCCGTGCGCCGTGACGTGTTTGGTGTGCCGTTTTTCATCGTCGGGGATGAGCCGTTTTGGGGCCAAGATCGGATTTCCGATCTGGACCACTATCTCGGAACGCTCTGAATGACGCGGCCACTGTTGGCGCTACATGCGATGTTCATGCATGGCGCTGCAATGGCGCCATTGGCTGAGGCCCTCGGGCGCGAAATTATTGCGCCCGGGCTGCCCGGTCACCGGAGGGGTCCTCCGTGGGTTGAGGGGCGTGATTACATGGAGCAAGCGGTGGATGCCGCCTTGGCGGCCATGCCGGACGAACCCATTGATGTGTTCGGTCATAGCCTTGGTGCAACGGTGGCGTTGCATGTTGCCGTTGCGCGGCCCGAACAGGTTCGCAGCCTCACCATATTTGAACCCGCCCTATTTTCGGCGGCAAGCGGTGCAGCGCTAAATGACTACCTCATGGCAATGAAGGTCGTGAGCGATGCACTCGAAACGGGGCGCGAAGGTACGGCCGCAGCCGAGTTTCATGCGCATTGGGGCACCGGTGCCGCGTGGGAGGATTTGCCTACCAACCTGCGCAAGACCATCCTTCGACTGATCCCATTGGTCCCAGCAACTGAGCCCTCTGTCGTACATGACAAACACGGGTTGTTGCCGCAGTTGCGGACTTGCCCGGTGCCTGTGCTGGTTCTTCAGCAAAAGGCGCATCAACAACTGCCCGTCATGGCGTCGATTTGTGAAGGCTTGCGCAGTCTTTTACCGCACGTCACAGTTCGGTCCGTCGCGGGTGAGGGGCGCCATATGTTGCCCGTCACGGCGCCTCAGGCAGTGGCGGCGGAGGTCGCAGCGTTCTGGGCGGACTTGCCCTGAAGCAGGGCCAACAGGGCATCCACCTCGTCCTCAGTTTTGGACCAGTCGCAAACAAACCGTGCAAGGACCCCGTCACCGTTTTCACCCGACAAAGAGTATTGCGCTCCACCCGCAAAAGCGTGCTCGTGGGCTTGTTGCGGTAGCCGTGCAAAGATCATGTTGCCTGCGGGTTCAGCCTCAAGCTGCGCGCCGACCTCCCGAAGGCCTTTGGCCAGTCGTTGGCCCGCTGCATTCGCCTGTGCCGCCAACTGAAGCCATAGATCATCGTGCAAATAGGCCTGCATCTGTGCCGCAAGGAAGCGGTTCTTGGACCACAGATGCCCCGCACGTTTGCGCCGGAACTGCGCCTGTTGCGCCATTTCGGGGTCTCGGATCACAATGCCCTCAACGCCCATACAGCCGTTCTTGGTGCCCCCAAACGAGATCATATCGAACCCTTGCGCCATATCGGCGGCGGAGCAGCCAAGGGCCGCGCAAGCATTGGCGAAACGTGCGCCATCAAGGTGCGTATACAGCCCGTATTCGCGGGCAATGCCGGTCAGTGTGCGCAGTTCATCCAAGGTGTAGATCGTGCCCAATTCAGTAAGGTTCGTCAGCGAAAGCGCGCCTCTCTGCACCGAATGCAGGTCAGTCCCCACGCGCTCAATCGCGGCACGCAGGGCTTCTGCGCAGATTTTGCCGTCGGGTCCGTCGACGAGGGTCAGCTTCGCGCCGCCCGAATAGAACTCAGGCGCGCCGCATTCGTCCAACTCAATGTGAGAGGTACGGTGACAAAAGACGGTTTCATAGGGCTGCACGAGTGTCGCCAGCGCCAGCGCATTTGCCGCGGTGCCCACGGTGACCAACAGCGTGGTCGCTTCGGGCATGTCAAAGGTGCGTCGAATGCCTTGGGTGACTTCGTCCATCGAGGGGTCGTTGCCATAGGGCATGGCCGCGCCGGTGTTGGCCGCAAGCATCGCTTCCATGATCTTTGGGGCGACAGGACCCGTGTTGTCAGAGGCGAAGTTGAGGTTCATGGCGGCTACTCGTCTTGCTGGGGCGGTGCGTCGTGGCCCAAGGGTTCATCGATCAGGTGATCTTCCCAATCTTCTTCTTCGACTTCAAATTCCGGGATTGTCCATCCGCGCACGGATACGCCTGCGCGGTGCACGCTGTCGGGATCACCTGTCAAAAGCGGGTGCCATTCGGGCAGAGGTTTACCCTCATGCAGCAGCCGATAGGCGCAGGTTTGCGGCATGAAATAGGCAACATCAGGTAGCGTTTTCGGCGTCAGCACCACGCATTCGGGTACGAATTGTTTGCGGATCGGGTACTGGGCGCATTGGCAGGTTGCGTCATCCAATAGCCGACAAGCGATCCGGGTGAATGCAACCTCGCCGGTGTCTTCGTCCTCTAGCTTGTTGAGGCAGCATTTGCCGCAGCCGTCGCACAGCGACTCCCATTCTTCTTGCGAGAGTTTGTTGAGGGGGCGTTCCCAGAACTGCACGGCTATAGGTCCCGCAGGATGGCGCGCGCCTGTTGGCAGTCGGCATCCATTTGGGCAATCAGGGAATCAATGCCGTCGAATGACTGCTCGGGGCGGAGGAAATCGACCAAGCCGACCGACAGCGGTGTGCCGTAAAGATCGCCTTTGAAGTCGAACAAAAAGGTCTCGAGGTTGGGAACCGAGCCGTTGAACATCGGGCGCACACCAAGCGAAGCAGCACCATGGTAGCTGCCGGCATGGGGGCCCTCTAGCACATCGACCAGGACAGCATAGGTGCCCAGTTTCGGCAGATGCAGACCGTCGAGGTTCATGTTCGCGGTGGGGAAACCCAACTCACGCCCGCGCTTTTCGCCGTGCACAACGGGACCGTCAACACGGTGCCAGTGGCCCAACATCGCGGCCGCTGCACGGGGATTACCGTCGCTGAGGGCTTTGCGGATATTGGTTGAGGATACGGCCGCGCCGGTATCGCCCTGCAAGATATCGGCCACGACGACCTCAAAGCCGAACTCAGCGCCGAAATCCTTGAGTGTTGCCACATCGCCCGCGCGCCCTTTGCCAAAGCAAAAGTCCGCACCGACCACGACACGGGAAAGGCCAAGACCATCCGCGAGGACCGATTGGGCAAATTCATGCGCGGTCAGACCGGATAGATCGGTGTTGAAGCTCAGCTCAAACAGCGTCTCAACACCCAGTTTCGCAAGCCGATTGGCCCGCGCGGTCGCCGACATCAGCCGAAAGGGCGGGGCGTCGGGGAAAAAGACTTCACGTGGGTGAGGTTCGAACGTCAAAACACCCAAAGGGCCGGGGCCTTGGCGGGCCAAATCCAGCACCTTTTGATGGCCGAGGTGCACCCCATCAAAATTGCCAATAGCCACCGAAGCGCCTCGGTGACTGGCATCTATGTTTTGATATTCCCGGAGTATATCCATGAGCGTGACCTAGCCGCGTGAGCCGGGTCATGCAAGCCGTGTAGGATCAGTCGAATTTGCGCGACGGTGCCAGAACGATTGCCTCACCCTTGAGGACCTTCTTGCCGTCGATCTCGCAATGGGTGTCCATCGTTACGCGACGCTTGCCCAAATCCATGTCCGTGACGGTTACAACCGCGTTCACCATGTCGCCGGGGCGCACGGGGGCAAGGAACTTGAGGCTTTGACCCAAGTAGACAGTTCCGTGGCCGGGCAATTGTTCGCCAATAACGGCCGAGATCAGGCCAGCCGTCAGCATGCCGTGGGCGATCCGACCCTCAAAAATCGTGTCGCGTGCATAGTCATCATCAAGGTGCACAGGGTTGTGATCGGTCGAGACCTCGGCAAACAGCTCAATGTCGCGATCGGTGATCACTTTGCGCAAAGAGCGTGACATACCGATTTCGATATCTTCGATACAGATCGTTCCGCGGGGCATGTTGTCGAGCATGGGGTCTCTCCTTCTTCATGGTCGTCCTAGACTATTTCAGGCCATGCTGCAATGCAGAAAGCAATAATGCGACAATTTTTGCGCATTAACGGTAATTTAATTACGGGTGGCGTGTCGCGTTGGCTTAACGGAGCATTCCGATTGTATAGCGTGGCTCGCTTTGGTGATCCGTCAGATACGCGGCCAGCTTGGATGCCTCTGGGTCGCCGGTAGTGCCGGTGCCCGTTTCGCGCGCCGCAAGCCCGCCGCTGATGAACAACACATCAAGGTCTTCACCAAGGGCGCCAGAGACGTCTGTGCCGATTCCATCGCCGATGGCGAGGATTTCGCTGTCTGCTACGTCATCAATTTGCGCCAGCCGCCGCCGCGCCAGATCATAGATTGGGGGGTGGGGTTTGCCGAAATACAGGCTTTCACCGCCCATTTCCGTGTACAATTGCGCCAACGCACCTGCGCACCATTCGCGGACCTCACCACGGTCGACGATGATGTCAGGGTTTGCGCAGAGCAGTTTCAGCCCTCTGGTTTTTGCGGCCAAAAACGCGGGTCGGTTTGCGGCCGGATCCGCTAGCGAATCGAAGGGGCCGGTGCAAACGATGCCCTCGGCCTCATCAAGGCTGACGCGTTCAATCTCAACCGGCTCATCCAGCAGCGCGAGCGGTTCGAAAAACCCACCCTCATCGGGCAGGCCAATGTGATAAACCTTGCGACCCACGACCCCTTGGAACATCGCAGCGCGAGCACTGTCGCCTGAGGTGGCGATGGTGTCATAGGCATCAACGGGCACGCCGATCTGCGCCAGCTGAGTGGCAACACTGGCGCGAGGGCGCGGCGAATTGGTGACCAAAACCACGATGCCACCGGCGCGGCGGTAGGCCTGCAATGCCGCGACTGCCTCGGGGAAGGGGACGACACCGTCGTGCACACAGCCCCACAGATCCACAAACATCGCCTTGTAGCGTTTCGAAATGTCAGAAAGTGCTGAGATAATCTGGGTCATGGGGAGCCTGTGTTTGCTGGGATTTTCTCACATGACGCGAGTTACACATGGGTAAAGATAATTTCCCGCATTAACGCAATGGTAACTTGCTCAGGGGGAGGACGTTTCCATGGATTAGGGGACAATTGCGATGCACTATCTTCAACACGAACTGTACGAGCGGCTTGGCGCAGGGGGCGATATCCTCGATTTCCTGATGGAGGCCGGGGGGGATGGGATATCGTACCGAGACGTTAAAAGCCCCAATGAGGGCTGGATGTCGCGCGGGTTTTGGCGGGCCCTCGGCTATGATCCAGATGCTGAGCCCTGCAAGGGGTTTTGGCAGGATGTTGTTCACCCAGATGATTTGGAAAAAGTGAACACAGACTTTCAGGCTCACGCAACGGACCCGGTGCAGCCCCATGAGCAAGTCGTGCGATATAAGCACGGGGAGACCGGCAAGTGGGTATGGGTGCGGTGTCGTGCGATTGCGCTGCGTGACGAGAGCGGCACACCGGTCCGAATGTTGGGTGTGCATTCGGATGTGACCGCCTTGCATGAGGCAGAAGGCGTGCTGCGTGGCACGGTCGAGGAATTGATGGATGCCCGCACTGATCTAGAGGCAGCAGTTCAAGCCAAAATCGCGTTCCTCGAACAGATAAGCCACGAGATTCGGACCCCGATGAACGGCATTTTGGGCATGGCCCAGGCTTTGGTAATGCAGGACCTGCCGATTGAAGCAACAAGCCAAGTGGCCGTGATCAATCGCTCTGCCACGGCGTTGTTGACGTTGCTAAACGACTTACTCGACATGGCGCAGATAGAGGCCGGAACCACCGCAATCGAAATGGCGCCGGTGGCTCCCTTTGACTTGGTGCGTGACGCGGCAATTCTGTTTGAATGTATGGCGCGGGATAAGGGGCTGGATATTGTCACCTTGCGTGATCAAACGCTGCCTCCTCAGGTGTTGGCGTCGGGGCGGACCATTCGGCAGGTGATCGGCAATCTCGTCAGTAATGCCGTTAAATATGCTGGCCAAGGCACCATAGAGGTTCGTGCTCACTTACGGGAGGGGGCCACGCCGGGGGCCCATACTTTGCTTGTGTCGGTCGTGGATACCGGGCCGGGCATTCCCGATGTGCAAAAAGACGCGGTGTTTGACCGGTTCGCGCAGGGTGACGTTGTACCAGGGCAGGGCGAAGGTGGCCCGGGGCTTGGCCTACCGATCGCGCGGCAGCTGTGTCAGTTGCATGGCGGTGATCTAACGCTCAGCGATACCCCGGGCGGCGGGGCGACATTCAATGCGACATTCGTCGTGCAAAGTCCAAACCAAGCGCCCCAAGAGGTGCCGCAAAATTATGCGCCTCAACAGGGCAAGGATCCGCTTCAGATTTTGGTCGTCGAAGACAATGAGATGAACCAGATGGTCCTTAAGGCCCTTCTAGGCCACATGAACGCAGAGCTGGTTTTCGCCAACAACGGGTTGGAGGGGCTGAATCTGGTACAGAAACAGACCTTTGATGCGGGCTTCATCGATATCAGAATGCCTGTTATGTCCGGCACGGAATTCGCCCAAGAGTGGCGCGCGCTTGAACAAGAGAATGCGGTTGGCCGCTTGCCGCTGATTGCGTGCAGCGCGCATGTGCTGAAACACCAGGTCGAAACATACGTTGAGGCTGGTTTTGACCGACATCTGCCCAAACCCGTTACGCTGGATGGGCTGCGTGATTGCATCAATTGGGTGCGGTCGGTGCGCGGGGCCTATGCCTAGACGCGGCACCTTGGGATATCCATTGCCGGGGCGCGGTGCCCGGCAATGGAACCTGTATCAGATCTTAAACAGCGAGGTTCGGGATGATCTGCTTTTTGCGGCTCATGATGCCGGGTAGGACAACCGCGTCACCCTCAACCGTCGCGCCAAAGCTTTTCTCGGCCACGGATTTGGTCAAGTCGTTGGGGATCAGCATCGTGGCCTGCTCGTTCAGGATATCAACCACGAAAAGCAGGACCTGATCGACACCGTCCTCAGCCGCAACACTGGTCATCGTCTCCATGATGGAGGCTTTGCGGTCGAGCACGACGTCAGGGGCTGTTGTTTCTAGGACGGATACGCGGAACTTTGTGCCCGCGACTTCGTATTCCTTGCTGTCCATGCGCAATAATTCGGCGTCCGAAAACGCAGAGACGTCGGATTTGGCAGCAAACATCGCGGCGGCGTATTCAGCGATGTCTACGCCCAGATCCTCGGCCAATGCATAGGCAATGGCTTTGTCTTCTTGTGTTGTCGTGGGGGAGCGGAATTCAAGCGTGTCGGACAGGATGCATGTCAGCATCGCGCCTTTGATCGCCTTGGGCGCCTGCGCCAGATCATCGCCGATCATTTTCCACATGATGGTCGCGGTGCAGGCCAGCGGCTCGATCCGGATGTCGATCGGGCCTTTGGTTTCCAGCCCGCCCACCAGTTTGTGGTGGTCGATGATCGCGCGTACGTCTGCGCCGTTTATGTTGGCGGGCAGCTCGGCGGGGTTGTTGGTGTCCACGATCACACAGGGCTGATCGTCGGCAACGTCTGCGATGATCTCTGGTTTGTCCAATTTCCAGTGGTCGAGCATAAACAAGGCTTCGGTGTTCGGCTCGCCCAACAGGACGGGCTTGGCGTCTACGCCTTTGATCTGGTTCAGGTACCATGCCCAGATAATGGGCGATCCGGTGGAGTCAGTGTCAGGTGCTTTGTGGCCGAAGACGAGCGTTGTCATAGGTTCTGTCCATTGCAAAAATGAGGTTGGCGCGGGGGTATCAGGGCGCGCGTGACTTGTCACGAAGCCAAGGCGTCGCGGGCACGGGGCGGCTTGACACTTTGTCCAAGCTGCGCGGTAACTCGGCCATGGCACCAATCCGCGAAACCGAGCTTTATGCGCCCGTCAAAACCTTTCTAGAAGGGCAGGGTTATGTCGTGAAGGCCGAGGTTGGCGCGGCGGATGTGGTCGCGGTGCGAGGCGCGGAGCCGCCTGTTGTGGTTGAACTGAAAGCCGCGTTTTCATTGTCGCTATTTCATCAGGGGATCGCGCGGCTGGGCATCACGGATACCGTATATGTCGCTGTGCCGCGCGGGCAGGGTAAGCGGTGGCAGACCAGCCTTAAGTCCAACATCAGCTTGGCGCGACGGCTGGGGCTGGGGGTTGTCACGGTTCGGCTATCCGATGGGTTGGTGCAGGTGCATTGCGATCCGGGGCCCTACGCCCCGCGCAAAAGCGTCAAACGGCAAGCTCGGCTGCTGAAGGAATTTGCGCGTTTAGAAGGTGACCCTAACACGGGCGGCGCGACACGGCATGGTTTGGTGACGGGGTACCGATCAGACGCGTTGAAATGTGCTGCTTATCTGGCTGAAGCGGGCGCGGAAAAGGGGGCTTTGGTCGCCAAGGCCACCGGCGTGGCGCAAGCAACAACGATTATGCGCGACAACCACTATGGCTGGTTCGATAAGATCGAAAAGGGCGTCTATGGCCTGTCTGCCGCGGGGCAGGCGGGGCTCAAAGATTGGGGTGACGTTCTGGGTTAGGCCGCAGGCTTAAATCGATTCCGTTCCCGATTTGGTGTCCTTTATTTATCGCATAAACAGGGTGTCGGGCTGAGTGCGAATCCTGTACACACACGCCTCAGAGGACTTTCAGCGCGACCTACGCCCATATACGCCCCCGTTTTGGTGAAAATTCTCTCTCCCCCAACTGTTGACAGCTTGCCGCAGCCTGCTTACCTACCTGCCGTTAGCACTCACACCGAGCGAGTGCTAAGACCTCGTAACTGAGAACATAGGAGTGTTCTGTAATGGCATTGAAACCGCTTCATGACCGCGTGCTGGTCCGTCGTACCGAAAGCGACGAGAAAACCGCTGGCGGCCTGATCATCCCCGAGACTGCCAAAGAGAAGCCCGCAGAAGGCATCATCGTGGCCTGCGGCGAAGGCGCCCGCAAGGACAGCGGCGAGCTGATCGACATGGCTGTTTCGGCTGGCGACAAAGTGCTGTTCGGCAAATGGTCCGGCACCGAAGTCACCGTTGATGGCGAAGAGCTGCTGATGATGAAAGAATCCGACATTCTCGGCATCATCACAGACGACGCTGCATAAGCGCTTCTGATCGTCCGATCTTAAATAAGTCCAAATTTACTGGAGATTGAAATGTCTGCGAAAGACGTCAAATTCAACACCGACGCCCGCAACCGTATGCTGCAGGGTGTGAACATCCTGGCTGACGCGGTTAAAGTGACACTCGGCCCCAAAGGCCGTAACGTTGTCCTCGACAAATCCTTTGGCGCACCGCGCATCACCAAAGATGGTGTATCCGTAGCCAAAGAAATCGAACTCGAAGACAAGTTCGAGAACATGGGCGCACAAATGGTGAAGGAAGTTGCTTCCCGCACCAACGATGAGGCCGGCGACGGCACCACAACAGCGACCGTTCTGGCCCAAGCCATTGTCCGCGAAGGCATGAAGTCCGTCGCTGCTGGCATGAACCCAATGGATCTCAAGCGCGGCATCGACATGGCAACGATCAAAGTCGTTGAAGCCATCAAAGCGGCCTCGCGTCCTGTCAACGACAGTGCCGAAGTCGCACAGGTCGGCACGATCTCTGCCAACGGCGAGCGTGAAATCGGTGAGCAAATCGCCGGTGCTATGCAAAAAGTCGGCAACGAAGGTGTTATCACCGTCGAAGAAAACAAAGGTCTTGAGACAGAGACTGATGTTGTTGAAGGCATGCAGTTCGACCGCGGTTATCTGTCGCCCTACTTCGTTACGAACCCCGACAAAATGATCGCAGACCTCGAAGACTGCATGATCCTGCTGCACGAGAAGAAACTCTCCTCGCTCCAGCCAATGGTTCCCCTGCTCGAGTCCGTGATCCAGTCGCAAAAGCCGCTTCTGATCATCGCAGAAGACGTAGAAGGCGAAGCGCTGGCAACACTCGTGGTCAACAAACTGCGCGGCGGCCTGAAAATTGCGGCAGTCAAAGCACCTGGTTTCGGCGATCGCCGCAAAGCCATGCTGCAAGACATCGCAATCCTGACCGGCGGCCAAGTGATCTCCGAAGATCTCGGCATGAAGCTTGAGAATGTCACCATGGACATGCTCGGCACCGCGAAGAAAGTCACAATCACCAAAGACGAAACCACTGTTGTGGACGGCGCTGGTGAGAAGGCTGAAATCGAGGCACGCGTGGCTCAGATCCGTCAGCAGATCGAAGAAACCACATCCGACTACGACCGTGAAAAACTGCAAGAGCGCGTAGCCAAACTGGCTGGTGGTGTTGCTGTTATCCGCGTCGGCGGCATGACCGAAGTGGAAGTAAAAGAGCGCAAAGACCGTGTGGACGATGCTCTCAACGCGACACGCGCAGCTGTGCAAGAAGGCGTTGTTGTTGGCGGTGGTGTGGCTCTCGTACAGGCTGCAAAAGCCCTCGACGGCCTGACAGGTGCAAACAACGACCAAAACGTCGGCATCTCGATCATCCGCAAAGCCATCGAAGCGCCTCTGCGTCAGATCGCAGAAAACGCTGGTGTTGACGGCGCAGTTGTTGCCGGCAAAATCCGCGAAAGCAGCGACCTGTCCTTCGGCTTCAACGCACAGACCGAAGAATATGGCGACATGTTCTCGTTCGGCGTGATTGACCCTGCCAAAGTGGTTCGCACCGCTCTGCAAGATGCGTCCTCGGTTGCTGGTCTGCTGATCACCACCGAAGCCATGGTTGCCGACAAGCCGTCCAAAGACGGCGGCGGCGCACCAGCAATGCCCGACATGGGCGGCATGGGCGGCATGATGTAAGACGCTTAGCGTCACATGCGCCGGTCCTTCGGGATCGGTAGTGCAAAGGGCCCCTTGTGGGCCCTTTGTCATGTCTGGGGGTTTTGATGGCCCACCCGCCAAGGGATGCAAACCGTTTGACATCCTGCCGCGCGCAGCCCCTGAGTGGCGCTATGAAACTCTTTGCACTCACGACCCTTACGATGCTCTTTTTCGCCTCCAACTCGCTCCTGACGCGGGCGGGTGTGGCGGATGGCATGGACCCTCTGACATTTGCCGCGATCCGTGTCGGTGCGGGGGCGGTTTTTCTGGGGGCCATTGCCTTGTGGCAGCGGGGGCAGGTGCCGATCACCGGGCGCACGCGGCTTTTGTCTGTCATCGGGCTGAGCGTTTATCTTTTGGGCTTTTCTCTCAGTTACTTGACGCTTGAGGCCGGTATGGGCGCGCTCGTGTTGTTTGCTACCGTGCAATTGTGCCTGTTCGGTGCCGCTATCGCCTTTCGTGAGGTGATCGGCCCGCGCCGCTGGCTCGGTATGGGCATCGCAATGAGCGGTCTGACCCTACTGCTGCTGCCCGGTGGGGGCGATGGCGTCGATCTGGCAGGTGTCGCGTGGATGATTTTGGGCGGCGCAGGTTGGGCACTTTATACCTACATGGGCAAGTCGTCCGATTGGGCTTTGGGCAATTCAGCGGGTAACTTTTTGCTCAGCACAGGTGTGCTGTTTCTTGCGGTGCCGCTTTGGTGGGGCGGGGTGATTACGCCGCTGGGATTGGTGTGCGCCGTGGCCTCCGGTGCGATTGCGTCTGGGTTAGGCTATGCCCTCTGGTTCGTGGTTTTGCCGCAGATGGCCACGACGACGGCCGGGGTCGCCCAATTGTGTGTGCCGGTGATTGCGGTGATTGGCGGCGCGGTCCTGCTGGATGAACCTGTGACGCTGCCGATTATTCTGGCCTGCGCCGTTGTCTTGGGTGGCATCGCGTTGGCGACGGTACCGCCCGTGCGCAAGGCGGCCTCACCGCCGCAATAACTTCGCGTGTCGCGTTACGTCACATGCAGCCCCCCTCGTCACAGCGCCGCTGTACCCCTATGTTTGGGATATGAAACGCGCACTTATCACTGCCATAACAAGCCTCGCCCTATTGGGCTGCGCATCCGTGCAGGCGGCCCCCCGGGGTTGCGTGATATTGCTTCATGGGTTGGCGCGCACAGATGCCTCTATGCTGGTCATGCAAGAGGCGTTGGAACAGGCGGGCTACCACGTGGTTGCAGCCAGCTATCCGTCTCGCTCGGGCAAGCTGTCGGACCTTGCGTCCGATACCCTTCCAACCGCACGACGGGCGTGTGCCGCAGCCGCCCCTGAGGCGGATGTGAATGTGGTCACGCATTCGATGGGCGGTATCCTGACACGCGTTTGGGCCAAGGCGCACCCAGAGGCCGAATGGGGCCGCGTGGTCATGCTGGCACCTCCCAATAACGGCTCTGAACTGGTCGACACCTTCGAAGAGGTGCCGGGGTTTGAGTGGTTTAACGGTCCTGCGGGTACGGCTCTGGGCACAGGGCCTGACGATATTCCCGCACAACTCGGCCCGGTGCCGGTTTCATTGGGTGTGATCGCGGGCAACCGCAGCCTGAATGCGTTCTATTCCTCGATCCTGCCCGGTGAAGACGATGGCAAAGTCACGGTGGAATCTACGAAAGTGGCGGGGATGAAGGCGCATCTGACCTTGCCCGTTACCCACACGTTTATGATGAACAACCCGCGTGTAATTGCGCAGACCTTGTCGTTTCTGGACACCGAGACTTTCGTGCCGGATCTAACGCTGGGCGAGGTGTTGTGGGACGCCCTTGTGGAGTAACCCCATGGGTGGCCGACCTATATATGCCGATACGTGGTTCAGCATGCGCTACAGGTTGACTTTTTGCCACTTTTTCGCCACCGTTTTTCTATTCGAGCAGCCTGTCCTTTGGCCATCACAGCGACCCTGAAGCAGGGGTGTGGCAAGGGGCTTGCGAGAGTATCAGCATCGGATGTGCGCCTGTTTTGATGTCTCATCTTGGGGGCTTTGGACGGGCTTGGTACACGGCCGTTAAGGGAAATTGTGATGATCCGTTTGTTCATGATCTACACCGGGCTGTTGTGTGCAGCAGCCCTTGGCCTGTGGTTCGGGCCGTCGGATCAGAAACCATTGGCAGAAGCCGTCCACGACATCGAGATTTTGCCTGAGGTTGTTGCAGTCGCCCCTAGCGCGCCCGCGCCAGTTATCGCGGAATTGCCGGAGAGCGTGCCAGAGATCGCTGTAGCGCCCCCTGAGGTGCAAATCATCGAAAGCCCGGCCCCTGAGCCTGTTGAAACTGCCGTAGTCAGTAGCTCACCAGCCCCAGTCGCGCTGCCCCCAGTTGTCGTCGCCCCAAGGGAGCCGGAGGAAGTATCCGCGCCGACTGTTGAGGTCCTGCCCGACGTGGTTGAGGAGGTTCCGGCACCCGTTGTCATAGCGTCCGTGCCCGCCGCATCGCAGGTGGAAACCGCAGCCACGCCAGCGGCGAAAAGCCCCCCAGAAGCAGAGCCAGAGCAAGCGGAATTGCGTCCGGCCCCCGCGCCAGTGATTGAACCTCCCGCACCCGCGCAAACGCCCGCACCCGTCGCCGAACCCGCCCCTCGCTTACCTCTGGATCCAGTGATTGAGGCTTTGATCGCGCAAGCGGCCCTCGCGGCGGAGGCCGGCACCGGCGACACATATGTCGTACAGCCTGGCGATAGCCTTTTGTCCATCGCCCGTGCGCTGTATGGGAACAGCGACGCATACCAACAGATTTTCGACGCCAATCGCGACCTCCTTCCCTCCATCGACGCAATCCAGACGGGTCAGACCCTTCGCTTGCCCTGAGCCACATATGACATTTTCACAAACGACCCTTCGCTTGACACCTCTGGCCGAAAGCTTGCCTGCGGCTGTGCCCTTCGTCGGCCCCGAGACCCAAGAACGCGCGCGCGGTGCGCAGTTTGACGCCCGCCTTGGCGCAAACGAAAGCGGCTTTGGCCCGTCCCCCAAGGCCATCGCGGCAATGGCGGACGCGGCGCGCGACGCATGGATGTACGGCGATCCTGAAAGCTATGACTTGCGGGTGGCCTTGGCCGATGATCTGGGCGTGGATGCGGATCAGATCATGGTGGGCGAAGGGATCGACGGCTTGCTCGGCACCTTGGTGCGTCTGTTTGTAGGGCAGGGCGATCCGGTGGTCACGTCGGCAGGTGCTTATCCCACGTTCAACTATCATGTCGCGGGCTTCGGTGGCGCGCTGCACACCGTCCCTTACCGCGATGATCACGAAGATCCCGAGGCGCTTTTGGCCAAGGCGGCTGAGGTTGGGGCCAAGCTGATTTACCTTGCTAATCCGGACAACCCCATGGGCAGCTGGTACGACGCGGCCCGGATGGAGGCTGTTGTTGCAGCAGTCCCCAGCGGCAGTCTTTTGGTGCTGGATGAGGCCTATATTGACCTCGCGCCCGACGGCACGGCCCCTCAAATCGACCCCGAGACGCCGGGCGTGATCCGGATGCGTACGTTTTCCAAGGGGTACGGCCTTGCCGGTGCACGTGTGGGTTATGCGATAGGGCCGCGCGCATTGATCACCGCGTTCCACAAGGTGCGTAATCATTTTGGGATGTCGCGGGTGTCTCAGGCGGGGGCGCTGGCCGCGCTACGCGATCCCGATTGGTTGGAGCATGTTCGGGCGCAGGTTGCGATATCACGGGTTGAGATCGCGCGCATTGGGGCCGCACATGGGCTGCGCGCACTTCCTTCAGCGGCGAATTTTGTGACGCTAGACTGCGGACGGGATGGTGATTTTGCCCGCGCCTTGGTTGCAGCCCTTAGCGCTGAGGGTATCTTTGTGCGCATGCCGCTTAAAGCCCCCCAAGACCGCTGTATCCGCGTGTCTTGTGGGCAAAAGGCTGAAATGATGGCGTTTGAACAGGCATTGCCGCGCGCGTTGGCTCGCTGCACGGAAATTTGACTTTCTAAAATACGCATCACGTATAACTTTAGTTAACTAGCTCGTGATACGAGGTGCGTGATGAAAAACCATCCCGTCGGCCGCGCGCCGGATTATACCAATGCCTTTCTGGCCATGGCTTTCGTCTGGATGATGATTGCCCTGATTGCGATTTGGGCCGTTTGGGGGTTCTTGATGGCGATCGTGATGTGCAGCTTTGCCCATGCGTGGCTCGCGCATAAGTTGCAAAAACGCGCCGAGGTCGTGACGGTGCGGGACTAGGGCCCATGTAAACCAGGGCCGCAGGTGCGGCCCTAGAAAACACCAGTGCAGATTAGCGCCCTGCCAATATCTCCGCCGCGGCGGACAACGCGCCCTCACCATGCTCAATATTCAGCGCCTTAAGGCCGGTATCGATCGCCCCCAATGTGCCGAGCATCATGTGTGCGTTGACGTGGCCCATGTGGCCGACGCGGAAAAACCCGTGCCATTCGGGGGCGTCAGGGGGGGCCATGCCCAGCCCAATCCCGAGGGTGACGCCCATCTGATCCGTCAAATGATCGCGCAAAGCGGTACCCAGCGGGGGAGTGATCCGTAGCGATGTCACCGCGCGACTGCGATGTGCGATGTCTGCGACATTCAACTCGAGCGGGCCTTGGGTGCTCCAAGCATCGCAGGCGGCCCACAGCGCGCGGGCGAGGGTTTCGTGACGCGCCCAGACAGCGGTGATGCCCTCTTCGTGGACAATCATGTCCAGTGCCTCGCGCAGGCCGTAGAGGTGATGCGTCGGGGCGGTGCCGTTGAAGTATTTGTAGTAGTAGTCGGGGTTTGTGCGCGGGCGCCAATCCCAATAGCCAGTGACGCAATTGGCGTTTTCGCGGGCGGCTTCGGCGCGGTCGTTGTAGTAAACAAAAGACATGCCGGGCGGGGTCATAAGGCCCTTTTGGCAGCCGGTGATCATCACATCGACGCCCCATTCATCCATCTCAAACCGGTCGCAGCCCAGTGATGCGATGCAATCAACCATCAACAGGGCAGGGTGGCCTGCGGCGTCAATCGCCCGACGCATCGCAGCCACATCCGACAGAACGGATGAGGATGTGTCGACATGGACCATCAGCACCGATTTGATTTCGTGGTCAGTGTCGGCGCGCAACCGTGCCTCGATCTGGGCGGCGTCCATCGGGCTGCGTTTGCCAAAGTCGATAATCTCGGTGCGGATGCCCAACCCTTCGGCAGATGCAGCCCAGCCGTGGGCGAACTGCCCCGTCGCGGGCACCAGCGCAAGGTCGCCTCGGGAATGGGTGTTGGCCAGCGATGCCTCCCACGCGGCGTGGCCGTTGCCGATATAGATCGTCACGTTGTGCGCGGTACGTGCCACGGCCTTGAGGTCGGGGATCAGCGAATGGGTCATCTCGATCAACTCGCCGGTGTATATATTCGGCGCGGCGCGGTGCATGGCGCGCAAAACGCGATCGGGCATAACGGAGGGGCCAGGGATAGCGAGTGTGTGGCGGCCGTGAGCGAGACTCATTTTTGATTGTTCCTGTTGTTTGCGCTTGTGGCGGTTGCCATAGGTCTTATCTCTAATGGCAAGGAGGTGCCACAATGCGCACAGTTTTCAAGATCACTGGTGCAGACCGGCTCAAGTTTTTGCATGGGCTCGTGTCGAATGACGTGCCCGAGCAGGGTTTGGGCTATGCCGCACTGCTGAGCCCTCAGGGCAAATATCTTGCGGATTTTTTCCAGTGGCAGGAAGCGGACGCGATTTTTGTGGATGTCGCGACGGAGCTTGCGGCTGATTTGGGGCGGCGGCTGTCGATGTATAAGCTGCGCTCTGACGTGGCTATCACGGACAGCGGGCTGTGCATGTCCCGCGGGACGGGGCCTGCACCCGACGGCGCGATGACCGATCCGCGCGACCCCGCACTGGGCTGGCGCCTGTATGGCACACAGGACGGTGACGATGGCACCGATTGGGATCAGCTGCGCGTGACCCATGTTGTTCCCGAAAGCGGGATCGAGCTGGTCGTTGGCGACAGCTATATCCTTGAGATGGGGTTTGAGCGTCTACACGGCGTCGATTTCCGCAAAGGTTGTTTTGTTGGTCAAGAAATTGTGGCCCGGATGAAGCATAAGACCGAGCTGAAAAAGGGCCTGATGCAGGTCACTGTCAGCCAAGATGTGCCCGTTGGCACCCCCATCACGTCCGAAGGCAAACCCGCTGGCACCTTGTTCACGCAATCTGGTGGCAAAGGTCTGGCCTATCTGCGGTTTGACCGCGCCACCGGCCCCATGCAGGCCGCAGGCGCAGAGGTGGCGGCAGCGTAATCTGCCCTACTTTTCTATATATATCCCGATACCCAAGAGGTTTTTTTGATGTTTGATACACCCCTTCTCCGCGACGCCCATTCTGATGCCAAAGGGGAGCCATTGGGGAACCTGCCTGAGTGGGATCTGACGGACCTGTATGCAGCAGATGACGCCCCAGAACTGGTTCGGGACCTTGAGTGGCTGGAGGCCGAGTGCGCCGCGTTCGCCGCTGATTATCAAGGCAAACTGGCCGAGCTGGATGCGGACGGAATGGCTGCATGTATCAAGCGCTATGAGGAAATCGACGTTATCGCTGGGCGGATCATGTCCTACGCGGGCCTACGCTATTACCAGCAGACCACGGATGGGGATCGCGCGAAGTTTATGTCCGACATGCAGGACAAAATCACCACGTTTACAACTGCGCTTGTGTTCTTTTCGCTTGAGTTCAACTCGCTTGAGGATGACGCCCTAGAGGCTGCCTATGGTGCCAACGCGGATCTGGCGCGCTACCGTCCCGTGTTGGACCGGATGCGGGCGATGAAACCATATCAGCTTTCGGATGAGTTAGAGACATTCTTGCACGATCAATCGGTTGTGGGTTCCAGCGCATGGAACAAGCTGTTCGACGAAACGATCGCCGGGTTGGAGTTCGTGGTCGAGGGTGAGACATACAACATCGAAGGCACGCTGAACTTCATGTCCGACCCCGACCGTTCCAAGCGCGAGGCGGCTGCGCGTGAATTGGCGCGCGTGTTCGGTGCAAATGTCCGTACGTTTTCGCGTGTGCACAACACGTTGGCCAAAGAAAAAGAGATCTCTGATCGCTGGCGCGGGCTAGAAACCCCGCAGATGGGTCGTCACCTCGCCAACCATGTCGAGCCAGAGGTGGTTGAGGCGCTGCGCAACGCGGTGGTTGAGGCTTATCCGCGCCTGTCGCATCGGTATTATGCGCTAAAGGCCAAGTGGATGGGCCTTGAGACGCTGGAGGTTTGGGACCGCAACGCGCCCTTGCCGATGGAGGACACGCGCACTGTCGGTTGGGATGAGGCAAAGGCCACCGTGATGGATGCGTACTCGGCCTTTGACCCGCGCATGGGTGCCTTGGCCGAGCCTTTCTTTGACAAAGGTTGGATCGACGCGGGCGTGAAGCCGGGCAAAGCGCCCGGCGCATTCGCGCACCCCACCGTGACGACCGTGCACCCTTATGTGATGCTCAACTACCTCGGCAAACCGCGTGATGTGATGACATTGGCGCATGAACTGGGTCACGGCGTCCATCAGGTTTTAGCCGCAGAGCAGGGCGAATTGTTGTCCTCAACACCGCTTACACTGGCCGAGACGGCAAGTGTGTTTGGCGAAATGCTCACCTTCCGCAAGATGCTGGAAAACGCCGACAGTGATGCCGCGCGCAAGGTCATGCTGGCGGGCAAGGTCGAGGACATGATCAACACGGTTGTCCGCCAGATCGCCTTCTATGACTTTGAGTGCAAACTGCATGACGCCCGCCGCGAGGGTGAGCTGACGCCAGATGATATCAACGCTTTGTGGATGTCTGTGCAGGCCGAAAGCCTCGGCCCCGTCTTTGACTACATGGAAGGGTATGAGACCTTCTGGGCGTACATCCCACACTTCGTGCATTCGCCGTTTTACGTCTATGCTTATGCCTTTGGCGACGGTCTCGTGAACGCGTTGTATGCGGTCTACGAAGAGGGCGATGCGGACTTCCAAGAGAAGTATTTTGAGATGCTCCGCGCAGGTGGGTCCAAACATCACAAGGCGCTTTTGGCGCCCTTTGGTTTGGATGCCAGCGATCCGGCGTTCTGGTCCAAGGGTCTTTCGATGATCGAAGGCTTCATCGACCAGCTTGAGGCGATGGAAGACTAGCCCGCTATTCTGCAGCGACTGGGCAGTTGTCTGGTTTTGAAACGGCATGCAGCGCGTGATCTGGCGCGCTGTAGGCCAAAGTCGGTAGCATCCGGTAAAGCGGTGCACATAGCCCTCGGGTGTTGAGCGCGGCCGCATAGCGCACGTAGTCTGGGTCTTCGGACATGTGCAGTTCCTCTGTCTTGGCGCGGCCAAAATAGATCATCGTGACCACGATCATCCCCGCTGTCGCGGCGATTTGGGTCTGGACCGGGACATCGGCTAGAAACGGTGCCGAGGTCAGCCAGAAGAAGCACACCTTGGACATGTAATCGGGGTGTTTCATCCAGCGGTACGGCCCGCAGGTCACGACACCTCGGTTGGTCAGATTGGACCAGCGCAAGCCGAATGACGCTGTGGCCCAGACCCAAACGCCAAAGCTCAGCAAAAGTAGCGCCAGCCATGGTCCAGCCAAAAGCGGGTAGTCTTGGATCGTCTCATGCCACGGCACGCCGGTGTCGCGGCTAAATATTTGACCCGTGATGACTGCGTTGAAGGGTGCGTAGCAGATCAGCGTGACGACCCAGCCCCAAAGCGCGGGGTTGGTCGTGCGAATATGGGCGTCGAACAGGCGCAGGGTGAGCGTATAGCCCACGCAGACCACAACCAGTTCGAGCAAAAGCGCCAGCAACATCAGGTGGCGGGTGAGGGTGATCAGGTCTTGGGTCGCCCAATCACTGATCGGTGTGCTGCCTGCGATTGTGTTGACGAGGTAGCTAAACATGATCGGCAGAAAGAACCCTTTGATGACCCATCCAAGCATGAAGTGGCGTAGCCCTGCGTATTCCACATGGTGTGATTGACGTGTGAGCCATGCGCCGATCTGCCAATATCCGTCGCGCGGTTGGGTCATCCGGGCATCGACCCAAAGGATATAGAGAAACGAAATGACCAATATGACCGGGGCCAAACGGGTCAATAGCCCGACTGCGGGGATAAGGTCTTGGGCTGGGTACACTCGGAATAGCGCGTGAAAGCCGATAACGGCGCCAAGCATCGCGATGAGGCCGACGAACTTCGTTGCGCTGCGCAGAATATCATAGTGCGGGGGGCTTTGGTTGATCCCGCTACTGGCGTTGCGGTGGACCCGCTTGAAGGCCAGTT
This sequence comes from Thalassobacter sp. 16PALIMAR09, assembly GCF_000765485.1. Classification (NCBI taxonomy): domain Bacteria; kingdom Pseudomonadati; phylum Pseudomonadota; class Alphaproteobacteria; order Rhodobacterales; family Roseobacteraceae; genus Thalassobacter; species Thalassobacter sp. 16PALIMAR09. The sequence goes on from NZ_JHAK01000007.1 coordinate 120,370, forward strand.
CAAGTATCGCAATAGGCACCGCATAGGCACACATCAACGCAAAGGCCGCCCAGATCACCGGGATCGACGAGGCGTGTGTCATCGCGACAAACGCGGCGGTGGCACAGCCAAGGCCGACCAAATTGATCCAGCCAGTTGTGACGGATGTTGGTATCTTGGCTGGCGGCGATGCCATGACGTGTCCCCTACTTGCTTAGATCGGGTTGATCACAGCAAGCGGGCGGAAATGGGACGAAATGCAGAAACTATCGCGGCAGGAAGGTAGCCCTATAGGCGTAAAAACGCCCCACCCGCGTGTGCGGGCAGGGCGTTTGTCGTGGGTCGTTCAGGGCTTAGGCGGGCAACATGCCCTTTTCCTTGGCCAATTCACGCATCCGCGATTGCAGCTTTTCGAACGCGCGCACCTCAATCTGGCGAATGCGTTCGCGGCTGACGCTATACTGTGTGGACAGGTCCTCTAGCGTGATCGTTTCTTCTGACAGGCGACGTTGCACAAGGATGTCACGCTCCCGCTCATTCAGGACTTCCATGGCGTCCTCCATGAGCGACAATCGCGCCTTCATCTCATCACTTTCGGCATAGTCGCCAGCGGTGTCCGCGCTGTCATCCTCAAGCCAGTCCTGCCATTCTGTAGCACCCTCACCATCGGCCGAAATCATCGCATTGAGCGAAGCATCGCCCCCCGACATGCGCCGGTTCATGGAGATCACTTCGGTCTCTGTCACGCCTAGATCTGTGGCAATGCGTTTTACGTTTTCGGGGCGCATATCGCCATCTTCCAACGCGCCGATGCGGGCCTTGGCTTTGCGCAGGTTAAAGAACAGTTTCTTTTGTGCCGAGGTCGTGCCGAGTTTCACAAGGCTCCAAGACCGTAGGATATATTCTTGGATTGAGGCGCGAATCCACCACATCGCATAGGTCGCGAGGCGAAACCCCTTTTCCGGGTCAAAGCGTTTGACGGCCTGCATCAGGCCCACGTTTGCCTCCGAGATGACCTCGGCCTGCGGAAGTCCGTAGCCGCGATAACCCATCGCAATTTTGGCCGCGAGACGCAGGTGTGACGTTACCATTTGGTGTGCGGCGTCAGTGTCTTCTTCTTCAACCCAACGCTTGGCGAGCATGTATTCTTGCTCCGGCTCCAGCATTGGGAACTTGCGAATTTCTTGTAAATAGCGGTTCAGTCCCTGTTCCGGCGACGGAGCGGGAAGATTGGCATAAGCGGACATGTTGGACATGGCAAAGCCCCCTGAATGGCATGTTAATTTCTTTTACTTTCCACTTAACGTGGGCAGAGGTTGAACGGTTTTCAAGTGGGGTCGAAGGATTTCGACCCCGTTGTTCAGAAATATAGAGCCTGCGCGAATGCGCTTCAATCGGGCTGAAGCATAAGTAACGTGCGTGTGAGCACATGTGTGCCACGGATTATGCCGAACCGGTTAACGCGTTCTGCAGCGCCTGCATGTCCGCAGGCATGTCGGCTGCGAAACGCATGTGTTCTTCTGTGACAGGATGCACAAAGCCCAGTTCAGCCGCGTGGAGCGCTTGTCGGGGGAAGCTGAGAACATCCTCCAGGCCTGGGTGGCCTTTGGGCAATTTGCGTCGTCCGCCATAGGTTTGATCCCCGATCAGGGCGTGCCCCGCATGGGCCATATGCACGCGGATCTGGTGTGTGCGCCCGGTTTCGAGCCAGCATTCGACCAGTGCGGCCGCGCCAAAATCCTCGACAATCCGGACGCGAGTGACCGCATGGCGCCCGCCCGTGAACAGTACGGCCTGACGCTGCCGATCCGTTTTGTGGCGGGCCAACATAGTTGTGATTTTGAGGATGTTGCCGGGCTCAAAGCTGGTGCCCTTTACGCCGCGCAGCCGTGGGTCAGAGGCGCTGGGCACCCCATAACACAGCGCAAGGTAGCGGCGGCGCACGGTATGTTTCTCGAACTGCTTGGCAAGCCCGTGGTGGGCAGCGTCCGATTTGGCGACCACCAGCAAGCCGCTGGTATCCTTATCGATCCGGTGCACGATGCCGGGACGTTTTTCGCCGCCAACCCCAGACAAACGCCCATCAAAATGATGCAACAGCGCGTTTACCAAAGTCCCGCCGGGGGAACCAGGAGCCGGGTGGACGACCATGCCAACGGGCTTGTGGATCACAATCAGATCGTCGTCTTCGTGCCGAATATCGAGGGGGATGTCCTCGGGCCGGGTCTCAAGGTCTTGGGTGATTTCGACCGTGATTGCGATCTTGTCACCCTCAGTCAGCCGTGCCCTTGGATCGGTCACGATCGTCCCATTGACCTGTACGGCTGCGTCCGCCACCAAACGCGCAAGACGCGACCGGCTGAGGTGGGCTTGCTCTGGCACATCGCGCGCGATCGCCTTATCAAGACGGGCAGGGGGATTTTCCCCGATAACAAAGGTGACGCGTGTGTCTGCCAAAGACGATTTCCCCGAATTGCCGCCCCACCTTCGCCTGCTCAAAACGCTGGTGACGGTGTTGACGGGTGTGATGATCCTCGGCGTGATAGTCGTGGTGGGCCTGCTTGTCACGCGCTTCCCGACCCCAGTGACCGCGCCCGAAGCATTGCAGCTACCCGAAGGCACTGTTGCGCAGGCCGTGACACAAGGGCACGGTTGGTGGATTGTGGTCACCGAAGACGCGCGCGTGCTATTTTTCGGAAGCGACGGGGCACTCCGCCAAGAGGTTCCGTTAGACAGCCAATAGCTGAAATGCCGCGAATCGTGTGCGGGTAACGACAAGGCGCGGGCTAGATAGGTGTGTAGGGTGATGGTACCACCTCCCCGGCTCGAACGGGGGACCTCCTGATCCACAATCAGGCGCTCTAACCTACTGAGCTAAGGCGGCACGCTTGGTGGATTTAGCGAGGTGTGCTGACGATTGCAAGCGCTACTGGCGCGCTATTTCCCACCTTTGTGCGATGAAATCTATGCGAATGGGAATGAAGACCTGTCATGGACCTTGGGGAACGCAGGCAGCGCCGCAGGCTTGCATGGGCGCGAGCCATTGGGTAGGTGCAACGCAACAAGGAGGCCATCATGGGCATCAATACCGAAAGCGACATCACCGCAAACCTGCAGATCGGTCCAACGACCGACGGCATGGTCCGTATTTTTGTCGAGGCTGGTGATGTGGAGATCCCGATGGATTTCGAACCGGAAGAAGCCTTGGATATTGCGGAAGAAATTCGGGCAGCGGCTCTTTCGATTACGGGAGAGTAAACGCCATCGGATCGCGCAGAGCCTGCAAACGCTGTGCACTGGTTCGAGCGAACTTCTGCACGAGTTTCTTGCGCCGCGCGGCTGGCAAAGGCGTATCGGGCCCCATGCGAATGATCTCAGCCCCATAGCTATCAGCGATAATCAGGCCAGTGTCGTCTGGCAGTAACTCCGTCGGAAAATCACTGTCCACTGCCCAGAAAAACCGATCACAGAACGGTAAGTAGCCCTGCCATTTCTGGTCAGACTGAAAATCGGCACGCGATGATTTGCATTCCACCACCCACAGTTGCCCTTTTGGACCCAAGGCCATGATGTCCACGCGCAGGCCGCGTTCTGGTGTGAATTCCTCGATGCAATTGTAATCATACGTCAAAAGGTGCCGTGCGGTTCCGCGCGCCAGCAATTGGCCGGGGCTGAGTATGGTATCACTGCTCATCATCGCAGCATTTTGAACGTAACGTGAACACATGTCTAGGCTTGTGCGGGGGGCTATGCGGCCCTATGTGTCGGGGCAGGCGGGTTCTGCGGGATACGTCAACATAGCGAAATTCCGGTGGCCTTAAGCAAATCCGAGGGAGCTGGCTCTGTCACGGTCCTGGCTGTGTTACCTGGCGCCCACCTGTACATACAGGTCCTCGGGAATCCTCGCTCGACGGTTCATGTGGTTCCCGCCGCCTTATTTTTCTTCGGAAAATCCGCCCGTTTGATCGGCTACACCTGTTCCAATCCCGCCGCGGTCATGAGCCGCGCGGCCTCTTCGGCGAGTAGGCGTTGTTCGCCGAGACCCTTTACCGGGATGCGCCCGGGTTCTAGGAACAAGGGGGCGGCAAGCGGGCTAAGCCGGTCCAGTTCAATCAAATCAATCCGATCCCCGATGCGGTCCAGCATGTGTTCAACACGACCAAAATCGACCAAGCCGCGCATGGCTTCTTCACGGGTAATTTGCAGCATCAAATGCTCGGGATCATATTTGCGCAGAGTGTCATAGAGGATGTCGCTGGAAAACGTAGCCTGCCGCCCGGATTTCCGTTTGCCGGGCATGTTTCGGTCGATCAGGCCAGAGATAATCGCAGCGCCCCGAAAGGTCCGTTTCATGACCTGATTGCCTGCCAACCATGTTTCAAGCGCGTCCCTTAATTCCGCGCGATCAAACAGCGCGCTTGGGTCCTGCACGGGGTCGAGCGCCCAAATGAGGGTGGCGTAATCGGTGGCCACAAATCCCATTGGGCCAAGGCCGGCGGCTTCCATGCGCTGAGTCAGCAAAAGCCCCAGTGTCTGCTGCGCATTACGTCCGGCAAAGCCGTAGGCAACGGTGTGCGCGCGCCCATCCATCGGAAAACTTTCGACCAAAAGTCGCCCCGGTTGCGGAAGCTTGGATACCCGTTTTTGAACGTCCAGCCAATCGGCTGTGTGTGCAGGCAAGCCTGCCCAATCGCCTTGTTGAAAAATGCGTAAAATCCGCTCCGACAGCTGGGTCGATGTCGCGAATTTGGTCCCGTAAAAGGTGGCGACTTTTGGGGTTTTGGACCTGCTGCGGGTGACCTCAATGACCAACTCGCGCAGTCCTTCATAGCGGACGATCTGGCCCGCCATCAGAAAGGTATCGCCGGGGGTGAGGGTGGCTGCGAATTCTTCCTCAACCTCGCCCAAGGGCGCACCACCTCGCCCGCGCCATCGCACTTTGAGGGTTTCGGCAGATAGGATCGTGCCGAGGTTCATGCGTATTTGCCGTGTGCTGCGTGGGTCGCGCAAACGCCACCGCCCGTCCGGCAATTGCATCAATCGTTGGTAACGATCATAGGCGCGCAACGCGTAGCCGCCCGTCGCGCAAAACGTAAGGCAATCGTCAAACTGAGCGCGGCTGAGGCTTTGGTATGCACCGCAGGTTTTGATTTCGGCAAACAGAGCATCGGCGTCAAACGGACCTGCACACGCAGTACTGAGGATATGCTGGCACAGAACATCTCGCGGGCCGGGACCGCGCGGTTCACCATCCAGATCGTGGGCGCGCACGGCCTCTAGCGCGGCGACACATTCGACAACTTCAAAGCGGTTTGCAGGCACCAAAAGCGCCTTGGACGGTGCATTGTAGCGGTGATTGGCGCGGCCAATCCGCTGAACCAAACGTTTGACATTCTTGGGTGCACCCACTTGGATCACAAGATCAACGTTGCCCCAGTCGATGCCCAGATCAAGGCTGCCCGTGCATACGATCGCACGCAATTGGCCGTCCACCATCGCGTGTTCGACCTTTTCCCGAGCTTCGCGTGACAGCGCGCCGTGGTGAATGCCAATTGGCAATGCATCTTCGTTCGCGAGCCATAGGTGGTGGAAAAAAACCTCTGCTTGCGCGCGGGTGTTATGAAAAATCAGCGTGGTCTTGTGGCGTTTGACCTGCTCCAACACCGCAGGGATCGCATAGCGACCGCCGCCTCCGGCCCAAGGCGGTGCCTCCGCTGTCCGTAGCATTGATATGTCAGGTTCAGGGCCCGGATCGGCATTCAGAATAGGGCAGGGGTCAGGGTGGCGGGCCAGAAAACCAGCGATTGCAGTCGGGTCATCGACTGTCGCCGACAGCCCCACGCGCCGCATATCAGGGGCCAAGGATTGGAGCCGCGACAGCGACAGCATCAAGTGATCGCCACGTTTGCTTTCGGCTAGCGCATGGATTTCATCGACAACAACTCGCTGTAGGCCTGCAAACATCCGTGGCGCGTCCTCATAGCTGAGCAAGAGCGCGAGGCTTTCAGGTGTTGTCAGAAGTATGTGAGGCGGGTCAGCGCGCTGCGCTTTGCGCCGCGACTGCGGTGTGTCACCTGTGCGGTCGTCAATCCGGATGGGCAGGTTTGCTTCCTCGACTGGGCGGCGCAGGTTGCGTTTTATATCCGCAGCGAGTGCCTTGAGGGGCGAAATATAAAGCGTATGCAGCCCCTTGTGCGACCCGTCTGCTAGCGCCGCGAGGGTCGGTAGAAACCCCGCAAGCGTTTTGCCGCCACCTGTAGGTGCGATCAAAAGCAGTGAGGGTTCATCGGCACGCGCCAACATTTCAGACTGGTGCGGGTGGGGCGACCAGCCGCGTGCGGCGAACCAAGCGGTAAGGGAGGGAGGCATTTCCATACCCCACAGCCTAGCCCCCGCGCGTGGCGCGGCAAGGCTAGATCAAGGGATCTGTGACCCGGATGGGAAAGCAAGCTGGCCCAGCGTTCGTGATAGAGGCAAGAGCCGCTAGACCATACCCAGCGCCAAACAAAGGACCGCCAACCCCGCCAATAGAATGAGCCGCACGGTGCGCCGCTGGCTCAGTGCATCAGGGTCGTCTTCGAAGGGTGATAGTTCCACTGCGTCGTCCTTGCCGCCCTAAGGCGAGTCGTGTTCTTTTGCGACGCCAAATGACGAAGGAATGAGGCAAAATCGTGGCCGCTTTGTGACGTGAGTTAGTGTGAGAACTCAACTTCCGACACAAAGAGATTCTCCCACGCGCGATCAATCAGATCCGGGGTCATTTGGTAGGGGATGCCCTCATACTCGCAAATGGCGATGATCTGATCGAGCAGGAACGGCGCGTGGAAGTTGGCATAGACATAGTCAATCGTGGGGTATTTCTGTTTGAGCATGTGCACCAAGGCTGTCTCATCCAGCGGGACCTTTTTCTTTTTGGCGACCATGGCAAAGATCTTCAGGAAGTCTTCCTGCGTCGGGCCATCAATCAAGACCTTGAAAAAGATCCGCCGCAGGGCCGCGCCATCGAACAGTTTGTTGGGGTGGAAGTTGGTGGAAAACACCACCAGCGTGTCAAAGGGCACCTCAAACTTTTCACCCGATTGCAGCGCGAGGATATCGTAGCCCATCTCCATCGGGACGATCCATCGGTTGATCAGTGATTGAGGGGGCTCCTCTTGGCGACCAAGGTCATCCACGATGAACACACCGCCCGATGATTTTAGCTGCAAGGATGCCTGATAGGTGCGCGCAACCGGGTTGTAATTTAGGTCCAGCATCGAGAGCGTTAGCTCACCCCCCGTCATGACCGTTGGCCGCTGACAGATGATGTACCGTTCATCAAAACGGGGGCCTGTCTTGCGCAGGCAATTGGGGTCTTCGGGCTTTACGGGCACTGGCGTGTGCACGATGGGGTCGAACAGGGTGATAACTTGTCCGGCGTATTCAAGGGCATGCGGGATATAGATGTGGTCCCCAAGAGCCGCACGAATACCTTCGGCAATCGACGACTTACCATTGCCGGGCGGGCCGTACATAAGGACAGATCGCCCAGAGCCAACAGCAGGGCCAAGTTGATCAATCAGATTGGGCGGTAGGATCAGATGCCCCATAGACCGCAGCAACGCATCACGGGTGATCTGGACATTGCGTACGGATTGCTTGCGGGTTTGTTGTTTGTAGATCTCAAGCGGGACGGGCATCGCACCATAGTATTCGGACTGCGATAGGGCATCGAGCGCGCGGGCCTTACCCGCCTCCGTCAGTTGGAACCCCATGTCCCCGCCCTTGCCAGCATGCAGCGTCCCGGTCGCCTCAACCAGACCGGCTTTGCGGATGATATCGACCAATTCCTGCGCCAATGGCACCGGCATACACACAGCCGCTGCAATTTCACGCGCGGTTTCACAGGATTTGCGGAACATGGTTTTCAGCAGCACATCACGCATCATCACCATGCTCAGCCCCGTATCCGACAACGTCTTGAGCGGGGTTGGTGCGGGCACCGGATTGGGAACCATCATGTTCATTGTCTACACACTCCTGCGACAGGGATCCGTCGCAGGTTAGCCCACGGTCCCTTGCGTTTTGGTTACTTTGGTCGCAGGCGCGCGGCTTATTGCGCGGCTGCGAGACCAAGGTACACAGCAAGTGTGGACGTAAGTGTGATGCCCATGGGGAATTTTTTGGCCGTCCAGCTTTCCCAAGTGGGTGCGAGGCTGCGAATAAAGGCAACCGAGCGCGCGGCCCGATGCAGCGCAAAGGTCACAAAGATCAACACGCAAAAGATCGTGAGCACTTCGGACACGTCCCCAAGGGCCACAAAGGGGGCCATAGCGGCGGCGAATTTACTATCCCCCGCACCAACGCCCAAAAACGCGCTCAGCACAAAGCCGATCACCAAAACCACGGCCAAATGCGCAAACCGCCACGCGAACGCGTCCAGTGGCAGAACCATGAAGCCCACCACCATAAACACCGCCAACAACGTGAGTACCGCAGCGTTGGGAATGCGCATCGCACTAAGGTCCGTATAGGCAACCCACAGGCAAATCGGCAGGGCGGGGATCAGGAACCAAAGCCCCTGTTGCGCCGTCATCTCCAGCAACATCTAGGTGCGCTCCGTGTCCAGCGCGCGCAGGGCACGCACGGCGGGGGCAAAGTGCTGCGGATGGGCGTCAATTGCATCCTGAAGCAGGGTACGGCCAATGTCGGTCTCACCCTGTTTGATCGCGGCCAATGCCGCAGTGTGCAACAGTTGCGCTTGTTCCGTTTTGGTCATGGGCACGACGGGCATCGTGTAATTCGCCTGCGCTGTGCGGGCTAACACGAGGTTGTTTTTGGCGGTGAACAGTTCCCGATCATAGGTGATCGCTTCGGTGAACAACCGCTCCGCGTCGCCGTAATCACCGCGGGTTAGCTTGGAAAAACCCCAGTTGTTCAAAACACCCGCTGGGCGCGTGGTCAGGCCTGTAGCGATCTCATAAAAGGCGTCGGCCTTTTCCCATTCTTGGTTGCTGTCGGCGATCATCGCCTCAAGCCGGTAACGGGAATAGGTCTCATAGGTCGGCGGGATCGTGTCTAGGACATCTTCGGCCTTGTCCCATTTGCCCGTCCGGATCAGGCTGTCGGCATAGTCGACCCTGTCATCATTGCTGGCCTCAGAGTGATCGGCAACCTTTTCCCATGCAAGGGCAGCTTCCTCATTGCGCTTGGCGCGGATCAGGCTTTTGGCCAAACCGCGTTGCACATCAATACGGTCCGGGTTTTCGCGACTGGTCCGCAGAAAGTAATCGACGGCCTCATTCGGGTCCGCGACCGTCAACATGATGTCGTTGAGGTTGCTCTCATCGATGACATTCACACTATCGAGCGCGCGGCTCACGTCTGTGTCAGGCTGCTCACAACCCGCAAGCAAAACGGTGCCCCCCATCAGGAGGCCGATCAATCCAACGTGGCGCATTTTGCGTCCTTTACTGCTCGTGTGGCTCAATAATTTTTATGGCTTGGTCCGCACCAGAGAGACAACGCCCCCTCCGCGATTGACCAGCGTGTAAGCCGATTGTTCTGGATTATACGATGAATTTTCCATTTTTGCGAGTGCTACGCGCAGATTTTCGCGAATTTCGGGGGTTTCGCCACTGTCTAGGGCAAAGGCTTTGCGGAAAGTGCGCTGGGCCTCGCCTGTATTGCCCTGCTCGAGCAGTACAACGCCCAGATTATTGAGCGCACCAACATGCTCGGGGGTGTCGCGCAAAACATCGCGCAGGATCCGTTCGGCTTGGTTTAGGCGGCCAAGACGCACGTTGGCGGCTGACATTGAAACCAGCAAATCAGGGCTGAGCCCCTCGCGCGCGGCTGCACGCGTGTAGGTCTCAAGTGCCAGCTCGGCCTCACCTGCGGCGAGCAAGCGATCCGCCACGATACGCGGGTCCACGACCGGCTCCGCGCCCGGCGCGGCACCGGGCGCCACACCTGGTGTGGGTTCCAGACGTGCAGAGGTCCCCGGCGCACAGGCGACGAGGACCAACAGAAGTGCAGAAATGGAAAGTGCGCGCATCTAGAAGCCACCGCCTCCGCCGCCAAGGCTTTGGGAAATCCCGAAAAGGGAGGGGCCGATCAGAATAATCAGCAAGGGTGGCACACAAAACATCATGGTTCCCACGGTCAGTTTCGTTGGCAAAACGTTGGCCTTTTCTTCGGCCCGCATGACCCGTTTATCACGCATTTCCGCCGCATACACCCTTAGTGCTTCGGCAATGGATGTCCCGAAGGCGGCGGACTGGATCAACACTGTTACAAACGACGAAATATCCGCCACATCGCAGCGGTCCGCGAACTCCTTAAGGACGGATGGCTTGTCCTTACCGGCCTTCATTTCATGGGCAACCATGGATAGTTCTTCGGCAAGATCTGGATAAGAGGCCTCGATCTCCTCGCTGACGCGGATGATCGATTGGTCCAGCGATTGGCCGGCCTCAACACAGACCAACAGCAGGTCCAGCGCATCGGGAAAGCCTGACATGATAGCATCCTGGCGTGCCGCCACGCGCTTTTGGACCCAGTATTTCGGTCCATAATAGCCAACACCGCCGGGGATCATGACGGCCATAATGACCTTGGTCAGACTCATCTCAGAGCCCAGAACGACCACATAGAACACGCCCACAATTAGCAGCCCAATCCCCAAGATAAGCTGCGCGGCCTGAAGCGTGCGCACAGCGTCGCGATCACGGTAGCCTGCACGGATCAGCATTTTGCGGGTTTCGGACAGCTGCTCGGCGTCTTGGGGCTCTAGCAGATGGGCAAACCGCTCCAACTTTTTGTTCCGCTGACCGTGGCGGCTGAGTTTCACCTCCGCGTCCGTTTCGCTGGCTTGATCCTCTTGGGATTTGCGCAGGCGGTCCAATGGGTCTTTTTCGCGGTGCAACAGGCGGGGCAGGACCATCAGGGCCATCACCACACCGATGAAACCCACGAACAAAAGCGCACCCATGGGGCCAAGAAATGCGATGTATTCGTTGAACGTTTCCATGAGCTTAAACCTTAATATTGACCATCATACGCATGAAGAACACGTTGACGATCAGAAAGACGAGGACAACAACAGCCGCCGGAATGAACATCGTGCTGTCCTTTACGTCGGCGTAGTAATCCGGTTGCGCCACGTTGATCCCGATCAGCGCGAGCACCGGAAAGATCGACAGGAACACGCCGGACCAACGCGCCTCGGCGGTGATGGCCTTGACCCGGCGGAACAGTTTGAACCGGGCGCGGATCACTTTCGACAGACCGTTCAAAATCTCGGCGAGGTTACCACCCGATTTTTGCTGAATAGCCACGGCCACAGCCAAAAACCGCATGTCTTGCAGGCCCGCGCGTTCGGCCAGACCGCGAAGCGCCTCGGACACATCGCGCCCATAGGCTGCCTCATCCGAGATAAAACCGAACTCGGTGCCCAGCGGGTCCGGCACCTCCTTGGAGACAATGTTGATCGCGGAATTCAACGGGTGTCCCACGCGCAAGCTGCGCACCATCAGGTCCACGGCGTCGGGCAATTGCTCTTCCATCATCGATAGGCGCTGCTTGGCCTTTTTGTTGATCCAGAAATAGACCGCACCAATGCCAAAGACGATCGACACCAACAGCCGCACCGCAAACCCCGCGCCCGTAAACAGCGTCAGCGCGAGGAAAGCGACCACGCACAGCCCGGCCATCACGGCCATCAACATCTCGGGGGCAAAGGCGATGTTCCCCTTACGGGCCTTCTCGGCGATGAGCGAATAAAACGGGATGTTGCGCGCGGTCGAATGCTGCTCTTGCTCTTTGCGAAGATGCTCCATCACCTCTTCGCGGGTCGATCCCTTTTCCAGCATCTCTAGGCGGCGGTTCACCCGCGCGTTAAGAGAGATGCTCTTGCCAAAGAACAGCAGATAGATGCCCTCAACCAAGAAGACGATCCCGACGAAAATGCCGATGTAAATGAGTGGCTCAATAGAGATTTCCATGGCGTATACCCCTTAGTCGATCGCGGGTTCATAGATGGATGCGGGCAGGTCATAGCCCCACTGGCGGAAGCGGTCGGCAAAGTGTGACCGAATGCCCGTGGCGGTGAAGCGCCCGATAATCGTGCCGTCCGGCTCTAGGCCCAAACGCTCGTAGCGAAAGACCTCTTGCAGGGTGATGACCTCTCCCTCCATGCCGGTCACTTCGGTGATTGAAACCATCCGGCGGGATCCATCCTGTAGGCGGGAAGCCTGCACAATCAGGTTCACAGCCGAGGCAATCTGGGCGCGCACCGCCTTAAGCGGCATCTCAATCCCGGCCATCGCGACCATGTTTTCCAACCGCGAAATCGCGTCGCGGGCGTTGTTGGCGTGGATCGTGGTCATGGACCCGTCGTGGCCGGTGTTCATGGCCTGCAACATATCGATAACCTCTTCGCCGCGGGTCTCACCCACAATGATCCGGTCGGGCCGCATGCGCAGGGCGTTGCGTAGACAGTCCCGCTGGGTCACCGCACCTTTGCCCTCAACGTTGGGGGGGCGGCTTTCCATCCGGCCGACGTGGTCCTGTTGCAGTTGCAATTCGGCCGTATCCTCAATCGTCAGCACCCGTTCAGCCTGACCGATAAAAGAAGACAAAGCGTTCAGCGTCGTCGTCTTACCCGAACCCGTCCCGCCCGATACGATCACGTTCAACCGCGTGGAGACGGCGGCCTGTAGGTAGGCGGCCATTTCCTCGGTGAAGGCTCCAAAGTTGACCAGCTCGTCTACACCCAGCTTTTCCTTTTTGAACTTCCGGATGGAGACGAGCGAGCCATCCACGGCCACGGGAGGGACCATGGCATTGAAACGCGATCCATCTTTGAGGCGCGCATCAACGTAGGGGTTCGATTCGTCCACGCGTCGGCCCACGGCGGACACGATCTTGTCGATGATACGCAGCAAATGCGCCTCATCCTTGAACCGAATTTCGGATTTCGACAGTTTGCCCGCGCGTTCCACGTAGATGTTGTGGGGGCCGTTCACGAGGATATCGTTCACGTCCTCATCGCGCAAAAGCGGCTCTAGCGGGCCGAGGCCGGTGATTTCGTCAAACAGCTCTTTGTGCAGCGTCTGACGATCCTCGGTGTTCAGAACAACGCCCATCTCGGATAGCTCATCCGAACAGATCGCGACCAGTTCTGAACGTAGATCGCTGGGATTGGCCCCCTCAAGGGCGGCTAGGTTGAGGTTGTCCAAGAGCCTGTGGTGCATCTCAGTCTTTAGCTCTTCGAGCCGCTGACGCCGCTTAAGTTCTTTGTCGGATGGTGTCTCGGCCACGGTCTTGGTGACGGGCCGCGACTTGACCGGGGGATTGGCCTCGACCACGGCAGGATCTGCTTGCGCGCTTTGCGCAATGGGCTTGGACTTGGGCGCAGCGGTGCCTGTCAGTTCGGATTTTGCAACCACACGCGCCGCACCAGGTGCCCCGCCGGGCACTCCGTCCACGGGCTTGGCTTTGTCCATCTGTGGTTTCTTGTAACGTGAAAACATCGACCCACCTCATACAGTTCGTTAGCCGAAGCCAAAGAAGGAGCGCTTCTTGGGTTTCGCTTGATTGTCGGCATCACCCATGGCGGCGGCATGGAGCACCTCGGCCATGGCGTGGATTTCCTTGCGCATCGGGTTCTTGGGGGCACCCTCCATCAGGGGGACACCGTGGTCATTGGTATCGGTCACCTGCTGTCCGCCATCCGGGATCATGTAACCAAACTCGACCCCAAGGCTCTCCGAGAGGCGCTTGATCCGGCCCTTGGTCGTGCTGTCGGTTTTCTTAGGCGTCCGGTTCAGAACCCATTTGATCTTTTCGAGGGGTAAATGCTCCGAGCGGAGCGCCTTGATCATCCGCAGGACATTCTGTGCAGAGCGCAGCTCCAACTCAACATTGGCAAAGTAGATGTCCGATTCTTGCAGCACCGTTTCGGTCCAAGACACCAGCGTGCTGGGCATATCGACTACCACCACGTCAAAGCATTCCTTCGCGAGGCGGATCAACGCCTCAACGTCCTCTGGTCCGATCAAATCAAGCGGAAGAATGTCCGTGGGCGCGGTGAACACCTGCATCTTTTCGTTGAACGGCAGCAGCGATTGGCGAAAGGCCTGCTCATCCATGGATTGCGTGTCCGCGAGGATTTCATAGATCAAACCGCGGCGCGGCAGATCGAGATAAGTGGCAACCGTGCCGAACTGAAGGTCCAGATCAATTAGGCACACATCAAGCGGCTGATCACTGCTGATGTTGGCCAATTCCCACGCAAGGTTGGTGGCGAATGTGGTCGACCCACAGCCCCCTGCAATGCCGTGCACCGCGAACAACACCGGCTCCGCCCCGGATCGCCCGCCAGAACCCCGCTGCGTGCGCGCACTGCCAGTCGGCTCTGTTTGTGGCGGGGCCGCCATGGCAGCCTCGGTTGATGCGCGCACCCGGGCAATGGCATCTGCCAAGGCGCTCTCGGGGAGGGGGTAGGGCACAAAATCGTCCGCGCCGTCGCGTAAAAGCGCATGCAGTAGTGTGGGGCTTAGCCCATCCGCGATCAGGATTACCCTGATACCGGCAGCTTTTGCGGTGCGAATGATGGTGCCAACCTCGACAAGGTCGCCCTCATCCTCGGCATCAACAGCCACCGCGATAAATTCCATTTCCTGCGCTTCTGGCTGCTCCAAAAAGGCATGGGCTTCTTCGAAGGTCAGGTCACCCCAACTTTCGCCCAACGCGCTTTCCATGTCTTCAATCAGCAGGTCAAATTCTTGGACATCCCGTGAAACCGTGCAGGCCACAATCGCGGCTGGTTCAGGTGTTAAGGCAAGGTTGCTCGACATAATAAAATACCCAGTTCACATCCTGGGACCCCAACGGTCCCCCGGGTACACATGTGCAAAACGCACCTGTTCCCATGAACTGGTTTGACCCGCAATCTGGGCATTAGTTTGGCCGAAAAGCTGAAACTAAGTGGTATTAGAGTGGTCATCGTTCACGCTGTGTCAACGACCGCGCCACAATTCAGGCGCGGTCGGACAGGCTGCGTGGGGCCTATTCAGATGGCACTTGTGATGCCACGTAGTTGCGATTGATGAGGTTGGCGTATTGGCCATCCAACACCATAGGATCGCTTTCGATGAAGCCCGAAACCTCGGTCACGGTGCGGCGGTTCGCCCGCTCACGGTCGTCTGTTTGGACCAGCAATTGACGCTCACCAAAGGAGACAAGCGCCTCAAGCCGGCGCGCCGAGATGCCGAATTGGCCAAGCGCACTGACAACGGCGCGGGCCCGGCGACGCCCAAGGCGCAGGTTGGAGGCCTCACCCCCCACCGCATCCGTATGCCCATAGACTGAGAATTTGACCTCTGGGAACTGACGCATGAAATCAGCCTGTGCGCGAATGGCCTGCTGGGCCTCCGCGTCGATAACCGCGCTGTCGAATGCAAAGTTAACAGTCGTGGGCACCGATTCCGCGAATTTGCGGGCAAGACTGATGCGTGCGTTGACGCGGCCAGTTTGGGCGAGATGGTTGTTGAACGTCGGGTTGCCGAAGGCTCCCTCGTCGATGTCCGCGCCTGCGACTTGGTCCAATGACACCTGTCCGCACGCGGCCAACAGCCCGCTGGTGCCAGCCATCATGATCAACCCGCGACGTGAGTAATGCTTGGAAGTTGCCATGATCACTTACTCCAATACGTAGCCGTAGGATCCGCTGAAGTCTTGGTTCGCCACTTCATCAGAGCCAGATTGCGTCGAAACACGTGTGTTGGACGATGTGCCGGTGTTGCCTACCTGCCCGAACAAGAACAGCTCACGCTCGGTTGGGGGCCGGATGCGGTCCGTGGGCAGCGCCAGTGCTTCGCCGGTTGTGGGCGTCACAAGATGGGCTGTCACGATCACAACCAACTCCGACTGCGAGCGCTGGAATTCGGCGCTACGGAACAGGGTGCCCAGAACGGGGATGTCACCAAGCCAAGGCACCTGTGATGCGTTGTCTTGGAAATCGTCCTCCAACAGGCCCGCAATCGCAAAGCTTTGACCGTCGCGCAGTTCCACCGTGGTGGATGTTTCGCGGGTCCGGAATGCGGGCACGAATGCGTTGTTGATCGTTGTGCCATTGGCGCTGTCGATGCTGGACACGCTGGCGTTCAGCACGAGGTTGATGATGTCGCCATCCACAACCGTTGGTGTGAACGACATGTCGATGCCAAACGGGCGATAGTCGGCTGACACGCCGCCGCGTTCATTCGCAACGGGGAGGGGGATTTCACCGCCCGCAAGGAACCGTGCGTCCTGACCGCTGAGGGCGGTGAGGTTGGGTTCAGCCAATGTGCGGACGACGCCTTTGTCCTCAAGCGCTTCCAGCAGGATCGAGAATTGAACAGCGCCTGCCCCAAATGCCACGGCGATACCGCCCGCATTTTCGTTGTTCGGCACTTGGCTGACGGAAGCAGCGCTGCCGGGCGTGGTGCCCGAGTTCAACGTTGCAGTGCCCGTGGCCGTAGAGGACGAAATGTCGGGGTTGATCGACGTGATCCCCAGCGATGATGACAGGCTTTTCGACACTGACCGCTGCATTTCGGCAAAGCGGACCTTGAGCATGACCTGCTGCGTGCCGCCGACAACCATCAGGTTCAGGACCCGATCAGGTGCGTAGCGGTTGGCGATATCAAGGGCACGAGAAACGCGCGCCGAAGAGGACACCGTCCCGGCAAGGACAATTCCATCATTCGCAGTGCGCACCGAAATCGGTTCACCGGGCAACAGCTCGGACAGGCGTTCCTTTAGCTCACCCACATCAGGGGTGACCTGCACCTCAACGTTGCTGATCAAACGGCCGTCAGCACCCAAAAGGGTCAGCGTTGTACGCCCGGGCGCACGGCCCAGGACATAAATGGTCCGCTCTGACAGGGTCGCGATGTCGGCAATTGCGGGGTTCGCAACCGACAATTCGGCAAAGACCGTGTCGCTTTCCAGAACGATTGCGCGGTTCAACGGCACCTTCAGGGGCGCCTGTGCGGTGCCGCGCATGATGCTGAGGGTTTCAGCCGATGTTGGCGCGCCCTGACCGACTAAGAATGCAAGGCCCAAAAGCCCCGCAGTTAAAACATGTCTGAATTTCATGTGATCTCGCCTCTCTGATCACCGCTGCTCTAAAAGTGGGTCTGTGCCCATATTAGCCGCGACCATGCGCTAAGTGGGGGTTTATTGCAAGAATCAAGCTGTTAACGTCCGTACTTCATGCAAAAGGGCAACAATCCCGGTCAAACAGCAACAGCGCGCCACAAGATTTTGGGCGCGCTGGGCAGAAATCACCTAGACTTAGACCCCCGTCACTCGGGGCAGGGAGAGGGGATCACGACCACTTCCTTACCGCGGCGCTCCCGGATGGAGCAGGTGCGCTTGGCTTCCGCCACCGGAGCGATCGCGCGTTCCCCCACGATTGAGCTGGCGTCGGCCGAAACTTCAGCACTGGCAACATCATCCGTCACACCCACCAGCGCGAGTGTCAGGCGGCCGGTTGCCTGCGCTTGGGCCAGTTTCGCCACCACGTCGGGGGTGGTTTCCACGGTTACGGATTGGGCAAGGATCGGGTTATTGCGTTCTTCATCCGTGACTTGGTCCACCGCGATCAGTTGCAGGTTGGCGTGGATTAACCGGGTGATGCCCTGACCCTCGGCCCCGGTGCCTGTCCAATAAACATCGACCCTGTCGCCGGGGCGCAGGAAACCCGACACACCGGACATCACATCCACACGCAGGGCAAAGGCCCGCATCCCCTTGCTCAACCGCGCAGCAACGCCCGCGTCTTCACCGGGGCCAGTGACCTTCATGATCAAAAGCGGCTCACCGCGTTCCATCACGCGCAGCACTGTGCGGGGCTCTTTGTTTTCATCGGGAAAAATCTGCGCAAGCTCGGTAAAAGCACCGGGTGGCAGCGCGTCAGCGGGCCATTTCACGGCCTGCACATCATCGGGCGTCAGTTGTTGACCGTACCGCAGCTGGCGTTTGGTCACAAAGACTTCGGTCAAAGGAATGATCGCGGCCTTTTGCTGTGCCAAGGCCAATTGGTATTGATCAAACCGATCTTTGGCGAAGTAGACCGCAAATCCAGCAAGCCCCACGCCGATTATGAGAACCAATCCAAATACGAGTCTCATGGTGTCTGTCCTAACTGACCCCCCGGGCCATTGCCTCATCCATGCGGGGTCCCGACGCACCTACCCATTGAACGGCATGCGGGAGCCTCATGATGGTTTTCTGCGCCTGAAATTGGGCGAAAGGATGGTCCGGGCGGGGAATTGAAGCGGCGTTGGTGGGGAAATCTCCGAAAATTTGCTTATTGTTTCCATGGGCCTGCTCCGAAATACGAAAAACCGCGCGGAAGGCCCCCGCGCGGTTTGTGATAGTGTCGGTTGGTACATAGGGCGTTAGCCGCCCGAGCCGGAGCCCGAACCAGAGAGATCGATTGTGAATGTGGTGTGGTCTTTCTTCAACTCGGTGTCGATGTCGCCGGCCAGATCGGAAATCCCGTCCTTGACCACGACCATGACGGCCAGACCCAGGCCCACAAGGGCCGCTGTCAGAACAACCCAGTCAACCGTGACAGCGCCGTCTTCGTCGTTCGTGAATGTCTTGATTGCGTGCAGAAGCATGTGCTCGTTCCTTATGCTCAGTTTCGTTCATCCAGAGCTGATCTGTGCTCGTCGGATGAGGGCATAAGGCACCCGCAATGCGGCGCGAATTGGGCCGAAAAAACCCTAAAAACCTAGAGTTCTAACCGCCTTTTTATCGAATTTTAGCTATCGTGGTAGCCCCGCCCTAACATAGGCGAGGCCACAAGGTCATAGGTTGGGGGCTTAGCCACCCGAACCGCCGGTAAAGCCGAGGAAGGTGTAGGATTGCGTGCCCATTGTGGACAGCTCTTCGTCGATGTCGGTCGAAAGCTGTTCAACGCCGGACGACACAACAGTCATAACCGCAAGACCCAAACCCACGAGAGCGGCTGTCAGAACAACCCAGTCAACGGTTACGGCGCCAGATTCACTTGCAATAAAGTTTTTCAGCATTTTGATATTCCTTGGTGTAGCTCGTTTTTTTAAATCGTGGCGCTTGCGCCGTTCGATAAGTCAGTTTTGCCGATGGAACGGGGCGGCTTTAGGGCGGGCTTTAGACATATTAACGATAAATTAGGTGTTAATTTTAGGCATTCACACGGGACAGGGCCGCCAAAATACAGGCGGCCACATCATTTTTATTTAAATAAAACAACGCTCTGGGTGGCGGCGCCCGTCATGGCTTGTGCCGATAAATGATCGACCCCGGACGAAACGACGGCCGAAATGGCAAGTCCAAGTCCCAAGAGGGCGGCTGTCAAAACGAGCCAATCAAGCGCCATCGCGCCGGAATCATCAATAAGAAATGCTTTCATCATCATATGCCTCTTTCATTGCTCTGCCTCAGGCGTCGGGATAAATCGCGGATCTTTGGTGACCCGTCTGGCCGCGCCATTCCTTAATAGGTGCGGCGAAATAAGGCACAATCGTGGCAAGCTGTGATCATTTTTCTGAAAATGCGGTCTAATCGCGCAAAAATGGCCCGATTGTTGCGGTTTTGCACTGATATTGGGGTGAAACATACTTATCGCATTGGTCAAACCGGCCCGTGTGTGGCACGCTCTGCCCCAAGATCCCGCGTCTATTGACGCTAAAATCAGGGACGAGCAGCTTTATGAAACGTTTGATTATTTGTTTGGGGCTGATCTTGGCCCCGCAACTCGGCTGGGCCAGCGAGTGGACATTCAAGACCGTCACGCCCCCGGCTTCGGACGCGACCAACCGGATCAACATCCAAATCACGCCGACCATCGTTGCCGCGCCGCCCGCCACCGCACCGATTGCGGCGCCAGTGTTGCCATCCGCGCCGACAGGAAACCTACAGCCGTGGTTTTGGGATGTGATCCCACCGTGGCGGGACCACGGGCAGGCGGGGCGGTTCACCGAGGCCACGATCCATGTGACCAACGCGCCCAAAGGGTCGGGCATCGCGGCGCCGTCCCTTCAGTTGTTGGCCAAGATCGCGACAGACCATGGGCCCGCATTGCTGATGCAATCGGTGGGCACCCGTGTGTCGCCCGCCCTCGCGCTTGCTGTCATCGCGGTTGAAAGCGCGGGGCGCACGGACGCGGTCAGCCCGGCAGGGGCGCAAGGCCTGATGCAGCTGATCCCGGCCACCGCCGCGCGCTTTGGCGTTGAAGACAGCAAGATCGGCAGCCAGAATATCGCAGGCGGCGTGGCTTACCTTGATTGGTTGATGCAGGAATTTGACGGCGACGTGTTGCTGGCCCTTGCAGGCTACAACGCGGGTGAGGGCGCCGTGCGGGAACATGACGGCGTGCCCCCTTTCGCAGAAACCCGCGCCTATGTGCCCAAAGTGTTGGCCGCGTGGAACGTGGCGCGCAATCTTTGCATGACACCGCCCGAGTTGCCCTCGGACGGGTGCGTTTTCAATTTTGCAGACCTTGCGCGCGGCAACTAAGGCCGCGCGACAGGCTTAGTTGACCAGAGTAGCTTCTGTCAGGCTGCGCAGCTCGTCCTCGCTGACGCCATCGGCCAGCTCAACCAGCTTCAGCCCACCGTCCACAACGTCCAGCACACCTAGGTTGGTGATGATCCGATCAACCACGCCCTTACCCGTCAGGGGCAAGGTGCATTCCTTTAGCAGCTTGGATTGCCCATGCTTGTTGGCGTGATCCATAACCACGACCACACGGCCCACACCGGCCACCAAATCCATCGCACCGCCCATGCCTTTGACCAGCTTGCCGGGGATCATCCAGTTGGCAAGGTCCCCGTTTTCGGCAACTTCCATCGCGCCAAGGATCGCCATCGCAATCTTGCCGCCACGGATCATGCCGAACGACTGCGCGCTGTCGAAATACGCGGTTTGCGGCAGCTCGGTGATGGTTTGCTTGCCTGCGTTGATCAGGTCCGCGTCGATGTTGTCCTCTGTGGGGAAGGGCCCCATGCCAAGCATCCCGTTTTCCGATTGCAGCGTGACCTCAACCCCCTCGGGGATGTAGTTGGACACCAGCGTCGGGATACCGATGCCAAGGTTCACATAGGTGCCGTCTTGCAGTTCCTGTGCCGCGCGGGCGGCCATTTGGTTTCTATCCCAAGGCATAGTCTTAACCCTCACTCACAGTGCGTTGCTCAATACGTTTTTCGTGATCGCCCTGAACGATCCGGTGCACGTAGATGCCCGGCAGGTGGATCATATCGGGATCAAGCGAGCCGGTGGGCACGATTTCCTCAACCTCTGCGATGCAGACCTTGCCGCACATCGCGGCGGGCGGGTTAAAGTTGCGAGCCGTCTTGCGGAACACAAGGTTGCCCGTCGCGTCGGCCTTCCACGCCTTGACGATGGACAGATCGGCAAAGATGCCGTTTTCCATGATATACGTCTCATTCGCGCCGTCGGGCCCGGTGGGAAAGTCTTTGTGCTCTTTGCCGTCGGCAATCACGGTGCCCACGCCGGTCTTGGTATAGAAGCCGGGGATGCCACAACCGCCTGCGCGCATCCGCTCGGCCAAGGTACCTTGGGGGTTGAATTCCAGCTCCAACTCACCCGACAGATACTGGCGCATGAATTCCGCGTTCTCACCCACATAGGATGAGATCATCTTTTTAACTTGGCGCGTTTGCAGCAAAATCCCGATGCCGAAATCATCCACGCCTGCGTTGTTCGAGGCGAAGGTCAGGTTTTGCGTGCCTGCGTCCTTGATCGCGTCCAAGAGCAACTCAGGGATACCGCACAGGCCAAAGCCGCCAGCCGCGATAAACATGCCGTCGTGCAAAAGCCCATCAAGAGCCTCCGCCGCACTGCCATATACTTTATTCATAAGAAGGAGATCCTCACTGTGGTCGCGGGTAAGGTGCCGCAGTGGACTATGCGAAGTCAAACACATTGCTGCGCCGCGGCGGTTTCGTTTGGCGCGGGTCGCGTGGGTTAAAGCGCCTGCGCCATTTCATCTAGCAGCCCAAAGGCGAATTGATCAAAACGCGCGCTGGGCTGACGGTCGCGGAAGCGTTCTTCAAACGGGTCGGGTGCGGTGATTGTACTGCCCGTGAGTTGCTCCATCACGGCGTGACCACAGAAGGGGACATAGACCTCGGAATAGCCGCCCTCATGGCTTAGCACCAATTTGCCGCCGCACAGATCGCGCGCGGCCTCCTGCACCATCGCGGTCATCGCGCGAAAGGTCTCGGCCCGGGCCATCATCCGGCTGAGCGGGTCAATCATCGCGGCATCAAATCCACAGGCGACAACAATCAGGTCCGGTTGGAAATCGCGCAGCGCCGGCAGGACGATTTGCTCCATGGATTTAATGTATACATTGTGGCCCGCGCCGGGGGGCAGCGGAATGTTGAGGTTCGCCCCCTCACCCAAGCCAGAGCCGCGCGCCTCAAACCCGCCAGTGTCGCTGGGATAGTTCCGTTCCTGATGAACCGAGATCGTCAGGACATCAGGCCGATCATAAAAGATCGCCTCTGTGCCATTGCCGTGGTGCACATCCCAATCCAGCACGGCAATGCGCCCGGCCAGTTTGTGGTGTAACGCAGCCTCAACCGCGATGGCGATGTTGGCCATCAGGCAAAACCCGTTGGGAAAGTCCGGCAGGCAATGGTGACCGGGCGGACGGGACAGCGCGTAGGCTTGGTCCAATTCACCGCGCAGCACCTGTTGGACAGCGGCTGTGGTCAACCCGGCCGAAAGGGCTGCGATGTCGTAGCCGTCGGGGCCAAAGGGTGTACGCAGGCCCAATTCACCGCCACCGGCCTCCGACATCTCCTTGAAGGCCGTCAGATAGCTTTGGGGGTGGACGCGCAGCAGGTCCTCAGTGCTGGCGACGGGGGCAGTGGACCAGGTTAGCTCACGCGCCAAGCCCGTCACTTGCATCAGGTTCACAAAGCGGCGTTTTGTTTCGGGGTTCTCTGGCAGCCCCCCGACCATGGGCTGGACCAAGCCGCCCACGGGCAACATGCCCGCGTAATTCCCGCCAGAGTGCCACAGGCACCGCTCATCGTGAAAGAAACCAACCGTCATGCGCGTGCCCTATTCAGCCTCAGCCTGTTTGAGCCGATAGACCCCTTCGGGCAGGTCCAATGCGGCGGCCAGATCCTGCACCTGTGACAGGGAGAGTGTGATCCGCCGTACAATGTCCGTGGTGGGGTCGACCTGTTCAATGGTGACGCAATCCTCAAAGGCATTGATCGTGATGTCTTCGGTCAAATGGCCCGCGCCTTCATCCACGAGGGTGATAACCGATGCGTCGAAAGTGTGCTCAATGGAAAACATGAACTTACACTGCCCGCGAGATCAGCCTTTGGCAACCGCGCGGTTCTGGCGGCGTTTGTGCCAAGCGTAAATCGCGGGCGCGAGGACATAGTCATAGGCCGCAATCGCCGCGTGCCGGATACCGGGCAGGCCCACGATCCGCCCCAATAGGCGGTAGCGCGGCATCTCTTGCCACAGAACCAGGAACGCGGGGATACCTGCGATCAGTTGACCATTGTGTAGAACATGTAAACGCTTGGCCGCAGTGTCAGCGTCCATGTCCCATTCGGCCAGAACATCCGCATTCAGATCGTCAAACCGGATCGGCAGGTTCTGCGCCTTGCTGTAGGCGTCGTAGTGGTTGATCTCAAACGAGCAGACGGGGCACTGGGCGTTGTACAGCACTCGCGTGTCGGTATGG
This sequence comes from Thalassobacter sp. 16PALIMAR09, assembly GCF_000765485.1. NCBI lineage: Bacteria > Pseudomonadati > Pseudomonadota > Alphaproteobacteria > Rhodobacterales > Roseobacteraceae > Thalassobacter > Thalassobacter sp. 16PALIMAR09. The sequence continues at coordinate 144,107 of NZ_JHAK01000007.1, forward strand.
CTTTTGTCTTGCACGGTAAATTCCTATATCTTTGGTCACAAGTAGGGCGCGCGACCGCGTCGAAAAGGAGAGCCGCAATGTTGAGAACGTGTGTCGCAGGTCTGTCGCTTCTGTTCCTATCGGCCTGCGTGGAGCCGACGTCCGCGCCGCCCCCTGTCAATGCGGCCCCCTTGCCGCAGGCGGGTGCTCCGGTCAGTGCGGCGCAAGCCATGCGCAACTACAACGCCGCGCGCATCCGCCTAGAACCCGTGGCGGAGCGGACCTGCCGTGCGCAGACGCGCGGGCTGAATTGTGATTTTCTGTTCCGGGTAGACCCAAACCCCAACGCCCCCAAGAACGCGTTTCAATCTCTCAGCCCCGAGGGGCGCCCGCTTTTGACGTTTGCGCAGGCATTGATTGCGGACGCGCGCAATATTGATGAGATCGCTTTTGTTATGGGCCATGAAGCCGCCCACCACATAGAAGAACACTTGGCCGAGCAACGGCAAGCCGCCGTTGGGGGTGCGATTTTGGGCAGCCTTGTGGGCGCGATCACCGGTGCAAACTCTGCGGTGGTGGACCAGCTATCACGCGCTGGGGCCACGGTTGGGGCGCGGGGATTTTCCAAAGAACATGAGTTAGAGGCCGATGCGCTGGGCACAGTGATCACCCATGACGCGGGGTTCGACCCGTTGCGGGGGGCTGCGTTCTTTGCGCGGATCCCGGACCCCGGTGATCGGTTCTTGGGAACCCACCCGCCCAATGCCGCGCGTGTGGCGACGGTGCGCCGGGTTGCGGCGGGGCTCTGATTTGGGGCCTTGATATAGGTCAAAGCCGGGATTTCGCGCAGCCCTTACCCCTTGTCTGACGTCATCGAGAAAGGGTGCATCATGGCTTTGGGCGATCCGAGACTTCATCAAGACCTTATGAACCGCATGGCGGAGGCGCAGGGATTTGATTTGCGTGCCGAAGAAGCCAAGGGGACCCTGTCGGCGGGGGACACCAGCGATATGCTTTTGCGCTGCCGTGGATGCGGGGATGTAGGCGGCTGCACCAAGGCGCTGGACGCGGGCGAGGTGCCCGAGACCTGCAACAACGAAAGCCGCTGGGATGCGCTGCGTGCGGTTTCGCGCATGTGAGGGCCGTCTTTGATCCTGCGCAAAGCGCGAAGGGTTGTTTCATGCGATCCTTGATCCAACGAAAGGATCGTTGCGATGACACATCACCTGACCCCTTTGGGCACATTGAATCGCCACTATTGGCTGGCTGTCACTATGGCCAAGGCCAGCGGTGCTGACCTTGTGCAGGCCTATGCGGATGGCCGTCTAAGTGCGGAGGAATGGGCTGATGTGGTGCATCGGTGTCGCGGATGCGATTGGGTGCAGCAGTGTGAGTGTTGGCTTGGCAAATCCGAATGGGGTGCCCAGAGCGTGCCGTCTGCGTGCATGAACGCGGAGGTGTTTGAGTGGATCAAGCTTCCACCCGCTGCGGCGAAGGCTGAGCCTTAGTCCTCTTTTCATCGTCGTGTGTTTCTGGTCTCAAGGCGTGAAGCTTGGAGAAGACCCGGATGCGCGCCACCCTAAAAGAACTACGACAGAAATCAGCGTGGAGCTGGGCTGGCTGGAGGGTTGCTTGGAAAAGCGAAACAGCCTTGCGGGCTTGGGCATTGATGCACGGCATCTCGGTGCTTGCGGCATTGATCCTGCCGCTTAGCACGGTTGAGGTGGCCATCATCGTGATGGGCGGGACGTTTGTGTTGGTGATTGAACTGCTCAATACCGCGATTGAACGTGTGGTGGATTATATCTCATTGGAGCAGCATCCCTTGGCGGGGGAGGCAAAGGACATTGGGTCCTGTGCGGCATCTCTCGCGGGGATTGCCGTAGGGCTTGCGTGGGTTGTGATCCTAGTGGGGCTGTTCGCGTGAGGATCATGGAGAACGTGATTTCTGATCGCGGCTCGCGCTATGCGGTTGCGGGCGGGCCCGCGGCATCGCCAGAAGAGGCGAAAGCCTTTGTCAAAGCGCTGTGCCGGAACAAGAAATTTGCGCGCGCCACGCATAATACTTGGGGGCTTTTGCTGGAAAGCGGGCCGGTCAAGAATGACGACGGCGAAAGCGGCGCGGGTCTTGTGATCTGTCGGATGCTGGAGCGTGAGGGCCTGTACGACACCGTTGTTGTCGTCACGCGCTGGTACGGCGGCAAGCATTTGGGGGGCGACCGCTTCCGGCATGTGCAGGACGCGGTCAGGATGTGGTTGGCTGAGGCGTAGGCCCTCACGATTGTGCGGCGACTTGCCCCCAAAGATCGTATTCACCGGCCTCATCAACATCGACCTCGACGATCATGCCGGGGGTCAGTCCTTCGAACCCTTCGTCGATGAACAGGTTCCCGTCGATCTCGGGTGCGTCGGATTTGGTGCGGCAGGTCGCGCCCTCCTCGTCGACGGAATCGACGATCACCTCAATCCGGGTGCCGACTTTGGCGGCCAGCTTTGCCTCAGAAATCGCTTGGGATTTCTCCATGAAGCGTTCCCAGCGTTCTTGTTTCAGCTCGGGGGCGACATGATCGGGCAGGGCGTTTGACCGCGCGCCATCGACGTTCTCGTATTGAAAACAGCCGACGCGATCCAATTGCGCCTCATCCAGCCAATCCAAAAGCGTTTGGAACTCGGCCTCGGTTTCGCCGGGGTAGCCGACGATAAACGTGGACCGCAGGGTAATGTCGGGACAGATATCGCGCCATTCGCGGATCCGGTCGAGCGTTTTTTCCGCAGCCGCTGGGCGCGCCATGCGTTTGAGTGTATCGGGGTGGGCGTGTTGGAACGGCACGTCCAGATAAGGCAGCACCAGCCCCTCTGCCATGAGCGGGATCAGGTCTTTTACGAAGGGGTAGGGATAGACATAGTGCATCCGCACCCATGCGCCCAATTCGCCCAGATCGCGCGCCAGAGGGATGATCGGGTGTTTGGCATCGCGCCTTTTGACGTCCGTGCCGTAGGCAGAAGTATCCTGCGAGATCACGAGCAGTTCGCGCACGCCTGCATCGACCAGACGTTCGGCTTCGCGCAGGATGGCGGCATGGGGGCGGCTGCTGAGTTTGCCGCGCATGTCCGGGATGATGCAGAATTTGCAGGTGTGGTTACAGCCCTCAGAGATCTTGAGGTAGCTGTAGTGGCGCGGCGTGAGGCTGACGCCGGTAGCGGGCAGAAGGTCCACGAACGGATCGGGGCTAGGCGGCATGGCGGCGTGCACGGCGTCCAGCACTTGCTCGTATTGTTGGGGCCCGGTCACCGCGAGAACTTTGGGATGCGCGCCGGTGATATACTCAGGCTCTGCGCCCAAACAGCCCGTGACAATGACGCGGCCATTGGCGTCCAGTGCCTCTCCGATGGCTTCAAGGCTTTCGGCCTTGGCACTGTCGAGAAACCCGCAGGTGTTGACGATCACGGCCTCAGCGCCAGCATAATCGGGTGAGATCGCGTAGCCCTCGGCCCGCAGGCGCGTCAGGATACGTTCACTGTCCACCAGCGCCTTGGGACATCCAAGAGAGACCATGCCAATGCGTGGCTGCCCCGGGCGGGCGTCCGTGGGCAAGGTGGGCTTGGGGGCGAGGTCGGGCCGAAGCGAGGGAGGATTTTGAGCCATGACGCGGCTATACCCCCTGCGCCGCCCCGAGGGAAGACGGACTAAGCGCCGCTGATCACGGCCTCAGCAGAGCGTTGGATCGCTGTGTCCGAGGGCACAAAGCGGTAGCCCAGCCCTTCGGTGGTGGCGCGTGTGTCGATCTGCATCGGCAGGCCCACTTGGGGCATCGCAGTTTTGAGCGACGTGTCGAACATCGCGAGCGCCTTGAGCAAAAACCGCGGTGCCGGTTTGGTTGCGATCTTTCGCTTTGGGTAAGTCGCGGCTAACAAAGCGCCAATCGCAGGCATCCGCAGCACGTCATCCGTGGCCATGATGCGTTGGCCAATCGTGTCTGGGCGTTCCAGCGCCATTATGTGCAGGGCCGAGACATCCTCAATATCCACGACGGGAATTGGAATATCTGGCAGCATCGGGTCCTTGCCAGACATGACCCGCTGGATCAGTTCAAGCGAGGTGCCAAAGCGGTTATCCATTGGCGTGCCGCACACTAGGCCGGGGTTCACGGTTGTCAGCTGCAGCTCTGGGTTTCGTTTCACGAAATCCCATGCCGCTTGTTCCGCGAGGGTTTTGGATTTGATGTACGCTGAGGCGCTTTTGTGGGTGACATCGGTCCAATCGGCGGCGGTGGCTGCGTAGCCCGCAGGCCGCTCTGCATAGAGGATCGCCACCATGGACGATGTCAGCACGACGCGGTTCACGCCTGCCATGCGCGCGGCCTTGAGCGCGCGGCGCGTGCCGTCTACCGCAGGACGGATCAGGTCCTCTTCATTCTTGGGTGAGGCTAGGGGAAAGGGGGATGCGGTGTGCAGGACTGCCTGACAACCGGTGACAGCAGCATCCCAACCTGCATCGCGGGTCAGGTCCAGCTCAACAAAGGTGAGGCGCCCATCGCCGGGGTCTTGGACGGCGGCGCGCACTTCATCCGCGCGGTCCATGCTGCGCAGAGACCCGCGCACATGGTAGCCTTTTTGCAAAAGGTCATAGGCAATGCGTTTGGCAATGAACCCACTGACGCCAGTGAGCAGGATAGGGCGCGTATCTGTCATGGTGATCTCCCTCGTGACCTAACAGCTGTGGCGGAGGGGCGAAAAAAGCAACCCCCGACGCTAGGGAATAGCGCCGGGGGTTTTGATCTGCTCAGAAAAGAGGCGGTTTAGCCAAGCAAGCGGCGGGCAATCACCTGGGCTTGGATTTCCGCAGCACCCTCAAAGATGTTGAGGATGCGGGCATCGCACAACACGCGCGAGATTTTGTATTCCAGCGCAAAGCCGTTGCCGCCATGGATTTGCAGGCCGTTGTCGGCTGCTGCCCACGCCACGCGGGCGCCAAGCAGTTTGGCCATGCCTGCCTCTAGGTCGCAGCGACGGCCTTCATCCTTTTCGCGGGCCGAGAAGTAGGTCAGCTGGCGCGCGATCATGATCTCAACAGCCATCATCGCAAGCTTGCCCGAAACGCGGGGGAACTCGATCAGCGACTTGCCGAACTGCTTACGATCGATCGCGTATTGCATTGCGATGTCGAGGGCGCACTGCGCAACACCAACGGCGCGAGCTGCGGTCTGGATGCGTGCGCTTTCGAAGGTTTCCATGAGCTGTTTGAAGCCCTTGCCCTCTTCTCCGCCAAGCAGGTTTTCGCCCTTCACGTGGAAGTTATCGAAACCCAGCTCGTATTCTTTCATGCCGCGGTAGCCGAGCACTTCGATTTCACCACCGGTCATGCCCTCAGTGGGAAACGGGTTTTCGTCCGTGCCTGGGGTTTTTTCCGCAAGGAACATCGACAGACCTTTGTAGTTGGTCGTGTCGGGATCGGTCCGGGCCAGCAGCGTCATAACCTGCGTGCGGGTCGCGTGGGTGATCCAGGTTTTGTTGCCGGTGATTTGGTAATCGCCGTTCTCATCCTTGACGGCGCGGGTGCGCAGGCTGCCAAGGTCGGAACCGGTGTTTGGCTCAGTGAACACTGCGGTGGGCAGGATTTCGGCAGAGGCCAAGCGTGGCAGCCAGCTTTGTTTCTGCTCTTCGGTGCCGCCTGCAAGGATCAACTCGGCCGCGATCTCCGAGCGCGTGCCCAGCGAGCCGACGCCGATGTAGCCGCGCGACAGTTCCTCGGAAACGACGCACATGGATGCCTTGGACAGGCCAAATCCGCCGTATTCTTCGGGGATCGTCAGGCCAAAGACACCCATTTCTGCCAGTTCCTCGATGATTTCCATCGGGATCAGCTCATCCTTGAGGTGCCATTCGTGGGCAAAGGGTTCGACCTTTTCCTTGGAGTAGCGGAAGAACTGCTCACGGATCATTTCCAGCTCTTCATCAAGGCCGGAGGTGCCGAACATCGCCTCAGCTTGACCCTCTTGCATCAGCTCAACAAGGCGGGTCCGCGCGTTTTGGGTGTTGCCGTTCTGTGTGAGCATTTGGACCGCAGGCGTCATCAGCACCGCTTGATCCTCTTGCGAGAGGCCAATGTCTTGGGGGCGCAACATTTCGCCCTGGTTCATCGGGATGCCGCCGTACATCTGCCACAGGTACTCGCCAAAGGCGATCTGGTGGATCAGTTGGTTCATCTCGTTGAAGGTGCCGTCTGCGGCCATCCGCTCGGCCCAGCCCTGCATCTGACGCAGCGATTCGACGTATGTTGCCAACCAAGCAAAGCCATGGGTCGCGGTCTGGTTTTCTTCGATCAAGCGGCCTGAGATGCGATCATTGTCGGTAACTTGGACAGTAATCAGCGCCTTGGCGCGGGCCAATAGGGCCTCTGCTGCGGCGACGGAATCACCCGTAAGTGCAAGCAGGTTTGGCAGAATGGCGGATGTTTCGATGTGGCTCTCGGCGGCGTCACGGGGCATGGTCGTCTCCTAGCATCAATTTGTCGGGTCTTCGTACCGACTGTGCAAGTGCAGCGCAAGAAAATTCTGCATATGCAATCTATGGCGAACTAAAATGTCTCAGCGGATTTTTGGGTGTCCGTTGATCCATTGGAAGGTAGGTTGCCGTGACGATAGCACAAGACTGCATTGAGTGCAGCTAAAACAGGGACACGCATCATGGAATTTATGTCGCTGGGGGCCTTTGCTCTTGCTGTCGCGATCACGTTTTTTGGCGGTTTTGTCAAAGGGGTGGTGGGATTTGCGCTGCCCTTGATCATGATTTCTGGGCTATCGACATTTTTGGATCCGCAGCTGGCATTGGCCGGAATTATTTTGCCGATTGTGGCGGCGAATGTAACGCAAACCTTGCGAGCCGGTGTTGGGCCTGCGGTTGCTGCGGCGCGGCAGTTTTGGCGCTATTTGATCGTGGTATGTGTCATGATCTTGCTCGCGGCGCAGTTGGTCACGTCGTTGTCCCCACAGGTTTTCTCACTGGTGCTTGGTATTCCGGTGGTCGTGCTGTCGGTGATTCAGCTGGCGGGGGTGTCGTTCCATATCGCGCAGCGGCATCGGTGGTGGACCGAATGGATTGCGGGCCTAATTTCGGGCACGATGGGCGGGCTTACGGGCAACTGGGGATCGACCACCGTATTGTACCTGCTGGCGACGGACGTGCCGCGTGCGCAGCAGGGTGTGGTGCAGGGCGTGATCTATGGGCTTGGATCATTCATGCTGCTTGTGGCGCATTTGAAATCCGGCATTCTCAATCTTGATACCGCGCCATTTTCAGCCGCGCTGTTGATACCAAGCATGTTGGGGATGTGGGTTGGCTTTGCGGTGCAAGACCGATTGCCCGCGGTCGCGTTTAGGCGGGCAATCTTGATTGTCTTGCTGGTGGCCGGTGCGAACCTGATCCGCAAAGGCTTGGCGTGAGGCGGGGATGCCCGCCTCAGCACATGATTAGCCGATCGCGCAGGCTTTGACGTCTTCGTCGATGAACGGGACGTATTGCGCAAAGTTGTCTGAGAACATGGAAACCAGTTTCGCGGCCTGTGCGTCGTAGGCTGCGGGGTCGGACCATGTTGTCCGTGGATCAAGCAGGCTGTCGTCGACGCCTTGGCATGCGACGGGAACGTCGAAGCCAAAGTTGGGGTCGCGGCGGAATTCGCAATCGCCGAGATTACCGTTCAACGCAGCCGTCAGCAGCGCGCGTGTGGCCTTGATTGGCATCCGCGAACCTGTGCCATAGGCGCCACCGGTCCAGCCGGTGTTGACCAGCCAGCAGGTGGAGCCGTTTTCGGCGATTTTGCTGCGCAGGAGGTCACCGTAAACTTCGGGGCGACGGGGCATGAAAGGTGCGCCAAAGCAAGTCGAGAACGTTGGCTCAGGCTCGGTCACGCCACGCTCGGTGCCCGCGACCTTGGAGGTGAAGCCCGACAGGAAGTGGTACATAGCCTGCGCTGGCGTGAGCCGCGCGATGGGAGGCAGGACGCCAAACGCATCGCAGGTCAGCATGATGATGTTTTTGGGGTGGCCACCAAGTGCGGTGTCCGACGCGTTGGAAATATACTCCAGCGGGTAGGCGCAGCGCATGTTGGCGGTCAGGCTGTCATCATCAAAGTCGAGGTCAAAGGTGTTCGGGTCGAACACCATGTTTTCGATCACGGTGCCGAACTTAGACGTCGTGTCGTAGATTTCAGGCTCGGCTTCGCGGCGCAGGTTGATCGTTTTGGCGTAGCAGCCGCCCTCGAAGTTGAAGATGCCGCGCTCGGACCAGCCGTGTTCATCATCACCGATCAGGGTGCGACCGGGATCAGCCGAAAGAGTGGTCTTGCCGGTGCCCGAGAGGCCAAAGAACACGGCCGAATCGACTGGGTTGTCGATGGCGTGGTTGGCCGAGCAGTGCATGGGCATGATGCCCTTGGCTGGCAGCAGGTAGTTGAGCAGCGTAAAGATCGATTTCTTGTTTTCACCGGCGTATTCGGTGCCGCCGATCAGGATCAGCTTACGCTCAAAGTTCATGGCGATGACCGTGTCGGAGCGGCAGTTGTGACGCTCTGGGTCGGCCTTGAACGTGGGGCAGTTGATGACCGTGAATTCGGGGGCGAATGTTTCCAGCTCTGCGGGCTCAGGGCGGCGCAGAAGGTGGCGGATGAACAGGTTGTGCCATGCAAGCTCGGTCACCATCCGAACGTCCAAGCGGTGGGCTGGGTCCGCGCCGCCAAACAGGTCTTGTACGAAATAATCGCGACCTTTCATGTGGGCGAGCATGTCTTCGTAGAGCGCGTCGAACCCTTCGGGCGACATCGCGGCGTTGTTGTCCCACCAGATCGTATCAACGACGTCTGGGGTTTTCACCACGTGCTTATCTTTGGGCGAACGACCGGTGTATTTGCCAGTGGTCGTCATGAACGCGCCACCCTTGCCGAGTGTTCCTTCGCCGCGTTCAATCGCCTGCTGGATGATCGCCGGTTCAAGCAAGTTGTAATAGACCGACCCGAGCCCGGAAATGCCTTGGGTTTCCAGCGTGTGCGCTGGGTTAACGCGTCCGATGATCATGATCTTGCTCCCGCGGGTGTTGTCCCGCTCTAGGTCGAAATACAAACAGCAGCCAATGCGACTACGTTCCGTGGCTATATCATGACGTATTTTGGCTTGAACAGGACGCAAGCGCGCAGTTAGCGCAACCAAATTGCCGCTGTTAGCGCAAATTATGGGGCTATTAACTTCGATCAGGCCTTGTACGGGGCAGGATCACCGCGGCTGATTCGTTTTTTGTTGATTCTCTCTAGTGAAAGTCGGACAGTAAGCAAAAATTTAGGCAAATTGGGCAAAATAAGGAACATTGCACATGTCGCGGATTGCTCTGGTCGATGACGATCGAAATATTCTCACGTCAGTCTCGATGACTCTGGAGGCAGAGGGTTTTGAGGTCGAAACATATAATGATGGCCAATCGGCTTTGGATGCATTTATGCGCCGGATGCCGGAACTTGCTGTGTTGGACATAAAGATGCCCCGTATGGATGGCATGGATCTGTTGCAGCGTTTGCGTCAGAAAAGCTCTGTCCCGGTAATCTTTTTAACCTCCAAAGATGACGAAATCGATGAGGTTTTGGGTCTGCGGATGGGGGCGGACGATTATGTGCGCAAACCGTTTTCGCAACGCCTGCTTGTCGAGCGTATTCGCGCCATTTTGCGCCGTCAGGAGGCGATTGCCTCCGATGAAACCGATACGCCAGAGGAAACACAGGCGCTTGTGCGTGGTGATCTGGTCATGGACCCGCTGCGTCACGCAGTGAAGTGGAAGGGCAACGACGTAACCCTAACCGTAACCGAGTTTTTGCTGTTACAAGCATTGGCCACGCGTCCCGGATTTGTTAAAAGCAGGGATCAACTGATGGACGTGGCTTATGACGATCAGGTCTATGTCGATGATCGAACAATCGACAGCCATATCAAGCGGTTGCGGAAGAAAATGCGCATGGCTGATGCCGAGTTCTCCGCGATTGAGACGCTGTACGGCATTGGGTACCGATACAACGAAGAATGACGGCGGACGCCATTATGCAAACCGCTTCGCGCGGACGCAGGCCTGAAAGTGAGGTGGTTCTTGGTGAAGACTGGGACCGCCCCACTGGTGCTTTAGAAAGCGAATTGGTTTCGGCGCGCGAACGTCGTGGGATGATTTCACTCAACCGATCACCGCTTGCGCGCAAGATCATCGTTTTCAACATGTTGGCGATTTTAGTGCTTGTGGCTGGGGTTCTGTTTCTAAGCCCTTCGCGCGATAGCCTTGTTACGCAGCGCGAAAAGGCTTTGGTGGTTGAGGCGCAGTTGATTGCCGACATCTTTGAGGCGTCCTTACCGGGTGTTGCCAGTGGGTCGCTTGCGTCCCTCGCGGACGTTGACGTGACGGAGGTGCTGGCCGCTATCGACTTACCAGCCGGGGTCGAGGTGCATGTGTTTGACGACCGTCAAAGGCTTGTGGCTGAAACGACCGCTGATGCGCAGCCCGCAGGGACCGTCCGGGGGCTGCAAACAACCACTGATCGGACCAATGTCATTACCAACCTGCTCAACTGGGTGTGGGACAGCGTTGCGGGTGTAATGTCGGCCGAGCAGGCCCCAGTGATCAGCACGCCCACATCCCAAGTCGCGCTGGAAATGGTACGTGAGATTGGCCAGGGTGAGACGCTCATCCGCGGCCGCGAGATTGAGACCGGCACTGTCTATACTGTGGCCACGCCCATCGGCAAAGATGCCGTTGCACTGGGCTCAATTGCCGTGACAAGCCGCGCGGGAGAGATTGACGCCCTAGCCCGCGCGCAGCGGGAACAAGTGCTGCAGATGTTTGTGATTGCCTTGATGGTTTCGATTGGGCTGAGCCTTCTGCTCGCCTCAACCATTGCTAATCCCTTGTCGGATTTATCAGCGGCGGCCGAACTTGGGCGGGACAAAAATGCCCGCAAGATGAGCCCCAATCGGGTGCGCATTCCAGATCTCACTGCGCGCCCCGATGAAATCGGACGGCTGTCGGGGGCGCTAAGGGGCATGGTGTCCGCGCTCTATGACCGGATCGATAGCAACGAACAATTTGCGGCCGACGTGGCGCATGAAATCAAGAACCCGCTGGCCTCTCTCCGCTCTGCGGTGGGCACGATGCGTTTGGCCAAGACAGAGGATCAGCGCAGCACGCTTCTGGATGTGATTGACCACGATGTCCGGCGTCTTGATCGGCTCGTGTCCGACATCTCAAATGCGTCGCGGCTGGACAGTGAGCTGGTGAAGGAAGAAGAAGAGCCCTTCAACCTCATCAAGATGCTCAATAATCTGACGCTCTACCACTCTGAGGAAGCAAGCGCGCGTGATATTGATTTCATCGCGGACCTACCCAAAGAGCCAATCGTGATCATGGGGCTTGAGGCGCGACTCGCTCAGGTTTTCGTGAACTTGATCACCAATGCGCTGTCGTTTTGTGATGCTGGTGATGCGGTGCGAATTTGGGCGCGTCAGCGTGACAACCGCGTGCTGATCGTGGTCGAAGACACGGGGCCCGGCATTCCTGAACAGGCTTTGACGAAGGTGTTCAACCGGTTCTATTCTGAGCGACCGCAGCAACAGTTTGGCAATCACTCGGGGCTTGGTTTGGCCATCTCGAAGCAGATTGTTGAGGCACATGGTGGTGTGATTTGGGCTGAGAATATTCGCCCCACCGATTTGGACCTCACGTCCGAGCCGCTAGGCGCGCGGTTCGTGGTTGGCTTGCCGATTTAAGTGACTTTGATCCAAGCGGATAGTTTTTGCGCGGTGCGGGGTCAGGGGCATTGGCGTGCCCATGCCACCTGTGTCGCACACGGGGATCACGGGCTTTTGATCCTTGGTAAAAGTGGCGCTGGGAAAAGCACGCTCGCGGCTGAGATGATCGCCTTGGGATGTGCGTTGGTGTGTGATGATGCCGTGGAAATCAAACTGAATTCGCGCAGAAACTTGCTATGCATGCCGCCAGAAAATGCGCCCGAGCAGTTAGAGATGCGCGGGTTCGGTCTTCTCCCAATCCCTTTGAAACGCTCTGCAAAACTGACGTGCTGCCTTGTGCTGGGAGAGAATGCCGCTCCGCGCTTCCCCCCTGAAGAAGCTGTGATCTTTGATGAGTGTGAGGTTCCGATCTATCGCGCGTCTCACGTTACTGGGCTGGCGGCCAAAGCCGTATTGTTGTTGCGCCATGGGGGGCGGACCCTGCGCTGCTAGCGGTTTATCCGCGGCACCGTTTCATTTGCTTCGGGATCTGTTACCGCTATCCTTCTATCAAGCAATAATACTGCGAGCTTAATGACCGACGTGGCACCAGACCCAACCCCTGTTGTTTTCGTGACCGGCCCTGCTGGCGCGGGGCGATCCACTGCGATTGCTGCCCTTGAGGACCTTGCATATGAGGTGATTGATAACCTGCCGTTGTCGCTGGTGGGGCGCGTTTTGAATGGACCATCAACGGGTCGGCCTCTGGCGCTTGGGGTCGATACGCGCAACCGAGATTTCAGTGTCCAGCGGTTTACCGATCTGATCACAAAGCTTCGGGCAAACCCAGCGGTTGATCTGAATGTGCTCTATGTTGATTGCGCGCCAAATATTCTGTTGCGTCGCTATTCCGAAACGCGGCGGCGGCATCCCGCTGCGGATGGTCAGGACACAGAGGGTGGCATTGCGCAAGAAATGCTCTTGCTAGAGCCGCTCAAAGAGCAGGCCGATCATTTTATTGATACCAGTCAGCTTAATATCCACGAGTTGCGCGCAGAGGTGGATCGCATATTCGCGGTCTCGGCGGCGACGCGGCTTGCGGTGTCGGTTCAAAGTTTCAGCTATAAGCGTGGGTTGCCTCTCGGCCTCGATTTAGCGTTTGATGTGCGTTTTTTGCGCAATCCGCACTGGGCACCAGATTTGCGGGAAAAAACGGGCCAGTCGCAAGAAGTTGCCGCGTATATCGCGAAAGACACGCATTATTTACCGTTCCGTGCGAAGGTTGAGGACCTGCTTTTGATGCTTTTGCCCGCCTATGAGGCCGAGGGAAAATCGCATCTTACGATTGGGTTGGGCTGTACAGGGGGGCAACACCGCTCCGTTGCCGTAGCGGAAAGCCTCGCAGCGACCCTTGCGGAAAGCGGCTGGAGAGTGTCTTTAAGACACAGGGAATTGGAGCGGCGCAGCGGACAGACGTGGCGCCCGGGGAAGAGGTAGACCCACAGGTGATTGGGATCGTCATCGTTGCCCACGGGGGGCTTGCACGGGAGTACCTGGCTGCGATTGAACATGTCGTTGGCCAGCAGACCGGTATTGTTGCGATAGCCATAGAGCCTGATCACGACAGAGATGTGAAAAAATCTGAAATTTGTGCAGCGGCGAACGATGTCGATACCGGAGACGGTGTTGTAGTTGTCACTGACATGTTTGGTGGCTCCCCCTCGAACCTATCGTTGCCTGCGTGCATGGCCGCTGATCGGCGTATTCTGTACGGCGCGAACCTTCCGGCTCTGATTAAGCTTGCCAAGTCTCGTGGGCGCTCAGTCGGTGAGGCGGTCGATTTGGCGCGCGATGCCGGACGACGGTACATCAACAGTTTTGATGCAACGGCGGGCAACGCATGACGGCAAGAACCCTATCCATCGTGAACCAAAAAGGCCTGCACGCACGGGCTTCAGCTAAGTTTGTTGAGTGTGTCGAAGGTTTTGATGCCTCTGCCACGGTCCGCAAAGACGGTCTTGAGGCGTCTGGCGATTCAATCATGGGGCTTTTGATGTTGGCAGCATCCAAGGGAACGACTATTGAGGTCGAAACTTCGGGCGCACAAGCGGATGCCTTGGCCGATGCATTGGCCGACTTGGTGGCCGCGCGCTTTGGGGAAGACGTCTGAACCGGGAGCCCCGTTAGCTTTGGTGGACAATACGCACGAATTAGACGGCGCGGATGGGGTCACGGACCCCAATTACGTGGCCTATGATAAGAAGCGCCTTTCCTACGCCAACACGTTCGAAAACCCGTGGAAAGCCAACACAATCCGCGTGATGGAGTGGACGACGGGCAAAATTCGACTGCTGCGCCTGATCCGCCGGTTTGAGCGGGAGGGTGTGCAAACCGGGCAGGGGTTTTGGGCGCATGCGCTCAAGGTCATGGGGATTGATCTGATCACCCCCGAGGAGCAAATCGCGCGCATCCCCAAGACGGGCCCGGTTATTGTTGTGGCCAATCACCCGCATGGTTTGGTGGATGGCATGGTGTTGGCCGAATTGATCGGTCGGGTGCGAACAGATTACAAAATCTTGACGCGTTCCTTGCTGACCGGGATCCCCGAGATCGAAGAATTCATGATCCCGGTGCCGTTTCCGCACGAAGAGAATTCGTTGAAGAAAAATCTTGAGATGCGCAAAGCCTCGAATGCGCATCTGGAAAACGGCGGTGTGATTGTCCTGTTCCCATCCGGCGCTGTTGCAGCCTCGGAGACATATTTTGGACCAGCGGTCGAAAAGGAATGGAATCCGTTCACCGCGAAAATGATCCAAAAATCCGAAGCGGTTGTCGTGCCTGTGTTCTTTCCGGGACAAAACTCGCGTTGGTATCAGATTGCGAATATTCTTTCGGCGACCCTGCGTCAGGGTCTGCTGCTGCATGAAGTGGTTTATGCGTTGAACAAACCACAGGCCCCTATCGTGCGTGCACCCATTGACCGATCTGAGATCGCAAAATGGGCGTCAAACCCACGTGGGTTTGTCGCTTGGTTGCGGGAAAAAACCCTGAACGATTAGCGGGTTGGGACAGGCGGGTTCTGACGATAGTCGTAGAAGCCACGTTCCGTTTTGCGACCAAGCCACCCGGCCTCAACGTATTTCGTGAGCAGTGGGCAGGGACGGTATTTGGTATCCGCTAGACCGTCATGTAGCACGTTCATAATCGCAAGGCATGTGTCCAACCCGATGAAGTCCGCGAGTTCAAGCGGCCCCATTGGGTGGTTCGCGCCAAGCTTCATGGATTCATCGATGGATTTAACGTTTCCGACACCCTCATAGAGCGTGTAAACCGCCTCATTGATCATCGGCATCAAGATGCGGTTAACGATGAATGCTGGAAAATCTTCTGCAGTGGCAGCGGTTTTGCCCAGCCGTTCAACCACCTTGCGACAGGCCGAAAATGTTGGTTCGTCTGTTGCGATCCCACGGATCAACTCGACTAATTTCATGATCGGCACCGGGTTCATGAAGTGGAAGCCCATGAATTTCTCGGGCCGGTCTGTACGACTCGCGAGGCGGGTGATCGAGATAGACGATGTGTTGGAGGTCAGGATTGTGTGTGGTTGGAGGTGAGGCAGAAGGTCTTCGAAAATCGCCTGTTTTACTGTTTCACGCTCCGTCGCGGCCTCAATAACCAAGTCCGTCGCGCCCAAATCCGGAAGGCGCAACGTGGTTGAGATCCGGCCTAGGGTCGCATCCTGATCGGCTTGTGTGATTTTTTCACGGCTGACTTGTCGTTCGAGGTTTTTGCGAACCGTTGTCATCGCGGCGTCGAGTGAGTCTTGGGAAATATCATTTAGAATCACATCGTAACCCGCCAATGCACAGACATGTGCAATGCCGTTGCCCATCTGGCCTGCGCCGACGATGCCGATTTTCTGAATATCCATTCGGGCTCTCCTGCCGTGTGTGGGGCTAAATTACGCGGGATAGCGAAGGGTCACAAGCCACGGTGTTGTTGAAAAAGAATGGCAAATTACTCGGTTAGGTAATCGGTAACGGCTTTGCTGCAATGTCTGGCTTGGGTGAGTCGAACATTGGTGGGAATAGGTAGATGACCTATGAAAGAATGGCGCAGCCCGCGCTTGAGTATTACCCGTGCACTTACGGCGCATCGAAAACACTGTTTCGGGGTCCCAAGAAGGATCGTCGAACACCCTATGTCGCGGTTATTGGTGGTTCTGAAACGTATGGTCGCTATGTGGAACGGCCGTTTTCCGAGCTTTTGGAAGATAAGATTGGCCTGCCTTGCGTGAACTTTGGCCAAATGAATGCTGGCGTGGATGTCTTTGCGGCTGATGCGACGGTGCTGGATATGGCCTCAGAGGCTGATATGACAATTGTCCAGGTTTTGCCGGCGCATAACATGTCGAACCGTTTCTATCACGTTCATCCTCGCCGCAACGACCGCTTCTTGAAGCCCTCAGCTCTGATGCAAAACCTGTTTCAAGGCGTTGATTTTAGTGAATTCCATTTCACGCGGCACATGCTGGTGACGTTAAAAGCCTGTTCGCCGGACAAGTTCCGGATGATTGAGCAGGAACTGTGTGCGGCCTGGACGGCGCGTATGCGTTTGCTGCTGACGCGGATAACCGGGCGCAAAATGCTTTTGTGGTTGCCGGATGAAACTCCGCCCACACATGGCGCGGAACTTGGGCCAGAGCCACTTTTTGTGTCTGAGCGCATGGTCGACGATTTACGACCATTGGTTGAGGATGTTCTGCGGTACGACCCTGCGCAAACACGTGCCAATGCGGGTATTCACGGTATGAAAGTGCCTGAGATGGAGGTGCCCGTGGCAAAGCAACTTTTGCCCCCAGCGTGTCACGTAGAGATCGCGGAGAAACTGGCGGGTGTTGCCGCTTTCGCTTGAGATTAGCGCAAAAGAAAACGGCCCGCACAAATGCGGGCCGTTTCCAATAAAGGTTTCAGCGTAATCAGAGCTTTTCGAGAAGTTCTGGTACTGCGTCGAACAAATCAGCAACGAGACCGTAGTCAGCAACTTGGAAGATTGGCGCTTCCTCGTCTTTGTTGATTGCAACGATAACCTTGGAGTCTTTCATGCCGGCAAGGTGCTGAATTGCACCCGAGATACCGACCGCAACGTACAGGTCGGGTGCGACGACTTTGCCGGTCTGGCCGACCTGCCAATCGTTCGGAGCGTAGCCTGAGTCGACTGCGGCACGGGATGCACCAACTGCGGCGCCCAGCTTGTCCGCGAGGGTTTCAATCATCTTGAAATCGTCCTCGGAGCCAACGCCGCGACCACCAGAGACAACGATTCCAGCGGAGGTCAGCTCGGGCCGGTCAGAGGCGGCAACCTTGTCTTCTACCCACTCCGAAATTCCGGAGTTGGCCGCTGCTGCAATGCTTTCAACCGACGCCGAGCCGCCTTCGCCAGCGGCATCAAACGTCGCTGTGCGAACTGTCAGAACCTTTGTAGCATCTGCCGATTTGACCGTTTGGATCGCGTTACCAGCGTAGATGGGGCGCTCAAAAGTGTCTGCGTCCACAACGGCCGTTACGTCCGAGATCACCATTGCATCCAGCAGGGCTGCGATGCGGGGCATCACATTTTTAGCAGTTGCTGTAGCGGGTGCCACGATGTGGCTGTAGTCACCGGCCATGCCGACAACCAAATCGGCAAGAGGCTCCGCAAGGTCGTGGCCATAAGCTGCGTCATCGGCGCAGAGAACTTTGCTCACACCGTCGAGTTTCGCTGCCGCCTCTGCCGCGCCACCGCATCCCGCGGAAGCACACAGTACGGTTACGTCACCCATCGCTTTGGCAGCAGTGAGCGCCTTGGCGGTTGCGTCCACGGCCAAAGTGCCGCCCGAGACTTCTGCAATAAGAAGAACAGCCATCTTAGATCACTCCTGCTTCGTCTTTGAGTTTCAAAACAAGTTCGTCCACGGAACCAACTTTGACGCCAGCTGCGCGCGCTGCTGGTTCAGTTGTTGTGACGACGCTCAGACGTGGGGTTACGTCAACGCCCAAGTCGCTTGGTGTCTTGGTGTCGAGCGGTTTTTTCTTTGCCTTCATAATGTTGGGCAAAGACGCGTAGCGCGGCTCATTGAGGCGCAGGTCCACGGTCACAACGGCAGGCATCTTGACCTTGATTGTCTGCAAGCCGCCGTCCACTTCGCGGGTCACGGTCGCGCTTTCGCCTTCAATCGCCAATTCGGAGGCGAAGGTAGCTTGGCTCCAACCCAGCAGAGCCGAGAGCATCTGACCGGTGGCGTTCATGTCGTTGTCGATGGCTTGCTTGCCACAGATCACGAGGCCGGGCTGCTCTTCTTCAACCAGCGCCTTGAGGACTTTTGCGACGGCAAGAGGCTCGATGTCGGTGTGAACGTCGTCGGTGGCTTCGACCAAGATCGCGCGATCTGCGCCCATCGCCAAAGCGGTGCGCAACGTTTCTTGTGCTTTTGCAACGCCAACGGAAACGACGACGATTTCGTCTACTTGACCCGCTTCTTTCAGGCGGATCGCAGCTTCGACCGCGATCTCATCAAAGGGGTTCATGGACATTTTGACGTTCGCGAGATCGACACCGCTTCCGTCCGCTTTGACGCGAACTTTTACGTTATAATCGATCACGCGTTTCACCGGTACGAGGACCTTCATTGCGCGTTTCTCCTGTTCGACTCGGGCTTTCGTGAAATATTGCCCGAAAATTTCATCGCATTGATAACCACTGTGCACTGCGCGGCATAGAGTAAATTTTTACAACTTGCCACTGTGACGCGGCGATGTTTCCGGCCCTAGGCCTGTGGTGTGTCGTAGCATGTTGGGCGTGATTATCGTGATGCTTGCGAGCCAATGTAGAGGGCAAAGCCAACACCACTGTCTGGGTCATTTACGCCGTTTTATGTCCTATTTTGTCCTTTGCGCACCGCCTTTTTCGCGGTCAAAGCGATGCGCAAAGGGATCAATTATCTATTCGCGCCGGGCACCCAAAGAACGTCATCTTTGCCACCGTCATTCGCGATGCGGCCTGCAACAAAGAACCAATCAGACAAGCGGTTAAGGTATTTGACTGCTGCTGGGTTAATCGCTTCGACGGTCGCTAGCTCAACCGAAAAACGTTCGGCACGGCGCGATACGGTCCGGCACAGATGTAGTTGCGCAGCCAATGCGCTGCCGCCGGGCAGAATAAAGCTGCGCAGAGGCTCAAGTGCAGCGTTCATAGCGTCGATTTCGGCTTCGAGCCGCTGGACCTGTGCTTCAGAGACGCGCAGCGGTGGATATTCGCTCTCGGCGTCTTTTTCCATGTCGGGGCGGCACAGATCGGCGCCAAGGTCGAACAGATCGTTCTGGATCGCCGCCAATTGGGCGTCCATCTCACCGGTGCTGTGCTGTCGCGCTAGGCCAACTGTGGCGTTTGTTTCATCCACAGTGCCATAGGCCGTGACCCGCAGTGAGTGCTTTGCCACCCGTGCCCCGTTGCCCAGAGCAGTTTCGCCCGCATCACCTGTTTTTGTGTAAATCTTTGATAAAACTACCATTATTGACCTCCGACGCCGCGTAGTAAGAGAAAACCAACCATCAGGGCCACGGCCCCCAACTGGGCATAAAGCCGGAGCCGCATGACCTTATTGGCGTGTTTTTTATTAAAGCCGCCACCGGAGCCAAAGCCGCCGATGCCGAACAACAAGATGCCCGCCACAACAAGGCATGCAGCCGCTGCTATGTAGAACAAGGGATCGCTGAACATGTTTATTCCTCTCTTTGGCCGTGACGTAGCGGTCTAGAACCGGCTGGCCACAAAATCTATGCCCGAAGTCGACAAAAGCCGTTTAAGCGTGCCCATCAGGTAGGTGGGAAAGGTCACATAATAGCGTGCGCGTGGCCTTGGCGCTTCTAAGGCGTGGAGCAGTTTTTTGGTCACAGCAGTGGGGGGCAGCTCAAACGGGTCAGGCCCAGATGAAGTATAAAGTCGCTGTTTGAGCGCTTTGTAATCAGCCACCCGGGCGCTGTTTTCCCAGTCGATCCACTTTTCAAAATGGGGAATCGCATTTTCTCGGATCTTGGTTGTGATGGGGCCGGGCTCAATCAGAACCGGGAAAATCTGCGTGCCACGCATTTCTAGTCGCAACGTGTCCGTTAACCCCTCCAGCGCGAATTTGGTGGCATTATAGGCCCCGCGCCACGGCAGCGGTGAGAAGCCTAGAATGGAGGAGCATTGCACAATGCGGCCATGGCCCTGCGCGCGCATCACCGGAATCACGGCGCGGTTCAGGGCATGATAGCCAAAGAAATTGGCTTCAAAAATCTGGCGTAGTGCGTCGGTGGGCAGGTCCTCAACCAAGCCGGGGATTGCGTATGCACCGTTGTTGAAGACCCCGGTCAACGTACCTCCGGTCTGGTTCAGAACATCTTTGAGGGCTGCCTCGATGGTTTCGGGGGCTTCGTAGTCTAACCGTGGGGCGACGAAGCCTTCATCCGAGAGCCGGTCGCAATCAACTTGCTTTCGACATGCCGCAAAGACCTGCCAGCCCCGGTCACGCAATGTGTGTGCTGCGTCTAGACCGATGCCGCTGGAACACCCTGTGATCAATATGGATTTTTGCATTGCGCCCTCTTTTCGTGGGGCAACGTAAGGGCAGGCTCAGTGGGGTCAATGGATGCTTTACAGCAATTCGAGAAACTGGGCCGACATGTAGCCGGACAGCCCCGTGTTTAGGTCTCTGATCTCGATCCAACCGTTTTTTTCCGGGCCGAGCGCTGCGGTCACGCTCCCCAGCGAGAGGGACATCACAATATCTGTCTGGGTCGAGGGGCCGGTGCGTAGGTTTACGCGGCTGCCGGTGACCGTAAACAGAGGTAACTCTTCCATCGGCACTATCTTTTCTGGTGTCGTTGGTTCCGTGGCGATTTGAACGGCCAGCACCGGGGGCGGTGCAGCGCGCGCAGTTGTTGGCGTGGGGCGATCCACAGACAAAATCGTCGGCTCTGAATATATCGAAACTCTCGCGGCGCGCGGGGCGTGGTCGCTTAGGTTTTGGCCCGATTGGGGTGTCGTTTCACTGGGCGTGCCCCAAATCAGGAAGCCCGCCCAAAGGGTGGCAATCAATATGATAGAAAGGCGAAGCAAAACGCAGCCCTCCGTAAACGGTCAAAATAAAATAAATGTGCAGCAAAAGGCAGCGCTACGAATCTTTGAACACCAACTTACCATTTTTTGGCCGCGTTGTCTGTTTACGCTGGAAATCGCCTACAGTAGACCAAGTTCATGAGTGATCCCATCGACACACCCGAAGCCATTGCAGAGCCACTGTCGCGCGCCATTGGGGAGCGCTACCTGACGTATGCGCTGTCCACGATTATGCACCGGGCGTTGCCGGATGCGCGGGACGGGCTGAAGCCAGTTCACCGACGCATCCTCTTTGCGATGCGCGAATTGCGTCTATCGCCGACGGGTGGCTTCCGGAAGTCCGCCAAGATTTCGGGCGATGTGATGGGCAACTATCACCCCCATGGTGACGCCGCGATTTACGACGCGATGGCGCGCTTGGCGCAGGATTTCGCAGTTCGCTATCCTCTGGTGGACGGGCAGGGGAACTTTGGCAACATCGACGGCGATAACCCGGCCGCGAGCCGGTACACCGAGGCGCGTATGACCGCCGCGGCTGAGGCGCTGCTAGAGGGGCTCAACGAAGACGCGGTTGATTACCGCGACAACTACGATGGCACGTTGCGTGAACCCGTCGTGCTGCCTGCGGCGTTCCCGAACCTGTTGGCAAACGGCTCTTCCGGGATTGCGGTTGGGATGGCGACCAATATTCCGCCTCATAACCTCGAAGAGTTGATCACCGCTTGTCTGCATCTCATCAAGACACCCAATGTTCGGGATGAAACGCTGGTCGACATGATCCCCGGCCCGGATTTTCCAACCGGTGGCGTGCTGGTTGAGCCGCGCGAAAACGTGCTTGAGGCGTATCGGACTGGACGTGGCTCCTTCCGGTTGCGCGCCCGTTGGGAAGTTGAGGATTTGGGCCGTGGGCAATGGCAAATTGTCGTGACCGAAATACCGTATCAGGTGCAAAAATCCCGCCTGATCGAAAAGCTGGCCGAGGTCATTCAGACCAAAAAGGTGCCGATCCTTGCGGACGTGCGCGACGAAAGTGCGGATGACATCCGCATCGTGCTTGAGCCGAAAACCAAGAACGTGGACCCCGACGTTTTGATGTCGACCCTGTTCCGGGCCAGCGATCTGGAAACACGGTTCTCGTTGAACATGAACGTGCTGATCGACGGTGTGACCCCAAAGGTTTGCGGCCTACGTGAGGTTTTGCAGGCGTTTTTGGACCACCGCCGCGTTGTGCTACAGCGCCGCTCACGGCACCGTCTGGCCCAGATCGATCACCGGCTTGAGGTGCTTGAGGGCTTTATCGTGGCCTTCCTCAATCTGGATCGCGTCATCGATATTATCCGATACGATGATGCGCCCAAGCGGGCGTTGATGTTCGAGGACTGGGGCGTCAGCCATGCGCGCGCGCAGGATGAAGCCGACTACGTCAGCCCCTTGCCGACCGACCGGTCCGAGGCCCTTAGCGAGGTTCAGGCCGAAGCGATCCTCAATATGCGTCTGCGCGCCTTGCGACGGCTCGAAGAGTTGGCGCTGCTCACGGAACGTGACGCTTTGATGGAGGAGCGCGCGGGTCTAGAGGACCTGCTGGAAAATGATGACGTCCAATGGAAAGCGATCGCGGATCAATTGCGCGAAACGCGTAAACTATTCGGCAAAGGTGTTGAGGGCGGTGCCCGCCGCACAACCTTTGCAGAGGCCCTAGAGATCGCAGAAGTCCCGCTTGAGGCGATGATTGAGCGTGAGCCGATCACCGTCGTCTGCTCCAAGATGGCTTGGGTGCGGTCAATGACCGGGCACATCGATCTTGCGCGTGAGTTAAAGTTCAAGGACGGCGATGGTCCCCGCTTTATGTTCCATGCTGAGACCACGGATAAGCTGCTGGTGTTCGGCTCTAATGGGCGTTTCTACACCGTTCTGGCCGCGAATTTGCCCGGTGGGCGCGGCATGGGTGAGCCTTTGCGCCTGATGGTAGATCTGCCCAACGAGGTCGAGATCACGGATATTCTGATTTACCGCGCTGGGGGTAAGCTGCTGGTTGCCTCAAGTGCAGGTGACGGCTTTGTCGTCGCGCAGGACGATGTGGTGGCCCAAACGCGGTCGGGTAAACAGGTGCTGAACGTGCGAGGTGATGTGCGCGCGACCGTCTGTGCGCCCGTGGCAGGCGATCACGTCGCCGTCGTCGGCGAAAACCGTAAAATGTTGGTTTTCGCACTTGATGAATTGCCGGAAATGGCACGCGGCAAGGGCGTCCGGTTGCAAAAATATAAGGACGGCGGCCTCACGGATGCGCGGACCTTCACGCTCGCCGATGGCCTTAGCTGGCTCGATCCCGCTGGCCGGACCCGTACCGAGACAGATCTAAGCGAATGGACATCCAAACGTGCTTCGGCAGGGCGGATGGCGCCACGTGGCTTTCCGCGGGATAACACCTTTACCTAAGGCACCGAAATGGCCGATGACACGCTGGAAACTGCCGTAAAAGGAGCGCGGATCGACCTGCTAGGGTTGGTGCTCAAGACCGGCAGTTTGATGGTTGTGACCTTCGGGCTGTATTCATTTTGGGCGCGGACCCGGTTGCGCCGGTGGCTGTGGTCTAGTGTGCGCCCGGGCGGTATGCCGTTAGAATACACGGGCCAACCGCTTGAAAAACTGATCGGTTTCTTTGTCGCGGCTGTGCTGCTGGTGTTCTACGTGGGCCTCGTGATGATGCTCATCCTCTTCGCGAGCCTCAATCTCACCGGCGATACGACGCCCGGATTTATCGCGGCCCTTGCGCTGATCCTACCGCTTTATTTTATCGCCCAGTACCGGGGCCGAAGGTATCTGGTAAACCATACCTCATGGCGCGGGCTCGCGTTTTCTATGGAACCCGGCGCGTTTGGCTACATGTGGCGGGCGTTCCTTTACTATGGGCTGGCGATTGCGTCGCTCGGCTTGCTTTTGCCACTGGCGACGTTTCGGTTGCGCAAATTTATGGTGGATCGCACGTGGTTTGGGGATCAGCCGTTTTTCCAAAGTGGCCGGTTCACTATGCTATATGCGGCTTACCTACCGTTTTTGGTCTTTGGATTGGCGACAATTGGGTTGCCCGCTGCGGCGTCCTTTAACGGAACTGGCGGGAACTTAGGCTGGCTATTTATTACGGTGCCGGGCATGGTCTTTGGATGGATCTACTACCGGGTTGCAAGCTTTCGGATGTTGATGTCCGAGACGCTTTATTCCGGCGGGACTGAACTCGAAATTCATCCGCGCACGGGCAAGATCATCAAAATCCATCTGCTCGGCAACCTGATCATCTTCCTTATTCTTTCGATCCTTGTGCCGATCCTCGTGGCGATGCTGTTCGCGATCTTTGGGGCCTTGGGTGCAAGCCTTCCCTCCCAAGACATCCTGACTGAGGAATTCTCATTGGGGGCGCTGTTCAACCTGCCGGAGTGGATTATCCTCGCGAGCACCATTCTGATCTACTTCAGTTTTTTTGTCCTGCGGGCGCAGTTCAAACATGTGTTTGTGACGTTCCCGATGTTGCGGCATGCGGCTGAAACGCTGCTGGTGCATGATGCCAGCGTGATTGCCGCGACCCGGCGTGGGGTGGATCATCACATGGCAGATGCGGATGGGCTGGCGGGCTTCTTTGATTTTGGGGGCGGCATATGAATACGTCCCAGCCCCCCTCGAATGAGCATTTCGGCGACTACTATGACGGTGAGCGTGCGCTAGCGCAGCGTGTTGCCGTTCGCGAAGATCACGGCGATTACGGCGATGTACTGGTCCTCGATCTGCCTGACGGGCAGAACGTCGTGTTGTGGCCTTGCGATGCGGTGCGCACGCTGCCGGACCAGTCGAATTACGACACGCTGACGATCGGGTTAGACGACAACACCAGCGCGCGCTTGGTCCTGCGGGACCCGGTCGCCTGCGCGATGGTGGCGCGGGCCTGCCCGAACCTAGGCACTCCTTTACGTCCACCTTCAAAGTGGCGGCAAGCGATCACGGCGGCCACAGTTGGCGCTGTATCCGTGGCCGCTCTGATCTTGGTGGTGTTGCCGATGCTTGCGGGCGTTCTGGCGGGTTTCACCAATGTTCGTGCTGAGCTGAAAATGGGGGAGACCCATTTCGAACTGACCCGCAGCGCGTTTTCGCCCAGCAACACGCCGTTAAAGTTCTGTGCAGCGCCGGATGGGGTGGCTGCGATGAACAAGATCACTGCGCGTATCGCCGATGGCGTTGCCTTGCCCTATCCGCTCAAGGTGGCGGTTTTGGATGATCGCGCCAACCAAATCCCCAATGCCTATGCTTTGCCGGGGGGCTACATCACGTTTTTCGATTCGCTCATCCAACTCTCCGAGAGCCCGGATGAAGTCGCGGCCGTTTTCGCCCATGAATTGGGTCACGTCGTGTTGGACCATTCTGTCGCCAGCGTGTTGGAGCGGATGACGACTTTTGTCATCGTCTCGCTCTTGTCCGGTGATTTCACAGGGGCGGCGGGTTTGGGGGCTGGTATCATCAGCTCAGGTTATTCACGTGCAGCTGAAACAGAGGCAGACGTCTACGCGCAGGAGCGGTTGACTGACGTGGGCCTGCCCCCCGCCGCGTTGGGCAGCTTGTTTGCCCGGATGTCCGAAGATCATCCCGAAGTTACAGGCGTCTTGGCGCATCTGTCTTCGCACCCCGAGATGGCCGCTCGGATCCAAGCCGCCGCTGCGGCGGACACCGGCACCGCGACTGCACCCGCTTTGTCAGACACAGAATGGCAAGCCCTGCGCGATATATGCAGTGTCGTGTCGGATGACGCACCCTAGCCGAGCCAAGCAACCGTTGCGCGGGCGGGTATCGTGGGCTACCCCATGGCCTAAATTTTGGAGAGCATGATGGGCGTTTTTCGCAAAACTTTGACGATTTTGGCCGTACTATTTGTTTCGGCCTGCGCCTCAGAGGATCCACTGATCTATCAGCAGCCCGACATGGGGTCGTTTCAGATGAAGTGGAATATTGTGGTCGCTGACAATGCGCGCCTTGTGCCGCCCTCGCGCTCCGCAACACCGGCCGAATGGCAGGACGTCCTTGGGGCCGAGATTGATCGCCGGTTTTCAGGCTATGCCGGGGGGCGTGATTTTCATATCGCAGTAAATGTGGATGGCTACGCGCTTGCGCCTCCGGGCATTCCGGTGCTTTTGGCGCCCAAATCTATTCTCGTGCTGTCGGCGAACGTCTGGGACGATGCTGAGGCTCGCAAACTGCACGCTGAGCCTGAGCGTATCACGGTATTCGAGGGCGCGAACGCGACCACGATCATTGGCTCCGGGTTCACAAAAACCAAAGAAGAGCAGATGCGCGCCCTGTCGCGAAATGCCGCGAGAGCCATCCAGAATTGGATACTGACCAAGCCCGAATGGCTGGCGCTGCCGCCACTTCTTGCGGCTCAGACGTCAGAGGCCGAAGCACAGCTCGAATGACCGCTTGATTTTTCCCCACCAGGGGTCTAAGCCGCGCGCGATGTGGGGCGGGGGCATTGGCCCAGCCACTTCTCGAAACACCTGTCGTGAGGATGTGTCCTCGCGGGCGATTATAC